>JAKIUK010000006.1 GCA_021647585.1 Methylococcaceae bacterium
ACCTTCGTCTCCTTTATCGCTGGCAGCATATTTTGTAAAATATGAAGAAACTCGTCTTGGTGGGCTTTAGAGCCCTAGTTTTCAGGGTGTTTCCTTCCAAGTTTATGTTTTAATGGGAACACTCATGATTAAAACATAAGCATGTATTTCGCAGTCATACTTTTTACAAGCATCATCCAACTTTTGCAGATAATACTGATAGTCCTCATCGACTACAAAAATTATATCTCGGTTATTTCCTCGTTGAATAACATGTTGGGGTTGCCCTTGGAGTACAAATCGCGGGTGTCTCGCCATCTCTTCTACTGCCTAAAGTTAATTGCTTTGAATAATATCAAGAGCATATCATATATTCTTTGTTCAATCGAGTCTGACCCCATTGGTTTGTACCATGGCATGTACAATGGGCGATTGTTATTGGAGCCTTTACCAATTCAAGCCTGTTTTTATTGATGTCTATTTTTCCTGTTATGTTAGATGCTAAAGCCGATGGCTTTGCACCAGAAGGAATATTTCCAATTTGTTTCCAGCTTTTTTTATTTGCCAGTATTTCATTAACGACTTATGGTTTTGGCAGGGGGGCAATGATTATCTTTCAATCGACTTTTAATAAATAGTTGGGTTGATGTGTAACAATATAAATAATAAAACTTAGGAATAAAATGCACCCATTCTGATTTTATAGTTGAGAAAAACCAGAGTACTATACATATATCAGTATTGATTGTTTTGCGGGGCGCTCTCTGGATACTAAAAGGAAATTGTTAAAGACGATAGAAAAAAAATCTTGAGTCATTTGGGATTCCTAATAATCATATAAAAATTTTGCTTAGAGAAATTACATCTGAAAACTTGGGGAAAAGAGGTGGCAATGTAGCTTGTAAGGTTTTGAAGTTAATGTTTAATAAAAGAGGAATAAATGTACACACCTAAAGTATTTGAAATCGAAAGCAAAGATGAATTGTTTGAATTTATTGAGCAATGGAGTTTTGGTGATTTAGTGACCACAAGTGAGGGTGAGTTGTTTGTTAATCATGTTCCTTTTGTTATTGATAAGGAAATGAATAAAATTTATGGGCATTTTGCTATTAAAAACCCGCAATTGGCTTTGTTAGAAAAAGCAGCGGATTTGCTTGTTATTTTCAAAGGCGCATATACATATATTTCTCCTAATTGGTATGTTAGTCAGGAGATGGTACCTACTTGGAATTTTGAATCTGTTCAGGTTCGGGGGAAAGCTAAGTTAGTCTCAGATGGAAAACTGCTGACTATTTTAGAACAATTATCTGAAAAGCATGAGCGACTTTTTGAAAACCTATGGAGCTTAAATAATATTTCAGAATCAAAAATAAATACCATGATGAAAATGATTGTCGGCTTTGAAATAGACATTTTGACTATCAAGGGTAAAAGCAAACTAAGTCAAAACCGGAGTGTAGAAGATAGGGCTGGAGTTATTTCTGGATTGAGAGCTCAAAACGCTAGTATGGCATCTATCATTGCTGATAAAATGGAATCAGGCATACTGCCATAAGCCTATAGAGAATAAAGAGGTCAAACTGTAATTTAATTTTTCAATGATGATGTCAAAGTTTTTTCTTAAGGCATTGATGTCGGAAATGAAATGGATTTCGCTGGTTTTTTATCTAATTCCGGATAGATCAGAGCTGAAGTAGCCCCTAATTTTACTTGCAATTGTTTAAAGGCTTCGGTTGCCGATTTGTGCATAACCATTTCATTACCATTGGCAACGATCACGCGTGCTAACTCAGGAATTTCTGTTTTGGTTGAGATCAGATAGATTGGTTGCAAGTAAAGCACTGTATTGCCAACGGGTAATAGTATCATTCGACCGCGAACTACAGTTGAGCCATGTTGACCCCATAAGGTTAATTGTTCCGAAATGACCGGATCCTGATCAATCAAAGCACTGATTTGAACAGGACCGTTCAATTGAATGTCCTTTTTAACCTTATACAGGGTAATTGTCGGCTTATATGTTTCATTACATTTTTCGGTATCGAGTGTGCCTGCCGTGGCGAAAGCACTCAAATTGTCCAAATTTACCGGTGTCATCAATGTTAACAGCACGAATTGTTGTTTATTATCACAATCGTGGAATGCAGTTGTTAGATAATAAGGTTTTAATTGTTTCGATTCCAGCTCAGGGAAACCCCAGGTTTCAGCCTGTTGATAAAACAAATCTGGGGCGGCTTGATGATAGCTTTTATAAATATGCATTTGCTGATAAAACATATCCCGTGGATAACGTAAATGCTGGTTTAAACTAGGAGGTAATTCAGTTAATGATTTGAAGAACCCAGGATAGGCCCGGTCATAGGCTTTTACTATAGGATCATCAGGGTCCGCTATATAAAAATCAGTTTTGCCAGTGTAGGCATTAACAAGGATTTTGACTGAATTACGAATATAGTTGAATGAGACCGCTTGTTCTTTACCATAGCTTTTAAATCTAGCGATAGAACGCCTGGAAATAGGATACTGATTGGATAGTGTATAAGCATCTTGAATCCAATAAAGATTTCCATTGCTGATGACCAGATAAGGGTCGCTGTCAAGATAGAGATACGGGGCCAACTGATCTATACGTTTGATGATATTGCGGTGAATCTTCATGCGGCTGTCAGTACTAACATTCACCGAAAAGAAAATGCGTTCATCCCGGAAATATATCGAAAATAGCAGTTTGTGAAACAAAGAGTGGATAGGTATGCCTCTAGTGTTGACTGAGGAGTTGCCTGTAGATTCGATCTTGTTTCCGGTAATGCCTGCAATTTCAAGATCATTAGGTTCTATGGCGTATGAATAATTTTCCAGCCCATAAAATATTTCTGGGTTTTTTATTGAGATATCCACCGGAGAAGACAATTCCAGGTCCCGCAAAAACCATTGTTGTGGTTGTCCGCCAATTTGTGCGGCTGGTGTCATCACCGCGCCGAAACCATGGGTGTAGCGCAAATGTATATTTTCCCAGTTTTGTGCTGCTTGTGGCAAGCGTGAAGTATTGATTTCCCGTGCCGATAAATTGACTTGTTTCAAGGTATCATTAATTAAGTAACGATCTTCACTCACTTTAAGAAAACTGTAGTAAGGTCGCAATCCCTGCAATTGAAAATAAACATCTTTCAATAATCCCCTATCCCATAACGGCACATTATCAAGATTTTTTTCACCCTCCCAGGAAAGCAGGTCATCTAATGGTGTTAAGGTTGGCTTAAAATCGACGGTTTTAATATTATCCAAAGCATAGGCAGCAAGTGTTGCTTCAGTGTTATACCGCATAAAAGTTTTTTCCGTTGATACTGGATTAGGCTGCACAATAAATTGATCAATTAAACCTGGGATAAAATCTGTGTTTTTCAAACCCAGGGTCAACAAAAAAATAATTGATAATACAGCGCTTCTTTTTCGGCCTTTTTTGCCATGTGAAAAATATAGAAAAGCGAGTGAACTTGCCATCAGTAAAAAAGCAAAAATTGACATCCAGATCATTGGGATTTGATAACTGACTTCTACAAATCCTGGACCGAAAAAAACAGGCTCATGGTTATCATTGAATACCAGATTGAAACGCTCTAGCAGAAACCCTAATACAACATAGATACCGAGAAGTATTGCCATAATACCTAAATGAATCTTTACTCCTTTTGGATAAGACTGCAGTTTTTCAAAGACCCGATGCTCCAGCCAATAAAGAAAAGCAACGGCAATAAATAAAAACAAGGTAATGCCAAAAAGTTGTATTTGAATTAATTGATAGATAGGTAGCGAGAACATGTAAAAGCTGATATCAAAATTGAACATGGGGTCACTAATGCCTGCACTCGGTGCAAAGAAATACAAAATGGCTTTTTCCCAATGATAGTGAAAAGGCAATGCGACTATCACTGACATGATCAGCGATAGAGGAAAATAGACAGCTAATGATCCAGTTTGGAATTTCTTGATCAACTGCTTGGAGGGTGAAAGGAAATTATTCTGATTATTATCAGATTGGGGTGTATTGATGCCGATAAATCGAGAGGCTATCCAGAAATTGGAAAAAAATATAAACAAAAAGCAGAGTGTAACACCCCCTGGAATGAGGTATTTATAGAATGTTCTTAACCAGAAATACCCTTGATAATCCAGAGAACTATACCACCAGTAATCTACTATCAATCCCAGGAATACTGTGTGAAAGGAGACAAACAGTACCGTTAACAAGACCAAACCGATAATAACGGATAACAATACTCGTGTTGATAGTTTCATAGAGGTCTTCCTTTCAAAATTAAGGAACACAATTAATATAGCCCTTCAACCTAGAAAGATCAGTTGGGCGCGAGATTATAGTGCAATCCATTGGTTTCACAGTGCTTTGAAAAAATCTTAGCCTCACCCATTCGGTTAGGTGGGCATTTTTTTGAAGTTCTGTGGAATCAATGGGTTGTGCTAGAATCCGTGATCCAACTGATTTTTCTAGGTTCAATAACTATAATAATTGACAGAAACAGTGATTTATTCTTTAGGCTGTTCTATATGCCATAAGTTTCCAAAATATTTGGTAACCGTTTATCCTTGCAATATCTACATTCACCATCCATGTGGATTATGCAGAAGATAGGGTAATGCATAATGCCATGGTCGGCATGTAGCAGGGTAACGCAGGAGCAGTTATCGAGGGGCAACGAAGTGGTGTACCGAGAAATTATTCATTTGAACTGTATTTCTAAACTTTCAAATTCCTCGCTCCGTTCGGAATGACAAAACATGCTAAAAAACACCCTTAATTAATATTATTCAAAGCACTGAATTAATCTTCTCAAGCAAGAAAGTTTTTTCATATTTATTCTCCGAATGCACTACTTGAGTTTCATGCTGTTCACTCCATTGCCACCTTTGTGTAATAAATAACTCAGACATAATGCTAATATCACAGTGAAACGGTGGCCCACCTTCTACATTTGTTTGCATAAACTGCGCAAATAACTTTCCTTCCGGTTTTAACCAATGATACAGGGATTTCTCATAACTCACCCATTGCTCAGGATTCAAAGCACATAAACTAGTTTGCTCATAAATTGCATCAAACGGTTTTTCTGAATTCCACGTAAAAAAATCAGCTTGTATTATATCTGCTGTTAATTTTTTGGCATCTAGTGCCTTTCTGATATTTTCAACAGGTGTGGGAGCGATATCAATAGCAACCACATCAAAGCCTTTTTCAGCGAGGGCCAATACTTCGTATCCGTTACCACAGCCAGGAATTAAAATCCGGCATGGTTGCAGCAATTCACTTTCGATCCAGTATAATAAATTAGAACTGACTTCACCCCGGTCCCAGCCCGTTTGCCTTTGCTGGTAACGGTTTTCCCATTCATTATTCAAATGCATTTATTCCTCCACTAACAGCGGGTATTTATGTGTTTAGATTATCAAAAAGAATTATTATCACAATAATAGAATGCTTTGCATGTTGTATAAACTATTTTAAAGAATGTGAAGCAAACAGAGATTAACTAAAAATTTCCACCATCATTTTGCACTATTAGAACTAATATTGTCGGCAGACACAAACCACATAAGGTTTTATTCCTATCTGCAAATTCAACTAATTATGAGCTGGCATCATTTATGGCCTGGCCAGGAAAAGACATCTCTAACACAACGCACCCCCCGCTAGTCATAAAGGGCCCATGTTTCTCTCCAGGTGGTCTACTCGCATAAGTACCTGTTTCTAGCCATTTTTCAAAAGATACATCATAAAGCCTCCCTTGAATGATCATGACTTCTTCTGGATAATCATGACTTTTTGAACCCAATGGTGTGGTATCTGCCCCCGCTAGAAAACGAGTTAATCTTGTATAATCCCCAGACTCTTCATCAATGGATAGAGTCAATTCTTCTACAAGTCCGTTCATACCATTGATGGGTTTCCAGCACTGTTTATTCTCCAAAAGCAATGGATTCCAGTAGCTTTCTGTGCTTTTTGACATTTTTCCCCCTCCTCATAAACTCTACATAACACCTTTTAACAGAAAATCACATGATTTTGCACTATTTAACGACTAATACTTGCCGCCTGTACATCACCATTACAATAAATAACAAACTGGTTGAAGCAATAACAGCTGGAAACAAAACTGTGGTCTGAGAATAATGCTCTAATGCAAGAATGGAAATCAGATTACGTACAGCCATAATCACAAAAAATCTCAATTGTTCCTCAAAGGGAAAACTATAAGCTTTCCTAAAGGTTGGACCAAACCCCAGCACATCCACTGTTGTTAATATCAACACAGCCCAGAATGGATCGGAAGTAAGGTACCATAATGGCAAGGAACTCATTGATAAGATAAGAAACAACCAATCAGTACTGGTAATAAGAGTATCTGACTTTTGTATATATGCCAGGAAAGCAACATACAAAGTAATGATGCCTGAAATACCTATCGGCCAGGCACCAATGCCGCCCCTATCAGTAAGCTGCGCTAAAAAAACTACAAATGTAGTTGACCCCCAGATCACCCAGGAAAATACATGTGGCTTGGTTATCCCTTGATGTATTGAACGTATATACGGTAAAAATGCAATAAACGTTAGTGCAATAGCTGCTGTACTAAAAAGTACTTTGTCCATCTTAAGGTTACTTAAAAACCTGTCTTAAAAACACCTGCATACGCTGCCAGGAGTCTTTATCAGCCTCCGCATTATATACCAATGGCATATTAAATCTTTTACCAAAATCATCTGCCTCTGGATTAGTAAAACTGTGCTTAACTCCAGGGTAATTAACAAACTCCAGATCAGCACCCGCATTTTTCATTTCCTGTTTAAGTGCATCAATTTGTTCAGTTGTAACAAAAGGATCATCAGCTCCATTCAATACCAGCATTTTAGCTTTGACTTGTCCAGGTGTAGCTGTTAATTTTGCTGCTAAGGAACCATGAAAGCTGATTACACCCGCCAAATCTGTACTCACTCGTGCCATATGTAAAACCACTCCCCCACCAAAGCAATACCCAATTGCCGCTATTTTATTTGTAACTACTGTAGGCTGTTGCTGTAACAAATGCATTGCTGCATTAAAACGGGCTTCCGCAACATTCATATCCGCTAATGTTGCCTGCATAAACTTTTTTGCATCATCGGGGTGTTCAGCCAGTTTTCCTGTCCCATACATATCTAACGCAAAAGCTGTATATCCCATAGCTGCCAACATATCAGCACGCTTTCTGGCATATGCATTGTGTCCCCACCATTCATGTACAACTAATACACCAGGACGTTTTCCAATGATCGCATCATCATAACTCAGGTAACCCTGAAACGATTGCCCTACTATCTGGTAATTTACAACTTCAGAACGAATTTTTGCCTGAGCAACATGTGCAATAGATACAAGCATACTCATAACCAACATAACAAATATCTTCATTTTTCTCATAACACTCCACCTTTGTGAGTTTTTAATATTATAGTACTCCATCAACATTCTATTGACGGAGTACTAGATAAATTGTCCTACTTTAGATACTAACTGTTTGTCTACAATAAAACCGATGCCTCCGACATATCAACTAAACCATGTCTCTCAGATAGAAAGACTTGTTAACACTGCATTTAATGATGCACTAACAATATCGTTATGACAGGCAACACCCGTTTGCAATGTACCGTTATCGTCCAGTTGAATATAACAAACTGCTTTTGCATTGGTGCCCTTAGTCATGGCATGTTCAGCGTAGTGAGTAATTTCAATTTTTCTGCCTAAATATCTTTGCAGTGCATCGATAAATGCTGTCAACGCACCTTCTCCACTCCCCATTAAAGTAATCTCACCGTTTGCCGTACCTATGCGTGCAGATATGACATCCTTCTGCTCACTATCAATCTTGAAATTTAGTAACTGGAACTTTTGCTCTCGTTCCAAATAATTTTTCTTAAACAACGCAACCAGTTCTGTTGTCGAAATTTCCCGGTCTTTATGTTCTGCCAGAGACTGCACAATTTGACTGAATTCACTCTGTAACCAACGAGGCAATTGTAAAGCAAGTTCTTGCTCTATGATATAAGCTACCCCAGCTTTCCCCGATTGACTGTTAATTCTAACTACTTGCTGATAACTGCGTCCAATATCGGCAGGATCTATGGGTAAATAAGCAACATCCCAAATATCTCCAGCCTGATAACAGGATAAACATTTTTTGATCGCATCCTGATGGCTGCCAGAAAATGCCGTGTAGACCAAATCACCTGCATATGGATGCCGTGGGCTTAGAGGTATTTGATTTAACTGGCTAACAGTTTCTACTACCGTATCCATTTCAGAAAAATCCAGCTCTGGATCAATACCCTGACTGTACAGGTTCATAGCCATAATCAGTAGATCAGCATTTCCAGTGCGCTCCCCATTGCCAAGCAAGGTACCTTCAACACGCTGTGCACCTGCCAACAATGCCAATTCAGCAGCGGCAACAGCAGTGCCTCGATCATTATGAGTGTGTACACTGAGTATAATGTTATCTCGATTTTGAATATGCTTACTGAACCATTCAATACGATCAGCATAAACATT
The DNA here is from genome assembly GCA_021647585.1 of Methylococcaceae bacterium. GTDB lineage: Bacteria > Pseudomonadota > Gammaproteobacteria > Methylococcales > Methylomonadaceae > QPIN01. The sequence goes on from JAKIUK010000006.1 coordinate 8,582, forward strand.
GGGCGTGGTATTTTCCACTGTCGATGGCAAATTAAAAACAATCGGTTTTTCTACCGTCGGCTGCCAAACTTCTGCAACTGCATTGCATATTTCCAATGCGTATTCTGGCTCGGTAGCTGAAAAACTTTCCGGTGTATATTCAAAAGTCCACATCGTTTCCGTTTGTGTATTGCAGCAGCGTTGCATTGTTTTAGCACCCTTTACAGCTAATTCAATAATAGCCTTTTTGTCGCTATTAAACACCTTCTCTCGCTGAGTTTTCGAGGTAGAATTGTATAAATGCACTATCGCCTGTTTTGCACCTTTCAACGCTTTGAAGCTACGTTCTATGAATGTTTCACGCGCAGGGGTCAATACCGAGATGATGACATCTTCCGGTATTAGTGCATGCTCAATCAGTAACCGGACAAAGTCGAAGTCGGTTTGTGAAGCAGAAGGAAAACCTACCACAATTTCTTTAAACCCAATTTTCACCAGTAGTTTAAAAAAGTCTATCTTTTGTTCTACCGATAATGGGTTTATTAGGGCCTGATTACCATCACGTAAATCTTCACTGCACCAACGCGGAGCCTTTTCGATATGCCTATTTGGCCATTGCCGTTGTTGCATAGTTATAGCGGGAAAAGATTGATATTTATTATGATCAAATGATGGCTGCGGTGAAATGTCCATGTCTGTAATATTCCTCAAAAAGATCGTTATAGAGAGTTACAGTATAAGACAATTTATTGAGGGAATGATTGCTAATGTTTTTACATAATATATGTAATTAGCAATTTATCTCTATTATTATTTTTAATTTAGAGTTATTATTCTAATAATACATAATACCTAACAATAATTATCATTAAACAATGAAACTTGACCGAACAGATAAACGTATTCTCAACGAAATGCAGCATAATGCGCGTATTTCCAATCTGCAACTTGCGGACAAAATAGGCCTTTCCCCTTCCCCATGTTCAAGACGAGTCAAGCAATTGGAGGACGAAGGTTATATTAATAGTCATGTCACTTTGTTAAACCAGTCCAAACTGGGATTAAAGCTAATCGCGATGGTACAAGTCAGTATGGACAGGCATACACCTGATCGGTTTGAAAATTTTGAATCCCAAGTCAACGACTGGAAGGAAGTACTTGAGTGCTATCTAATCACCGGACAATCAGCTGATTATTTATTGAAAATAATAGTACCGGACATGGATGCCTATCAGGCATTTCTGTTGGGAAAGCTGACGCGTATTGACGGTGTCAGTGGCGTACAGTCTAGTTTCGTGTTACGTAAAGCCGTTGAGAAATCCGAATTACCATTAACCCATTTGTAATGTTTTAACTATTACCAACTAAGGGAAGTGGAAACCGCAAAATCCTTGTCATCCCGACATAAGGAGGGATCTTGGCACCAGGTGTATTGTGTGCAAACAATATTTCTCGGCAATAGCTCCCTGCATTGCACTACCTTCTGCATAATCCACACGGAGGTGATGAATGCAGATATTGCAGGAGCAATATATCTGTCCATGCAAGTTATCCCGCTGCTCGAAATGACAGTAAACTCAAGGATAAACAGAGTGAAAATAACTTACAATCTACTGCTTGTTAATCATCATAAAATAAAATTATTCCTCACTCTAGTTGACTGAAAAACAAAAAATACCCATACTGCACCTATGCATACAAATTTTTTAAATAACAGATTATTTACCGAGCGCTGGCTACGACGTATTGCCAGAGGAGAATCTGTGTGTTTTAAAAGTGATTATATGATGTAAGTATATCTTTCGAATTCAATTTTAAAAAAGGCCGCAGGTTCACTTGAATCTACGGCCTTTTTTTTCGCCAGGAGAAAATGATGGGGTTTAATTTACAAAATGTTGTCCCTTGGGGACGATCCTTTGATGAGTATTGTGCCATGTTCACATTGAGCGAGCTGGATTTACAAAAATCGATAGTGGGAGTGGGTGATGGTCCAGCTTCCTTTAATGCAGTATTAACAGGACAAGGTGGTCAAATTATTTCTGCCGATCCGGTGTATGCATTTAATAGCAAACAAATTCGCCAGCGAATTGATGCTCTTTTTAACGATATGGTAAAACAGGTTGCTGCTAATGCCGACAATTTACGATTGGATAAGTTTGGCTCTGCTGATGCTTTAGGAAAAATTCGTATGCAGGCAATGAATCAATTTTTACAAGACTTTGATAAGGGAAAATTGCAAGACCGTTATCTGGATAGTGAGTTACCGGCACTTCCTTTTGATAAAGGTCAATTCGATCTGGCTCTGTGTTCGCATTTACTATTTTTATACAGCGAGCATTTAGAACTTGATTTTCATATTGAGGCCGTGCTGGAGTTATGCCGTGTCGCAAAGGAAGTTCGCATATTTCCTTTACTCGATTTATCACACAGAACTTCAGCACACCTTGAACCCGTATTACAGGCTTTAGCGCAGTCTGATTTTATTGCAAATATTGAAGTCGTCGAATACGAATTTCAAATCGGTGCTAACCAGATGTTACGGATACAGCCAGCCAAGTAGAAACATTTAATCTAGAATAATCAGTTGGGCGCTGATTTATAGTGCCAGCTATTGGTTTCACAGTGCTTTGAAAAAATCTTAGCCTCACCCGTTAGGTTAGGTGGGTATTTTTTGAAGTACAAGGATGTACTGAATGCAGATCATGCAGGATCAATTATCTGTGAAGTGCTGTGGAATCAAGAGCTTATGCTAGAAACCGTGATCCAACTGATTTTTCTACGTTTAACATAATAAAATGAAATTAATTCAAGTTAATTCAGATATACAAGCCTATTTACAGGCTACGTCTATTATCAACGCGAACCATCCGAAAATTATTACTTTGGCTCAGCAATTTGCAAAAAATCAGTGTTCTAAAATTGCCATTGCTAAATTAAGTTTCGAATGGGTCAGAGATAATATTAAACACAGTTGGGATTTTAAACTGAACCCAACAACTTGTATTGCAACGGATGTACTGCGATATAAAACGGGTTATTGTTATGCCAAATCGCATTTATTAGCCGCCTTGTTGCGCGCCAACAATATTCCTGCAGGTTTGTGTTATCAACGGTTGAGTATAGAAGGAAATTGTGCTCCCTATTGCCTACATGGCCTCAATGCAATCTATTTACTGGGTTTTGGCTGGTTCCGTGTCGATCCTCGTGGTAACAAAAAAAATGTCAATGCACAATTCATTCCTCCACATGAACAACTGGCATTCAAAATCTTAGATAATATGGAGAGAGATTTCCCTGAAATAAGACCAGAGCCATTACCTGCTGTTATTGAGGTTTTGCAAAATGATCGTACTTTTGATGAGGTTTATCTTAATCTTCCAGATTATAAACCTGCTATTTTCGAATAATGTTGATCACATTAAAATCGAATATAAATATCCATAATTTACCACAGAGCAAGGGATTGCTTAAATTATAAAGTGAACAAATTTAGGGCAAAGAAAACCTCAAGGCGCAGAGCTCCGAACTCCATTCTACTTGCAGAGGGATTGCCTCATTCGTTATCGGTAAGTATTGTTGAAAAAATTCTATCGCATGGATAATACGGTCACCCTTGGCATTCTTGATCTTTAAAAGTAGTCCACCGCCTGCTTGCTGTACCGGCATAATCAAAAAAGTTGACTCTTGTTTGAGTAATGCGACCGCATTTATCGTATTAAAATAGGTATCGTACAATTCGCTATCCAAGTATAAGTTACCATTCTTTAAGGTTATCTGTTGCATCATTGTTGACTATAGCAGTTGATACGTTTAATGATTAATTCGAGTACACGGTCAGAAGCTTTTTGCACGGGTTCTGATAAACCAATTCCCAAATTAAGATTTTCTGCCTCAATCAAAAATACAGTGATATCAGTAGGAAATTGTTCTTGATAAATTCGGCGCCCCGCATAGAGCGCATTATCCCATCTGAAATCATGCAGATTGTAGCTCGGTTCAGAGATGTTCTCTAATTCAAAACCGGGTACCTCGAAAATTGTGCCGGGATCAGACGTGCTTTGATTAGCGTCAATGATAATCAGTGCATCACAACCGCGCGCCTGGAACATAATATCCATACCGGCAGTACCTGCATCAAACACACGCACTTCATCAACAGGGTTTACTTTCATCAGTGACATTAATTGTTGGGCAACATAAATACCTGCGCCATCGTCTTGTCTATTTGAATTACCACAACCGATGATTACCAACATAAAACATTATTGAATTAACATTTAAACAAAAGCCTTTTTTCCCTTTAACCATCTTTTTTTGTATTGACTATCACTCAAGGCATCAATTAATACTTCATTTAAGTCGTAAACTGTTGTATCGAGCCCCCGTGCAGAAAATCCCTCTCGTGCTGCGGTGAGCATGGTCATGGTAATGGCTGATAAAATGGGATGTTCCGCATTTTTAATATTTTTATCTTCTGGGTTATCATAAGCGTGTTGACAGGCATCAACATTGGTCGAATGTATTTTTCTACACATAGATGGTCGCATAGCATAAATACTACAGGCATTATCTTCAAGTAATGGACAGGCAATATTAGTCTCGATGCGTTTTGCCTGCGACAACATTGTGAGTTTACTTTTATTACTGGTCGCTTTCTGAGCCAGTTTTTCAAGCTGATCCTGTGTAAAGCTTGACTGAACATGTTCAACAATTGCAAACACTTCATTGGCACTGACGTCGACTTTAAAGTGGCAACAATAGGTACAACCTTGCTGGCATTGAACAGACTGCTCAATATGGGCTGAAACGCCGGTAATGGTGTCATCAAGTCTGCGATAAAAATTACCAGTAGCAGTATTTAAAGATTCAAAATCAACCCCTTTACCACACTGGGCAGCCACTTGATCACGTTCATTTTCATAAGCCGTTTTTAATTGTTGTTGAAATGCGGGTTGCGTCATAAAAATTTATAGCAAAATGGAAAGCTTAACCTAGAAAAATAAACGGTGTGATTAGCGTGGGCAGTATGAATTGAAAACGCCATACTATATCCGCCACAAACGACAAGACCAGCCTTCATTGACGGGTAACATGAGTTCGGGAAGTTCACAAAAACGACGATGCACGAGATAGTACATACAGGTTTCACAGGCTTGATCTTCATCCACATTATCACCTGGGTTATAGGGTGTGATAGTAAAGCCTGCAAATACAAGCTTATTCTTGTAATCCTCTTTAGTGAGTGTTTGTAGCCTGAACACGATCTCATATATTTGTTCATGGCTATAGGCACGAGGTTCAATTTCAGTCTTTAACCCATGTTTTAAAATATCTTCAAGTACTGAACGCAGTTGGTCATCTGCTGTTTGCATAGGGGAAGTGATTTTTTCTTCGCTCATCACACTGTACCTCAAGTATTGCCAACTATATTCTCCAAAGCCTGCACCACCACTCAGCTTCTACCGGTAACGCCAGTTCAGGCAAGTCACACCACTTTCGATGCACTAAATAATACATACATTCAAGACAACGCTGTTGGTCTTCACCATATGGTTTATCAACAAAACCGGAAATAATCAGTTTTTCTTCAAGCGCATCCGGCTCCAAGTCTCTTAGTTCGTCCAGTACGCTTTCGAATTCAAAGTTGTTTTCCGGAAACGGCTCAGTCTTTGTTTCAAGACCATTTGCCATTAATCTACCGATGTGGTCGCGTAATGCATCATCGTCTTGGTTGCTCACATTGATTCTCCATTCTTATTATTCTGGATTTCTGCATTGTGAAAAAAAAGTGCCGGCCAGGAGCAAACTGCCGACACTAACATAAACACTATTCAATGGTTATGATGTTTTAAAACGCGACAGCTCTTTGCCCGTTTTGGCATCATGGGCATGTACAGTACAGACTAGGCAGGAATCAAAAGAACGTGCTACATGTCCCACTTCAACGGGATCAGTTGGGTCAGCGATGGGTGTACCAATCAACGCTTCCTCAATGGGGCCTCGTTCTTCTTCGCTACTCCGAGGGCCGACATTCCATGTGGTGGGCGCAATAATTTGATAATTCTTGATTTTTCCGCCTTCAACTTCAATCCAGTGACAAAGCGCACCACGAATTGCTTCAGTCGCACCCCAGCCCTGACCATCCTGTTCTTTGGGTTTGATGTAAAAGGGTTCATCCAGTTTTAAATCACGCAAACATTGCTCCATTTTGCGATAAATGGCTTTGACCTCATGCATTCGTGCAAAATGACGTAACAACACGCTTGCTCCGCCCATGTTTTTGTACATATCAAGTATTAATGGATCACTATACTGCCAATCTTCCATATGGTTACCGCCATAGATGAGCTCTCTAGCAAGAGGTCCTGCTTCGAGATGTCCATTTTCCGCGTGCAAAGTGGCCGTTGACCAAGAATAATTCTTGTCAAAATCATGCTCATTATTTGATATCGGTTTAGTTGTACGATCAAATGGATGCACAGCCTCAGCACCTTCTTCATACCAGGCATGCGTGGTATCTTCACGGGTCATCGCCTGATCCATATGTTTATGAGTTCCATTGGCCCCATCAAATACGCCGCTCGGCATTTGGATTGCTTTATTTCGTCCATCAATAGTCGGCTTATTATATTTGTCTTGGTGTGGCAGATACCCCCATGATACAAACTTATCTAACCCTTTACCAAACTTGTCCAGACCCACATCACAACCCATACGCCACATCATACCTAGATCAGAATTAGCGTGCTCCGGTTTTTCATCCAGCCATGCCATAAAGTCATCATAGCTTTTGATTTCTTCATAGCGTTCCAATGAACAGCCTAACCACATGGGTTCAATCCAGTTAGTGCGAAAATGTTCCAGAATTGACCAAGAACGAGTGACATCTGTCAAGGTAGGCGAACACATTACGCCACCTGGCACCATAAAACTAGAGTGCGGCCATTGACCACCGAGCATCGCGTAAATTTCTACAGGACGACCTGAGATAGTCACACCCAGTTCATAATTAGTACCCGTGAAAGGTGCCCAGCGTTTGACCGCCTCCTCATAAAAAGGACTGTTCTTGTAATTTTTATTGGTCATATCAATCATGAACAAGCCATAATGATGACGAGGTAAACTTTGTAAGCTTTCAGCCAACTGGCCTAAGTTACGTGCAATAATCGCATTGCGAGGAACCTCTGTACCCCATGCCGTATCCAGTGCCCAGGCAGCACAGGTTAAATGTGATGCGCCACAGATACCACAGGCACGCGGTGTAACCACCAAGCCCGCTTGCGGATCTTTATCACGCAAAATAATTTCAAAGCCTCTAAATAACTCTGCCGAAGTCCAGGCATTAGTGACAACGCCATCTTCGATATCGACACGAACGTCGAGGTCGCCTTCAACACGACCAACTGGCGAGATGTCCAGTGTTTGTACATTTGCTGACATTTTTTATGCTCCCCTTAAACGACGAATATGTCTTCTTCTGCCCATGCTGGCATTGCCGCTTTTGCAGCACCTGTGAGTTTTATATAACCTTTCTTGTCCACACCCGTTGGTAGGTCTTTAGGTATTCCCATAACAGTTTGGGTTTTGAATACGGTACCGGGTGCCAGATCAAAGAACGGGAATTCTGGTTCGGTACAACCTAAGCAAGGCATTCCTGCACGCGTTTTGGATGAAACCCGGTTCCATAAAATACGGTTACAAGGTGAATGTGTCATAGGCCCACGACAACCAAGGTCATAGAATAAACAGCCCTTGCGTTGGGCAAATTCAGTCGTTGAAACTTTATAAGCAAAGTGCATATTACGAGTACAACCCGTTTGGGTAAAACTCTGGAAGAACGTTTTTGGACGTTGAAACTCATCCAGTGCCAAATCACCTGCACGACCGGTAGCGATAGCAACTAGAATTTGTGTTACCCAATCAGGATGCGCGGGACAACCAGGAATATTGATCACTGGCAAACCGGCCTTACCTTTAAAATCGGCACCCAAGAAGCCGCCATTATCACGTTTAAGAAACTGCAAGCCCTGAGAATCTGTTGGATTAGGCGCTGTAGCAGGAATGCCGCCCCAGGTTGCGCAATCACCCAACGCCACAACAAAGTCTGCCACGTCACATAATTCACGTACCCAGTCTTTCATCGGCCTACCGGCAAAGCGATTCCATTCGCCCGTTCCATTCGGTGCATTAACAACCGTTCCTTCAAAAACAAAAATATCCAGTTTGATTGCGCCAGAGAGGCAGTCTTTAAGTATTTTTTTAACATTATCACCAAGCTCGACACCTAGTGAGGGTTGCCAAAGAATGTTCATGCCAAAATCTGTCACCAGATCGCAAGCACTGGGTTCTTCTGCATTCAGAAAGGACATAGTATTGCCCGAACAGGCACCGCCCTGAAGCCACAAAATATTGGCCATGTCATCCTCCAGTTGTTATCGTTTATAATTATTACAGTAACGTTAATCGCTACCTAATTAAGTATGAAAGCAAAAAATATGCCTAAATATGAATTTAAAATAAAATTATATTTTTCAGTCGCTTACTGATCAATAAGAACAGAGGGATAGGCAAGCTAAATAATGATGCAAACAAAGTTTGCAGAGTAATTTGCATATCTAATAAACACAAAACCTATACGGTTAAAACCTGCTTGTTTGTATTTCAGCGTTCCCTTACTAAAGAGCCTAAATGGTTATCCCATACTTAAATAACTAAAGTTTCGGAGTTCAAAAAAAGGGTTAAAAAACCAACAAACCATTGATTAACAAAGAGAATAACGCCATAAAAGAGTATGATATAGGTTGACTTGAAATCACCTAAAAACTCAAATAGGACGCCCATGAATTCTGCCTCAAAATTGCCAACATTACCCGCGTTAACTGTCGATCTTTTGCAAGAAAACGGCATTCTGATAGACAATGTGTTTGCCAAGCTCTGGCAACAGATGGGAATGAAAACAATTCTAAGACGAGCTGGATTTAATAAGCGTTCGGGTTTACCGATAGCCGAAGTGATTTATACGCTATCACTCTGGTTATGGCTAAAAAAGGATTCGATAGGCATGTTCGCTCGGGATAGCCAAAAAGGGATGAGTAAAGATGTGCTATACGACACAATGAATCGCGAAGATCTCAATTGGCGAAAGTGTCATGAGCTTATCGCCTTTAAGACAGTCACGTCCTTTCGACGCGACATTAAAAAAGCCTTTGTGGTTGATGATTCTGTTAAACAACGGTTTGGTAAGAAACTGCCAGGTGTATCTGTAATGGTCAAGTTTTTTTGGAAAGGTTTTAAGCCTTTTTTTTTCATTTCTTTGGTTTTGTGATGTGCTGTATTGGCATAAATAAAAGGCACATACGCTCTTAATTGATTATCATCTAAAGGATGATTGGCACAGGTGATGTGACAACGTGCAAAACGTGAACTTAAAGTCATGGTGTTTCTCCACTTTGTAAAAACCAAAGAAACACATTGACCCACAGGGAATGGTTCCCTGGTTGGGTTAAAAAATAAACGTCTGTCACTGTTTTCACAAAAACAGGTCGCCGGAATAGACAGACTCGCAACGACAAAAGGTATGATTGAGAAAGCAATCATACCTTTTAAACACTTTCTTCATACCTTATTTTTTATAGTTTTTCCAGACTATTCATAATTTTGTTTGGCTTTTGATTTTTTTAATAATAAAGCTGGTTTTTGGCTATACAGACTTTGCCTGTTTTGAGAATACTTTGTAAAATTATAGGCGTGTGTCAATTAAGAGCAGCCTCTACATCCATAATACTAGTTTCCACTAGGTGCATCGTGGTAAAAATTCTGGATTCGTATGATACTTTTATCCAGAAATAATTTAAGCCCACAAGCTATTCAATACTTCCAAAACTCATGTCCCAAAGGCGAAGACTTAAGCATTTCTCGATACATTTTCCAGTTGGGTAAAAAAGCATCCATGTGCGCCCTAAATCTGTCATTATGGTTCCGCTCTAATAAATGAATAAGCTCATGCACTAAAATATATTCCAGACATTCCTGGGGCTTCTTAGCCAGTTCCAAATTCAACCAAATACGCTTAGCTCCTATATTGCAGCTACCCCATTTAGTTTTCATTTTTTTGACTCCCCAGAACTCAGCTTCCACACTAATTGTATCCTGCCATTTACTTAATAAACCAGGAATACGTTTCTTTAGCTGATCACGATAGAATTCATTTAAAATTAATTGGCGATTAACTAAGCTGGTATTTGGTCTAACAAATAAAACAAATTTTCGGTTACCCTTAAGCTCAATTCGATGCTTCCCAGGCCCTTCAACAACTTCTAACAAATAGCGTTTACCAAAAAAATAATGACTTTCTCCTGCCAGCATTTTTCGTTCAGATTGTCTGGGTTGCTTTTTAAAATCAGCCTGCTGTTTTTTAATCCATGCCAATTTAGAAATTACGGCCAATCGTACTCGCTCATCATTTACATGAAATGGCACCGCCACCCGTACATGTCCTTTGGGAGGATAAACTGCTAAATGCAGGTTTTTTATTTCTTTACGCACCACTTCTACATGAATATCACGCACAACCAGTTCTGATAACTCTTGGTCTTTTTTCACCAACTACAAATACTCTTTTTGATTTTTTATCAGTTCTAATACTTCAGCAATATTAACATCATACCCTGCTGATTCTTGCCGAATAGCATTAGCCACTTCCTTTTCTTTAAATCTATCCCCCACCCAATCCGCTTTTTTGGTATATCGAATAGCGGTATCTATTTTAACAGCCAAGGTTTCATTGTTATTCAGGTTATCGTACAAAGCGCACTTAGCTGGGGAATCAATTGATTCAGGGTAAGTTATTTGATCATCATTAGCAGGTTTAATGATTTTCCTGGCAAGCGCTTTTATTTTCTCTAAATATTCTTGGTAACTAATCGCCTGTTTTCTGCGTTCTTCAATTAATGCATCTAATAACTCTGACATCCTTTCATAGTATTTTGGATTGACTGGATTCTCATCAATAATAGTTTTACGCATATTATTTTCAATGGTTTCCGCCATCGTCTCTGGGTCTTTCTTAATACCTTCCGGAAATGACTCAATAGTATCATCGCCTTTTTCGACAATAAGCTCAATTAACCCCAACTCATCGAAATCAACCAACGGCTCGCTTTCATCCGCTCTAATATACATATCCAACAGGTGACGCATCGCTGGCTCATAGCGTTTCATATCCAGTAGATCACCACTTGCCAACTTTATTTCATCTCGCATCTTCTCAAAATGAATGACTTCATTTTTTATATCTATACACTCTTGTTCTGTATACCCTGCATCAACCATTTCATTAGCTAAATTGCCATAAGCTCTAATCAATACTGATACTGCTTGATATAAGGTTATTCGCAGCGGTTCATTGTTAGCTAATTCAAGTTTATCCTTGGTATCTTTAGCACAAAAATAATGCAGATAATTTTTAGTATCGCGTGGCTCCAACACAGGCTCGCATAAAGCTTTAACTGTTTCACGCGCTTCGTCCAGTGTTTCTCTGGCTTTTTCTAAACGATCCGATAATAAACCAGCAACATCACTAGCATCGTAACCATCCAATGCTCCACCTGTATAATCATTAATTGTTCCTTCCAGCCGTTTAAACAGATCCTTATAGTCAATAATATAGCCGTACTCTTTATCGCCTCCATCCAGGCGATTAACACGGCATATTGCTTGAAACAAACTGTGATCCTGCATCTGTTTATCAATATACAAATAAGTCGCTGAAGGTGCATCAAAACCTGTTAACAGTTTATCAACCACGATAAGCAAACGCATTTGTCCTGGCTCATCAATAAATTGTTGTTTTACTTGTTTTTCAAATTTTTCGACCAAATTAACCGCCTTGTCTTCTGGCTGCTCAAAATAATCTGCAAGCATCTTGCGGTAAATTTCATATTGATGCAGTTTCTCAGTTAAACCCTCCCCAGTTTCTTCACCTTTAATATCAGATGCTGATGGCTTGTAACTGGTGACTATGGCACATTTACTTGCAAGATCCGTTTTACTGAACATCTCATAAACTTTACAGGCTTGATAAATACTAGAACAGACCAACATAGCGTTACCATAACCATCCATCAAACGAGGCTTGGTATCCATATCCATTAAAATATCGCTGACTATCTGCTCTAAGCGCGATTTACTGGACAACACTTTTTTCATCGTGCCCCATTTTTTCTTAAGCTGAATCTTGGCAAGATTTGAGAGTCCACGAGTCTTAGCCTCAAACCAGGCATCCACTTTTTTCTCAGACGTCAGGTGCTGATCTATATCACGCGCTTCATAACGCAAATCCAACACAACCCCATCTTTTACTGCTTCATTAAACTTATAGGTATGAATATACCCACCAAATACCTCTATGGATTTCTTTTTATCTTTTTTTAATAAAGGCGTACCGGTATAACCCATAAAAAGTGCATTAGGTAAAATGACTTTCATGGCTTCATGTAACTTGCCTGATTGGGTCCGATGACATTCATCCACAAAAACAAATAACTCACCTTTAGGATTAAAGTCTGATGGCAAGTTTGCTTTTAATTCTTCAATAAAAGACTTCGTTAATTCATCATCTTCACTGTCCCCTTGACGACCAAACTTATGTATTAACGAACACATTAACCATTCATCGTCTTCATTCAACGTTGCCAGCAAATCAGCACCACTTTCAGTACGATAAATAGATTCCTCAACACCTTTAAAAACTTTTTCTATTTGCTCATCCAGCTCGGTTCGGTCAGTAACAATTAATACCCTGCCATCCGTTACATTTTCGCTAATCCACTTGGCTAACCACACCATGGTCAAACTTTTACCTGAACCTTGGGTATGCCAAATAATGCCACCTTCTCGGCGCACCACATGTTTTTGAGCAGCTTGAACGCCAAAATATTGATTATGTCGGCAGGTCTTTTTAACCCCTGCATCAAACACCATAAAATCGTGAATAATTTCTAAAAAACGCTGTTTATTACACAGACGGCCAAGATCAAAATCAAGCGGGTTATCATAAGTATTTTCACCCTCTTCTTTCCAAGTCAAATAATACTTTTCAGGTGTTTCAACCGTACCGTAACGTAGACCTTGCGTATCATTACCCGCCATCACCAGCTGCATAGTCGTGAAAAAATTACGAATAAAGTCTTTTTTCTGATTATCAAGATTCTGACGTATGCCTTCACCTATTGAAACACTGGAACGCTTAAGTTCAATCACACCTAACGCAATACCGTTGACATACAAAACAATATCAGGCCGTTTTTTATTCTCACCTTTTACTGAAACCTCTTCAGCAATTGCAAAATGATTATTTTCAGGATTTTCCCAATCGATTAACCAGACGGTTTGATTTTGTTGTCCAGCACCTTCCTTGATTTTAACGCCATACCGCAATAAGCGATAAACTTCTTTATTGGCATAATAGAGTTTTTTTCCTTCACCCAAAGCGGATTCAGTTCCCAGCAGACGGAGTGCTTTCGTGATTAAAGTTTCGTTGACACCTTGTTTGAGTAACCAAGCGGTCAATAAATCAGGCTCTACATTACGATTATTTTCTCGATACTCCCAATTACCCAGATAATCGTAACCTAAATCATCCTGGAAAAATCTAACAACACGATTCTGGGTAAACCATTCACGTTGACCAACATTACTCACTTCACACTCCCTAACAAAGCTATTTTTGACATACAATAGTGGCTAAATACTATATAATGAAACGATACATAAACTACTTTTAAAGTCCCCATTATGAAAATAAAAGCTTCAGTTAAAAACGAACAACTAAAAGCTCGTATTATTCGTTCAATAGCAAGTTCTACAGCTATAGAAACAGGGCAGTCCATCAAATCATTAGAAACTACATTAAAATCTAAAAGCAGTAAATTCCAACACTTGTCACTAGCAAATTAATTAGCCTCTACTGCTCGCCTAACCAAACCTATCATAGGTTGATAGTTCATACTCATCCCTGCTTGAATAGCAGAAAAATAAGTGTCTTTATCCTGATCCCAGCAACTATAATCTAAAGGCTGAAACTCTGCTTGCAGAGCCATTACATCCGCCAATAAACGTGACAATCGCCCATTTCCTTCTCGAAATGGATGAATCAATATGGATAACTGCAATAGCCTCAATTAATTGGGCCTCATTAAATCCAGTACATGGTGTAAATTTATTAAGATATTCCAGCTCAAATTCTTCCAATAGTCTAGGAATTTGAGCCGCAACTGAAAAATGAAAATCACCTTTACTCATATTGACTGAGCGCTCTTCTCCAGCCCAGTCATAAATATTACCCAGCCATTTACGATGCCACGTTTTAATATCTGCTACTTGAATAAGCTTCGGTGAAAAATTCTTAAGCAATACCTCTTCATAGAGTTTTTCTAATAAAAATAGCTCAGCTTCATTCATCTCTTCAAGGTCAACCAACCCTAATTTGTTGGCTAAAACCAAATTATTAGATCCAGGCTGATACAGTCCTTGTGAACCGCTTACTTGATACTTTGGCATTACACTTCAAGCTATTCTGTTTCCACAAAAATCTGTTTAATCTGCTCATAAACCCAGCTAGTCATGTACTGGGTATCTTTTAGAATCGCTGAATATTTTTCTTTAGGGAAATAAGCTAATATTTTTTGCTTTTCAGACAAACTAATACTTTGTTGTCCTCTAGTTTTTAAAGCTTGTACCAACAAAGCACTTTCAGACAACTTCAACCCCATATCTTTAGGCGCTGTTTTCTTAAAGCTCAACTCAACACCATCAATTTGATAAGTTCTACTATCTCCATTAGAAAGATAAAGATATCGAGCAGGCACCTGTGTAGATAAACCGAGTATATTTAAGGCTGTATTACCTGATACTTGAATAGTCCAGCCAAATTTACGAGCTAGTGCCTGAGCCACCTTATCTATATCTGGGCTTAACTGTTGCTCTAATAAACGACTATATTTTGGATAATCATAAATACCTCGCATAACTCTACGGATACGCTGGCTTTTAGTTAAACGGCTTAATGCCTTATCAATGGCATCGGCACTACCAAGGTCAACAAAGTCATTCTTGAAGAATGACCAACCCATACCTTTACCATAAATACGACTTATAACTTTATCTTCAATAGCTTGCATTAATATAAAAAAATAATTTTGTCAGAAAAATAATAGTCTTTTTCTGACAAAATAGCAATATACGCAATATGAATTGCTACTCTATTACAAGAGTGCGTAGAAGAATTGTATTGAGTCTATCCATATTTTGATTTTACTGATGCCCCGTATTATTGGTAGCCACATTAAACAGCCTTTAATACAAACTGAGCTTGAAGTTCTTGTAATAACTGAAAAGTTGAACGATAGCCCACACCAAATACCTCGCATATATTGGGTATTTTTATATCTTTACTATTTTCTGGTACTTTCTTCTCATGCGTCACTAACTCTGCACCTGTAGTACATGCTTTGGCAATCAACCAGGGATCTGCTTTATTTAAAAAATTATCAACTTTAACAGAGTTCTTGTTTTCCAAATCATAAACATATTGAACAATTTCAACATACTTTTCTTGTGTTGCGTTATCGGCAACTGAGACAAATTGCTCTTTCCTATCCTTCACCCAATCAGTTAAATCATCACCATAGTCGGTCAATTCATCATAGACACTTTTAATACTTGCTATATGCCCTTTGGAATACTGTAGATCCAGCCAGTGCCAATAAGCTGGACAAAATGTCATATCGTAATAAAAATTTTTCGCCTGAATATAAGTATTAGAATCTAGAAGATACTTCAAACACCCAACTCCTTTGCAAATTTGACAATATTATTCGGCTTCATTTTCAAAATATGTCCCGCATCTCGTAGTAAAATACGTCCACTTAATGCTTCAGCCACAATGGCACGAGAAAAACGTTCACTCAATTGACTTTTACGCGTGAGGTAATAAGTCGGTCCACCAGCCTGTTTAGGACGATTAATATAATCCTGCTTAAGCTTATTTGTATAACGAATATACGCAGTTCCCTCAATCAAATCCAAAGTTAATGCCCTACGTACTAGCACCCATTCACTCACATGGAAAAAAGATTTTAAGGGAGGTAAATTATCTTGCCAGTTATCACATTCCCGCCATCGACTTAACATTTCATCGGCTGGAACAAGAAACTCCGCCGCAACAGCATTGCATAAAACTTCTGCTTTTTGATCGGCTTGTACAGACATATCGGAAATCCCGCTCTGACCAATCCAGATATGCGCCAGTTCATGAATTAATGTAAAAAGTCGAGCACTCGGTACATCCGCCTGATTAATAAAAATAACAGGTGCTACCTCATCAAAAATAGCAAAACCACGAAACTCATCAACAGATAAAGGTTTACTATGATGGCCTAAATCACCTTGCCGCATCACCAAAATACCAAGTGCTTCAATTTTCTTAATAAGCAACCTTAAAAAGTATTCCCAACTGCCTTTACGTTGACTATTCCGCATATTTAGTTGACTACGCATATCAGCAACAATATCGGCAACAGGGCTTTCAAGGTTAAATTGTTTGCCAAACTTGATTTGTGTAAAACCCTGAGCAATACAATAATCCTTATACCACTGCTGTTGTTCCTGAATATTTGCAATGATTTTGCGTAACTCAGCACTCGCGACATAAATACCTTGGTTTTCTATGGTGCGTAAATCAGGAATAGGTAGTGGTTCATCATGAAAATGATTTAAAAACAAATACGCAAAAGGAATAAGCAATCGATCCGCCAATTTTTGCGCCTGTTTAAAAGTAATTTTGTCTTTACCGCTTTCCCAACCCAGCAGTTTTTCATCGGTTATATTCAGCTTTTTTGCAAGCACAGAAATATCCAGTTGAGCGCGTTCACGCGCCCAACGAATATTTTCGGGTTTAATCTGTGCATATTCAGTAGCCATAAAGAAATATTAGCATTCAAAAACAACCAACACAATCATTCATGCGTTGATGCAAAAAAATGCGACACAACGTTGGGTATAAATGATGCGTTTCCTATCGTCAACACATCCTATAGCTCAAATTATTGATAATTACCCTATTCAAGATAGGATGTGTTGAGGCACGAAACGCATCAAGCCATTATTCGCCGCCATCAATCTCAAAATCACCACAATGCCCCCAGTTTTCAGGATAAACACCCACCGCCACATACCGATTAAAACTTGAATGTGTCCAGTCACTCACACATTTTACCCAGCCATGCTTAACGGGGTTCCAATGAATATAATCCACATGGGTATTAAAATCATCTTGATTAATCATCAAATGCGCCCAAAAGCGTCGTTGCCAAATGCCTCGTTCTTTACGTTTAATCCGACTTTGAGAAATAGCTTCGCCTTTGGAAATACCGCGAGAAAAATAGCTTTTAATCAAACGCCAACGCATTGAGTAATCAGTATCGCCATCAGGCAATGTCCATATACAATGCAGATGTTCAGGCATAATCACAATCGCATTGATGATAAAAGGGTGACATTGTTTGACATAACGAAACGATTGACGCAATAAATCAATTTCATCAACCAACAATGAATTATTGGTGCGTTGAGCCAGGTTAACCGTAAAGAACCACGTTGCCCCATCCACATACAAGCGCCGATAATTGGTCATTTTTCACCTCCATAGGATGTGTTGAGGTACGAAACGCATCACCCACCCCTCAACCAAAACCATACCGATTATTTGACAATAATTACCCAAAAATGGATATTTTCATACACATCCTATAAAGTCTTTTTAAATTAATCGGGTTTTACCTGTGAGTAGTTCTTGCATCATGCCTTGTTTGATTTGTTGGGTTTTACTTAATTGGTTTTCTATTCTTTCTATTTCTTTATCTATATCAGATAAAATGGTTGCGATAGCCGTTTGCTCTTTTTTATCATTTGGAATTGTTATCCGAAAGTTTTCAATACGCCCTAAAGCTAATTTAGGTTGTGCCCCAACTGTCATTTGAGAACAAATATCATTTTGAATTCTTACACTCATTAACGAATAAAGAAGAAAATATTTGTCACATTTTATATTAGTAATTTTATTTGCATTTTCTGTTAAATTTGCACCATCAAGCACTTTTGGCACAATACCAATAACTCCCAAAGTTCCTGCTACGCTTATAAAAATATCAGAACTATTAATTTTATAGTTTTTTATTATAGGAGCCACATCATTTGGCACATACTTGATATTAGATAAGTCTACCCCTCCAAAAAACATATCAGCAACACGAATATAAGGGTAGCTTGTACGTGAATTTTGTAATCCCATCCCTTTTGGTAATCTCTTTCCACCTCTAACATTTCCAAGCTCTGATATTAAACAAACCTCCCAATCTTCAGGAATCTCGCCCAGTTCTGTTTGTTTGTAGCCTTTTCCTTCACCAAAACCAGGCAAGCGTTTTTTGCCTGTTAGCAATTGTTGCATGGTGGCGGTTTTGATTGCTTGTTTTTTTGTGATGAGTTTTTCTAATGAGGTGATTAAGGCATCGACATCGGATAAGGCTTTTGCTATAACTTCTTGCTCTATAATAGGAGGAAAAGCACAACGGAGTTCCATTAAAGAGGCTTTATTAAGTTTAAAACGACCAGCCCCTTGTCTAGTTAAATTTACAGAAATATCTCTATGTCTAAAAAAATAAAAAAACCATTTAGTAGAATTCTTCACTCCTTTAACTAAATGAGCATGATTATTGACATTAAATTTCCCTGTAGCTAATTGAGTCTGAGACATAGTTTCATATTTAAGAAAATGATCACCATCTTCTCCAATTAATGCATATTCCCCTTCAATTCTATATTCATTAATAAAATCCTGAATTTTTGTCGGACCATAGTAAGGGTAAATACCTGACATGTTTTTTCTTACATCACGACTTATAGGTAACCTTAATGAATTGCATATTACATATTCATCACCTACACAACTCACTTTCCAATCTTCAGGAATCACCCCAACCTCAGTTAACTTGTATCCATCAGGACAAAAAGCCTCTTCTAAATCGGCCTGCTTCTCTTTACCATTAGTTAAATACTTAGCCTGAGTTTCTTTAACCATCACCATACCAAGCCCATCCGCTTTAAATGCGCATCCACCCTAGTCGATAACGCACTCACTTCTTCCGTAATTTGTGGCAAGGGTTCAGCATACCGTTCTTCCAAGGTTTTAACCCGATTGGCTAATTGTTGAGTAACACGCTCAATCTCTGCCTGAATATTGTTTTCTAATAGCGCAAACCATTTATCATCCACCACCAGCGTTTTTATTTCTTCTTCCGTCAAGGTAGGGTATTTGGCAAACACCTGTTTATCCAGTTTTTCCTGCGCGTCTTTTACGGCTTTCTTGACTTTGGCCTCTGCCTCAATCCATTGTTTACACTGATTTAATACGCCAATCTCATCCGCATCTATCGCAAGTTTTAATCGTGCTGCAACACTGGCTTTGCTTATTTTCCCTGCATCCGTTTGTGCATCGACTAATAAACCTTCTTCGCCATTATGTTCTTCTATAAAACTTTCCAGCGTCTGAGTGGAACTGGCTAACTTTTCGTGTAGTTCATCAAGTGCAGTTTGTTCAGCCTGAAAATATCGATTGACCAATAAAACAGGTGGAATAAGCTCGGCTTTGTATTTGGCTTTATTGATGATCAAATCAGGCGACTCTTTCAATTTCTCACCTTTTTTGGCGACTAATTCACGCAATTGTTTACCTGCCGCCCAGCCATCCTGAGTTAATACATAAACATCATCCTGCATCAGCTCTTCCCAGTAATCCATCAGGATTTGATAAATGTCGTATTTGCTGAGTAAATCCGCTTCGGCATAGTCGTTTAATAAACTTTCTGACAGCCGATCAATCAGTGCTTTCGGTTTATCGCCAATGGCTATGTCTTTCAATTGGGTTTGTTGCTGCCATTGTTTAAAAATCGCCAGGGCTTTTGTTGCAAAAGCTTTAAATTCCGGGTGTTCAAGAAGGGTGGTTTTAACCTGTTGCGGATCAACTAGAGAATCACTATAGCCTGCTCTTGCTGTTTTGAATAATGTAGCTCGCAGTGTAGGAAACACCTGCCAATAGGCATCCAAGGCATCAATATCTGCATTGGGAATACCGCCTGATAAATGAGCGC
Organism: Methylococcaceae bacterium; assembly: GCA_021647585.1. Taxonomy (GTDB): domain Bacteria; phylum Pseudomonadota; class Gammaproteobacteria; order Methylococcales; family Methylomonadaceae; genus QPIN01. The sequence continues at coordinate 28,765 of JAKIUK010000006.1, forward strand.
TTAAATCATGTAAGTCTTCGGGTTCGCTGGCATCAATATAGCGTGGGATATTGAGATTGTAATCATTATCCGCAATTTCACTAAAGCTGACCATGCGACTATATCGCTTGAGTTTCGTGTGCTTGGTAAATACATCGACTATTTTATGAATATCCTGACTACGCAAACGGTTTTTGTTACCGTCTTTGATAAAACCTTTACTGGCATCCAGCATAAAAATGCCTTGCTTTTTATTATGGCTGAAGGCTCTTGCAATCGCCTGTTCTTTATCCAGCACAATAATACAGGCAGGAATCCCTGTGCCGTAAAACAGGTTGGCTGGTAAACCGATAATGCCTTTGATATAACCCTGACGAATTAACTTTTCACGAATACGCGCTTCGGCATTGCCTCTAAATAATACCCCATGTGGTAAAATCACCGCGCCTTTGCCAGTGCTGTTAAGTGATTTAAGAATATGCAGTAAGAAGGCAAAATCACCATTTTTATCGGGTGGTACACCATATTCAAAGCGTTTGAATTCATCATTAGTCAGGTTAATCCCACTACTCCATGATTTAAACGAGAATGGCGGATTAGCCACGGCAAAATCAAAGGTTTTTAGGTTACCTTGAGCATCTTTCCACTGTGGACTTGCCAGGGTATTATCCTGCCAGATTTTAGCGGTAACATTATCATGCAAAATCATGTTCATCCGCGCTAACGCAGCAGTCGCATTATCCATTTCTTGACCAAAAATGGATAAACCTCGTGGCGCTTCATCAGCCGCTTTTAATAATAATGAACCTGAGCCACAAGTCGGGTCATAAACCGTTTGTGCCTGATCGGTTTCACTGGTAATGCCTACCACTTTGGCAAGAATACGCGAAACTTCGGAGGGCGTATAAAACTGTCCTTTGCTTTTCCCTGAATCCGTTGCAAAATGACGCATTAAATATTCGTATGCGTCACCCAGTAAATCATCGCCTTCGACACGGTTAGCAGAAAAATTTAGTCCCTGGAAAATCCCGACAAGCTTGGTAAGACGATCCACCATGTCTTTACCTTTGCCGAGCTTATCCTCATCATTAAAGTCAGCAACATCAATTACGCCTTTTAAATCATTCTCTTCCGCCAGTTTGCCGATAATAATATTAATTTTGTCGCCAATTTCTTTATCATTTTTTAGCGTCACTAAGTCATCAAAAGCCCCCCCTTCGGGTACATCAATCATGCCATGCGGATCACCGGCATATTTATCTGACACGTATTTCATAAACAACAGTGTCAGCACATAATCCTTATATTGCGAGGCATCCATTCCACCACGGAGTTCATCACAACTGGCCCAGAGTGATGAGTATAGCTCGTTCTTTTTTATCGCCATTGTTCGAGATAATTCCTTTTTGTTAATTTATAGCACTATTATTAAATTTTAGCTTAGGCAAAAAATAGAACTTTATTATTTATACCTGAATCCGTGGCTTCAATGCGGATAACAGGGCGCAAGATACTGGTTTCACGGGGCTTCAAAAAAATCTTAGCTTCACCCTTAGGTTAAGCGAGTATTTTTTTGACCGCTGTGGAATCAATAGCTTATGTTCTGTGCCGTAGTGAAGTTAAGGATTCAGGTTATACTTATGATACGACAGAATAACGCTCCTTGTTGCTTAAATAATTTGATAAATCAACAAAACTGAGACAGACTTATGAACACGATGTGCTATTCAGCATTACGAAATCATTTTGCCAGTGCGATGGATAAGGTGAATTGGGAGGGTTATCTGTGTTGGCAGAAAACAAATAAAAAAACCCTCTAAAATTATTATGAAAAAGCCCCCCATAAACAGGGGGCTAAAAAGTTAAGCTGCAATCAGTTGGGCGCGGATTTATAGTGCCAGCTATTGGTTTCACAGTGCGTTGAAAAAATCTGAGCCTCACCCGTTAGGTTAGGTGGGCATTTTTTTGAAATGCTGTGGAATCAATAGCTTGTGCTAGAAACCGTAATCCAACTGATTTTTCTAGCTTTATGGATGATACTGATTTCTATGTGCACAGTGGGCCTTCAAAAGATAAATTGGAGGGTCGGCAACAGCATGAATATATTCGGGAGAGGTTTTAAAAAATTATCTAAAATGTATTGACTCATACGTAAGCGACAGTCGCTTACGTATGATATCGAGTTCTTTCATTTTCAACTCCAAAGCTTAATATTCTTGTTGTCTAAAAAAATCTGTTGCTGATAGTAAGTTTTGTTTGGCTTTTTCTGTTAACCCTAACTGAAGCTCCCACTCATAGCCTTTAATCGTTAATAACCGTACGACAGGTACTTTATCAAAGCATTGTTGACAGATTGCCATGATTGAAGGAATTGAGATAGCATGGGATGAGAAACTAAAATCCATCTTTGCTTCCATCTTTTCCAATTGAAAGGATTCAACATCAAGCGCTTTGGTGGCATCGACAAACAGTATCTGCTTTTTATAGCTGATAAGATCAGCATCTTCCAGATGTAATTGATAATGGCGCATGAGCTCGGCTTTTGGACAAATGGATTCTTCTTCCAGCCAGTCAATAAAAGCCCATCCAAGTCCGTCATCCTGTCGACCTACATTGCCTATGCCATAAATCAGGCTTGTGGCATTATTATAGTCCGCAAGCTTAACAAGCAGTTTTTCTGCCAAGCGAGTATTCAACGAATTTTCTCAGCAATCTTGTTTCCATCAGCATCCAGCACAGTGAGGATTAATGGCATTTGTCCCATGGCATGCGTTGCACAACTCAGACAAGGATCATAGGCGCGGATACCCACTTCGATGGCATTCATCAGCCCTTCGGTGATTTCAACTTGCTCTTTGCCTCCGAGATAACAATCTGCCACAGATCGAACGGTACGATTCATAACCGTATTATTCTGGGTCGTTGCAACGACCAGGTTTGCAAAGGTGATATTTCCTTCTTTATTGGCTCGATAATGATGCAATAGAGTACCTCGAGGTGCTTCAACCACACCTATACCTTCTCCTGTCCAGGCATTATCCGTAGGAGTCATAATAAGCTGCTCTTTCTGTAGATCAGGGTCATTCAATAAGACTTTAATCTGTTCAGCAGAATGTAGAATCTCAATGGCACGCGCCCAGATTGTGTGCAAAGTCATATCATTAGCCTTGCCTTTGGTATAGGCATGAAACTCTTCCAATGCAGCATTGGCTAATGGACAATTATCTTCATAGGCCTTGGTTACATTCACTCGAGCTAATGGCCCAACTCTGACTGCCCCCGCTTCTCTGCCAAATTCTTTTAGGAATGGAAATTTCATATAACTCCATTCTTCTGTGGCTTCTGAAAAGTGGTCAAGATAATCGTGGTAGTCCAGTTCCTTAACGATTTTTTTATCTTTATCGACAATACGCATAGTACCGTGGTAGTAATCGACATTACCTTTTTCATTGACCAGACACATATTTAGTGCAGGTACCTCAGCGAATGCATCAACCTCCGTACGATTTTTTTCATGAAAATCTTTGAATATTTTCACGCCATCCTGAGCATAATCGATGACCTGTTCCAAAGAAATCAAGCCTTCTTCACCATTAACCATGCGATCTCTGGCTGCCTGACTAAGATTCTGATTGACCCCACCAGGTACTGAGTTAATACCGTGCATACGCTTGCCGAGAACTGACTTGATGCCTTCTTGCCCCCATTTACGTAGAGCCACAACACGTTTAACCAATTCCGGATCGGCTTCCACTAGACCGACCACATTACGCTGTTGTGGTGCCGCATCCATACCAAATAACATATCCGGTACGAGACAGTAAAAGTAGGCTGTCACATGGGATTGCAGTTGTTGCATATAGTGCCCGAAACGACGTACTTTTTCAGGAGTAGCCAGCATCGGTGTGTCAGTGCTATAACCTACCCCCACCATATCATCCAGCGCTTTTGCACCGCATAAATGGTGACTAACAAAACAAATACCACAAATACGTTGCAGTAACATCGGTGCTTCCCAATAGGGATGACCCTGGATAAATTTTTCAAATCCACGAAATTCCACAACATGTAATTTAGCATCGGTGACCTGGTTATTATCATCCATCTGTACAACCACTTTCCCGTGACCTTCTATTTTTGAAACGGGGTCAATAATTATTTTTCTGCCCATAATGATATCCTCACTTAATCATAACGGTTAACGTCTGCAGGTAAATCAACTTCACTCCCGTTCACCAAATCGTTGAGTACTTTAAAAATTGCCTGTCCGTCAGGCGGACAGCCGGGAATGAAGTAGTCCATTTTAACCACTTCATGACAAGGCATGACTTTTGTCGTTATTTTAGGTATATCATTATGGTAGGGGATGGTTTTTTTTGCACCTGGTACTGCTGTAGGAGAATCAATGTACGCTTCACGAAAACACTCTTCCAGCGGCACTACATTACGCATAGCAGGGGTTCCGCCCCACACCGCACATGCACCCACAGAAATCAGAATATCGCAGTTTTCCCGATAATGTTCCAGTACTTCGATATTCTCATCATTAGCGATACCCCCTTCGATAAAACCAATAGTACAGTGATGAGGAATACGCTTTAGATCAGTAAATGATGAACGGGTGATGGTAACCTTTTCCAGTAAACCCAAAAGTTCTTCATCCATATCTAGAAAGGAAAGATGACAGCCCCAGCAGCCACAAAACCCAATCATTGCCACCTGAATTTTAGCGTCTTCTATGTCTTGTTTTTCTGGGTTCCACGGAGTTGCAGGTAACTCATGGGAAAAAATTACAGTTTCTTCATTCATCGGTGTGTCCCCTCTAGCGCTCTTTCTCGAATGGTTTTAACTTCAAATTTACGTTTACCTATGGGGACATCAAAACCCTGCGTTTTGTCAATAATGCAGCCCACAGGGCATAGGTCAGAAGCTTCACAAACCTGATTTGCCGACATTTTATTGGCCAGGTCGACATCAATTTCTATGCTTGCCTGTGTTCCCCGACCTTTGATACTGAAGATTTTTTGATCGGTTTCTTTATCACGCACAAACTCAACACAACGCTGACAAAAAATGCAGCGGTCACGCTCCAGCCAGATGGTCTTGGAGGCATGGTCAACTACCCGTGGTGTGAAACGATACGGAAAACGGGATACCATCATGTCCACCTCATAACCGGTTGCCTGCAACTCACATCGACCACTTTTTTCACAGCTTGGACAGTTGTGATTACCTTCTGAAAACAGCAGTTCTACCAGTGCTTTACGCATATCAGTGATTTCAGCCCCGTTAACATCTATTTCCATACCTTCACGAACGGGAATAGTACAAGCGGCCATTACCCTGCCATCCACATTGACCGAACAGGTACGGCATGTGCCTAAACAGGGTTTGCCTTTGGTGTAACAAAGTGTTGGGATGTAGACGCCATTTTGTGCGGCGACGTCAACAATAGTGTCGCCTTCCCTAGCATTTATTGCCTGACCATCGATCGTTATTTTAACTATCATTCTGCATCCTCCTGCACAAGGTGTTTATAGGCGAGATCATGAGCACTCATAGCTTCCTCCATATTAAAAGAAGGTAATAAGGGCCCTTTTTGCTCGATGAGTTTTTCCTGATAGATTTCCGGAAACTTGTCTAGCGTTGCCAGAATCGGGTTAGGTGCAGCTGTACCCAGTCCACAGCGGCTGGTCCCTTTTAGCAGCTTGCTCCACTGGATAATTTCATCAAGGTCTTGCTGACAGCCTCTACCATCGATAATACGTTCCATCTTATGTTGAAGATCAACACCACCGGCTCGGCAAGGAACGCATATACCACAAGATTCTTCAACAAAGAATTCTGTGTAGTCTCTCACGATACCCAGTATATCCCGTGTATTGTCAAAAACCATTAAGGAGCCATTACAGGATAAATCGCTATAACAAAATTTGCGTTCCCCGTCTTTACTAACGGACAAGCTATCCCCTGCAGGACCACTTATTTGTACGTATTTGGCATTCACTGCTCCAATCATTGAGAGAACTTCATTCAGTGTTGTTCCCCATTCAATCTCATAAATCCCTGGCTTGTCACAATCACCCGATACACTTAGCAAACGTGTACCCGTTGATTCATCTGTTCCCATTGCGCTGAACCATGCACTGCCTTCTTCAACAATACGACTGGCAATGGCCAATGTTTCAACATTGTTAACACTGGTTGGCATGCCTAAATAACCTTGCTGAATAGGATATGGCGGTTTTACGCGCGGCGTACCTCGTTTACCTTCACAAGATTCGATTAAGGCTGTTTCATCACCGCAAACATAAGCGCCAGCACCCATTTGAATACGAATATCAAATTCAAAAGCTGTGCCCAGAATTTGTTTTCCTAAAAGCCCTTCATCACGGAAATCCTGAATTTGCTGTTGTAGATAATCCTTGAGATACCAGTATTCTGCACGCAGATAGAGTATGCCATGACGCGAACCAATTGCATATGCAGCCGCTATCATTCCTAGCAATACGTCTTTGGGCGAATGACTCAGCAAAACCCGATCTTTAAAGGTACCGGGTTCTCCTTCATCAGCATTGCAAATCACATATTTTTCAGCACCTTCTGCATCGTGGCCCATTTTCCATTTTAGCCCTGTGGGAAAGCCTGCACCACCGCGACCTTTTAAATTAGACTCGGTAATTGTCATAATAACCTGTTCAGGATGTTTATCCAGACATGCTTTTTGAATTGCTTTGTAGTCTCTGCCAGCCTTAAACATGACTTTACTTTCAGTGCGGATATTTTCTGCAACCATGGCATTGATATAGGCACTATATTTACTATCAGCACCTTCAGGATTAGCAATCTCAACGGCTGTTTTTCCCTGCTTCAATTGACTAATAACATTTATCACCTTTTCCGCTGTCAGTTTAGTAAAGACCACATGATCAACCATCATTGCCGGTTCCTGGTCACTAAGGCCAATACAATTTGCATCGCCTAGTCCAAAGGTGCCAGAGTCATCAACATTGCCAAAAGAAGTATTTGTTTCTTGTTCCAAAGTTGCACGAACTTCCTCATAGTTCCCCATTTTAGCGATCACTGTATTACAGAGATAGATTTTGTGCTGACCAAAGGGGCGATCCTTAAAAAAGTGATAAAAGGAAAGGGTTTCCCGAATATCAAGAGGAGACATATTCAAGCCTTCTGCTAATGATGTAACCGCCTCTTCAGAGATATAACCCTGTTGGTTTTGAACATCCCAGAGCATATCCATCAGGCGTGTTTTATCGGAATTATATTTTTCTAGAAGTACTTGGATTTTTTTATTCATATTTTTCCCTTCATCAATAGAAACGCAATTCTGAATTTATCATGTATCAATGTATCAATGTATCAATGTATTACATGAAAAAAGTTTTAAAATTCAAATGTATTCATTGGGTTGACTATTTTAAAGTGACTATAACTCAGAAACTCAAACCATCGCTTTCAAGCAAGCTAGAGCAGAGTTCCTTAGCCGTATGACAGCCGCTAGAAATTTCGACCAAGTTGATTGAAGCATCCTAGTAGCCTGACAACTTTGATTTGATGGATGGTGTTTAATTCCTCAAGATGTAAGGATCATTAGGGTGCAGAGCATGGAAGCTCATATTTTATTAACGGCTTCAACAAGGAATACCGATATACATCCCCAAGCTCTAATGATATTTTTATCACCCTCCTTGAGTGAAATTAATCATACAAACAAGGGGAGTAAGTAATATCCATCAAACCAAAATTGTTAGACCACTAGGATATTCAATATCAATTTAACCATGGCGATTACCACGCACAGGACACTCGCATTCGCCTGAGCAACCATACCAGATACCTTTGCATTGACTGCACCAGTGACCTTTTAAATTGGCTTGATTACCTCCCAGTTGTTGAGCCAACTTGGAAATTCCTAAATCCCGAGTTTCTGGTTTACTGGTTTTGGGTTGGGTTCTGGATTGTGGAAACTTAATCACGGAATGTTTGTTTTTAGAGCGTTGTTTATCACCAGATTCAGACACAATATTAGACCTCAGATGCAAGCTCATAGCGCTTAATCTTGTTAGCCAGACCGACACGCGACAAACCCAATTCTGCTGCTGTTTTGCTTTGATTCCAGCGTTGCCTGACCAAAGCATCGGCTATAATCTTGGCTTCTATTTCCTCTACTTTCTGTTTTAAGGTTTGGCCATTTAAACTCAAGTCCCTGTTAACGCTATTAACCTTGGTTTTCAGGGCAGCAATATGGGGTGACAGGCTAGTTTCGGTAATAAAAGTGCCGCCATCGTTAATCGCAATCATACGTTTTATTTCATTTTCAAGTTCGCGTACATTCCCTGGCCAGTGATAGAGCATGAATTTCTCCATAACACCAGATGATATGCCTAGAATTTTTCGATTAAACTCTACAGCAAATTTTGCCACCAAAAAATTAGCTAAGACTTCAATGTCTTTGCTACGTTTTCTAAGGGGTGGAATATTAAGCTGAAAACCATTCAATCGATAAAATAAATCTTCTCTGAACAAACCTTTGCTAATCAACGCATTCAGAGGTTGATTGCAAGCGGTAATGATACGCACATTGCACTCGATAACCTGGTCACTGCCCAATGGTTTAACTTCACCTTCTTGCAAAAAGCGCAGCAAACTGACCTGAAAAGTGGGCGAGACATCGGCAATTTCATCAAGAAACACTGTGCCGCCATCGGCAGCAGGAAACAGTCCTAAACGATCACTAATTGCACCGGTAAATGCCCCTCGTTTATGGCCGAATAGTTCTGAATGCAACAATTCATCAGACATGCCTCCACAATTATGCACCAGTAGCGGTTGTTGGTTACGGTCACTATTTTGGTGTATGCCACGCGCTATTAATTCCTTTCCAGTACCTGTTTCACCCTGAATCAGAACGGGTAGATTGGTTGAGGATGCTTTTTTTGCAAGATTACAGAGCGTCGCCATGCTAGGACTACAATAAATCAGTTTATCAAAGCGGGTATCATTTTGATCGTTGTGTTGTTTAACCTGATGCTTAGTCAATACATCTTCTGCTATCTTTAGTTCTCGACTTAAATGCCTGTGTCGATAACTCAGCTCTTTGTTTTCTAAAGCACGACTAACCAGCAGTTCTATTTGGCTAATAGACCAATCATTGGAGAGAAATTGATAGATGGCGGCTTCATTAATGGCCTTTTTAGTTTCTTCGTGGCTCAAGTGGCCGACCAGTAAACGAATGGTTTCCGGATGGTTTTTGCGTGCTTGATGTAATAGTTCCAGTGCATCAAATTCCTTAGTTGCAGTATTACATAACAGTAAATCAACAGCCTCACTATCTAGCACTGCCAATACCTCAGCAGGTTCATTTATGGCGACGATCTGGTAGTGCTTACTCAAGCAGCGATTCAATATAACGGCATCTTTACCGTTGAATCCAGAAATAATTATAAAGGAAGGACTATTCATATTTCTCAGTATGCAAAGAAAGTTAGCAAACATCAAGTAAAGTTTCTATTTAGAATGAAACTCACCGGTATAAGTGTAAACTTTGTTATCAAATTGAAATTTAAATTGACACATGTAAAGCGCCTAGATTACTATTCATTACCACACAATAATAATTATAGGTGTCATCACAGTGGCTGAAAATCTTCCTGATCATGAATTCAACCAAGCACTCGCAGCCATTGAGTCGGAATCTATCAGTGTAAATGAAAAAATTGATTTACTGATTCAAATAGCCGTGGGCTTACAACAACGGCCAAAATCACCTCAGCAATTGCACAATGCCGTCACCCTCTACGATAAGGCTTTAGCATTGTGCCCAGATCACGAAACTCTTTTACAAGCTCGAACTCATGCCCGAAAAGGTACCGCTTTACAAGCTATTCCAGAAGCCAGTACTGAATTTCTCTTCAAAGCACAAGCCGAGTTTGAAACCGCTTTGCCCGTTCTCACTCAGACCGGTACCGCTGAAGAAGTCGCTGAAGTTGAAATGAATTTAGGCTTAGTTTTGCAAGCTCTCGCTGGCTTTCGTGCAGCCCCCATTACCGAGGCAATTGCTGCTTATCAACGCTCATTACTCGTTTTTACGCGAGAGGCTTATGCAACAGAATATGCGATTCTGCACAATAATTTGGCAACTGCATTTTTGTCTATACCAATGAGTGATGAACGCGGAAAAATGCGTGAAGCCCTGGCTGTGCAATCTTTTCAAGAAGCGCTTAAGGTTATCAATCTTATTGACCAGCCTGCCGAATATGCGATGTTACAAAACAACCTAGGTAATGCTTTGCAATACGTTTCCAGCAGTCATGCCGTTGAAAATAACCTGCGTGCACTGGAAGCCTACGATGAAGCACTCAAAGTCAGAACAGTTCAAGATACGCCTTATGAATACGCCAACACACTTTGTAATAAGGCTAATTGTCTGCAAAATTTACCGGATGACCTGAACAATCCTGATGCTGGTAATCGTGAGCGATTACGTACTGCTCGGCGCTATTATCGTGAAGCCAATGAAATTTTCAAACAATACGGGGACATGCCAAAAGCGAATATGATTTCAGAAATGCTGGAACAGCTTGAAGCAGATATTGGCACGGGGTTGTCAGGTTCACGAACGGGTAAAGGTTTTGGTGAGTCTCGCATTTAATTTAACAAAAAATGAACTACTCAGCTTGCCCTCTATTTCGTCCAATAGCTTCGTTGAAAGTGCTCATTTACACCTGTAAACTCTGCGCTTTCACCTTGCTCTTGAACGAAATAGAGGGCAATTTAAGCAGTTACTGATTAGGTTGAGTAGTTACCAAAAAAATAACAACTAGAACATCTTATTAATAATTATAGAAGGATAGAAAATACATGTTTGATTCAATACTCTCAGCTAACGATATCACCTTCATGACTTGCATTATAGGTACTATCGTAGCTCTTTTTTTCGGCGCTATAGGTGGTGCTATAGGGGGCGTTCTTCTGGGTGGTAAAGACCTGGGAAATGAGCTTGCCGCCTTGATGGGTAGTATGTTTGGTCCTATTGCCGCTGCCCCAGGTATCTTTATTGGTTTATTTATACTTTTTCTCTAGGAGTAAGATCATGTTCGAAATGTTTTTAAATTCTGCCACATTATTTATCCAGGGAAGATTATTTCGAGACATTAAGAATGTCTTTAAACAAGCCTGCATAGGCATGGCTATTGCCGTTTTCTTGCTTATTGTATTGGTAAAAATAGGTCTACCCTTATGGTTGGCGATTATTCTCACTAGCTTGGTTTCTGGTGGTATTCAACCCTATTTATTCAAAGATTTAAAATACGCCTAAACTAACGAGACCAAGATGTCAGCATCTGCCGAGGCCAGACTTATCCAGCAACATCCTAATCTGGACACCTTACTTAAAGACATTCAGTCCTTGGATGGCTTAGTTGAACAGTGGGATGAACAACAGCGAAATACGGTTCAAGCAATCACACGGGCGCATGATGAGTTAAATAAAGAAGCCTTTTCCCGATTAATACGTGCACTTAAAGCTGACCCTACAGCACTAATCGCGTTAAAAGAAGCTGTTTCTGATGAAGTTGTCTATGCTGTATTGCGTTATCACGGGATTATCAAAGCCTCTTTACACGAACGTGTTGATCTAGCATTGGAGTCAGTCAGACCTTATTTAAAAAGTCATGACGGCAATGTTGAGCTGGTTGAGATTAAATTACCCGACACGGTTATCATTCGCTTGTTAGGCACCTGCGATGGCTGTCCGGCCTCATCGCTGACCTTATCCGAGGGTATTGAAAAAGCCATTAAAGAACACTGCCCTGAAATTACCACCATTAAAAAAGCCAAAGGTGGGGTTACAGCAAAACCGGTGGATGGTGTCACTGTCAATTTTGTTAGCCCGTTTGCCCGTAACGAAGATAAAGATTGGCTGGTAGTCTGTTCATTAGATGATGTGCCGGAAGCTGATATCAAGGTTGCTACTGTCAAAGGTAATGAAGTCTTATTAAGTCGTTTTGGTGACAAGGTGACCTGCTATCAAAATGCTTGCGCCCACATGGGTATGCCATTGGATATGGGGACAGTTAATAACGCTATTTTGGTGTGTCCTCATCATAGCTTTGAATACTCACTGGAATCCGGCGAGTGTCTGACAGCCCCAGAAGTACAATTACATACTCACGCCGTTCGTGTGATTAACCAACGCGTGGAAATAAAATTGTCATGAATTCAACGCCCGCAAAAATTCAGCTAGCAACTTCTAGCAAGAAGATCAAAATCAACAAGGTCTGTCTAAAAGTCAGTCCCGACCCATCTCTACGTGTTTCCGAAGCCAGCAAGGTTCCACACCAAGCCTTATTGTGCGCCGAACCTTTTGCCATACTGGGTGCTGAACGTGTTCCACCAATAGTCACTACTGGAGTTGCCCCCGACAAGAACACCTGCTTCGGTCCACGCGGTGGCGCATTGATGAAAATAGACGGGGCGCTTTGGATTTGCGACACCGGTCACCACCGACTACTGGGCTGGAAAACAATGCCCTCCGACGACAATACACCGGCTGATTGGGTAATCGGCCAAAAAGATTTTAACTCAGAAGGTCGTAATGGCAAGAGCGCTGTTTCAGCAAGCTCAGTCAACGTTCCAACGGGTATTTGTGCCTGTGGTGATAGCATGGCCGTCGCCGATGCATGGAATCATCGGGTATTAATCTGGAAAACCTTACCGGAAGATAATAATGTCCCTGCGGATATCGTTTTGGGGCAAGCAGATTTTGCATCTAACCAAGCCAACCACGGACATGACCACGCAACGGCCAGTAGTATGCATTGGCCCTATGGCGTTTCCTGGCAAGATGGCCACTTGTTGGTTGCTGATTCTGAGAATAGACGCGTACTAATTTGGCAGGGCTTACCCACAGCCAGTGGTCAGCCAGCCGATGTGGTACTTGGACAACATGATTTTGCCACACGTGATGAGAATGCTGGCAACGACCCTAGCGCCATGAGCATGCGCTGGCCTCATGGCATTGCCCTCTGGCGGGGTCATTTGTGTATTTCTGATGCCGGTAATAATCGAGTGATGATCTGGCAAGGCATTCCTGATAGCAATGGTATGGATTGTGACTACGTTCTAGGACAAAATGCCGTTGATTTGGTAGACCATAATCAATCGCTGTATTGGCCTCGTGCATATACTTTAAATATGCCCTATGGGTTGGCGGTGGTTAAGGATTGGTTACTGGTTGCCGATACGGCTAGCTCACGCTTACTTGGTTGGCATATTGATGATTTAAAAACCGGTGCCGATGCCCGCGCATTAACGGGGCAACTGAATTTTCATGACAAAGGTGATAATCGCTGGCAACCGCCTTGCGCAGACAGTGTTTGCTGGCCGTATGGCATTCAGTCATTGGATAATGTCATCGTCGTTGCCGATTCTGGCAATAATCGTGTCAGTCTCTGGAAACTTGCGGTATGAGCGTTGCTGCTAAACAAATTCTAGACAGCATCCTTAGTGCTGAGAAAATTAGGGTCACTGGTATTGTGCAGGGTGTTGGTTTTAGACCTAATGTTTGGCGATTGGCAAACCAGTTAAAACTAAACGGAGATGTTATCAATGATAGTCAGGGCGTAGTTATTAAGGTTTGGGGCAATACTGAAGATATTGATCGTTTCATTAATAAACTGAAAACTGATGTACCACCGCTGGCACGTATTGATCAAATTAAGCGTTCTGTACTGCCTCTTGATGACTACACACCTACCGAATTTGCTATCAAGCCCAGTCAACATAACACCGTACAAACCAACGTCACACCCGATGCGGCAGTGTGTCCAGAATGTATGACAGATACCTTAGATCCTTTTGGTCGACGTTATCGTTATGCCTTAACTAACTGCACCCATTGTGGCCCGCGCTTTTCTATCGTCAACGCGATTCCTTACGACCGCATCAATACCAGTATGAAGGCCTTTGAGCTCTGTGAGGATTGTGCTGAAGAATATCAAACACCTAGCGACAGACGCTTTCATGCCCAACCCAATGCCTGTTATTTTTGCGGTCCAAAACTAACACTGGCCAGAGTCGATGGTAATCCGGTTTGCATGGAAAGTTTGACTCAGCTCGATGATGTTGATGGTGCCTGCACGGTATTACAAAACGGTGGTATTCTTGCCGTCAAAGGTATTGGTGGTTTTCATCTGGCCTGTGATGCAACTAATGCAGTCGCAGTGCAACGCTTGCGTGATGCTAAACTACGTTATGGCAAACCGTTTGCGTTAATGGCTAGAGATACCAATGTGATAAAACGTTATGCCCTTATTACATCTGAAGAAGAAAAGCTACTTCTCAGTGCTGAAGCCCCTATTGTTATTCTGCAAAAAAGCACACAAGCACCACCAGGAATTAAACGTCAGTTTGGAACCATCGAAGGTGAACGTGCTAATGATTTAATCGCGATTGTCGATAATGTAGCACCCGGTCAAAATTCACTGGGTTTTATGTTGCCGTACACACCGATGCATCACCTGATGTTAAAGCGTATGAATCGCCCCATTATTTTTACCTCCGGCAACCAGTCGGATGAGCCGCAGGTGATAAGCAACGATGACGTTACCTCTCGACTAGGTGATATCGTCGAGTATGTACTCTGGCATGATCGCGATATCGTTAATCGGGTCGATGATTCGGTGATACGCATTATCAAAAATGAACCTCGATTATTACGACGTGCACGCGGTTATACGCCCGCACCGTTACCCTTACCGGCAGGATTCGAACAGGCACCCGAACTGTTGGCGATGGGGGCTGAATTAAAAAATACTTTTTGTCTGATTAAAGACGGTAATGCCATTTTATCGCAACACATCGGTGATCTGGAAAACGCCATCACCTACGAAGATTACCAACACAACTTAGCCTTGTATGCTCAGCTCTATCAACATACACCTGAACAAATTGTCATTGATTGCCATCCAGAATATCTGTCCAGCAAATTGGGCAGACAACGCGCCGAAGATAAACAAGTAGCTTGTCTGGAAGTACAACATCACCACGCCCACATTGCCGCCTGTCTGGCAGAAAATAATGTTCCCTTAGCAGCACTGACTGTGCTGGGTGTTGCCCTTGATGGTTTAGGTTATGGCGACGATGGCACGTTTTGGGGCGGCGAATTTCTGCACTGCGATTATCTGGGGGCAGAGCGCTTAGCGACCTTCAAGCCGGTAGCAATGTTAGGGGGTGCAATGGCGATGCGCGAACCCTGGCGCAATACTTATGCTCAGTTGATGGCCGAAATGGGCTGGGCAGAACTGAAAATGAATTTCGACCAGCTTGAATTGCTTGAGTATTTTGAAAATAAACCGCTGACTACCTATAATGCCATGCTGGCAAAGGGCAATAATGCTCCTGTAGCTTCATCCTGTGGCCGGTTGTTTGATGCCGTTGCTGCTGCCATCGGTATTTGTAGGGACGGTGTTGCTTATGAAGGACAGGCCGCTATCGAACTTGAAGCAATCGTCGATCAGGACACTTTGCATAACGAAGATGAACGCTTAGCCTATCCCTTTACCATTCCAAGACTCACGGTCCCTGGATTTGAGGACAAACTACCTTATATCGAACCGCTAGCGATGTGGCGAGCTATACTCGGTGACTTAATCTTAAAAACACCTGCCCCGGTCATGTCTGCTCGATTTCATAAAGGCCTGGCCAAGATCATTGTCACCATGATTCAAAAACTTAGCACCTGCGACGAACAGCGTATTATTCATACGGTCGCTTTATCTGGTGGCGTGTTTCAAAACAAAACCTTATTTGAACAAGTCGTTACTCGGCTTGAACAAGAACATTTTAAAGTGTTGACGCATAAACAAGTCCCCACCAATGATGGCGGTATCGCCTTGGGTCAAGCGGTAATTGGCGCTGCACGTTCACTAAAAAACAGGAGGAACTAGCTATGTGTTTAGGTATACCCGGTCAGATTGTAGAAATCACTGACGTGACCAAAAAACTCGCAATGGTCGATGTTTCTGGTGTAAAACGCCAGGTTAATATTGCCTGTATTGTTAATAAAGAACATAGCGTTGCCTCTTGTGTCGGTGATTGGGTCTTGGTCCATGTTGGCTTTGCCATGAGTCGTATTGATGCAGAGGAAGCCAAAAAAACGCTAGACCTGTTGATAGAACTGGGTGAGGCACAGGCAGAAATCATGGCCATGCAAACTTCAGCGATGCAATGATATGAACGACACGACTGCGCTACAAGATAATCTACAGCAACTGTACCCCTTTTTGCACGGGGACAAAAAAGACCCTGTGCAAGAAAATACTACGTTGCTGGAATCAGTCAAACAAAAGTCGCAGCACAGCCTAACAGTCAAACAAGCGTTCTTTGCCAACAATGCACAAGCGCTTGTCAATGTGGCCAAAGCCATTGCTCAGATATATATCAATAATGGTCGAATGCTAACAATGGGCAATGGAGGATCAAGCTGCGATGCTGCCCATTTCGCTGTTGAATTTCAACACCCAATTACTGCGGGCCGCCCGGCCTTACCGGCAATTAATCTGGTGATGGATACCGCCATGATTAGCGCAGTAGCCAATGATGTGGGTATTAAACATATATTTGTCCGACAACTGGAAGCCCATGGTCAAAAAAACGATGGACTGTTTGGTTTTTCAACCAGTGGCAATTCAGAGAATTTACTGGCTGCTTTCGCAAAAGCCAAACAAATAGGCATAACTACATTCGCATTGGCCGGTGGTAATGGCGGTGAGATAAAGAGTAGTGGACTAGTCGACCACTGCCTAGTGGTTGAAACCGATTCTATCCATCGTGTACAGGAAGCCCATGTCGCTAGTTATCACATACTGTGGGATCTGGTGCATACATTACTCGCTGACCACCGCGGCAAACTTGGCGCAGTAACCTAGCAATAGCAGAAGGCACTTCTATGAAATATGTTGATGAATTCAGAGATCCGGAAAAAGCCAGAATGCTGGTGGCTGAGATCAATACCATTACCGAACAGCTTGGGATCACCCAACAGCGCCCCTTACAATTAATGGAATTTTGTGGCGGCCACACGCATACTATTTTTCGCTACGGCATAGAACAAATGCTGCCCAAAGCCATCGAACTAATTCACGGCCCCGGTTGCCCGGTTTGTGTTTTACCAATGGGCAGAGTTGATGATTGTGTGACCTTAGCTGAACGTCCTAATGTTATTTTTACCACCTTTGGCGATGCTATGCGGGTGCCTGGTTCAAAGAAAAGTTTATTACAGGCGAAAGCGGATGGTGCTGATATACGCATGGTTTACTCACCACTGGATGCCTTAAATTTAGCTCGTAAGCATCAGGAAAAGGAAGTTATTTTCTTTGCTCTGGGTTTTGAAACTACTATGCCCAGTACCGCGCTGACGGTTTTACAAGCAGAACAGGACAATATCAACAACTTTTCCCTGTTCTGTAACCACATCACCACGGTTCCGACCATTAAGGCCATTCTTGATTCACCCGACATGAAAATTGACGGCTTTCTGGCACCCGGTCATGTCAGTATGGTGGTCGGCGCACGGCCGTTTGATTTTGTTGCTGAAACCTATGAAAAACCCATTGTTGTCACTGGATTTGAGCCGCTGGATATTTTGCAGTCAATCTGGATGTTATTGAAGCAACTCAGCGAAAAACGTCACGACGTAGAAAACCAGTACGCACGTATCGTTCCTGAAAATGGCAACGAACCGGCTATGGATGCCCTGACTAAAGTATTCGAATTGCGCGAGTTTTTCGAGTGGCGTGGACTAGGCTCGATAGATCACTCAGGGGTAAAAATGCGTGACGCCTATGCAGCTTATGATGCGGAACAAAAATTTACCGTGCCTAATCTAAAAATTGCCGACCCCAAATCTTGCCAGTGTGGCGAAGTATTAAAAGGCGTTATTCGTCCTTGGGAATGCAAAGTATTTGGTACCCAATGTAATCCTGAAACACCTATGGGTGCGTTAATGGTTTCAACTGAAGGAGCTTGCGCCGCCTATTATAATTTTGGCAATCTGAATGAATTATTACAGAAAAAAGAAGCTGTAAACGCATGAATAATCTGGCAGTCATTAACCTTCCTAATTACCCAAGCGCTTCCGCTATTTTAGAAATAGCTAATTTTAAATACTGTCATTTCGACCCGCGGGAGAAATCTTTGTCGTTTAGAAATAAACTTAGATTCAAGATTTCTCCCGCGGGTCGGAATGACATCCTTTGTGAAGTTTTCTCAATCTTAACTACAAATTTGAGAGTAAGCTGCGATAGGTTAATATTTATTTTATATAATATGGCGGAATCTCATGAGTAGTCAAACCACCATCAATCTTCGGCAACGCAGTGGCAAATGTAATGCCGATACCATTACTATGGCACACGGCAGTGGTGGTAAAGCTATGCGTGATCTCATTGATGATGTCTTTGTTAGCACTTTTGATAATCCCGAGCTTAACAAATTAGAGGATCAGGCACGTTTTGAATTAAACACACTCTCAGCCTTGGGTGACCGCCTGGCGATGACCACCGATTCTTACGTTGTCGATCCACTGTTTTTCCCGGGTGGTGATATCGGTAAACTGGCAGTGACAGGTACCGTTAACGACCTGGCAGTCGGTGGTGCCAAACCCCTATATTTAACCTGCGCCATGATTATTGAAGAAGGCATGTCGGTGGATGATTTGCGTACTATTGCGGCCTCTATGCGTCAAACTGCCGATCTAGCCGGTGTCAAAATTGTCACCGGCGATACCAAAGTGGTACCGCGTGGTGCCGCCGATAAATTATTTATCAATACCGCTGGGGTCGGTATTATTCCGGCCGGTATTAATATAGGCACCGATCGCGCCCTGGCAGGAGATGTCGTCGTCATCAACGGTTATATTGGTGATCATGGTGCGGCTATCGTTGATGCTCGCGGCGACATGGCTTTACAAAATACCATCGAAACCGATTGCCAGCCATTAAATTCACTAATCACGGCCATGTTAGAAGTCTGCTCCGATATTCATTGCATGCGTGATGCCACGCGCGGTGGTATCGCGACAGTACTGAACGAATTTGCGCAAAGTAGCAATGTCTGTATCCGGCTTAAGGAAACCGCAATACCCATGCGCGATGAAGTGCGCGGCATGTGCGAGATTCTTGGACTCGACCCGCTCTACCTGGCCAATGAAGGCAAGGTCGTTGCGATCATTCCTGCACACGCTGCCGATAAAGTGATCGAGGTTATGCGCGCACATCCTGACGGTCGCTATAGCACTATCATTGCCGAGGTGACAGAGAAACCAGAAGCACGCGTTATTCTTTCGACTCTATTTGGCGGTGAACGCATTGTCGACATGCTGGTGGGTGAACAATTACCGAGAATTTGCTAATGCACGAACTAGGTATCACACGAAATATTGTGGCTATCGTTACCGAACATGCCGGTGAAAAAAGAGTGAAACGAGTGGCACTGGATATTGGCAAACTCTCTGCAATCATGCCTGATGCGATTCGTTTCTGCTTTGATGTCTGTACTAAAGATACCTTGCTGGAACAAGCAACGCTGGAAATCAATCAAATTCCCGGACTGGGTCGCTGCCAATCCTGTGGCGAAGAAATAGAACTAACTCAACTTTTTGGTCAATGCAGTTGTGGCAGTAATATTATCACCTGCATTGCTGGCGAAGAACTTAAAATTAAAGAGATAGAGGTTTATTAAAATGTGTGTAACTTGCGGTTGCTCCGATAACGCTAAAGCCATAGTAACTGACCTTGATAGCGGTAAGGTTGTTACAGTTTCAACCGATAATCATAGTCATAACCACGAACATGATCACCACCATACGCATGACCATGACCATAGTCACGAACATCATTCACATGATCATGATCACGATCACAGCCATGACCATTCCCCTGCACATACGCATGCAGGAATGCATGACACCACCATAAGCCTGGAAGCTGAAATTCTGGCCAAAAATGACTTGCTCGCAGAACGCAACCGAGGTTGGTTTGACGGCAGAAATATTTTGGCACTTAATTTAGTGAGTTCCCCTGGTTCCGGTAAAACCACGCTACTGGAACGGACTATCACCGATTTAAAAGCATCGCTACCGATCAACGTGATTGAAGGCGATCAGGAAACCATTAATGACGCTGCGCGGATTAAAAGCACCGGCTGTCGTGTAGTACAGATCAACACCGGCACCGGCTGTCATCTGGAAGCAGATATGCTGGCACGGGGTGTCAAAGAACTTAACCCCCCAATGGATTCAGTAGTAATGATAGAAAACGTCGGCAACCTGGTTTGCCCGGCATTGTTTGACCTCGGTGAAAAATGCAAAGTCGCCATTCTGTCAGTAACCGAAGGGGAAGATAAGCCTATAAAATACCCGCATATGTTTCGTGCAGCCGAAGTAATGATTTTGAATAAAATTGATTTACTACCCTATGTTAATTTTAACATTGAGGACTGTATCGGTTATGCAAGGACAGTCAACCCAGGTATTAAAATATTCCAGGTATCGGCCACCACCGGTGACGGCATGGATGACTGGTATGACTGGTTACAACAGCAGGTTCAACAAAATCGTATAAACGAGGCCATAGTTTAATGTTCAGCTTGTTATCACTTGGGTTTTTAATCGGCATGCGCCATGCTTTGGAAGCAGATCATGTTGCCGCAGTTTCCAGTTTGGTCACCCAACACTGTAATATCAAAGACGCCCTAAAACAAGGTGCCGTTTGGGGCTTAGGTCATACTATTACCTTGTTTCTGTTTGGTTCAGTGGCAATATTGATTGATAGCACAATATCAGAACAACTAGCTAACACATTAGAATTCATAGTTGGCCTGATATTGATTTTCCTAGGCTTCGATGTGTTACATAGATTGTATAAAAAACGTGTCCATTTTCATCTGCATAGCCACGGTCAAAACACTCAGCACTTTCATACCCATTCACATATTGGTGAAAAAGAGCATGACATTAATAAGCATCAACACTCTCATGGCTTTCCTAAACGAGCATTATTGGTAGGGCTAATGCATGGTATGGCTGGGTCAGCCGCATTGATAATTCTGACCCTGCATAAAGTGCAATCGCCGATAACAGGAATGTTTTATTTATTATTCTTCGGCATTGGTTCCATTATCGGTATGGCTGTCCTTTCAGTAACTATTGCAATCCCCTTACGTTATTCCTCAAATGGATTGACATGGTTGTATAACAGCTTACAAACCTTCATCGGCTTAACAACCTTATCGCTGGGGAGCATTGCTGTGATTGATTTTTTAGTGTAGCAGAAAAGTAAAAAACATCTTCTACGTATTTATATTTTTCAACAATCAGATTTATCCAGAAATCAACATTTAACCTAGAAAAATTCGTTCTCAACTTATTTTTCTAGGTTAAATCAAATTAGAATTCTAGAGAAATATTTAAGTATTATTCTTCAATATTTATTTTTATATTTGCTTTTATTCGTAAACTATTTAGAATCGCTTTAAAATCAGCCTGTCCAAATGCTTTTGCCAAGTTAGCTTCTACTAATTTTTTCTTAGCTTTATCACTTTCACTCATCACACCATCTGAAACAGAAAGCAAATTAATCACTGTTTGAGAGCCTGCAATATCAGCAACTGTAACAACCGTAGATTTCCCCTCAACCGGTTTTGCCGCTTTAAAGACTTTCTGGTTTACCTTCCATGTTAAATCACCATTAGCGCGCAATAAACCAGAAAATTTTTGAACTTCGAGATCATTTTCCTCGGCTACTGCTTGCATAGACTGACCAGAAATAACTGATTGTTTAATTTTTTCTGCCTTTTCAACGGTTAATTGTGCCGCTTTGTTATTTAACAGTGTAGCAATAACTATTTCTTTTACATCTTTTAATGCCTTTACTTCTGCCGGTCTGTGTTCGAGCATTCTTAACACAATCAGTCTATCTGTTCCTAGTTCAACAGGCTCACTATTGTTACCTTTTAACACATCCTCTGAAAATGCCATATTAACGATAGCCGCCTGAGAAACAATGCTATCCTTGTCAGGACTATTTGCTACAACATTTTTACCAAATAATCCCGTTTTAGCTATTTCCACCCCTAACGCATCAGCAACTTGTTGTAAACTGTCAGGATTTTCATAACTGACTTCAGTTAAAGTCTCACCTAACTCATAGAACGTTGTTTCTGCTTGCACCCTTTGATAAGCAGCCATTAACTCATCTTTAACAGAATCAAATGATTTAACGCCCTCTGGCACCAATTCAGTCACTTTAATTAAATGATATCCAAATGCTGACTTAACCGGTTTTGAAACTTCACCAAGCTTCAGTGATTTGGCAACATTTTCAAATTCTTTTTCCATTTCACCTAAATTAAACAAGCCAAGATCACCACCTTTAGAAGCCGTTAACTTATCATCTGAAAGCTCAGAAGCCAAAGCTGAAAATTCCTTGGTTTCCAACTCTTTTGATGCCTTTAAAGCTCTCTCCAGTTGCTTTTCATCATCATCAGTGTCTTTAGTAAAAGCAAAAAGAATATGGCTTATTCTTCTACGTTCCTTAGTCGTATACAAATCTTTTTGCTCTTCATAATATGCTTGCAACTGCTGATCTGTAGGCTCTATTTGTTTTGCTAATTCATCCAGAGACAATTCAACATATTCAATAGCAACTTGTTCATTAGATAAAAATGCATCCTGATGTGTTTGATAATAACTTTCAATTTCATCACTTGTAGGTTGTTCCTTAACTTTTTGCAAAGCAACAGAAATAACTTCTACATCACGTTTCTGATTTTGTATTCTGAAGAAATTCTCAATATCCTTTTCAGTAGCAAAGCTACTTTCCGTCACACTACGCTGAAACTGTTCCATTATCAGTGCTTTCTTAATTCTATAAACAAACTCTCCCGCAGTCATCCTTTGCGTCGCCAGCAAAGCTTTATATTGCTTATTATCAAACTTCCCGTCTGTTTGAAAATAGTCCAAAGATTTTATAAAGCTCCTGGCCTCTTCATCAGTGACTACTAAATTTTCATCTTGAACATACTGTAACAAAACTTCATCTTGGATTAGTTTTTCCAATGCCTGTTTTTTTACCAATTTTTCATCAAAATTCTTCCCCGCTAAATTCTGACTATATTGTGCATAGGCTCTATTGAGATCCTGCTGTAAAAATTCTTTGTCACCGACACTAACAACTGCAGCTTCGCTGCCTCCCCCCACATAGTTTTGAATACCCCATAGAGCAAAAGGCACACAGATTAATATCAAAATAACCCAGGCAAAAACTCCCTGTGATTTTTCTCTAATCTTTAATAACATATATGATCCTTAAATCAATTGGTAAAAATAAATAAGGTAACGCAGACAAAATGTTTCAGACTAACATTAAATTTTAGTCTTTAGTCTTTATATTTCAAGCAAAAAAAAACCCCAAACCATTAGGCTCGGGGTTTTCATTATTTGGCGGAGCGGACGGGACTCGAACCCGCGACCCCCGGCGTGACAGGCCGGTATTCTAACCAACTGAACTACCGCTCCAAAGTCTGGTGGGTGCTGAGGGGATCGAACCCCCGACCCTCGCCTTGTAAGGGCGATGCTCTCCCAGCTGAGCTAAGCACCCGACTAAAGAAGCCTAGTTTACAGCATCTTTTAAAGATTTACCAGCTTTAAATGAAGGAATTTTTGCCGCTTTAATAGTTATTTCTGCACCAGTTTGCGGGTTACGTCCTTTGCGCTCTGCTCTATCTTTGACTGAAAAAGTGCCAAATCCAACCAAAGCAACTGAATCACCATTACTCAAAGCATTAGTTACAGCCCCTAAAAAACCATCTAAAGCTCGACCAGCATCCGCCTTTGTTAATTCAGACGCCTCAGCAATTGCATCAATAAGTTCCGATTTATTCATTATTCCCCCTTAGGAAGTAAAGTAATGTGGTGTTATTTTTATATAAATTATGAGAAAGCAACCTGCTTCTCTTTGACTAAGACTAATCTAATAATCCGATCTCTACAAGAAACAGGCCTCTTTATATCAACTACCATCACAAAGTGTCAAGCAATAAACCGCTGGACACCGTGATTTTTAAGGATTTTTGCTCAAAATAAAAACAAATAAACGATTAAAGTAATTGTTTTAATGGGCAATCATCTCCGCTTTCTTTGCTTTACCGGATTTTGACTGATTTCCTTTTTCTTCTCCATCCTGCCTAGGTACCGGCATATACTGCAAGGCCAATTCTAATACTTCGTCAATCCAGTGAACAGGCTTTATATTCAGGTTTTTCTTAATATTTTCTGGAATTTCAACTAAATCTTTTTCATTTTCAGAGGGAATTAATACAGTGGTTATACCGCCTCTATGAGCAGCCAATAATTTTTCTTTCAACCCTCCAATTGGCAATACTTCGCCTCTAAGTGTTATTTCACCCGTCATAGCAACATTTGCTCGTACGGGAATCTGAGTTAGTGCCGAAATAATTGCAGTGCACATACCAATCCCAGCACTTGGACCATCTTTAGGTGTAGCTCCTTCAGGAACATGAATATGAATATCATTCTTTTGAAAGACTTCATTTTCAATTCCCAGGACTTGAGCGCGACTCCTGACAACTGTCACCGCTGCTTCAATGGACTCTTTCATTACTTCGCCTAATTTACCTGTTGCCGACTGCCTCCCTTTTCCTGGCATTACTGCTGTTTCAATGGTTAACAATTCACCACCCACTTCAGTCCAGGCTAAACCAGTCACCTGACCCACCTGATCATTCTCTTCCGCCAATCCATAGCTAAATCGCTTAACGCCCAAATATTCATTTAGATTCTTTTCTGTAACCGATACCGTAGCCTTTTTTGGTTTTAGCAATAATCTCTTTACTATTTTACGACATATTTTAGATATCTCTCGCTCCAGTCCTCTGACACCAGCCTCCCGGGTATAATATCTAACAATATGTTTTACTGCAGCCTCAGTAATTTTAATTTCAGCGGCTTCAAGACCATTATTTTTTTGCTGTTTTGGAATCAGAAACCGGGTAGCAATATTTATCTTTTCATCTTCCGTATAGCCAGC
Organism: Methylococcaceae bacterium; assembly: GCA_021647585.1. Classification (GTDB taxonomy): domain Bacteria; phylum Pseudomonadota; class Gammaproteobacteria; order Methylococcales; family Methylomonadaceae; genus QPIN01. The sequence continues at coordinate 53,868 of JAKIUK010000006.1, forward strand.
CAAACGAATGATTTCCATTCTGTCCAGCAAAGCAGGGGGAATATTCATGGTATTAGCAGTCGCAACAAACATAACATCCGACAAATCAAAATCAACTTCCAAATAATGATCCGCAAAGGTATGGTTTTGTTCAGGATCTAAAACTTCTAATAATGCTGATGACGGATCACCCCGAAAGTCTGCTGCCATTTTGTCTATTTCATCCAGTAAAAACATAGGATTTCTGGTTTTTACTTTGGATAAATTTTGCAAAATTTTACCCGGCATTGAACCAATATAAGTCCGCCTGTGCCCCCGAATTTCGGCCTCATCTCTTACCCCACCCAAAGCCATACGAACATATTTGCGATTTGTAGCCCTGGCAATTGATTGTCCCAGCGAAGTTTTACCTACTCCAGGAGGTCCTACTAAACATAAGATAGGGCCTTTTAATTTTTTTACCCGTTGCTGTACTGCCAGATATTCAAGTATTCTTTCTTTAACTTTATCCAGTCCATAATGGTCTGCTTCTAATACCTCTTCTGCAACCTTAAGATCATGCCGCACCTTGGTTCTTTTCTTCCAAGGTACTGCTACCATCCATTCGATATAATTTCGTACTACAGTCGCTTCAGCAGACATTGGCGACATTAATTTTAATTTATTAAGTTCTGCATCCGCCTTAACTCTTGCATCCTTAGACATACCTGCTACTGAAATTTTCTTTTCTAGTTCTTCAATTTCATTGCTGGCATCATCCATATCACCCAATTCTTTCTGAATCGCTTTCATTTGCTCGTTCAGATAGTATTCTCTTTGGTTCTTCTCCATTTGTTTTTTAACTCGTCCGCGAATTCTCTTCTCCATTTCCAGTAAATCATTTTCACCTTCCATTAAAGTCATCAAACCCTCAAGCCGTAAAGCAACATCCTCCATCTCAAGCATTGCCTGCTTTTCTTCAATTTTCAAAGTCATATGTGCCGCTATAGTATCGGCTAATCGACTTGGATCATCAATACCAGCCAATGAATTTAAAACTTCTGGAGGTATTTTATTATTTAACTTGACATACTGATCAAATGAGCTAATTGCTGTACGTTGTAGAACTTCTTGTTCCTGTTCTAAAATATTTAGCTGGTCGTTAATTGCTGTGACAGTTGCAACATAATATCCATCAAACTCCTGATATTTAATGACCTTACACCTCTGCTCTCCTTCGACCAATACTTTGACAGTTCCATCAGGTAACTTCAACAGCTGTAATATATTAGCTAATGTGCCTGCACGATACAGATCTTCAAAATCTGGCTCATCAATATCCGCTTCCTTTTGAGCAACCAAAAGTAATTGCTTATCTTCATTCATTGCGGCTTCTATCGCATCGATAGATTTATCTCTACCAACAAACAAAGGAATCACCATATGCGGATAAACCACTACATCTCTTAGAGGCAATACCGGTATTAATTCGTCTAAATGTATTAAATCAGTCAGTTCTTCCATAAAGGAACCTTAAAATTAGCTTACTGTGAAATTATGATATGGGGAGAAATATATAAAAAGCAAGAGACCCTCTATATACTTCAAAAGAAACGGAATACTTGTTACCAAGTATCCCGCTTCTTTGCTTTGATTTGAATCTGTAGGCAGAATTCATTGGCAACAACGCTTTGCCAATTCATCACGAAATAATTTACGCTTTCTTCTGCTCAGTTTCATAAACCAGAAGAGGATCAGACTCGCCTAAAATGACACTTTCATCGACAACAACTTTACTAATATTTTCTGCCGATGGTATTTCATACATGGTATCTAGTAAAACATTTTCAACTATTGTTCTCAATCCTCGGGCACCTGTTTTTCTTTCCATCGATTTACGAGCAATAGCTGATAAAGAGTCTTCTCTAAACTCAAGTTCAGCACCTTCCATTTCAAATAAATGCTGGTATTGCTTGATCAAAGCATTCTTGGGCTCTGTTAAGATCTGCACCAATGCAGCCTCATCCAACTCTTCTAAAGTGGCAACAACTGGCAATCGACCCACAAACTCTGGTATTAAACCGTATTTAATTAAATCCTCAGCTTCAATCTGAGCAAAAAGTTCACCGACATTTTTAGTTTCGTCTTTAGTTTTTACATCAGCAGAAAAACCAATACCACCCTTTTCGGTACGTTCTTTTATCACACTTTCCAGACCAGAAAATGCGCCACCCACAATGAACAAAATATTAGCCGTATTAACCTGAAGAAATTCTTGTTGAGGGTGCTTTCTTCCTCCTTGTGGAGGAATTGATGCCACAGTCCCTTCAATTAATTTCAACAATGCTTGTTGTACACCCTCACCAGAAACATCCCGGGTAATCGAGGGATTATCAGATTTTCTGGTAATCTTATCTATTTCATCAATATATACTATTCCAGTTTCTGCTTTTTCTACATCATAATCACATTTCTGCAGGATTTTCTGGATAATATTTTCGACATCTTCCCCAACATACCCGGCTTCTGTTAGAGTCGTTGCATCAGCAATAGTAAAAGGCACATCCAACAATCTAGCCAATGTTTCAGCCAGCAATGTTTTCCCGGAACCCGTAGGCCCAATCAACAAAATATTAGATTTTGCCAATTCAATATCATCTTTCCTGGTATTGCTACGTAAACGCTTATAATGATTATAAACAGCTACGGACAACATCTTTTTTGCGCTTTCCTGCCCAATCACATAACCGTCTAACTCAGTCTTTATTTCTTTTGGCTTAGGCAGCTCACCTTCACCAAACTCGGCATCTTCCTGTAATTCATCTCTAATTATGTCATTGCAAAGTTCTACACATTCATCACAAACATAGACAGAAGGTCCTGCAATCAGCTTTCTAACTTCATTCTGACTTTTTCCACAAAAAGAACAATAAAGTAGCTTCTCATCATCCTTGCCGCTTTTATCTTTACTCATAACAAGTCCCCACCACATAGATTCTCATCACTAAAGAATATATCGAAACTAACAAAATTACCAATATTAATCTTCAGCATTGGTATTTCTATTCGACAACACTTTATCAATCAATCCGTACTCCATTGCATCTTCAGCACCTAGAAAGTTATCTCTATCTGTATCTTGCTGAATCTTTTCAACATCTTGACCGGTATGAAAAGACAAAATATTATTCAATTTTTCTCTAATTAAAAGTATTTCTCTGGCATGAATATCAATATCTGATGCCTGCCCTTGAAAACCGCCTAATGGCTGATGAATCATTATTCTTGAATGAGGTAAACAATATCGTTTTCCTTTGGCGCCTGCTGTCAATAACAAAGACCCCATACTCGCAGCCTGACCTATACACATAGTGCTAACATCCGCTTTAATAAACTGCATAGTGTCATAAATTGCCATTCCCGCCGTCACCGATCCACCCGGCGAATTAATATATAAATGAATATCTTTATCCGGATTTTCTGACTCAAGAAACAATAATTGAGCCACGATAAGATTGGCCATATAATCTTCAACTTGACCCACCAAAAAAATAACGCGTTCTTTTAATAATCTTGAATATATATCAAAAGAACGTTCACCCCTGGCAGTTTGCTCAATAACTATAGGTACTAAACCACCTGCAGCTTGTGGCGAATTTTGTGGAGAAACTATTTGTCCTAAACCATTGTGTTGATTCATCTGTAACCTTCAGTACGTAATTATTGCTGCTGTTGTTTTTCCATGACATCTGCAAAACTCACTGTCTCATCAGTGACCTGTGCCTGATCAACTATCCATCCAACAGTCTGATCTTCTAATACCATTTGTTTAACTTCATTCAAACGGCTGTCATCGGAATAATACCATGCAATAACATCTTCCGGTCGTTCATAACTGACAGCCATTTCTTCTACTGTAGAACGAACTTTATCATCATCAACTTTAATCTCATTTGTTTTAATGATTTCACCTAAAATAAGACCTAATGCAACTCTGCGTTTTGCTTGTTCTTCAAATAATTCTTTGGGTAGGTCAAGATCTTCAAGTTTCATATTCTGCTTCCTGGCATTTGCCTCATAAGGCTTCATCATATTCTGAATTTCTTGATCAATCAAAGCATTAGGAACTGATATCTGTATATTTTCATAGAGTGCGTCCATCACAGCGTTCTTTAACTTGCCTTTTAAACCTTGCGTCAACTCCCTTTCCATATTCGCTTTAACATCCGCATTAAAAGATTCTATTGAGCCATCTTCGACCCCATATGTTTTAATAAAATCTTCATCAATCTCAGGTATAAAAGATTCTTCAACCTTGACCAGCTCCACCTCAAATGCAGCGGGTTTTGCCGCCAGTTTTTCATTACCATACCCTTCAGGAAAAGTCACCTCAAAAGCCTTATTAGCACCTGCATCAAGACCAATCAACTCATCTTCAAAACCAGGAACCATCTGCCCAGCACCAATAACTACCTGATAACTTTCAACTTTTCCTTCAGTAAAATTTTCACCCTCACAAACCCCGGAAAAATGAATGGTAACGCGATCACCCTTTTCAGCCGTGCGTTCAACATCATTCCAGTCTTTCTTTTGCTCTCTCAATTTAGTAACCATCGCATCTTGATCAGCTTGTTCAACAGTTGCTACTGGCCGTTTTATTTCCAGTGCAGATAGCCCGTCCAGAGATACTTCAGGATAAACTTCAAACTCAGCAGTATATTCAAAACCAGAGGTTTCATCAGTTGGGTTAATATGCGGTTGACCTGCAGGATTTATATTCTGCTCTTGCAAAGCCTGAAAGTAAGTGGTTTGAATCAAATCTCCGGTAACCTCACTTCTTACTCGGTCCGAGTACATTTTTTTTACAACACGGACAGGCACCTTACCCGGACGAAAACCATCAATCTTAACTTCGCGCGCTAACGACTTAAAACGTGCATCCATTTTTTCCTGCACCATTTTCTCAGGAAGACTAACAGTCATTTTACGGCTTAATTCCGATGTCTTTTCGACAGAAACTTGCATTACTTTACCTCAAACAATATGTGATTATTAAGATACCGGCAACCGGTAATTTGTACTTATACAACACCTACCATCCCCTGACTACATAGCTATTAGGAACAAGTGATAGAAAACAGTGTGCATTTACAGGTTGGGAAGTTAACGGTGATTATCGTTAACAATAATTTTCTAGTGGTGCGAGCGGAGAGACTTGAACTCTCACATCATAAGATACTGGAACCTAAATCCAGCGCGTCTGCCAATTCCGCCACGCTCGCTTACATTATCTGGCTATTATAATAAATTATTAAAAAACACACAACCAATAAAACAATAATAGACTAAAATTATTTTTAATTCTGGATATAAATTCAAAGTACTACTAAAATCAACTACTAACACTACTCCCCCTAATTCCTTTAAAATCAGCCTTATCATACTAAGGTAGCAAAAAGATCGTAGCACCGAAAATCGACTACACCACACAATAACAATATTTATCAAAAAACCAACTATTATTGAAATTTAAAAACCCTATAATTTAAACACTATTTTTCCAGGCACCCTTTTTTAAAGACAAATTAATACTATGCTATCAATTTCAAAATTTTTATTCCTTATAGTTTTAACTCTTGGGTCCAGCAGCCTCTTTGCCAACTCAAAATCAAAAACCATTGTTGTCCAAAAGAAATTAACTGAATTAGGATATAACCCTGGTCCCATAGACGGCATTAAAGGATACAAAACCAGATCCGCAATAATACATTTCAAAAAAAACCTTCAACTTAAAGCCAATGGAAAAATCACACCTACCTTATTAAATGCTTTAAATTCACCATGTAAACGAGCATTTATACAAGGACAGGCAACAAAACAAGGAGCCTGTAAAAAAACCAACAAAAGTAATAATGGTAGTGAAATATGGGAAGCTAAACCAAACGAAGAACCTATTGAAATAATTTTTAAATGATACTCCAAAGACCTAGGAGGATGTCCGGGAATAGAAAAACCTACTGCGGAAAAGCTATTTTGGCCAGATTCTCCGTTTATTTTCGTTAAATAATCCATTATTCGCCTCAAATGAACGAAAAATTTGACTCAAAATGCCTTTCCCTCGCTACGGTTTCTATTCTCGGACAGAGCCTGCCTCCCAGCACTTGTTTCGCACAGCATGACCATCCTGACTACTGTGTAATATTATTTCTCAAAACCAATACAATCACCCACTCGATTAACTGAGAAACTATCAATAAAAATGTCTCATTCACAAATCACGCCTAGGATGGCCTAATACAAAACTGGAACAGATTTTCCATCGCCAACCACCTCCTACAGACTACAGATGCAGATGCCACTGTCAGCTGTAGTAAAAACATAACTGCAGCAATATATTTTCTAAAAAACGCAAAAAAAATCGCTATTAATCGAACTTCAAAACCGCATTTAATTTAAATCAGCTGAATTAGCATTCAAGCCCATCAACACCGGGTTTTTAAAATCAAAACCAAATAACTCTGGATTTTCACCTATCACCGCTGCACTAAAAATATAAAATACATAATCATACGTTTCTTTTGGTATTTTATACTTCTGTGTTAATTTCCAAAAATTCCTTTCCCGAGGATTATTTGGCATTTCGTTTATTAACCGCCTGACTCTATTATGCCCCCAGTTATACGAAGCCATAACCAGCAAGCCTGACGCTTGCGCCTCTGTACTATATATTTTTTTCAAATACTTTGCAGCTGCATAGCTCGACTTTTCGAAATCAAAACGCTCATCATCTGGATCATGTTCTCTAAAAGAAGCAAGAGGCCCAATTTTAAGACCATATTCTTTCCCCGTTCCAGGTATAAACTGCCACGCCCCTTTTGCTATTCCAAACCGGGTTTTAGGACCAATTGCATCAAATCTAAAATTACTTTCCTGTAATGAAATATACAAGAACTGAGGTGGTAAATTTTCTGAGTACATTGCATTTACAACCATACGCGCATGTCCTAATCGTTCAATCCTGGTAATAGCGCTGGTCAAACGTTTTGAAGACTGCCATTTAGCAATATATTTTTTTACTTCGGAGATAAACCCTTCCGACAACTCAAGATCACATTCCCCGAATATTTTAGCCATTCTTACTATAGCTTCATCCTCTTCACTTAGAGAAAGTTTTAACTGCTTGGCAAAGTCTACCTCACTCAAATAATCTTGATATCTTGTCTTCATTTCTCGAAGCTTTTGTCTTTTCAAAGCAATGCTAGAAATTTGAATGTTTGATCCACTTTTTTTAGCTTCTATCTCTGTTTGTGCAATCTGTACTTCAAAAGTTTTTATATCGTAAAACATATCAACTGCAATAGATTGAGCATGCTCAAGTCGCACCTGCTGGTACACAATAAAAGCCCCTGATAGACTAAGAAGAACCACTACAGACACAATAATCCACTTATAATAAAAAGTTGTTTTTTTCTGTTCTTTTTTCTGTTCCTGCCTAATAATCCTTCGTACCATCCTGGTATGATCGCCCATTTCCTCTTCAGGTTTTTCAGTAAAATAATGATCGTACACCTCATCTACATTACTTTTTTTACCTGTATAGCTATTCCGTTCGGATGATACAGACAAATCCATAGTCTGTTCTTGGGGCTGGGGGTGGTGATATGAGTGCTTTATTTTTTCAATAACAACAGGTTCAATAATTACTGAAAATAGAGCATTTTCATTTCCAAAATGAAAATTGGCCTTATCCGTCAATAACATCTCCGATACCTGATTCCCTCCCACATATGTTCCATTTGAACTACCCAGATCTCTTATTATCCATCCTTCATCAGTAAGAGCCACTTCCGCATGCTTACGACTAACGCCATCATCAGTAAGAACCAAATCACAATCTACAAAACGTCCAATTATGAAAGTCTCAGCAAACACACGACTATAGGTCTCACCACCATCCGAATAATTAATTCGAATACGAGCGATTCCAGGCTGTGCTTTAGTTTTTTGTGCCGGCATAAGTCGCGTTTTATCATCTAAATTATCCATAATTACAGCTCATAAAAAATTTAATAGCCGATGTACCCACTCACTCATGTTTCTCCCATTCCTATAAAATAAGAAGACAATGTTTGCGGGCCCAAAGTTAAATTAAAGTATATTCATATCCATTATAAAAAAAGAAATCCAACTCTATTGTAGAAGACAAAAGTGTAGATTAAAAATGAAAAACCGTTAAGGCACATTTTAGTACAACAACCCATAAGTTAGTGAACTATCTTTTCCCGTCATTCCTGCATGCTCTTAGCTGGAATCCAAGCGTCCAGCTAATGGGTTTCCGATAAAAGACTTCAGGAATGACGAATTATTATATGCACGAACTTATGGTTCACTGTACTAGAGGTCTAGCAACTTTGGTTTGAAGAATGGTGATTTATAGAGTACAAACTTTAACTTATTGACTTTAGTAGCCTATTATTGACAGCTATGGTGTTATCGGGGTAGTAGGGGCTTTAGTTACGACTAAAGCAATTCGCGGTTTAAGTCCCTCCTACGTGAATATAAGTCCTATGGTTTTATTAGACCAACATAAGCAGGATAATTCGCTTTTACCCAGCATAGCAGACTATAACTTGCATCCTAACGATTTTTTAGCCCCCCCTTTAGAAGCAACGACAGAGCGCCAGCCCATCAACCCATCTTTGACAGAGTAACAGCCCCCCCCTAACCCCCTTTATAATTACCAAACTCACCAAAATTTACCCAAATTTTTCTGGTTAATCTTAGAAATAAATAAATTATATTGCTGGTAAAATACCAAGGATTAACCTATAGTATAAGCAGCTACAGATTTTGATACTGGCATTTAAGGTTGTTCCCTCCGTGTTACCCCCTCTGAAAACACCACTTCATTACCTGTACGCAACACTCAATATGTTTAATTATTTCAGGTAAAAAGTTACATGGCTACAGGTACAGTAAAATGGTTTAACGAAGCCAAAGGTTTTGGTTTTATTTCTCAAGACGATGGCGGTGCAGACGTATTCGTACATTTCAGCGCAATTCAGGGTTCAGGATTCAAAACTCTAAATGAAGGTCAAGCGGTATCCTATGAAGTTGAGAATGGTCCAAAGGGCCCTCAAGCTACTAGTGTAGAAGCTGCATAATCGAGCTTTCATCGGACACCCGATATATAGAACCCCGCTACGGCGGGGTTCTTTTATTGCGGCTTATAAAAAATGATAGACCGCATCATCAAAAACTGGAACATAAATGAAAAAACTATTTGTAGGCAATTTACCTACCAACACCAGCGAAAAAGACCTTCAGACTCTATTTTCAAAATTTGGCACTGTACGCTCATTAAATCTTGTTACGGATATTTTTTCTGACCAGTGCAAAGGCTTTGGTTTTATTGAAATGGAAGGTCATGAAGCCCGTGCAGCCATAGCAGGTTTAGATGGTAAAGACTTTAATGGTAAACCTATAAAAGTGAATTTTGAATCGCCTAAGGCTGGACGCCGAGGCCGTAAATAAATTCATAACCCCATAGCTATTCACCACTTCTTGAGCCCAAGATAAATTTAATTTTCTTAGGTAACGCGTAATAAGTAACCTACTAGGATTGCGCAGAATTATTATTCGTCTTCAACTAACATATGGATGTGTGTAGGTAGAACAATGCATAATGCCATGGACGGAATGTAGTAGGGTAACGCAGGAGCAATTGTCGAGGCGCAACGGAGGGAGCATAGCAAGCTATGTAACCGGAGTTGCAAGGCAGAATACGGATAAAAATATTAGAAAAGCTTTAGCGATTCTTATGCTTTAGTGCAAGTAAGGCTGGTGGGTTATTTATTGCGAATTGCCTTACCTGAGGCGTATAGAGTCGCAAACCCCAAGATCCTATTGCGACTCTAGAGTTCCAGCCTGCCAACTCTACTGAGTTATTATCTAAAACTCTGAATAAACACTATTCTCCCAGAAAATCTCCTTTCTGATGTTGCCACATCTCATAGTATCTACCCTGACTTGAGAGTAACTGCCTATGTGTACCTTGCTCTATGATTCTGCCTTGCTCCAAAACAATAATTCTATCCATACGTAAAATAGTTGAAAGACGATGAGCAATAACGATGGCAGTTTTATTTTTTAATAAATCAAAGATCGCCAGTTGGATTTGCCGTTCCGTTAAAGAATCCAGAGCACTGGTAGCTTCGTCCAAAATTACAATAGGTGCCTTTTCTAACAAAGCACGGGCTATAGCAATACGTTGTTTTTCACCACCAGACAATTTAATACCTCGTTCCCCTACTTGAGTATCAAACTGCTCGGGTAATTGACTGATGAATTCTAGACATTGAGCTTTTGCAGCTATAACTTCCAACTCTTCCGCAGTCACATCATATCCTAATGTTATATTTTCTCGCACAGTACGATGAAACAATTCCGGTTGCTGTGGAACCAGAGATATTTGTTCACGTAATGAAGCCAAAGTAAACTCATGACTTTTAATACCGTCAAACCGGATAGTTCCACTTTGTGGTTCAACAAAACGGAATAACAATCGGGTCAATGAAGTTTTTCCAGAACCGGATTCTCCTACCAGAGCCACTTTTTCTCCCGCTGCTATCTGTAAAGAAAAGTCCTGAAATAAAGGTCTGTATCTCTCATATGCAAAACAAATTTTATCGAAAGTGATTTGTCCTTTAGTGATTTGTTGCACTTTGGCCAGAGGGGAGTCAACTTCCAGTTCAGCATTTTTGAATACTTCTGACATTTCAGCAGCATCGGCCAATGCAGTAAAAAAGTTTCTTAGATTACGTCCAAATTCCCATAGTCGCTGGATAAGCATCAATAATATCGACTGAAACAGTACAAATTCACCCACCTGAAATGAACCCAATTTCCATTTATCAATCATCAGGTACATCAACAGCAATTCAATACCGAACACCATTAACCCTTGCACAGAAAAAGAGATAAACATTAAAATCCAGGCGATTTTTTTGCGTTTATATACCCGATCTGAAGCCAGGTTAATACGTTGCTGCTCGGTATTTTCCAACACAAAGCTTTTGACGATAAAAATATTACTAATGGCATCTGAATAGACCCCACCTACTTTAGAATCTGCTTTAGCCACCGCTTCATCAAATTTTAGTTTCCACATAGAAAAACTAATATTCCAGAGCAAATATACAAACACCCAAGCCAGAAAGTACATTGCAAACATCGGTTGTTGTTGATAGAAAATCACAAATGCAATTGCTATCGCCAATATGTTTTGAAATAACTGGAATAAACACCAATCCATAATGATTTCAAAAGAGCGTGAAAACCGGTTGGCCTGTTTAACCAAACTTCCAGAAAAATTATTTTCAAAGAAAATATATTTTTGCCTTTTTAATACATCAAAACAGCGCTTTTCCAGCAAATTAACGCCGCCACCATCGACAGGAATAATGCCTATTTCAAGAACTCGCCATGACAACCAGACACCCGCATAAAAAACAGCAATCAAAACCAGGTTGTGTAATAACATTGTCAGCGTGGCATCTGAATATTCTTTTACCAGGCCGTTGGCAATATTCTTATATAAAACGGGCACATAAAAATCCAGTCCCGTAGCTACCGTTAGTCCAATAATACAAAGTAAAAAATACCATTTTTTTTGCCAGACAACTCGACTGTATTCTTTGAAAATGATGTCCATTTTTTTTCTTTGTTAAACTTGTAATTCTTTGTTCATATGGGAGTCATTTCGAACTGCGTCCAGCAGAATGAATTTTTTCCACTTCGAGCACGTTCAAAGTGGTTTTAATCACCGTATCTGGATTTAGGCTCATTGACTCTATACCTATTTCCACCAGAAATTGAGCAATTTCAGGGTAATCGGAAGGTGCCTGCCCACAAATACCTGAATGACAGTTGTTACGCCTGGCTCCTTCCACCGCCATACGAATAAGTTCTTTTACCCCTTCATCACGCTCATCAAAATCGAACGCGATAATTTCAGAATCTCTATCAACGCCTAAAGTTAACTGGGTCAGATCATTGGAACCAATAGAAAACCCATCAAACAATTTGGCAAATGCATCGATCAGGATGACGTTATTAGGAATCTCACACATCATATATATTTCAAGCCCGTTTTCACCTTGCTTCAGACCAAACTCTGCCATTTTTGCCAGTACTTTTTTTCCTTCATCGACTCTACGACAAAATGGAATCATCAAAATTACATTTGTAAGTCCCATCTGCTCTCGCACCCGTTTCATCGCTGCACATTCCAGTGCAAAACCTTCCTGATAAGCGGGATGAATGTAACGGGAAGCCCCACGAAAACCTATCATCGGATTTTCTTCTTTGCTCTCAAAAGTGCTCCCCCCTAACAAAGAAGCATATTCATTACTTTTAAAATCCGACATTCTGACCACAACTGGTTTTGGGTAAAAAGCAGCCGCTATCGTACCAACCCCTTCAGACAAACGACTGACAAAATAATCCTTTGGATTATCATAGCCTAACAATAAACGTTTAATTTCCAGTTTTTCCCCATTATGCTGTACCTGATCAACATGCAACAATGCCATCGGGTGCACCTTGATATATTCATTTATAATAAATTCCATACGTGCCAGTCCAACACCATCATTAGGCAGAAAACTACTTTTAAAGGCCAGATCAGGGTTACCCAGATTGAGCATGATTTTAGTTTTAGGCCGCGGAAAATCTGCCAGATTAGTTTGCTCAATATAAAAAGGAATATCGCCTCGATACACTTTTCCACTATCTCCTTCCGCACAACAAACTGTTACCAGTTCTCCTGTTGTCATTTTACTTGTTGCATTATCACAGCCTATAACAGCAGGAATACCCAGCTCACGGGCAATAATTGCCGCATGACAGGTTCGCCCCCCTCGATTAGTAACAATTGCAGCAGCAATTTTCATAATCGGTTCCCAATCAGGTGAAGTGGTATCGGTAACCAGAACTTCACCTGCCCTAAATTCAGCCAGATACTTAGTACTGTTAATAACATGCACTTTACCTTTGGCAATTTTTCCACCCACTGCATGTCCTTTTGCGATAATTTCACCACTCCCCTGCAACTGATAATCTTCCAGTAACATACTCTGTTTTTGTGACGTTACTGTTTCAGGTCTAGCCTGTACAATATAGAGCTCACCATCCAGCCCATCCTTTGCCCACTCAATATCCATAGGCCGATCCTTACCGGCGATTTGGCTGTATAGGTTTTCAATTTTGATTGCATAACCAGCCAGTTCAAGAACTTCATCGTCATTTAAACAAAAACGTTCTCGTTCAATTATCGAAGTACTGACATTTTTAATCGCTTCACGTGTATTGCCGACGTTATAAATCATTTTGATTTTTTTCGCCCCTAAGCCCCGTTTTAATACACAGCGATGACCTTGATTATATGTAGGCTTGTGTACATAAAACTCATCTGGATCCACCATCCCTTGCACCACATTTTCACCCAACCCATAAGCACCTGTGATAAAAACCACATCACGAAAGCCTGATTCCGTGTCCAGTGAGAACATCACTCCACTACTCGCCAGATCAGACCGTACCATCTTCATCACTCCAATAGATAAGGCGACGCTGAAATGGTCAAAACCCTGATCCATCCGGTAATGAATTGCCCTGTCTGTAAACAAACTGGCAAAACAGCGACGACAGGATTCCAGTAAATCTGCAACACCGGTAATATTCAGATAACTATCCTGCTGGCCAGCAAAGCTTGCAGTTGGCAAATCTTCGGCAGTGGCAGAGCTTCGAACCGCCAGACTCAGATTAGAACCATATTGTTGTTGTAGCTGCTGATAAGCTCTATTGATTTCGTCTTCCAAATCAGCAGGTAAAGCAGCAGAATACACAATCTCACGCGCTTTTTTACCACATCGGGCCAAGCTTTCGACATCATTTGACATCAACCCAGCTAAAGTTTCGCGCAATCGATCTCTACTATTACTGCTATCTAAAAGATAACGGTATGCCTCAGCTGTTATTGCAAAACCGTTGGGTACTTTAACCCCCTGAGGCTGCAATTTTTGAAACATTTCTCCCAGCGAAGCATTTTTACCACCTACCAGTGGAATATCATCGATTCCGATTTCATTGAAAAAACGAATATATTGATAGTCCATAATGCATGACCTTGTGAAGTTGAACTATTGATTATCTTAGTTCACTCCTCAAATCAATGCACTTAAAATTTATTGATTTACTATTTATCAGTTCCTGTAATAATGTTTCCAAGAACCATTATCAGCACGACTCCTTTCTTTGTTACCCGATCTTGTCCTTCGACTAGGATAATCGCTATATCTTGTGTTATGCGGGTGTCGTGAATGCGAATCGGATCTATCCGTAGCACCCCTATGTGCATAATGTTCAGCTCTTCTATTGTGTTTATGTTTTGAATATTGTTTATTCACATAAGGTCTGGACTTGTGTGAATAATGATTCTGATTATTATAATGATTTTCACGGTGAATTTTATGAGGTTTATGCTGATAAACATCATGAGCATAGTGAACCGGATAAGAATTGTAAGGCGCATAGCTGTTAATTCCAAAGCCATATGCACCAGCACCTGAATTACCGGAAGAATATCCAGCATAGTGGGCACAGCCGCCCAACACCAGCAATAAAGTCAATAACGTTACTTTTCCCAGAATTTTCATGATAACTCTCCTGTATTGTTGTTTAACAGGATATGTCAGTTATGCTGAATGCCAAGTGAATACCCGACATTTAAGTTCGCTGTAGTTTGTAAATCCCATACTCTAATCCTAGAAAAATCAGTTGAGAACGGATTTTGTGGAAAATCTGGGCGAAAAAGACAAAGAATCGCTCGAAGATAATGGCCATAGCCCTTATCGAGAGCTATTCTACAGGATTTTTCGTCCAGATTTCTTCACAAAACCGTGAAGCGAACATCCCCCACCCAACAGGTAAGTGCTGATAAATTAAGTTATACTAACTATTCAATAGCTTAAGCACATTCTAAGCGATCAACTGATTTATCTAGGCTAATACATGTTCCTAGAAAAAAAATGGATGCTACACTGTTCTGTCCGCACCCATTATTTTTGAAACCAATATTAAAACTAGGGAAGCGCTTCATCACTCCTCAGCACTAACGCCCCACCTGGTTCACTATCATTACCTCCAAAGATATTCCCACCAGCGGGCGGAATAACATACACACGAATCCAGTCAAGAGCGATTGTATTAGCACCATTACCTATCGCGCCAGCGGGAGGAGGTGGAGGTATATTTGCTATACCCAAATCATCTTCGACTGATTGATTTGCGGAGGCAAAAGCATTAACCTAGAAAAATCAGTTTTCACTTTGAATTTTCCTCTACCTTTGCTATTAGATGTAAATTCTCCCAAAAACTGCGCAGGTAGTGCTCCCGGAACAGGGCTTTCTGTTAAAAAAACGGAGTATCGTGTATTCGGGTCCAAGTCGATAGCTTTCAATTTGAAAGAGTCTACCCTATACTCTTCAACTTCAATTGTTATATTTCCTGACGCCCCGTTGTTACCCGACAAAGTAATTCTAATTTCTTCATCATCTGAGGCATAAGAAACTGTAAGTCCCAACACTGAATGTAAAAGCCAGCATCAACAATATAAGGTAGTTTTTACGCATAAATTTTCTCCTGTAACATTAATAAGCACCCCATTAATACGAATGAAGCGTGACCATTGGTCGCAAGAGTACGAAAAACTTACACTTAGTTCTACTCTGTCAGATTAAAAATTTAGGGTGCCTTGTACGCACCCAAATTATTTTTTATCCTTTCTTTGCCGAAATGGTGCGTACAAAACGCCCTACGAAAATACTTTTGTATAGTATCCATTCAAATGTGACAAAGTAGAATTATGAGTGATAATTTAAACATCCTCATGCTTTATTTATTGACGGTCACAGGTAACACAGTGTCCAAAAAATGAATCAATACTTGCTGAGCTTGCATGGGCTGCTTTAACTCAACTAAGGTTTTGCGTAAAGGAACAAGATCTTTTAATTCATCCACATCTCGTAATGATGTCAGGATTTTAACATCTCCAACCTGTTCAATACGGTTGAGAAATTGAGCACCTGTATCTTCTAAACTGTATATAACATCTGTCCAAACTGCTTGAGGTATACTGCAATTACCACCAACCGACCAGAAACCACCATCATCACTGGGGCCAAATACTAATCGAGCTTGCTCACTATGAGATAAGCAGGCAGCTGCATCTGACAGGTTAGTCACTGTCATTTGGGGAATGTCAGCACCGACCAGGATAACAAAATCATGTTGAGCAAGTAGTGTTTGATAAATATGCGCCATGCGCTCACCCAAACCACCCTCACCTTGCCATACGCAAGGTAAATCTTGCCAATAATCATGGCTCAGGGCAGCTTGTTCAGCAACAGCAAAATAACCTTGAATTTTTTCTTCTTTACATGCGGCTTGTACGACTTCTGCAACTGCACTAGCAGAAGCTAAATGAAATGATTCTGCAGCTTGTTTCCCCAATGATACTGCTAAACGAGTCTTAATTGGCGAGAGTCCGGGGGTTTTAACAAATATTGCGATTGCACCACTCATAACACAATATCCAAGCGCTGTTTTGCCTGACGGGTTAATAGCCAGGTTAACCAAACATGGCGAATGGTGGTGATAAGCCAACCCTGTTTTTGATACCGTCTTGCGCTAGTAATCAATTCGGCAGGAAGTTCTTGTAAAGGAATTTTTGCTGCTTGCAAACGGATAACAAAATCCAGATCTTCCCCTAACATTACAGTTTCATCAAATCCCTTTATGCAATCAAAAAGGCTTTTATTGAGTATAAAACCCTGATCACCGAATGGCAGTCCAAAAAAGCGCGAGCGAATATTGGCAGCCCAGGCGTTCAAACGGGTCTGTTTAGGTCCATCACTGGCAAACTTTAATCTGAAGTAAGCTAAATGGTTATCAGCTGTTTCTAAATAATGCTGCACAACTGGAAAAACTGCTGTGGTTAATCGAGTATCAGCATGCAGAAACCAGATATAACCATTTGCTGCATGTCTAGCACCTAGATTAAGCTGTTGTGCTCGTCCTTGAGTTGATTGAATCCAAATGACATTCTCTGCTAATTGCATATCATCAGGCTGTATTTGACAAGCAGCCAGAATAATATCCAGCTCCTTACCAAATACTGACAAATCATTTACTAATTGGCGCCAGGAATGATCATTTGGCCCTACTGGAATAACAACACTAAGATGCTTAGAAACTGCTACCGACATCAGCAACAAGCTGAGCCAGACTCCAGAGATAAGCTCTTATTAGGCGGCGCACAATCAAACAATCCGAAATGAGTGGATTTGTCCCCGACAAGTTCAAAGTGTTTGCCATAGCGACTGGAACCCAGCATATCAGAACTATTTCCACATACCCGCAAAGGCCTGCCTGTTTCAAAATGATGGTGGTCATCTAGATCAAAAGCATGAGGATGCTCTGCTAAAGTCCCCTTATAAATAGCAACCTGACCAAAATCCTCACACCGATCTTCTAGTGGCATTTTAAACGCCCTGATTGTTACCGATTGAAAATTCACCATACCTATTTTGGCTGCAACTTCTGGGTCTTCCAGTGTTATGGGGTTTTCTTTTATCACACGCACATCAGGACAGCCTAAATCTTGCATGATGCGACGAAAATCTTCCCAATATAAAGCACCTCCCAGACATTCACCCAACAACACAGGTTCTATTTTAAGTGCCTGTGGAATGCGTCTGTCAGCATATACATCAGAAAAATAAATCTCTCCACCCGGTTTAAGCACACGGAATATTTCTGATAAAACGCGTTTTTTATCCGGAGATAAATTGATAACACAATTAGATACCACGACATCAATAGAATTATCGGCAATACCCGTAGTAGCAAGATCTTCAATATAACCTTGCAGAAACTGGACATTGGATTGCGCGTAACCATAACGTTCCGCATGCCAATCACAATGACGTCTGGCAACCTCAAGTTGCTCTTCTGTCATATCAACACCAATCACTTTACCTGCTTCGCCAACTAAGCGAGATAGCAAATAACAATCACGCCCCGAGCCACAACCTAAATCCAGTACGGTGCAACCTTCTAATGCCGGTGGTAAAGGTGAACCACAACCGTAATAACGTGAAACCACTTCAGGATGTAAGTCAGCTAGAAAGGGACGCAAATGCCATGGCATGGCATCTAAGGTACAACAAGCACTGGTTTTTAAATCCTGAGTGGATTTAAGTACTTGTCCGTAATAGTTTTGTACTGACTCATTGATTACAGTGTCATTCATATAAACTCCAGATAAATAATAAAGCGAAAATCTTCTTTACTCTAGATCACATATATTTTTCAAGTGTGTCTATCATAGACTATTCCAGTTCAACATCTTAGATTTCAACATCAACGGGTAGCCAATTTCACTCAGTTTGATGTAAAACTTTATCTATGGTTTGCTTGATACGTTCTCGAGATTGCCTGGAAAGTTTTACTGATTCAGGGAGCAACGACAAACTGGATTCACCTGCTTTTTGCATTGTATGATGAAATTTTTTCAACTCCATGGCATACCGTCGACATATTCTACAGATCATAATATGTAACTTAAAATTCAAATTTTCACGCCAAGTCAGTTTTTTATCCAGTTTTTTTGAAGCTAAATAACTGGCTTCTTTACATGTTATCATCTCTTTTGCCTCTACTGGTTAATCCAATTAATATCAAGACAGTGTCGTAGTTTTACTCTAACTCTCGATAACATGACCCAAAAATTATTTAGGGTGGAAATCGACATCAACTCACAAATTTCTTCGGTATTCATCCCATCAATTTCACGCAAAACAAATAATTGTGCCATTTTTGGTGGCAAACGCGAAATACAATCTTGTAAAGTCATCATAAATTGTTCTTGCTCCATTGTTTTATCAGGCTTAGACCAAGGTGAAAAGTCAATTTTCCAATTGCCTTGCTGATCAAAATAATCAACCTCACCTCCCGTAAAACCTTCATCGTATTCTTGAGTTTTATCTCGTGATGTTTTACGAAAATAGTCGATTATTTTATGTTTCAGTATACCAATCAGCCAAGTTTGTTCTGAGGATTGACCCGCATAACTCTTCTTAGCTTTTAATGCAGCCAACAAGGTTTCCTGAACTAAATCTTCTGCCACCTCAGAATCACGAACACGTGTTACCCCATAACGATAAAGAATATCACCATGTAGTTGTAGCCATTGATCAGGCGCTGACATTTCATGCTTCATCTATGTATTTCCATGGAATTAAACAGTCAAACTCTCTTTAAATAGAGATTAGGAGGCTGTCCGAGAATAGAGAGTCTACTGCGGAAAAGCTAATTGTGGCCAGATTTTCCGATTATTTTCGTAGAAGAGCATGCTATTCTCCTCAAAAAATCGAAAAACCTGGCTCAAAACAGCTTTCCCTCGCTACGACTTCTATTCTCGGACAAGCCCCCTAGAAATTATTATGATTTAATTTGACTACAAATGCTACTCTATTCCATTTGTTGCCCAATCATAAGAAATATTTGCTTTAATCTTAGTCTGTGGCAATTCCTCTCTGTAGCGTTTAATAAATGCTCGCACACCCCCCTGATTTTCAAAGTCTTGTTCGAACCAATCGAAAATTTTGGAAATACGAATAACATTTTCCTCAACTTTTAACCCTTTCCCCTGATTATTTAAAAATTGTCTGACTTGATCATCAAGTTGCTGATTGAGTTTTGCCGCTGTGTATGGCTCACCCCTAAGATCTGGACAACTTACTGAGGCACAAACAATCGCCAGATGAATTCTAGGTTCGCCCATAGGCCTTAGAATTTTATGCTCAACTTGACCTAAGGATACGGTCTCACCCCCCAAAGATCCGGCAGGCTTATCCCAAACCGGACTAAAAAAACTTCCCGAATCCTTAATACTTTCGGTCGGCCAATGATCAACTACTTTTTTCAAGGCAAGAATGTTATAGGCATTGATATAAAAAGATAACTTTTCTTGACGGTTTGACAAACGCTCTAAGTTAAAAGAAGAAAGTGCCTGATATGCTTTACCCAGACTACCATCTGTTTTAATCGTTTGATAATCAACCTGCATTAGTGAAACCCCGTTTTTGATACCAACTTTCACATGGTTTAACACAATTTGATAACTAGTCCAATTGGGTTCTTCTGCGACCACATTAGTCACTAAAAACAAAGGGGCTATCGCCAATGTTAAACTTTTTGTAATCGTCATCTCTAGTTTCCACAAAATACAATTACTGCTTGGTCGTAACAAACCACGATTCCTTACACTGGGTAGGTAAATTTTATTCACTGCCCTGAAAACCGCTAAGAACCTGTTAAGGATCACCACTAATTACTTCACCAGTTCGAAATTCAAAAACCTTAGTTTACATACTACAAATGACGATAACGCAGAATAAATTGAAAAATTTTAAGGTTTGGCAGTAACATAGATTTCAGTTTCAGGATGAAAGGCATACCAGGCAAACCAGAAAGTTCTTACACCTGCTAATTGTTTCCCCTGTTGATCAAAAGCTGTAGCACTTTTATGCTTGCTATCATAACGAATAGTAATTGACTGCCCGTTAATAATCTCGTTAAACTCAGCAGGGCTTTTCTCCAGTTCGACAAAAGGATAAACTTTAAACTGACCGGCAATTTCAATGCCGAATACCACCTCCTTCGGATGATATCTTCGGCTCACACGGGAAAGTGGAAACATAGTCTCTGCACTTTCAAGATAATCAGCATAGAGACTATCAGTATAATCTCGACTAAATCCCGTCTTGGTCGATAAAACCAGCGTCTCAGGATTTCGAGTTTTCCAATCTAGCCAAGTAGTATGTTGAACGGGAATACTGGTAAAATGTTTACCCTTATTTGGACCGCTTATTGATTGCATCATCAGTTGAGACCATAACGACTCAGTTTGTCGATCGAATAACAATACATCACTGTTATACAATAAACCCGACACTCCAAAAGTGAGGACTTTACCATTTAGTAAGGCGGAAAAAGCCAGCCCACTGCCACATAAAGGACAAAAAGTAATTACAACAGGTTCTTCGTTAAAACGGTCATTTACAATTTCATGCCAGTTCAGAATATTGATAGGATAGGCTTTAGTAACTCCTTTATAATTCATGCCCAAGACAGGATTGTAGTCCTGCAAATAGTCTGCCTTATCAGCCAAAACAAACTTTGGATTATCAATAGAAGGAATACCATCCTTGGCAGGACCTCCACCTAAAATTTGCTGTATTGGAATCAATGAGCCTTGCAAATCGAAGCCATTTTTACTTTGCGCAACCGTTAAATTCACATATGAACTTAAAACGAATATAATAAGAATAATTTTAGCTATTTTCATAATACGGCTACCTTTTTTCCGTTGAATACGATGGAAAACTCATATCAATTTCCCTCAAAAACTTAATAAAATGAGAGTAACTTCGATTAGGATCCTTATTAGTACATGGGAAACCAACAGTAAATCATTAGACTGTATTAATAAGTCGTATAAAAAGGCAAAAGCTTACATTCCAGCTCTCGAAGATTGGTAAAGCATCAGCAAGCTATCGCCTACACATAATCCTAGATAGATCAGGTGGGCGCGGAATTATAGTGCAATATATTGGTTTTACCAGTACTCTATCTTTCAAAACAACACCTTACTAAAACCTAACGAAAGTTAGAAATATGTAAGTCATACTAAAATCTTACGACTTATTTAAAGAAACTTGCTTGAATACCTCATTAACAATAATAATGCTAATGAATCATTACTAAAAATTATGCTCTATCTTTAGCAAAGCCAATAATGCAAAAGGAATATAACAATGAAAACTCGGAATAAAACTGAAACTTTATTAATTAATCTTTTTTTAATAGCTCTGCTAAATGGGTGCGCTTCAACGCCTAAAAACATAGATGATCCCTGGGAAGACTGGAATCGTAGTACCCAGGAATTTAATGATGATTTCGACAATCTGATCATGAAACCTTTGGCAAAAGGCTATCTATTTACAACGCCAGAACTCGTAGACCAAGGAATTTCTAACTTTTTTAGTAATATTGATGATATTGGTATATCCATTAATGGTTTACTGCAGTTCAAACTAACTCAGGCTGGCATGGATTTCAGTCGGTTTATAGTCAATTCTGTGGCGGGAGTTGCCGGGTTTATAGATGTCGCAACGATGATTGATTTACCAAAACACAATGAAGATTTTGGCCAGACTCTGGGAGTATGGGGTGTTCCATCAGGCCCTTATTTAGTACTGCCTTTTTTTGGACCTAGCTCACCTAGAGGAACCGCCGGTTTAATTGGTGATGCCCTTATGGATCCTCTTAACTATACTGTGTTTGCCGGCGCTGCTGCAAGCGCCATCGGCACAGTCGCAGATGTTGTAGATACCACTGACCGCAGAGCCGGGTTTATGACAACTGAAAAGTTTGTTACTGAAGCCGCTATCGATCGTTATGATTTTATTAAAAACTCCTATATCCAACATCGTGAATACCTGATTAGTGACGGTAATGTTCCAGAAGATGATTTTTTTGATCCATACCAAGAGTTTGAAGAATCAGGTTTTCAATTAGAACTCTCTTCACCTTCTGAGGAATAAATCACTTAATATTAAATGATTATTAACCTATCGTAGATTATTCTCGATTTTGATGTTTGTAGGGTAACTTTACGAACGGTGTCATTCCGACCAACGGGAGGAATCTTGAGTCGCAGCACAACTTGAGCAACAAGATTTCTCGGCAACACCGCTTCGCTGCTCCTCGACAACTGCTCCTGCGTTGTTCTACTACACACTGTCCATGGTGTTATGCGTTACCCTACCTCCTGTGTAAACCACAGGAAGGTGGTGAATGCAGATATTGCATGGAGCAATATATCTATCCATACAAGTCGTCCCGCTGGTCAAGATGACAACCCATTTAAAGTTTGACCTGTGCTTTGTTAATAGCCATGTTATATCATTCATGCCAACATTGTAAAAGAGAGTGGGCCGATGAACGTCCCCTCGGCTACTTACAGTACTGAACAAGAACCTCTCGACTTATACTTCAGTATCAAATATTTGGCAAATTCGCGCGCACTATATTTTGTTCCAAAATATCTACATAGTTGCCTTTCATGATTTTAGTGCCTAGTTTGTTTACTACATCACCTCTTTTGGGATGATGATTTGCGATTTTAATACGACATATAGATATCTGTTCCTGGGCACGGATGCAAAACTCATTGGCCAATTCGATTGCTTCTGGGCTTGCATCCTTGGCTGCTCGTAGACAAGTGACTGTCATCACCGATAACAACATAGCAATTTGGGTACAGTGCCCTAGTAATACCTGGCGTAGTTCAAAACTTGCTTCGGGCCTGGGAATTTGTTGCACTGGTCTTTTAAGTAAATAGTTTGTACTGAGCTGTCGATAAAAGTTCAGAAATTCAGCAGCAAGCTTAATGATAATCATACGTTTAAGGTATCGATGTATCTTTTCTACATAACGTATATGTTGAGACAGTGCTTGCTTTATGTTATTTTTTGGTAACTTGCTAAATTGAAAATAACCTTTAACATGCCTCATACAGACTTTAATTAAATAAGTGAACCTTTGTACTAGGGGAATTTCTTTATCAGTTATTTTGTTAAAGTCTTGTAACAAATCATTGAGCAGGCACCTCATAATATAGAGTTTCAGCACGTTGGACCCACCTTCACCGATTTTCATCATCCGTGCACTGCGAAATAAACGTTCCACGGCAACGGCTGTATCACCGCGGCTAACTTGTGATTTATAGCTTTCATAGCCTCGGCCGCCGCGCAACTGCAATGTTTCATCGGCTATTTCAACCAGGACATGTGAACTGAACAATTTCAACATGGCGGCTTCCAGACGAATATCAGCATTGGGTTGATCAGCAAGGGCTGAAACAAATTGCAAAAAGGCTTCACAGGCATAAATAGAAGCATTCATCTTAACCAGTTGCTCGGTATTGAGTTCATGTTCGCCAATCGGTTTGCCGCCTTGAACCCGCTCTACTCCCCACCAGCGAGCAACACGCCCCAAGTGTTTCATCATACCTAATGAAATTGCCGAAATATTGATACGACCTGATCCCAGATTCATAAAGGCAATCTTCAAACCTTCACCTACTTCCCCTATGATATTTTCTTTGGGTATTATTACCTTATTCAGTTTTATAGCGGCATTAGGTAAACCATGCCATCCACAGAATGATAGTGGCTTTACAGTAATTCCGGGGTATTTACGTTCGACAATGAAAGCGGTAATCCGTTTGCGTGGATCAAGATGAGTCATATCCTCTCCAGGGTAGACCACTACAGCTAACATAATATAAAGATCGGCAATGGTTCCCAGCGTGGTAAATAGTTTCCCTCCAATACTCCAATCGCCACTCAGTTCAAAATGACTACCATCCTCAGAGGCCAAAGCAATAGTTTGCAACCGGCTAGGATCTGAACCCGTTTCGGGCGTGGTCAAACAAAATGCACCTATAGCGTTGGAGGCTAATTGCTTAAGATATTTATTGCGTAATGCCTCGCCTGATTGCTGTTGTTCTGGGGTTCGTTCCAGTTTTTGTAATGATAACAATCCTTGTGCGACACCTAGTTGTTGTACTGAAACAACCAATGCCAAAACTTCACTTCGGCTACCCAGCTTTTCTAATAGCTGACTATATCGACATTGCGATAGACCTAAACCGCCATATTGTTCTGGAATCCTTGCCCGTAAACAGTCCATTTTTCGTAAGCCCTGCATATAAACATCTGGAATTTGTGACTCGTTTTCAATACGTTCAGGGTCTACTTCCAATTCCAGCCAGTCATGGAGTTTAACCAGCAACAAATCAGCTTTAGCCGTATTATTTTTCCAGTTATCCAGACAACAGTCTATTGCTAGGTAATCAATCTGTCCGGTTAATAATGTCGAAAAAGGAGACCGTTGCTGCTGCCCATGTGCCGACTCAAAGGTGTTTTTAAAACGTTCATAATCGGAAGTATTCAAGTTCTACTCCTTTATATTCCTGATAACACATACGACTATTTATGTATATGGGAGTTCCAGGGTAAAAATAATACGGAATTGAGAAAAACTCAACAAACAGTGTCTAGTGTATAAGTGATAATTAAAGGCTATTTTATGAACACATTTACAGCATTTCGAATCCATTCATCAGCAGGTAAAATTCATGCTGGTTTTGAAAAATTGACCCTAGATGACCTTACCTCTGGAGATGTGGTAATTAAATCCGTCTATTCCAATATTAATTATAAAGATGCCTTAGCGGCAACGGGTAAAGGCAGCATATTAAGAAAGTTCCCTTTGGTCGGTGGAATTGATGTTGCCGGTTTGGTTGAGGACTCTAACGACGATAGATTTAAACACGGTGATCAAGTCTTGATATGTGGTGCCGGGCTATCTGAAACTATGGATGGAGGTTATTCACAATATGTAAGAGTTCCTGGCAGTTGCATCATAAAATTACCTGAATCTATGTCTTTGTATCAGGCTATGGCTATAGGCACAGCAGGGTTTACTGCGGCTTTGGCTGTCAACCAGATGCAGCTTAATGGTCAAAGGCCGGAGATGGGGCCAATAGTTGTTACCGGAGCGACTGGCGGTGTCGGTAGTTATGCGATAGATTATTTATCCGGTTTAGGCTTTGAAGTTATTGCCATCAGTAGTAAAGCCGACCGAATCAACTATCTTGAATCATTAGGCGCCAGCAAGGTTATTTCCCATCAGTCATTGTCCATGGGCAATCGCCCGTTAGAACAAAACCTATGGGCAGGGGCTATAGACTGTGTTGGTGGGAAACTTTTATCCTGGTTAACCCGCACAGTAAAACCGTTGGGAAATATTGCAGCAATTGGCTTAACAGGAGGCATAGAAATCAACACTACGGTGATGCCATTTATACTGCGTGGCATCAATTTACTGGGCATCAATTCGGTGTATTGCCCTAATGAGATTAAAACTAAACTGTGGAATCGTATGGCTACGGATTTAAAACCACGACATATAGATCTAATTGTTACCCAGAAAATTAACTTTGAGCAATTGCCTGAAATGTTTCAGGCATACATCCAGGGCAAGGTTACAGGACGTACAGTTGTTAAAATTGCAAAAAAGGGGCAAGTCTAAAAAAGTTAACTATTAAACTACACCCTACTTTCTTGCAGGGTATAAGTACACGCTGGGAAACCCGAACAGAAACTGGCGCTAAATTTTTAGGGTTGGTCTTGCAGCATATTTTGCCAACGGGATTTCGCCGTGCCAGAAATTATGGTTTTCTTCATCCTAACAATAAGGTGCTGATTAACATTCTGCGCTGTTTGGATAAACTTAATCCTAAAAAGATATTGGCAAAGATAAGTCTCCGCCAGCATCTTCAACTGACCTGTAAGTGTTGTGGGGGAAAGCTGGAAGTCAGGCGGACTCAAATACCGGTTATCCAAACCTTCGCGCTTAGACCGAAAAAACTAACCTTGGTACCGACTTAGGTGCTGGTGGCTTTATTGATTATGTAACATTCAATTACTCCCAGGTAACATGACAAGCAGCGTATGATGGACTGAGACTGTCGCTTGTTCTGAAAACAGGGAAAATTGATGAAAAAATGGCGGTTTCTGAATGATCGCAATACAAATCTGTGAATGCCCAGAATACCGGTCAAAAAATAGAAGCCTGACGCATTAATCAGGCTGTTCTGCAAAAAGCTATTTTCAATAACAAACTCACACCAAACAGTAAAAACGGGCTTGTCCAACAAACGGTTCAGATTGTGGCTCGCTTCGCGATCACAATCTAACCTTGTATCATAGAATCAGTCAAAATTATTAGCTTAGTTTAGACTATCCAATGGCGATTGGATAAAGGGGTAGAGATGTTGCAATCTAACCAAGATTAACACCAAATCTGAGAATAAGGCTAGCACCTACCCCTTACCTTAACTTCTTTAAATGCGAACAGTATCTTGTGCATAGCTCATTGCAGGAGTGAATAGCACGAATAGTTACAAGGATGCAATGAAGTTAAATTATCCAGTCATTATGAATGATAACTTAAAAGATGGAAAAAGTGATGCTACATGTTGGGATTGATGTTTCTAAGTTAAGTTTTGATGTGGCTATTTTAAATAACGGAAGCCATCAAAATATGCAGTTTACCAATAATTCAGAAGGTTTTAAAGCCCTCTCTAAATGGGTGAAATCATTTACGAAAGAGAGCTTATTTTGTATGGAAGCTACGGGGATTTATGGACTCGCATTGGCTAAATATTTAGTCCAAAAGGGTAAAAAGATCATTGTTGCAAACCCGATAAAAACCAATGCTTTTGCTAAGATGGAAATGTCAAGAAACAAAACTGACAAAGCAGATGCGCAAAGTATTGCACGGTATTGCAAGCATTTGGATGACAAAGGAGAAATCACTAAAAATCTGTTTAAACCCAAAAGTGAAGCCTTTGAAAAACTACAGTTTTTAATCACTCGTTTAGAACAATTAGACAAAATAGCCACACAGGAAAATAATCGTTTAGGTGTCAGTTTAGATAAAGAGGCCGTACGATCAATTAAATCCATAATCTCTCACATAGACAAACAAATCATCAAAATCAAGAAGGTCATAAAAGAGATAGTTAAGCAAGATGATACACTAAAACAACAGGTTGATCTGTTGATTAGTATTCCAGGTATTGGTGAAAAAACAGCTTGGTCAATATTGGCTTATCTTGGAGATATATCGCTTTTTAGCAATGCCAAACAAGTGACAAGTTATGCAGGGATTAACCCAAAAATAGAGCAATCAGGCACCAGTATTAATAAATCGAGTTTATCAAAGGTAGGAAATAAACGTTTGCGTAAAGCTCTGTATATGCCTGCATTGACAGCTGCTAAGCATAATCTATTAATGAAAGATTTATATGAGAGACTGCAGCAAAAAGGCAAACCTAATAAAGTGGCTCTATGTGCTGTGATGCGGAAACTATTGGTATTGGCTTACGGGGTATTAAAGTCAGGTAAAGCCTTTGATCCTTGCTATCAAAGATAAAAGGCAAGCATTTGGCTTGCCCCTTACCATCGTTTATGGTCATCAGCACTTCTGCCTGCACCACGGATTAATGATAACATAACTTACCATTGTTTTATAAATACTTCGGGGGTTGGGGCAGCGCCCCAATTAAAAGTAAAAATATGCTTCAATAACAAAATTAGAGTTGATTTTTAAGACAGTATCTTATTCGATAGGTTTAGGTTATTCAACCTAGAAAAATCAGTTGGCTCATGATTTCTATAGCCCTGCTAGTTTACCAAATTTCGTTAAGAGACATATTTAGTCCTTCAGTCCTTTTTAATTTCAGTTTCGTATCCGGTCTTGATTTCCTCAACTATTTCATCCCCTGATTCAGCAAAAGCATTACCCCAATCAGGTTCGGCCTCACTCGCTTCGGCTTGTTCAGGTTCTGTTGTTGCATTTGTATTTTCAGAGTCTATTTCATCTGAATCAGTTACTTCATTATTATGTATATCAACACTATTTTGTTCTACCAATTTTTCTTCATTTGGACTGTCTTTTTCTGAATTTACCGTTGGGATAAAATATAAATATTGATCTAGCAACTCACAGAGGTTTTGATAAAAATCTGTCACGGGTGTTTGCTCTATTTGCTGTTTTAAAAATTGCTGCAGAAACAGTTTTTCCGCTTCAACCATAAACTCACTGGTTTCTTTGGCCTTTTCTATCTCTAGGGCATAACTATTAGTTAAATACTCAGCCAACTGAGATTTTCGTTCTTCTTTAAGGCTATCGACATTGTCCAATAATTTTTCAAACTCAGCTGTTTTATCTTTATTTCCTTTCCAACGTAAAAAAAATAGTAAACTAACAATCCCTAATAAAACAACGGCTACTTCAACCACTAAAATAATCAGAGTGACATTCATAATTATTCTGCTTTAAGGTCTTTGTAGGATGCTCTAACCTGATGTTCCGCATTTTTAAAAATATCGAACATTTTTTTACTGCTATTTTCTAGCTCTAACTCCGTTTGTGTGCCACTAAACACTTTACTATATTCTGCTGTAATTTCTTCAATTGTGTGCATAGCTTCTTTTAATTGTACCCCCAGCTTTTCATTTTCCTGCTTAAGACGATGCAAATCATTATCAGACAGTGCTTGTTGCTCTGTAGCTGCTGCATTTTCAGAGACATACCTAATTATTTTGTAATACGGTTCAGAAAGCTTATCTATCGGTTGATCTATTGCCTGTAATAAATCGACATCTCTATCAACAAACATTTTGATTATTTGCTGATACAAAACATGTTCGTTTTCTGTAATATCACTCAATAACTGCTTTAATTCATCCGACTCTTTTACACAGTATTTCGACACCATTTCATCCTGTTTTTTAGCTTTAAAATTTCCAGTGTCTTCCAGTTTATCAATTAACTCATGAACTGCCACTTGCTCACCGGAATTTTTCTTTTTAATAAACAGCCCCCCCCCTATTACAAGAAGGACCAGGCACACCAGCCCTTCCACCAATAACACAACAAAAATAGAATTTAGCTCTATCATGCTAATCTATCCAACATCAGCGCCTGTTTTTTAACCCTTTTTTTTCTCATAAATTTAAACATAAAAAAACCAGCAATTATAAAAAAAACATTTATAGCAATTACTATTACAGATGTTTTCATCCAGTTGACTTCATTATTTTTTTCAGCAGATTCTTCTATACTCTCTTTCGCTTCAGTTTCTGCCTCATCCTTTGTAGCGTCTATATTTTCTACTCTTTTCTCTGAATCTGGATTAAGAATTACTGAGTCAATTACTGTTTTAGAAAACATGCTTTCGTTAATCGTAATAGCTTTTACATTGGGTGAAACCGAACTCCCCTGTAGCGTTTTTGCATTGATAGAAAAATTTATAATTTTGCTACTGCCCTGCACAGGTACAGTCACTTCAAGTACCCACGCGCCATTACTTTTCTCTAAAAACCGAGTTTCATTCTCTAAATTTTTCTGACTAATGATTGCTTGTACAGTCATCAACTCAGTATTAAGAATCGTTTCATCTGCTGTCAGTTTTAAGCTAACTGTACTTGCAGTTTTATTTACCAGCGTTTCAATAGTTACAAGACTTTGCACCACTTCAAAGGTTTTTACACTCTCTCTTTGGAAAGTTTTACCATCCGCTATTATTTTGATAGTGTGTTTACCTTTACCTAATGTTTTCCCTATTGTTTGACTAAACAGTCCCGCCTTACCTGATACAGGCTGCATTTTCCAGTCACTTTTCACACCCTGCGCATTGGTGTGTAATATAGAAATATCGATGAGGCTTAAAAAATCTTCACGACTGATTAATTGATATTTATCGGTAAAAAATGCGGTTACTTCAAAAGCTTCATTTCCAAATACATGATTGGGTAATTCATCTACCTGAAACTGTAAATCAGTAACAATCATTACCTGGTTATCCGGGTCCATCTCAGCATCTATCTTCCACACGCCTGCCTTGGGGTTTTTAATCGATACCAGATCGTAGTTTTTTTCTTCTAACCAGGCAACATTATCAGGGTGATCTGCACTACTTACTTTAGTGTTACCTGGAGCGTGTAGTTGCGTAGCAGGTGCGCCTACTTTCTTAAATATAAGCACCGAAAATTCTTTAACCGATGTATCCAATTTAAATTCATTACCTGTAATGGGTACGGTATCCTGAGGAATAGCTTTTTTAAACATTTTAAAAAAGACTTTCTGTAACTGACTTGCTGATTGTGCCGTTTCTAACCAGCCATTGGTATCGAAAGCCAATTTATCCAATAATTCAGCATCCGCATTTTCAGACAAAGCAATCGCCTGAACGTGTACCCCCGCCTGTTGCAGTTGTAGAATCTGTTCCGCCATGATTCTTTCTCTAGACTCAGCGCTTTGCATAATATCCTTTGAGACATCTACCATGCCATCAGTTAATAAAATCAAATTTCGCTTTTGTTGCCCAGGTAATTCAACCCACCCTTGAGTAGATGCTTGAATAGCGTCTTCAATATTTGTAAAAAGCCCTGATGAATGAATTTTACCGATCTTTGCCAGTGCATTGTTTTTCCATTGCGGATTCACTATCCCGGTTTCCACCAACACTTTTGTTTTCTCTGCAAAAAGCCATATTCCAGCTTTTGTACCATCAGGTAATAAATTAACTAACAATTTAACTGCGGATATCCGCAAATTTTTAGGATCATTTTTTTTCATACTTCCTGAAACATCGATAAGTACTTGTATTTCAGAAGCTGACTGTTGGTTTACATCTGCTGCATATCCAACTGAAAAGGTATATCCAAATAAAAAACAGATACAAAGTGATTTTAATTTACTGTACATTAGATCTTATTTGGCAATTAAAGTTATCAACTTTAAATATAGCTTAAATGTAAGAAAAATAATGATTTTTAGAATACACGAGGTGTAATATGGTTTCATTAAATCCACCGGTTTGTGATTTTGGTGTAAAAGCAATCGATTTTGATCTTCCCGGCACTGATGGACAAAACTGGACTTTAGAAAAATGTATGGGGGAAAAGGGATTATTAGTGATGTTTATCTGTAATCATTGCCCTTATGTTAAAGCGATACATCAACGTCTTTTACGGGATACAGCAGAACTTAAATCACTAGGGATTGCTTCTGTTGCCATCTCATCTAATGATGTCACTGAATACCCGGAAGATTCATTTGAAAACATGCAGCTATTGGCTAAAGAGTTGAATTTTGGTTTCCCTTATTTACTGGATAAAAGTCAGCAAATTGCCAAACAATTCGGTGCAGTGTGTACCCCAGATTTTTTTGGATATAACAAGTCTTTTGAGTTGCAATACAGAGGTCGGCTGGATGCCAGTAGAAAAGAAACAGCACCTGCCGATGCCAAACGTGATTTATTCGACGCCATGAAACAGATTGCTCAAACCGGTCATGGTCCAAAACAGCAAACTGCCAGTATTGGATGTTCTATAAAATGGAAAAATGCTTAGGGGAACCAGAGACTTGCGTTTGTGTAATAATTAATTTAGCTCGGTAGGTTGGGGTGATAACAGGAACCCCATCATTATTGCAATTCTAAAATATGTTGAGCTTCGTCCATCGGAAGAACCTATCCAGCTTGATGACTCATTTTAAATGTCCTTTTGGTCCATTATGCTCTCTTTTATATAACTAAAAGCGGATATTTTTTAACTTGGGTGAAACCGGACATTACTACTTTGCTCCTACATAGGTTAGGTATATACTGTACTTAGGTATATACTCAACTTTCAATTCC
>JAKIUK010000115.1 GCA_021647585.1 Methylococcaceae bacterium
CAAATTTTCA
This sequence comes from Methylococcaceae bacterium, assembly GCA_021647585.1. Classification (GTDB taxonomy): domain Bacteria; phylum Pseudomonadota; class Gammaproteobacteria; order Methylococcales; family Methylomonadaceae; genus QPIN01. The sequence continues at coordinate 11 of JAKIUK010000115.1, forward strand.
ACAACAACACCTTCAGTTAACTCAATAAAAAGATGTGAAGCGAGTAGATTATTCTTATCAAGAACTTGCTCAATTTGAGTGATGAAATCAGCTTGTCTGAATTGTTTTGCGCTAACATTTACAGAGATATGTTGAAGGATTAATCCTTCATCCAACCAGCTTCGCATTTGTGCGCAGGCTTGATCTAACACCCAATATCCCAGAACAAAAATGAGACTGCTTTCTTCTGCAAAAGGGATAAAGTCTGATGGAGAAATAAGTCCGTGCTGTGGATGATGCCAACGAATCAAGGTTTCAGAACTTAGAGGGATACCTAAGGAGTCTGTTTGTGGTTGGTAAAACAGAATAAAATCCTGATTTTGTAAGGCCAGACGGATTTCCTTTTCCATAAACAGCTTGGCATCAGCCGTTTTTTGTAAATCAGGATGAAAAAAACTGATGCTATTTCCACCTTTCTGTTTTGATTGATACATGGCCTTGTCAGCTTGTTGTAATATTTCAGATGCCGAGATACCGTGTTCAGGAAATAGAGTAATTCCGATGCTAGTAGAGCAATGATGTACGTAATCATCAATTGAATAGGATTGTTCAAGAGCATGTCTAATACTTTCAGCAATAATCAAGGTACTTTTATATGCTTTTTCTAAACAGGTTTTATGGGCTCTTATTAAAATAATAAACTCGTCGCCACCAAACCTGGCAGCCAGATCCTGTTCCTGTAGAACGGTGTTGATACGTTTAGCCACCTGAATCAGTAGTTCGTCCCCAACGTAGTGACCTAAAGAATCATTAAGAATTTTAAAACGATCCAGATCCAGAAAAAGAATGGCGCCAAAAAGGGTGTTTGTTTTAGCAACAGCGAGCTCATCATTCAGCTGCTTAAGTAATAAACGTCTATTAGCAAGTCCCGTTAGTGAATCATAAAAGGCTAGTTGATAGACTTCTTGTTCTGATTTTCTTTGTTCGGTGATATCTCTGATACTGACGATCACCAACTTGTGGCCTAATGATGGGAGCAGAGCCATATGAATTTCACAGAGTATTTCTTTGCCTTCATTGTTTATATGAGTCCATTCAAAGTTGATGTTGTTTTTCGCAAGTACCTCATTCATATTATTCTGAGCATATTCAATACTGGTTAGACCGTTTGCCTGTGTTTCTGGTGAAATTTCCAAAGGGCCTATATGATGAAAAGATTTATGATCTATTCCAAATAAAGCCTGTGCATTTTCATTAGCATCGATGATACGTAATTTTTCAAGGTCAACAACTAAACACGCTTCAATTGCATTTTTAAATAGGGTTAAATATTTTAATTCATTTAATTTTATTTTTTCTTCGGCATTTTTGCGGTCAGTAATGTCAATCATTACACCAATCATTTCTTTTGCCTTGCCGTTTTCTACTATGATATTTACTTCATCTCTTAACCAGACAGTTTCTCCTTCTTTGTTGATCATCCTGTATTCAAATTCATGATGTTTTAACTGTTGAGTTGCGGACGCACAAAACTCAACAGCCCATTGTTGATCATCCTTATGTATATGGTTGACCCAGAAGTTTTTGTCGTTCAGCCACATTTTAACGGGATATCCCAGTATTTTTTCTGCTTCGTTACTAACAAAAGTAAATTCAAAGGTCTTTGGATCTCCACGCCATACAATAGCGGATTGTGCTTGCACTAATTCTCTAAATTGCTCTTCGCTTGTGGCTAAAGCCTGAGTCCGCTTTCGTACTAATTCTTCTGTACGCAAAGTACGACCGGTCAGCATTAATAATCCGATTGCAGTTAAACTGGTAATGCAAAAACCAGCAAGAAGTATCCACCAAATTGTCCAGGAAATTTGATGATGAAAAAATTCAGCGGAGGGTTGATAGGTTATAGTCCAAATGCGGTCAGCTAAAGAGATTTGCTCAATTTTTTGTAAGGCGAGTCGATGAAGGGGGGGGGGAGGGGTATCGGGATAATTACTAAACAGTATTTCACCCTGGTCTTCAATTTTTACCAACAATTGAATGTCATTAAGAAAAGAAAACAAGTCAATTATGACATCTTTTATACGAACTACAACTGCAGTAAAACCTTGTAGTGCCTTTCTTTTGTCAGTAATGCTACCAATGGGCTTACCCTTAAAGTAGACCGGTGAATAGATGACTACTCCCGTTTTTTTATTTAGATCCTGGATTAGTTGAAGAGGAGCTGATGCAGTAGTCTGTCCAGTATCCCTGGCTTTTTGTAGTGCTCTAAAAGCGATAGGGTTGCTACTTACATCAAAACCCAGAGCTCGTTGGTTAGATTTAATAGGTTGTATATATGTTATGGGAAAATATTCCATGCGCTGGGCTGCAGGAATCATTTTTTTCTGATGGTTCGGTTCTCGAATGATGACTGTGTGGTCATCAGGATTTTCAAAATGTTCACGTTGTTTAGACGAGATGAAAGAAATCCATTCTAAAGCTTGAATACTTTGGTGTCTGCTGATAATCGGCTGAGTTAAAGTAAAAAACTCTTGTTTAGTAACCCATAAGGAACTATCAAAAAAACCCTTGAGGATTTGATTGATTTCTACATGACGTTCAGTTTTATTTGCTAATGTGGAATGAAATGAATTGACCTGACGGTTGAAAATAGAGGCTATGCGGCTATTTTCAATATTCTGACTGTATTGAAATATACCAATAACAACTAAAAGCATAAGCAGTAGCGGAAAAGCAACTGAATGGCGTCGTTCTTTCCATAAGGCCCGAGGGCGTGCGATAAAACTTAAAATTAACGGTGTAAAAATAATTACACCTATGCTGTCTCCTATCCACCAAGTACACCAGCTAACCAGGGAATTATCAGAGCTAATAAAGCCTAGTAAAAAGATTGTGGAGATACCCAACGTGGGTGCTATGAGACAACTAATGGGTCCACCTAAAATAAAGAACGTAAATATGTTTGAATCTTCAATCAGAGGGTTGTGCTTTCCTAGAAAATGAATAATTAATCTGGCACCCGTCATTGCTTGTACACATGATCCTATACTACCGAAGAAGCTGGCTATTAGAGAGGGTGTCAACAGTTCGGGGGTGGAAAAATCAACAAAAGAATAGATATTAATTGCTAATGTCCCAATAAAAATCCCTGGAATAATGCGTTTTCCACAAACTAGCAGTGTTGCTAAAGCAAGGCCGGATGCAGGCCATATTGGACTGATATTACTGGGTGGGGTATTCAATAATGTGCCTAGGTACCCCAGTAAAAAATAGGCGCAGGCAACAATTATGTTAGTGTTTAAAAACTGTAATAACAGGTTGAAAGACTTGTTTAACTTCAAAATATTAATTAGTAACTAACATTAAAAGTGATGGAACTATGGAATTGAAAGTTGAGTATATACCTAAGTACAGTATATACCTAACCTATGTAGGAGCAAAGTAGTAATGTCCGGTTTCACCCAAGTTAAAAAATATCCGCTTTTAGTTATATAAAAGAGAGCATAAT
>JAKIUK010000066.1 GCA_021647585.1 Methylococcaceae bacterium
ATCATTCATAAAAAACACTGCATAGAAAACAGGTCTACTGAATGACGATTTCAGAGGGAAGGTTTTTATGTGGAAAATGGAAAGTAAAAACAAATAAAATTAGGTGTTTACAAGGTTATGACAGGATAAATGAAATTGAGTTATTTACTCAGAACGAAAATGGCACAAGATTTCCTAGGAATTTAAAACGCCTTGTCCCTACTCTAAAATAGATTTTTCTACAGCGTTTTATGAACATTTTATAAGTCTGCATTCACTCCGACCCATTATAATATTGGTCGGGACGGCGGGATTCGAACCCACGACCCCTTGTCCCCCAGACAAGTGCGCTACCAAACTGCGCTACGCCCCGATGTGAATGACTTATAAAACTTAGATGAAACTGTTTGTATGCCCTTCACAAATGCAAAACAGCATTCGGAAGATAAACAGTGTTGGTGACAATAATATCTGATAGCGATTGTACAGGAACTGTAACTAGCTTGTCAGTATCAGATATATCTGTTTTTACTTTTTTATTTCAACAATTCTAAAATATCTTCCAATTCACCAATCATTTGATGAACTAATTGTTTAGTCCGAGTTGAATCTTCTTTTGCTCCATCACCGGATAAGTGTATTCTTGCTCCACCAATGGTGTACCCTTGTTCATAAAGTAATGATCGTATTTGACGGATCATTAACACATCATGACGTTGGTAGTAACGTCTGTTACCACGTCTTTTTACTGGATTTAGATCAGTAAACTCTTGTTCCCAATAGCGTAATACATGAGGTTTTACGCCACACAGCTCACTGACTTCCCCAATTGTGAAATATCTTTTTGCCGGTATTGCAGGCAATTCATTGTTATTACTCGGCTCCAGCATATTGTTCTACTCTAGCTTTTAGTTTTTGACCCGATCTAAAGGTTACTACACGACGTGCTGTAATGGGAATTTCTTCACCTGTTTTTGGATTTCTACCAGGACGACTACTTTTGTCCCGTAATTCAAACTTTCCAAACCCTGAGATTTTAACTTGCTCACCATTTTCTAAAGAACCTTTTATTTCTTCAAAAAATAGTTCGATCATTTCTTTTGCTTCGCGTTTATTTAAACCCAGTTCATCAAATAATCGTTCTGCAAAATCTGCTTTCGTTAATGCCATTCAATTAATCCCTCAGTTTCGCATTAATATTGTTTGTTAACATTTCTAATACCTTGCTAAATATAGCATCAATTTCAGAATCTGTTAGTGTTTGAGTGAAATCTTGTAAAATTAAACTCAGAGCAACACTCTTATACCCTTCTGCAACACCTACACCTCGATAAACATCAAAGATTTGAACATCTTTTATAACTTTTTCATTACAACCATGTATGTTGCTGATTATTTCAGCAATAGTTACTGTCTCTGCTACCACCAGAGCCATATCCCTACGCACTGAAGGAAATTTTGAAAGTGCTTCAAATTTTGGAATTTGCTTCTTAAAAACTAATTCCTGATCTAATTCAAATAGAAAAACAGGCGTCTCAAAACCTAAGGGTTTCTCTAAAGAAGGATGCAACATTCCCATTACCCCGATAGACCTACCCTCACCATTTACAATCTCGGCACTTTGGCCTGGGTGTAGAGCAGGATGTTTTACAGATGAATATTGTACATTATTACAATCACTTAAGTGAAATATTGCTGCTAAATCACCTTTCAAGTCAAAAAAGTCAACTTTTCTACTTTTTTCAGACCATTGCTCTGTAACCACATTCCCAAGCACTAGGCCTGATAACATTTTTTGCTGAACTGTTTCATTATTATTCTTAATAAAGCGTAATCCAGTTTCAAATAATCTCACTCTACTTTGTTGGCGTTTTGTATTATAGAGTGCTGCATTCAGTAAGCCACACCATAATGTAGTTCGCATTACTGATAATTCAGAAGAAATTGGATTTTTTAACCGTATAAATTCATCATTAGGCGCTATAACTTTCTGAATATCTTCATCAACAAAACTATAAGTAATCGCCTCTTGATAACCCTTATCAACTAACAAATCTTCAACTCTGGCAATTGGAAGTTTTGCCTCATCAGCTTTACCAAGCTCAGAACGCATCAACAAGCTACTGTTTGGCAAGTTATTATAGCCATATAAGCGGCCTACTTCTTCAAGTAAATCTGCTTCAATCTCAATATCAAAACGACAGCCTGGTGGTGTAATGTTCCAACCTTCAGAATGAACTTCAACCTGCATACCTAAACTATTAAACATCCTGGTAACATCGTCATTAGCCATGCTAATACCCAAGACTTTTTCAATCCGCTGTTGCCTAAGGTTGACAGGGTTTCTTTTCGGCAAGTTTGCTGTTGTAGTAACTTCTGTAATAGGCCCAACACTACCGCCTGTAATTTCAACAATTAATTGTGTTGCTCGCTCAATTGCTCTTACCTGCACGCAAAAGTCAACGCCTCGTTCAAAACGATGAGAAGAGTCTGTATGCAATCCAAAATTCCGTGCTTTTCCTGCAATAGCAATCGGTGTAAAGAAAGCACATTCTAGAAAAACATCATTAGTCTGATCAGTTACTGATGTAGCTTCACCACCCATAACACCCGCTAAAGCCAAAGCTTGTTTCTCATCTGCGATAACCAGCGCTTCGCCATCTAATTTAATGGTTTGGTCATTTAATAAGGCTAATTCTTCACCATTCTCACCCACTCGAACCGTAATCGATCCAGTAAGTTTACCTGCATCAAACGCATGTAACGGTTGACCTAACTCAAGTAATACATAATTTGTCACATCGACTATAGGGCCTAAACTACGAATACCAGATCGTCTTAAACGCTCCTGCATCCATAAAGGTGTTTCTGCATTTGGATTAACATTTTTAATTAAACGGCCCAAATATCGAGGACACGCTTCTGTTTCTTCTACCGAAACATTAATGACTGACTCGTGGGTGACTTCAACTGCAGATACTGCAACCGGTGTCCAGTCCATTTCGTTCAATACAGCAATTTCTCGGGCAACTCCTTCTACACTTAAACAATCAGCACGATTAGGTGTTAAATCCAATTCGATAATTTTGTCATTTAAGGCTAAATACTCGCGTATATCTGTACCTACAGGTGCGGCATCAAATAATTCCATCAAGCCATCTGCATCTGCTGCAAGGCCTAACTCTTTTTCAGAGCACAGCATACCTAATGACAGTTCACCTCGTAACTTTGATTTTTTGATTTTAAAATCGCCGGGTAAAACAGCCCCCACTAATGCAGCAGGGATTTTTAACCCTGCTTTTACATTGCTGGCACCACAGACAATTTGTATGGGCTCTGCTTCTCCAACAGCTACCTGACATACTCTGAGTTTATCTGCATTGGAATGTTGCTCTATGGAGATAACTTCACCAACAACTACGCCTGAAAATTCAGCGGCAGCGGGTTCAACAGAATCAACTTCCAGACCGGCCATAGTCAGCTGCTCTACAAGCTCCTCAGTTGTAACAGGTGGATTAACCAGCTCTCTTAACCAGGCTTCACTAATTTGCATAATCCTAATAACCTCTGTTGAGCACGGATTTTGTGGAAAATCTGGGCGTGAAAGACAAAGAAAAGCTCGATAAGAATGGCCTTAGTCCTTGTTGAGAGCTATTCTGCAGGATTTCACATCCTGATTTATTCACAAAACTGTGAAGCGAATTAAACATCTCATCATTATGAGTAATTAAGGATTGTAATAAATGTATCATTCTATAAATTAGTATAGTTTGTAGCGTTCGACATAGGTTATTAGGATGCTCTAATCCTCTCTTAATTGAATTGTTCCAAAAATTTAAGATCATTTTCAAAGAACATTCTTAAATCATTAATTCCATAACGTAGCATCGCGAGACGTTCAACTCCCATACCAAAAGCAAATCCGGTAAATTCATCACTATTAATATCTACAGACTTAAAAACTTCAGGGTGAATCATGCCACAACCCATTACTTCCAGCCAGCCTGTATGACCACAGACACGACAGCCTTTACCATCACACATTACGCATTCTATATCGACTTCTGCTGAAGGCTCAGTAAATGGAAAGTAAGAGGGTCTAAAACGAACTTGAATATCTTTTTCAAAAAATGCACGTAGAAATTCATACACCACACCCTTTAAATCAGCAAAACTAACATCGGTATCGACTAAAAAGCCTTCTACCTGATGAAACATAGGAGTATGCGTTACATCAGAATCACAACGATAAACCCGTCCAGGTGCAATAACTTTAAGCGGCGGGGCTTCAGCCTCCATTGCACGTATTTGTACTGGAGATGTATGTGTTCTTAATACTGTATGCGCATCAAAATAAAAGGTATCATGCATTGCTCTCGCAGGATGATGTGCAGGAATATTTAAAGCTTCAAAGTTATGATAATCATCTTCAATCTCTGGTCCTTCAACTACCTTAAATCCCACACTGGCAAAGATTTTCGATATTCTTCGCAAAGTAATAGTCACTGGATGCAATCCGGCAATTGATTGGCCCCGTCCAGGCAAGGTCACATCCACAGATTCACTTGCTAGTCGTTCATCTAAGGCTGCTTGTTGCATTGCGGCTTTAGCTGCTTCCAATTTCTGCTGAAATTCACCTTTAGCTTTGTTGATAACTTGACCTACAGCGCGCCTTTGATCAGGGTCAAGCTTACCCAGCTCCTTCATCTGCAGGGTGAATGCACCCTTTTTTCCCAGATAGGTAACTCTGACTTGATCTAATTGAGTAAGATCTGTTGATTCTGCAAGTGCATGTAAGCCTTGCGAGAGAATTTCTTCGAGATTAGCCGACACAGCTCAGTTCACTATTGTAGTATTTGATGAGAATAGAAAAAGCCAGAAATAAATAGTACTCGCAGTTTGATTAATCCAAACATTGCGAATATACACTCGCAATTACGCATATTTACAGCTTATTTCTTATAAATAGGGGAATAAAATTCACTCTCTTCTTATAAAGGAAGAGAGTGAAAAAAGAGTATCCTTAATGAATACTCTTACCTTTTTTTAAGAAGGTTTACTTTGATTCGCTTTAGCTATCTCTGCAATTTTAGCAAAAGCATCCATATCACGTACGGCGATATCAGCTAATACTTTTCGATCAATTGCAACATTTGCTTTAGTTAAACCATTAATAAAGCGACTGTACGACATTCCGCATAAACGTGCTGCTGCATTGATACGGACTATCCACAATGCGCGAAATTGACGTTTTCTTTGTTTGCGGTCACGGTATGCATACTGACCTGCCTTAATAACCGCTTGCTTAGCAACGCGATAGACTCTACTACGAGCACCGTAATAACCTTTCGCTTGCTTTAAAATCTTTTTATGTCTTGCTCTGGCAGTTACGCCGCGTTTTACTCTAGCCATGATTCTTCCCTCAATTAACTATACGGTAACAAACGTGCAATCATTGGCACATCTGATGGATGAATACTGGCCGCTTTACGCAACTGTCTTTTTCTTTTAGTGGTTTTCTTGGTCAAAATATGACGACGATGCGCCTGACCACATTTAAAACCGCTTTTGGTTTTTTTAAACCGTTTAGCAGTACCACTATGGGTTTTCATTTTTGGCATTTGTTTTCTCCGATTAATAATATAACGTCCCTGAGACACAAACCCGATAAGGCAAAATGCATGGCCCAATCGAATTAGACGCATCAAATGATGCTTTTAACGACTCTTTCCTGAATCGTAAGGTTTCACTTAATAAACAAACCTATTTTTGCTTTTATTTCTTCTTCCTGGCTGCCATAACCATAATCATTTGGCGGCCTTCAAACTTAGGAAATTGCTCTACAATAGCCAACTCTTCCAGATCTTTTTCTACACGCTTCAGCAATTCCATGCCTATCTCCCTATGAGCCATTTCTCGGCCTCGAAAACGCACAGTAATTTTAGTTTTATTACCTTCTTCCAGAAACTTAGTCAGGCTTCTCAGTTTAACCTGATAATCGCCTTCTTCAGTTCCAGGTCGAAATTTAATTTCTTTTATCTGGATCTGTTTTTGTTTCTTTTTTGCTGCCTGTGACTTTTTATTTTGTTCAAACTGGTACTTGCCATAATCCATTACTTTACAAACTGGAGGATCTGCGTTAGGTGATACTTCCACCAGATCCATATTAGCTTCATACGCAAGTTGTTTGGCTTCAGCCAATGAAATTACACCTATCTTGTCACCATTCGCACCAACAACACGTACCCGTCTTGCGGTTATATCGTTATTTAAGCGCGTAATATCTTTTTTAGAAGCGATACTCTATTCCTCCAGTTTGTTTTTATTTTTTGTTTGCAATTTCATTATCTAACTTGCTTGTTAAATCACTCATTGACAAACTACCTAGATCTTCACCTTTTTGCGACCGTACCGCAATAGTTTGATTTTCTAACTCTTTATCACCGATAATGAGAAGATATGGTACACGTTGCATTGAATGCTCGCGAATTTTAAAGCCTATCTTCTCATTTCTCAAGTCTATTTTTACTCTATAGCCTTGTTTTTCTAATTTATTCCTAATTTGCTCAGTATATTCTTCATGTCTACTGGCAATATTCATCACTATAACTTGGACTGGAGACAGCCATAGCGGAAATGTTCCAGAGTGCTGTTCAATTAAGATACCAATAAAACGTTCCAGGGAACCTAATATTGCTCTATGTAGCATTACCGGCACTTGTTTTGAGCCATCTTCAGCAATATAAGTCGCATCCAATCGACCTGGCATTGAAAAATCAACCTGAATGGTTCCACATTGCCAAACACGATCAAGACAATCTTTTAGCGAAAATTCTATTTTTGGACCGTAGAAAGCGCCTTCACCAGGTTGCAGCTCCCAATCCATATTTTTATTATTAAGCGCTACTTCTAATGCTTTTTCCGACTTATCCCAATCCTCATCACTGCCGACTCTATTTTCTGGGCGTGTAGACAGCTTAACTATGATCTGCTCAAAACCAAAGTCTTTATAGACTTCAAATAACAAATCAATAAAAGTAGAAACTTCATCCTGTATTTGTCCCTCAGTACAAAAAATATGCGCATCATCTTGCACAAAATTTCTTACTCGCATTAAACCATGCAAGGTACCTGAAGGCTCATTACGATGACAAGAACCAAATTCAGCCATACGAAGAGGCAAATCTCTGTAACTCTTTAAGCCTTGATTGTATACCTGAATATGACAGGGACAATTCATCGGTTTAACCGCATAATCTCTATTTTCAGAGTGCGTTGTAAAAATCATTTCACCAAACTTATCCCAGTGCCCTGATTTTTCCCACAATGTCCGATCAACTAACTGAGGTGTTTTAACTTCACCATAGCCATTAACACGAAGTTTTTCACGTATATACTGCTCTACTTGCTGATATATTATCCAGCCTTTCTCATGCCAAAACACCATACCCGGCGCTTCTTCCTGCATATGAAATAAGTTCAGTGCCTTAGCCAGTTTACGATGATCTCTTTTTTCTGCTTCCTCCAAACGATGCAGATAGGCTTTTAATTCTTTCTTATCTGTCCAGGCTGTACCATATATTCGCTGCAACATTTCATTGTCTGAATTACCGCGCCAATAAGCACCGGCAATCTTCATTAACTTAAATGTTTTTAATTTGCTTGTACTGGGAACATGCGGACCACGACACAAATCGGTGAAATCACCTTGCGTATATAAAGACAGGTCTTCATTTGCAGGGATCGACTCAATGATTTCTGCTTTATAGTCTTCGCCCAAATTTCGAAAGAACTTTACCGCATCATCTCGTGATACTACAGTACGACTAATTTCAATATTTTCTGAAACCAGTTGCTGCATTTTTTTCTCTATCTTTTTAAGATCATCAGGTGTAAAAGCTCTTGCATAGGAAAAATCATAAAAGAAGCCATTTTCAATGACCGGCCCAATAGTGACCTGCGCTTCCGGAAATAACTGTTTAACAGCCTGGGCCAATAAATGCGCAGTAGAATGACGAATAACCTCAAGACCTTCCTCATCTTTTGCAGTAATTATTTGTAGACCTGCATCTTGTTCTATCAAATAACTGGAATCTACTACTTGATCGTTTACTTTTCCTGCTAATGTTGCTTTAGCCAAACCAGAGCCTATGGATTGTGCAACATCCATTACTGTTACAGCATTATCAAACTCTCGTTTTGATCCATCAGGAAGGGTAATTACTGGCATTTTCTTATCTTTATGTTTCCGCAATAAAAAAAGCACCGCGATGCGATGCTTTATAGTCTGGTAGGCACGAGTGGATTCGAACCACCGACCCCCACCATGTCAAGGTGGTGCTCTAACCAACTGAGCTACGCGCCTAAGGTCTTGTGTTCAATCCAGCCATTATAACAAGACTTTTCCTTTATGCAAAGCAAACCTGACATTATTAATTCATCTAAAATCGGCTTCGATCAACTCATACCATCATAATCACATGCCAGTCAGTTATATACAACCTCATAATAATAAAAGCGCACAATTCATGATATCCATGTCAATGTTAAACCGTAGAAACTTGTGCTAAATGCGCATGATTTCAATGCTTTTAAGGCATATACCTCATGTAATTTGGTTAATTCATACAAAATAAGCTTTCATTACAATTTCATTTTATGTTGAAGAAAAAGAAAAAACAACCATTGCGAATTTTTCATCAATCAGTATTCTTTAGACAGCCATTGCAAAATTATTTTAATAATTACATCAAACCATCATTTCTGCTTGCAGTAATTTTATTTCATCCCTAACTGCAGCAGCCGCTTCAAATTCCAGATCTTTTGCATGCTGATACATTTTTTCTTCTAACTGTTTTAGTTTTCTTGCTGCCTGTTTTGGCGAAAGAACTTTATATTCTGCAACAGACTCAGCAATTTTGGTTTTTACATTACCCAGAGAAAGTCCTGATCCAGGGATTTCCAGCTCCATAATATCTAACACAGACTTATAAATGGTTTTCGGCTCTATTCCTTTTTTGATATTAAAAGCCCGCTGCATTTCTCTACGACGCTCTGTTTCATCTATCGCCTGGCGCATGGACTTAGTCACTTTATCGCCATAAAGTATAGCCATACCATTGACATTTCTGGCTGCCCGTCCTATCGTTTGCACTAATGAAACCACAGAGCGTAAAAACCCTTCTTTATCAGCATCCAATATTGCAACTAAAGATACTTCAGGGATATCCAGCCCCTCTCGTAACAAATTAATTCCTACCAATACATCAAACTGCCCCAGACGCAGGTCACGGATAATTTCAACACGCTCAACAGTATCAATGTCTGAATGAAGATAGCGTACTTTCACATCATGCTCCATCAAATAATCGGTTAAATCTTCCGACATTCTTTTGGTTAGTGTCGTTACTAACACTCGCTCTTTCAGAGACACTCGTTTATTGATTTCTGACAACAAATCATCCACTTGTGTACTTGCCGGCCGCACCTCTATCACAGGATCTAACAACCCCGTAGGCCTCACGACTTGCTCTACAAAGTGATCAGTATGCTCTTTCTCATAAAGACCCGGTGTTGCCGAAACATAAATTCTCTGTGCTGATTTAAGCTCAAACTCATCAAAACGTAACGGCCTGTTATCCAGCGCAGAAGGTAATCTAAAACCATATTCAACCAAGGTTTCCTTTCTGGATCTGTCACCTTTATACATAGCACCAATTTGTGGCACAGAAACATGACTTTCATCAATAATTAGCAGCGCATTATCCGGCAAATAATCAAACATGGTTGGCGGTGATTCACCCAACTCCCTACCCGACAAATACCGGGAATAGTTTTCTATACCAGAACAATAACCCACTTCTCTGATCATTTCCAAATCAAATAAAGTTCTCTGTTCCAGTCGTTGCGCTTCAACTAATTTACTGTTTGAGCGCAACTGCTCCAACCTTTCAACCAGCTCAATTTTTATTTCATCAACTGCCGCTAACAATTTTTCTCTAGGCGTTACATAATGCGTTTTTGGATAAATAGTAAAACGGGCCAGTCGGTGTTTTATTTCTCCTGTTAATGGATCGAACAATGACAGGCGCTCTATCTCATCATCAAATAATTCAATGCGTAACGCTTCCTCGTCTGATTCAGCCGGAAACACATCAATCACATCACCACGCACACGATAAGTTGCCCGCTTTAGATCAATATCATTACGGGTATATTGCATTTCTGCCAAGCGCCGTAAAAGATCCCGCTGCTTAATCATGTCTCCACGGACCAGATGTAAAACCATCTGAAAATAAGACTCTGGCTCACCCAATCCATAAATAGCCGATACTGTTGCCACCACTATGGTATCTTTTCGCTCTAACAAAGCCTTGGTTGCTGACAGGCGCATCTGCTCAATATGTTCATTTAACGAAGCATCTTTATCAATAAATGTATCTGAAGCTGGCACGTAAGCTTCCGGCTGATAATAGTCGTAATATGAAACAAAGTACTCCACACTGTTATCAGGAAAAAACTCTTTCATCTCACCGTATAGCTGGGCTGCTAGTGTTTTATTAGGTGCCATGATCATCGCCGGGCGCTGGGTTTCCATAATAACATTGGCGATAGTAAAGGTCTTACCCGAACCGGTTACTCCTAATAAAGTTTGATGTACCTCTCCATCATTTAACCCTTCCACCAATTGTTTAATTGCCTCAGGCTGATCGCCAGCAGGTTGGTACCGACTTTGAATTTTAAACTTTTTAATCACTGTTACTTTTACTTTTACTTTTACTGTTTATTTAGTTTTAAAATGAACGCACAATCTTCAATTATTTTCACACCAAATTGATACTATTAACATTTCATTTGTGATACTACGGCACGATGGTCATGTGTTATCTAAAGGAACATGTTACATGGATTTAGCTTTGATTTTCTATCATTTTAACTCTCCCTTTTTTACTCTGGCGATTTATAAGGAGAATTTACCAATTGCACTGAAATATACTGGACTTTGAGTACAAATACAGGATCTTCAAATTCATCGACACTATCAAGTTCAGCCCCAGTTCCGGACAATGCCCTGCCTGTTACTTTTGACATTTTAGCCGCACAGAAAGGTTCAACCTAGAAAAATCAGTTGGCTCACGGTTTCTTGCACATGCTCTTGATTTCATTCCCAACTGATCATTCTAGGTTCAACCAAATTGGAGCTTTAAAATAGCGTTTACTAACAATGGAGGCAACATTCCAGACTTATCTCATATGTCTATTAATTTAACAAAAAACGCCAAAACATCTGTTCCCCTTCCCACTTCAATCTGGCTCTTTGGTTCTGAACTTTTAGGGTTAGCAGGCTTTTATCATAATAGAAAACGTCTTTAAGTCTAACCCTCAAACACAAACTTCAGGCAGGCAACCACTCGTCTATTCAGTTAACAAATTTATTACACAAAAGCTCATTAATCATAGAGTATAATAGCCATATCATTGATTTTAAGTCACTATAAGGCATTATGAGTATTAAACTATCTAATAGAGTTAACGCTGTACAACCATCACCGACGCTAGCTATTACAGCCAGGGCTGCTGAAATGAGAGCAGCTGGAAAGGATATAATTGGATTAGGCGCTGGAGAACCCGATTTTGATACGCCTGATCATATTAAAATCGCTGCAATTAAAGCTATTAATGCTGGTTTTACTAAATACACTGCAGTTGATGGAATTCCCGCTTTAAAACAGGCTATTATCGATAAATTCAAAAATGATAACGGTTTTGATTATCAACTGAATCAAATTCTTGTTTCCTGTGGGGGTAAACAAAGCTTTTTTAACCTTGCTCAAGCTCTAATTAACCCGGGCGATGAAGTCATTATTCCTGCACCTTATTGGGTTTCATACCCTGATATGGTTTTACTAGCAGATGGAGTCCCTGTCATTGTTGAAACCACACAAGCACAACAATTTAAAATAACAGCCAAGCAATTACGTACAGCTATCACAGATAAAACACGCTTGTTTGTTATCAATAGTCCATCCAACCCAACTGGCGTTGCGTACACATCGATTGAACTGAAGGCATTGGGAGCAGTACTTAAAGATTTTCCGCAGATCATTATTGCTACAGACGATATGTATGAACATATCCTTTGGCAAAAAGGCAGTTTTGTAAATATTCTTAATGCCTGCCCAGAATTATATGATCGTACCATGGTGTTAAATGGCATATCCAAAGCTTATTCGATGACAGGCTGGCGTATTGGCTATGCAGCTGGACCCGCCAAATTGATTGGCGCCATGCGTAAAATACAATCTCAAAGTACCTCTAACCCGACATCAATTTCTCAATATGCTGCTATTGAAGCCATATCTGGCGATCAAAGTTGTATTGATACTATGCTCGTCGAGTTTAAAAAACGTCATGACTATGTTGTTGAAGAACTCAATACTATAGAAGGTGTTGAATGTATCAGTAGCGATGGCACATTTTACGTGTTCCCTAATGTAGTAAAACTGATCGACAAACTAGATGGTATTGATAATGATCTGGACTTTGCTGAATTTCTGATTGAAAAAGCAGGCGTAGCATTAGTACCAGGCACTGCGTTTGGCTGCCCAGGACATATTAGAATTTCTATTGCCACCAGCATGGAAAACCTGGAGAATGCATTAAAAAGGATTAAACAGGCTATTTAATAGGCGAGTTTAATTATTCACATAAGCCCTCCTTCAGGTAAGGGCTTATGTTTTCTGAACTACCAACTTTTAATCAAATCCCCTGCTTTAATTTTTCGTGCATCTGAAATGATTTCCATTTCGCCTACCGAAAAATTTGCCTGCACATCCCTAATATTGACCACACCAATCAATCTCTTTTCCTGCATGCCCATATTCGAATGGGTCGCATAAACGACAAGACTATCCCCCTGCTTTAATTTATCCTGAGCCCCGGCATTAATATAAACCTTTTTATTTTCAACTTTAATTACTTTTGCTGAAAATGGGTAACAGGCAAATAATTGTCTGATATCTTTACTGGCTAACTGAATGATTTTTGATATCTTATGACCCGTAGGCGTTGCTTTAAACCGTTCACTTCCAACTGAATATCCAACAGGAACCCATACGTCACCAATCACCGTATCAGTATAACGATGCTGAAATAATAGTGCACCTGATAAACCATCATGCACATAAATATCGATAGCGACGCCTCTTCTGGCTATAAAATCCCTCATCATGGATTTCATTTGCGCCAAAAAGCCAGCACCTCTGACATATTCTGTCGATTCAACCTCCAGATCCCTTATGACTCCAGACAAAACAAATTGAGCACCATACTGCTGTGCAAGCTGAATGACCACAGAATCCTGATACCCTGTTGGATCTAATATTTCTGGAGCCATATCAGGTCGTGAATAGATGACAGTATGCGTTTCATTTCGCCCTATAAAATCTCCAGACTCCATTAGAATATTCATTATTTCTCTTGGAATGCCACTGTATAGATCTTGAGTTTCATTAGCGCTGACCTGTCCTGAAGTCGCGATAGGAAATCCGGTAGCTACAATCCGTTTTCGATAGGGTGAATTACAAATTTGTCCCTCAGATACAACAGTCAATACCTGTAGATGATAAATATCATCACTAATCCACTCATCAACTACCTTGGTACTACCAAGCAAGGTTTCTGAAGAAATTTTGCCCGCTGCTTCGATAGAGGCATTTCTTATAGCATCCCTGAAAGCCTGCTTTCTAGCGAGCAACTTCGCACCATTTTTTATGCTCGCCTGGCCTTGCACTGTAATAGTATGGTTAACAGCAGCAACCTCTACATCCTTAGAAATTTCAGCTGTTGGTTTAGCACAACCTTGTATAAAAAAAAGACTGCTAAAAAGAAATATCTTAAGGAACGTGCATGGAATAAGTTCGGCAACTGGCACAGGATTTTTGTTTGTCTTCAAGGCGTGGCAATAGGCGCATAGCAATCTACGCAACTGTTTCCACAACGCAGAAGAAGAACAAATAGACAAGCTAGGAAGCTGTCCGAGAATAGAAACCGTAGCGAGGGAAAGGCATTTTGAGTCAGATTTTTCGTTCATTTGAGGCGAATAATGGGTTATTTAACGAGAATGAACGGAGAATCTGACTCAAAATAGCTTTTCCGCAGTAGGCTTTTCTATTCTCGGGCAGCCTCCTAGTTATCGAAGTTCTTTCGTGTACGTTCCTAAGCATTAACTTCATTATATTCATTACAGTTGGTTAATTAAAAAATCTGTTTAGACAGAACAAAATAACGAAGTAAAGTTTTCAAAGCTATATTGGCCGTCCATTCAGTATCATATAAGCCGTAATCTAACAGCACATTGTCAACTGCATCTTTTTCCTTGGAAAAACCAGAAACACTTAATGGAGCAATACAGCCTGAAGCAGCACAAGATAAATTTACCCTTGATAATGCAGCATGCTGATATCCAATACGCGTAAAAGGGATTTTATTATCTTCTTGTAAACATTGAGAAACCACAGCAACAGTACCAGAAAAACATTGATAAAAACGGGGCGTTAAACCTAACGCCAGGGCAATTTTTTTCTGATCGGCAATTGTTTTAGATTCTACCACTTGCGCTTCACGTAAAAATAAATCCAGAAATATTCTATAGGCCTCATCCTTAAGCACTTGATCCGCAACTACTAAGCCATTATCAAGCTTTTCAGTGTAAACCTGCTTTGCAAGCTCTCTATAAGCATTAAGTTTTGCACTCTGCTCCGTTGCAAACGTATTCTGGCCCTGAGTCATCTGAGTCCTTTTTCGCAGTTGACTATACCCACTTGCCAATAGAGTTTTAATGTTTTCAGGCGTAGAAGACTCCACTACTTTGGTGCTGACTGAACCACATCCTACCAACAGTATTAAAATCACAGTTAACAAAGAACTAAAAGTTATTTTTTTCACCAGTTTGCTCCTTTATAGTATCTTTGTTATCGGCCGGATAGCGTGTTTCTTAAATCATTCTTCCACCAACTCTTCTTCCACTCTGTCCACTGACCACAATTTCTCTAATTGATAAAATTCACGAGCTTGCGCAGTCATAACATGCAAAATCACATCACCCAAATCCAATAATACCCAGTCAGATCCTTGCCCACCTTCCACTCCCAAAGGCGTAATACCATTTTCTTTTACTTCTTCCAACACATAATCGCACAATGCTTTTGCATGACGTTCTGAAGTTGATGTCACTAGCACCATGAAATCAGTAATACTGGTTTTTCCTATAACATCCAGAACTGTAATATGTTGCCCTTTATTATCATCCAGAACTTTTTCAACAATTTTCAATAAATCTTTTGTTTGCATTTAATCTCTCTATTTACGCGTCATTTTATTAGTCATATACCGTCGGGTACCAACGCTTTACCCAACTACCTTACTTCATTTGCGTGGTTAACTCCTAGCCACATCGCTATCGAATCATTTCGTGCACCTTACTGTATGAATATAGTTTATTTCCTTTTATGTATTCGATAACGATACCTTGCAATAAAAAACGGGGATTCATACCCTTTTCTATCATGTTTCTAATAGATGTAGCAGAAATATCTAACTGAGCCACCGACTGAAAATAAGTAGCAAATACTGATCCGGCATATATTATATGGCTATACCAAAAGTTAAGGAACGTACATAGAATAACTTGAACAATTGACTTTGTATTTTGTTCGTCTTCTTCGCTGTAGAAATGGTTACGTAGCTTGCTATGCGCCCATTTCCACCCCTTGAATACGAACAAACTACTTCGCCATTTAGCCAACTTTTTCTGTGTGCGTTCCTTAACCAAAATATCATGCTTACGAGGCGGAATATAATTCAAAAAACACAAACATATTTCTAAAACATGACACTTATAAAACTTTATTCAAATAAATCCTCACATATATCGCAGACAAAATATGTTTCTCCCTTCCCACAGCTTATATGGCCGGTCGCACCGGCACGAATCACCCAATCACATGATTTAGATTTGAAATTCAGTGTTCCTTCGATGTAGCATGGTGCAAAATTATAATGATCATGAATTACTTTATAATCCACCTGCCTTGCTCGTAAAAAGAATTCTCTTGCCTCATCATGAGTTAAATCAACATCAGATGGACGGCATTTAGCTATGTCATCAGAATTAAAGTCAGTCACATATACATCAGTGATTTCGGTATTTTTAAAAGTTATTTCTGCACAAGATGTAACATAAAATACGGCCGAAAAAATGATGCTTTTGCACTTCATTTCCATATAGCTGTGCTCGCTTCACCTGGGTTTTTATAAGATACCTGAGGATGTTTATACACATCACTGGAAGTTAGACTAAAGTGAATATAAAGTTCACTCACCAACCATTGAAGTGAGAGGTTTTGTTGGGCCTTAATCGTTTCGTATGTTTTATCATCTATATGTTTCCCTACAAGCTCTATACCAATAGAATCACTATTTACAGGATATCGATCAGGGTATGTCTTCGCACGCTCATTGGCATTTATTGCTTTTATTTGACTACCCCATGACATAGCAAGAATTTTTGCCATTCTTGCACTATTACAGTTTTTGTTATTTATGGCAAGACACTTAGATTTAATTAATCGACCAACATGATAGCAGCGCTTATGCAAACTAGCTGTTTGGTATATTGATCCATTTTTTCCAATTAAAAAATGAGCACCATTGCCACCTGCTTTATAGCCATTAAAGGTATGTTGAGCAGTAGGCGCATCAGTTTGATGAACAACAATTGCATGAATACCTATAAGCATTCCATGTTCTATGCCTGGCGATCTTCTATGCACCACCTTGTTATCAATAAGCATTCCATCTTTATTAATAGTAGACATATTTTCTCCTTTAGGTTTTGATCGCTAACAAATACACAGTATCACAAAATACAATCCGTCAGGCCTAACAATCTACAGTCATCTTAAATTAGACTATATCTACTTTTCCTTATTGTAGTTTTTGGATAAAAAATTAAATATAAGACCTGAACATGCTAATGTTGTTTTAATTTGTTAAAACAACTTCAAAATCCCAGATTCACTATCTGGCCCGCATAACAACCAAATTTGTTCAAAAGGATGCTCATCAGGTACAAATATTTCATGATAATACGCTTGGAATTCTTCTTTTGCCCAAATTGGCATCGCATTTCTGATTAGCAACCAAACCGGTGAACCCTCATATTTTTTAATTGATTTCTTTTCTAACAGTCGGTTAAGTGGTTTTATTAGGCGGTGATTCAGTGGAATCAACCTTGATTTCAAATTCTCTGCATCAGTGGATGTCGAAAATCCAATTCGGTCAAGAAGTTGCTTTGCGTCTGATGTCGTACCATAGATATGGCTAACCTCTATAAAAATTTTATTTCCATCTAAATTACATATACTATCTGCAAAAGGCGGTTCTGTTAATTCAACAAACTGAAGTATTGTATTTGTTTCTTTAACATAGGCATCTGCAAAATTCTCAATAGCACTTTGTTCTAATACATTCTTCTCTTTCATAACTTAGGCACTTAGGAATCGAGGGGGCAGCTAGTAATAAGGAATCAGCCAACTTGAAATTATAAAGAGCAAGATTGATACCCCTTATTTATTCATATTGTTTAGATCCACTAAATATAGTACTTGTTTAATATTCATGTCTCATTAGGCTCTTCAACACTCATATCCCGCTCCCATCCTTCATTCTGGAGCACTATAGACTCTATAGCTATTGCATTTCCATTCGCATCAAGATCAGGTAGCACCTGATACTCTGATACCCAGCAACGATAGACCTTGAATGACTTAACTACATTACCCTGTCCGTTTAGTAAATTTATGATGATGTCTTTACGGAAATCCTTCAGGGACATCGCAGCATCCCCGGTAAGGTTAAAACTAAGGTCAGCCCATTTCTCAAATTCAGTATCGTGCGTAACTCCCCGTTCAAGGGTAATCGGCTCGAATGCCCAATCACCGGGTGATAAACGAGATTTACTTGGGTCACTTCCCTCACGATGTCTCACCAGTGTGGTTGATCGCTTAAGGGCACTAACCTTGCTAACGCCTGCAACCTCTCTTCCATCCAAAACAATGCGGAATTTAAAGTTTTTATAGGGATCAAACCGATGTGTATTAACACTAAATTGTGGCATTTTATTTTCCTCTTTTTATTATTAATAACTACCTTTTAGTAAAACATCATGCGTTGTGATTTTTATCACAACCTATTCTTACTCTCTGATTTGCCCATCACCCAGCACTACATATTTTATTGAGGTTAACCCATTTAACCCTACGGGCCCCCTTGCATGTAGCTTATCAGTGCTAATACCTATTTCAGCACCTAACCCATACTCAAATCCATCAGCAAAACGTGTTGATGCATTGACCATAACAGAGCTTGAGTCTATTTCTCGTAAAAACCGTCGTGCCAAGGTGTAATCTTCTGTCACTATTGATTCTGTGTGACCGGAACTGTATTGATTGATATGTTCAATGGCCTGGTCTATATCTGCAACAATCTTTATTGATAAAACCGGGGCTAAATATTCTGTATTCCAGTCTTCATCTGTTGCTCTGATACATTCAGGAATTAAAGAACAGGTTTTAAGACAGCCTCGTAGTTCAACACCTTCTTGCAGATATTTTTCGGCCAGTAACGGTAATACTTTTGCTGATATGTCTTCTGCAACCAATAAGGTTTCCATGGCATTACAAACTCCGTAACGATGCGTTTTAGCATTAAAAGCAATAGCTACCGCTTTTTCTATATCTGCTTTATCATCAATATAAACATGGCAAATACCATCCAAATGTTTGATAACTGCAATGGAGGCTTCTTTACTAATTCTCTCAATCAAACTCTTGCCACCACGCGGTATAATCACATCGACATATTTGTCCATAGTGATCAGTTCACCTACCGCAGCACGATCGGTTGTTTCTACAACCTGAACTGCTTCCGCAGGCAGATCTGCCGCTTTCAAACCTTCAACGATACATTGTGCAATTGCCTGGTTGGAATGAATGGCTTCGGAGCCACCTCGCAAAATACAGGCATTACCTGATTTTAAGCATAAAGCAGCTGCATCAACGGTTACATTGGGCCGGGATTCAAAAACAATCCCAATCACGCCCAATGGCACACGCATCTGGCCTACTTGTATTCCGCTAGGTCTATAGCTAAGATCCATTATTTCCCCGACTGGGTCAGCAAGCGCTGCAACCTGTTTTAACCCTTCAATCATGGAATCGATTCTGTCAGGTGTCAATTCCAATCGATCCAATAAGGCCGAGTCCAATCCATTTGCTTTTCCTGCTTCTAAATCTTTTTGATTTTCTATAGCAAGCGCATCTTTACTGTTTGCAATTGCATCTGCAATTTTCAGTAAAGCCAGGTTTTTTTTACCTGACTCAGCCCTACTCATTTCCCGGCCAGCTTTTTTTGCTTGCTGACCAAGTTTTGTCATATATTCTGTTATTTCCACTTTAATCTACTCTCGAACCGTGTTAACTGCATATTGTAACCTGAATTATGCAGTCGAATAATTAACATGTTTAGAACAAACCAGTTGAAATACAAATAAACTAGTGATCCAACAACTTTGGTTTGATGAATAATGCAGCGGACTTCAGTCCGGCAATTTCCGACAAGACTAATTACTATTGTTGTTCATAGCGAACTGAAGTGAACTCTACAAAAAACCTATCCATTAATTCAAAATTACCAAAGTGCTAATAGTCAATTAACATTTTTTTGGCAGGTAGATCATCAAACCATTTCACTGGCTGAAAAATCATCCACCTTAATAGCTAAATCCCTGCTCCTATCTGCCTTTTCTAATAAAGCGGCCTCCTCCACACTGATAATTTGCTTATCTAGTGCTTCATTTATTACAGCCTCACCATGGCCCTTCTGCAACTGCTTACTTCTTTGTGCATTATGTATTTTCTTTTCAATGGGTAATGCAGCCATTACCGCTTTAAAGGCACATTCTATTCGTCCTGTTGCATCATTTTCTATTTCATTGATATAGATTCCCTGAGTCAAACGATCACGAGCCTCCGAGTCATTCAGTAATAATGTAGCTGTTTGATGGATTAAACTATCTTTGGGTGCTGAAAACACCTTGCCTGCAGGAAAAATGGTCGCAGCAAGACCCCAAACTATGGGCTTGTATGGCAATAAACTAAATATTACAAATAACGATTGCTGCGCTTTGTAAAGCGTATGCTGACAGGCCCAGTGTAACAAAGGTAAATCATCTTCTGGGCAGCCCTGATCCTGATAATATTTTAAAACGGTTGAACATAAATACAAGTTACTCAACACATCAGCAAATTGACCGGAAATACGTTCCTTTCGTTTTAAAGATCCTCCTAAAACCATAATGGCGTAATCAGCAATATATGCAAAACCAACACTTAACCTGGCTATAGAACGATAATATCTTTTAGTATGTCTATTCCCTGGTACTTTAAGAAAACGTGCATTAGTTAATCCCAACCAAAAGCTGCTGACCTGGTTATGTATCATAAACCCCATATGTTTGAATAACAGTTGATCAAATTGTTGTAATGCTATAGCTTTGTCCTGTTGATGTAAAGCTTGTACTTCATCATAAACTAAAGGATGGCAACGCATTGCACCTTGCCCAAATATCATCATGGTCCGAGTCAGGATATTAGCACCTTCTACAGTGATGCACACAGGTATAACCTGATACAGACGCCCCAAATAATTATTGGGACCCAGACAAATACCTGAACCACCTTGTATATCCATACCATCGTTAACAATACGACGCATACGTTCCGTTAATTCGTATTTGATAATTGCGGAAATAACTGAGGGTTTCTGCCCTTGATCCAGAGCTGCAGCTGTTACTGTCCTTGCCGCATTGATAATATAGGTTTCACCTGCCATTCTCGCCAAAGGTTCTTCTATACCTTCAAATTCACCTAAAGAGATATTAAACTGTTTCCTGATACGTGCATAAGCCCCTGTATTACGGCAGACAAATTTCGCTGTTCCGGCACTCAATGCGGGTAAAGAGACTGCACGTCCTGTTGCCAAAGATTGCATCAGCATTTTCCAGCCATTTCCTACCTGTTCAACACCTCCCAATATCCAATCCAATGGAATAAATACATCTTTTCCCCAGTTAGGCCCATTTTGAAACGCCGAGTTGAGCGGAAAATGA
>JAKIUK010000067.1 GCA_021647585.1 Methylococcaceae bacterium
CCCTCTGTCTTCATTGCCGGTAACATATTTTGTAAAATACGAAGAAACATGTCTTGGTGGGCTTTAGAGTGCGGGTTTGCGAGCTGTTTCCTTGCAAGTTTATGTTTTAAAGGGAACACTCATGAAATTGGAATAAGATGTCTTGGTTCTGTTGTCTGAATTTGTTGGGGTATTATATTGTGTGTAAAAAACTTCTTCTTGCACTAGCCATGGAGACAAGAAGATAAAAAAGATTGTATTTCAATAAAGTGGAAGCCCTCTCGACTTGTTTATCGAAAGAAAGAGTCAATCCTGGGACGTTGTAAGAATAAAATTCCTATAGAGTTGCCAGGCAGAAAGTGCCGAAGGTTATTATCTTGGTTAATTACCGCCCGCCCACCAGGAGTAATTGCTCCACGACCCACGGCACCGGGAAAAGAGGGGATTGCTAAAACTGAGCTTGATATGCCCAGTAATCCCACTAGAAGAGCTGAATTAAATTTAAAATTTAATGGCGTATGTATCATTATCAATATCCTCATTAGTTATTTATTGAAAAAATATTCTCTTATGCCTTCCATAGCCAGAAGAGAAAAAACTGACTAGCCCTCTCCTTAAGTATAATGGTGAGAGGCTAATATTTATAACGAGTACTCAATCCTCAAAAACAGTAAGTTTAAAATTTCTATAACGTTGCCATCCTTGTCCGTTTTCTGCCGATTTTCCACTGGAATATATTCCTGCGAACCATTGTCCACTGCTTTCAGGTAGTGGCATCGATTCTTGAATTCGGTTCCATGAACCTCCTGGCACACGCCAATACATGGTTACTCGTTTATTGTGGAGTCTTAAGCGGAGATCGTAAATGAATTCTTCTCTATTCTTATTACCCGGAATTCGCACTTTAATCTCGTCATTATTTTTAACATCTTTTTGAGAGCCTTCGCCACCTTTGATATCTTTATCTTCTTTGTGAAAATGGTTGACAGCACCGTTTTGCTCGCGCAGCATAACGAAAAATGGTTCTTTAGGATCATAAGGCCTAAGTTTTTCAATGACTAGTTTTATATAATTATCATTGTCCTGATAGAGTATTAATCCGCCTTGGCCCCCAGAATTCGTATTTATTTGAGTTGATACAGCAAAATCGACTGACTTATTGATATTAATTGGCCGAACAAGCGTGTTATGACTTTCTTCTCTATCCCTGTGTTTATAAATAGTGGTACTCTCTGAAGATTTGATTTCAAGCCCGTTCGTTCTTATCCTCCAGTCATCAGGTTTCTCAGAAATCCATTTCCAGCCACTTTTAAGTGTGCCTGCAAAGTCATCTATAAACGTACCTGATGGCGCTGGATTGTCAACAACGGGGGGGTGTTGATCTTCGAAAGGATCGACGATAACCCGAATAATGGCTGACCCCGATAAAGCACCATCATTAGCTGTTAGTTTTAACAAGTATCTGCCAGCTTTAGTAAATGTGACCTTTGTTTCAGGTGCGTTAGGCGTATTAAACGAAACAGCACCTAGTCCGGAATCCTTCGTCCATTGATAGGTAAGCGTGTTGTTAGGTAAGCCGTCATCAGCGACCATTCCCTTAACCGTAGTCTCAGGAATCTGAATCCGTTGAGCTACTTCAAAGGAGATGTTTGGTGCCTTATTTACTGCTGGTTCTCCATTTATAATACCCCAACAAATTCAGACAACAGAACCAAGACATCTTATTCCATATATGGACTCCTCGTTTATTGCAAGCCAAGTTATTCAAAATAATGTCATCAACATAGATCAAGATTGCAGCCATATATTCGGTCTCTGATAGAGGTTTTATGACCTCAGGACTCCTGATGAATCTATTCGCATACTTTCTGACCCTACCAACTTAACGGTTTCGTAATGAACTCTTTGGAATAGACGGGTTCTTTCAAGTATCGGTCTGACCTGTTGTTGTCATCAATAGTGGTTAACTTGCCTCCGCAATCTGGGTTACTCGGTTATAGGTTGAGGGTTATCCATGCTTTGTCCACGGACGAAGAGCCCTCTTAGCTCGTAGTCGGTGGACAAAGGGTGGATAACCCGGTCTCTGCACTCGGGTTAAACCAATAGTGCATCATATTCTTTTTCTTGGGTTGCCATCGCCCAGAGTATTCTGGCATTTTTATTCGCTAGCGCAACGGCAGCTTTGTTAAAACCTCGCCGCTCAATCAACGCTTGTAGCCATAAACTCAGTTTATCTTCTTTTTGACTGCAGTTTTTTAATACGGCTCGCGCTCCGTGTATCAAGAGAGTTCGGATATAACGATTACCACGCTTACTGATCCCTAAATAAATCTGTTTATCTCCACTGCTATGCTGCCTGGGAACGACACCCAAACTGGCGGCGTAATCACGACTGCTTTGATAGCCTTTACCATTCCCTATGTCAGAAGCAACCATGGATGCTGTCATGGGCCCAACACCGGGCACTTCAAGAAATCGCTTTGCTGTCTCATCACTTTTACAAAGCGCACTCATCCGCTGATCTTGTACCTTTATTTCATCATCCAGTGCAACAAGCTGGGTATAGTGTTCTGCAAAGATTTCCCGACTTAACGGGGTTAAATCATTTTCAGCATCTTCTAAAATCAGGGGTAATTGCTGCCTGACCTTATTAATGCTTTGAGGAATAATAATCCCTCGTTCACTCAACAATCCTCGGGTTTGATTCACTAAAGCCGTACGTTTACCCACCAGGCCTTGCCGTACTTTATGAATCAACTGTATATCCTGTTGTTCGATTGTTTTTATCGTCACTGCTCGCTTATTGGGACGGGTGACGGCATCAAATATACCGGCTGCATCGTTAAAGTCATTTTTGTTACCGACAACAAAACTCTTCACATAACGCGCATTGAGCAAAATGACCTCATGCCCCAACTTCATTAATTCTCTCGCCCAATGATGGGCACTACCACACGCCTCTATCCCAATCAGACTGACCGGATAGTTGGCAAAAAAGGCTAATAGCTCAGCTCGCTTTAGCTTTTTCTTGACGGCTTTACCCTCGACAAAGGTATACAGGTGAAAGATGTTTTTTGCTATATCTAACCCGATTACGCTATTATTCATTTTGGACTCCTCTTTTACTTCGTTAAAAAAATTTAGGGTGCATTATGACACCGTTGAAGGGAGAGGAGTCCATATCATCAACTTACAATCCTTATCCTACCAATGCTCGCAAATACCAACTTACAATCCTTATCCTACCAATGCTCGCAAATACCACCAGTACAATCACACCCACTATTTTCATATATCACTAACGCAGAGTTCACGATTTGTGAAACTACTTTGCGTTCAGTTTTTTCTTTCACTATTTCTATTAATCGATTGTCTAGGCTACTATTGTTAGGATCTATAGTTGTTTTGGGGACTTCAATATCTAAAAACTTTCTATCCGGACAACAGGAAGGGTCGTTTGGTACTTCATACACTGAAAAAGTTCCATCACATCGATTTGTTTCGACTATGTTTTCACCCGGAAAACGCAAATGTATTATTTCTGCTTCTTTGGTAACAATTCTTATCGATTCAATTTGCCCTTTGCCAAATTCATCTTCAAGTTCGAGTTTCGCTTCTTCCGTTAGTTTAAATATCCTTTGTTTCAGTTCGTTGACTTTCATAAT
The DNA here is from genome assembly GCA_021647585.1 of Methylococcaceae bacterium. Classification (GTDB taxonomy): domain Bacteria; phylum Pseudomonadota; class Gammaproteobacteria; order Methylococcales; family Methylomonadaceae; genus QPIN01. The sequence continues at coordinate 3,645 of JAKIUK010000067.1, forward strand.
AGTTCTCTCCTCTTTGCTTAAAAATGCGCACGTCAATAATTCTTAGTACGCCCCTAATTTAGTTAAACACAAATGTTGCTCGAAAAAAAATCATTTGGTCTGGAATAAAACGAGGTCGTTCGACTGCATTAAATGATTGAATACCTAATCCTTCATGATTAAACTTCTGGTCAAAAATATTTTTTGCTTCTAGTCCGATTATTCCTCTTCTATTTGGCAATCTATAACCAATACTCGCATCAAATGTGAAAAAATCATCACTATCGTAAGGGGAATTAGCTATCGAATCCGATTTAATGGATTGATCAACAAAGCTTCCTTTAACACCAGCAAAAAAACCCGATGGAGAGAATACTCGAAGAGTCAGTGGAAGTATTAACGTATCTATTTGATCAGGCTCTTTTGAATTCACGACGAACGGATCATCTTTAGATCGAATAAATTGTTCGAATACTGGTTCAAAACCAAGCGAAAATTGAGAAATAGGCGTCCAATATAGGTAGGCATGCAGAAGTTTTTCTCGTCTCTTAGTCGTTACAAATGCTGGGGGATTTTTTGACCCGTCAAAAGTCCGAAAATTTAATTCTCTCCCTGAAAACTCGATTCCCCCATGCAAGTTCGGTGTTATGGTTGTATCAAGACCAACACCGTAGCGCTTAGATACTGTTCCATTTACATCATCAAAAAATTGATTGAAACCTGCAACTACGGTTGGTTCAATAGTCTGATCTACGACTTGGGATCGCTTTACCGTCTCCGTATAGCTTAATCGAAGACGGGCTGAATCTGTTATATCCAATTCAAAGCCAAATTTTGGGTTAATACGTGACACCTTTCTACTAACAATGTCTAAGTGGTCATAACTCAAACCCAAAGTTAATGTTAGAGAATCAAACAACCGAATATTGGAATATGAATAAGCGTTATAAGCTATATCAGTCGACTGTATGCTTGGTCGTGGTTTATTGTCTTTCGAACGTTGTATATTAGTATCTATATTGTAATTTCCTCCACCAATCGTTAAATGAAGCCAATCATAATTAAAAAGATACCTAGCTTCTATATGATATCCATCCTGCTGATTATTGGTTTTACGAGATGGTGTTGGTTGTGATATTTCCTTTCGATCCGCGTAAACAGAAGAAACAATAATATCGGAGTTAGATGAGGGCGAATATCTAGCTCCAATTCGATATGTGTCTTGCTCGATTGATCTTCTGGCGGTTCGAGAGAAGTTATCAGGGTCAAAGTGCAGTTCTAGGTCTCCTTGTGTTCTGTCTTGTCTTCTAAACTCACCTAAAAAATTAAGTTTCGGCGTAATCTGTCCCTGAATAAATGCGTTATAAATATCTTGCTTAAGATCATTATTCTCCCTAAACCCATCAGTTTCATAATGGAACTGTCCAAGACTATAAGAGAATTTATTCCAGAGCCCTGATTGGACAACTTCGTCACCCCAAGTATTATTGCTTCCATAGACACCTGATGTCTGTAAGGCCAGTCGATCACGTGTAAAAAGTGGATTGAATTCGTTAAATGAAGTATTTGATGGGCCTGAGCCATCAAGAATAAGCAAATTACTCTCCGCCAAGCTTGGTTGAATAGGATTGACATTAACAGGCTGTAACAATTGCGATTGTAATAATTCACTAACTCTGGCAATCTCATGCCGCGGTCTTGAAGCATAGTTGTCCGCAAGCAATCTATGGGCTGAATAATTACTAGGGTCAGTATTCACCGATTTCCAGCCTTGCACCAAACCTAATTGCTGAAACCCTAAATCATTATAAATCCGTCCAAGACTAGCACTCCTTGCAGCCAAGTCCTCATCCAGCAATAACTTAGACCTATAAACCCCACGATTATCATTTAACTCAATTGCCTTCTGCATATCATGTAGAGCTTCTACAGGTCGATTTGTAGTTTGTTTACGTATAGCATCATAAAACCAAGGCGTTGGGTCATTCGGGTCAACTTCTTTAGCAATAGTTAATTCAGTTTCTGCATAGTCATTATTTTTAAGTTCATAATAAGCTTTACCTAAATAGCTACGCATAGTGGCATTATCTGGATCTAGACTAACGGCTGTTTCTAAATCCTGCGTTCCGTCTTCAATATCACCTTTTCTGATTTTTGCTAACCCCAGTCCTAATCGTGCTAAAGGATCAGCAGAATTCAAATTAATGGATTTAGTAAATGCAGTATTTGCTTCATCTATATCCACTTCTGCCAGATAAGCAAAGCCAAGAATAGTTTGAGTACGGTCAAGTTTTGGATTTAACTGTTGTGCTTTTTGTGCGGATTTTAAGGCATCACTACGTTCACCAGTAGAAAGCTGCAACTCAGATAACCTAGCCCATGCCAAAGCATTATCGGGTGATAATTCAACAGCCTTTTGGGTTGCTTTTAGTGCTAATTCTATTTTAAATTTCGACTGATAAGCATATGATAAAGCTATCTGAGCCGTGGCTGATTGAGGATTTTGAGTGGTTGCTTTTTGAGCAATGTTTAAAGCTTCATCCTGTCGGTTTTTAACAACTGAAACTATTGCTCTCAATGCTAATGCGTCACTGTAATCAGGTCCTATAGTTTGTACCTGATCAATAAATTTTAAAGCTTCGTCAACACTACCTACACTTAGTAAAAGCGATGCAATATAAGTTAAATAGTGACTGTCATTTTGTAAATCTTGATTTTTATCGAGTAAGTTTAAAGATTTATCTAAATCACCTATTTGTTGTTGATTATCATCAGCATTTAATTTAGATACCCTACCCTTTTCTATATTGATAACCGGAGGGTAGTACAGTGTCCACTGCACTGCATCTTCTGGACGAATGGTTAGTGCTTTAATTTGTGGTGTTTGGCTTTCGTATGCAATTCCAGTAAAACCTTGTTTAATCAGTATTTCACCTTGTTTATTATTTGCCGCTACCTGCCCATCAAAAACCTTGATTTCTGCATGCTCTGAATCAACGGTCACTAAAAACTCAGTACCTTGGTGTACAGCATTAATAAAAGGTGTTTGAATATTTAACCGTTGAGATTCTCGGCTACGAAAAAAACCTGCTCCTTCTAATAGTTTTAAATACCAAGAGCTTGTTTTTTTTTGTTTTGGAGGTAAAAAAATCAGCGTTGAGCTTTGTTTTAGCGTAGCTCTTGATTCATTTCTAAGTAAAAGAGTGACACGACTGTGCTTTCTTGTGCGAACTTTGTCCTTATCACAAAAGATCTGATCTGAATTCACAGTTTCCCAGTCAGATTGACCCGCATACTGTATATCAACTTTCCCCTGGCTGGATATAATTTTGGCTAACCATTGAGAGCAGAGGTGTTCAGCTTGAACTCCACTTGATGCTATCAATAACCCAAAGAGGATAAAATATTCAATCTTCTGATGCATTTTATTATAATAATTATTAGTGCAACACTAACTAAAAAATAAAAAATGTTCACTAAATCCAAGAAATAGAAATATTTTTATGTTAAAGCTATTCTATGCCTGTTTTATCTTGTAATGCAAGAGAAGTGGTAATATTACCACTTTTAATCACAGTAGACAGGTTTTGATTAGAGGGGACTAGTAACTTTTGATTGTTTTGTTTTAGATATTGAATATAGAAAAGTGTTGGCCCATCACCTGGATAGATACGTTCTAACTCTAGCCATGCATCTAATGCTTCTGACCATTGTTGTTGTTTAAATAAATTCAGCGCTTTAGTAAAATCAGCAACTATTGTTGTGGTGCTTGAGTTTTGTAGGTCACTCTTTTTACCCATCAATTCATAAATATGAATGGGGTTTGTTTTACCTTTTAATAAAAAGACGCCTAGTTCTCGAGTAAAAAAAATGTTTAAGTCATTAATAACATTGGAGGAAACTAATATTCGTGTCCCTAACAGCTTATTTAAGCCTTCAATCCGGGTTGCTGTATTGACCGTATCGCCTACTGCTCGATATTCATAGTGATAATCAGCCCCCACATTACCCAAACGTATATCTCCAAAATGTAAACCTATACGGGTTGGCAATTGATCTGGCTGAAAATCGTTAAACTGGTCTATTGCCGTTAAAATTTCTAAGGCTGTTAAGCAAGCATGGGATCTGTGTTGTTGTTCATGAACTGCCCTTGGCCATATGGCAAACATGGCATCACCTAAAATATCAGAAATTATTCCCTGATATTTTTTTACGAGCGGGAACATGACTCCATAATAAGCATTCATTAAATCATTTAGTTTCTGCGGGTTCATGCTTTCTGATAGTGCTGTATATTGACCTGCATCGGTTGCCATACAGACGCCTTGCATTAGTTCTCCATAGAGATTCATCGAGCTTGCATTATGTTGAGTGGTAATAGAACTAACAACATCACCTGGCAAATAGAGACTAAATGCTTTTTGCATATTTTTATGATCTTTTCGACCCTTAAAAAAATGCGATATTGATTTCATCATTAAAACAAATAGAGTCAATAATATAATGGGAGTAAACAAAGGTAACCAGATATAAGTATTGACAAATATTTCGTATGCTAAGTATAAATAGGCCATATTTAATGCTATAACTAAACTAACAGCTTTTTTATACGAAGAAAAACAACAAATACTGATGAGTAAGAGACTCCAGCCAAACACAAGAAAAAACTGGTACAGAGGATAAAGAGGTTTTACCCATGAATTATCAATTAGATTTGCAACGGCTGTAGCTGCGATTTCTATAGGACTGGAAACTTCACTGTTATTAGTTGAAAAAACGGTATAAAGCCCTTGACTTTTTTCAGGCTCTATATTTTCAGAGTATCCTATTAATACAATTTTATTTTTAAAAATATCAGGTTTCAAAATATCACTGATGAGCGCCTGATAAAAAGGAATCGTAGGAATATGACCAGACCTACCATAATGGTTAATATATAAACTACTATCTGAAACTTTCAACATGGCTACCCATGATTTTAGCAACTGTTTTTTAGTATCCGAATAGTTTGCCTGGTTTATTAAATGACTAAACTTGAGTAACGAAGGGGCATTATTAATAAGTTCTGTTTGTATTCTTTGAATGGCTTCAACAACATCTGTTTTATCTGCAAACTGTTGAAATGTCTCGGGAAACCTGAAATTAGATGGGGCATTTAGCTGATAAAGTAATTGAACAATCTCTTGGTATGTTTGTTTAAAAATATAACTTTGGAATATAGCCACAGGAAATGTAGCAATATCGCCCGCACTTTTTTTAGTAGTCCAAAATTGTTTAACAGTAGAGGCAGTTTTTGGAAGTAGAAAAGGAGCCGAGCCTAAGGCTGCCTTTTCAAAAACCGGAAGTGAATCAACAATACTTTCATAAGATAGATGACTGGTTGAGTCATTAGTTTTGATTTTATTTCTTTTTAAATAATTACTAAGGATGATATTTTTGCCATCATCTATTGCTTTTGCTAATAACTGGTCATTATTTTTATCCCTAACCTCATCAAAAATCATATTAAATGCAATGACAGAGGGGTTTTGTTGGTTTATTTTTTCTATTAACTGAGCATAGAAAGACCGTGGCCACTTTTCTGGGTTTTCCGGTAAATGTAAAATTTCTGCCGATAATTTATCAATACTGACAATAATGACTTTTTCCGAAGGCAGTCTTTCCCCCCTTATTTTAAACAACCAGGATAAGCCAAACTCTTCTTCAAGAAAAGTGCCGGATGGCGTTAAGCTGAACAACGCAATACATCCAGCAATCAATAAGATAGTTGAATAGGTCTTAATTACCTTGGTGTAATTACCCATCAGTTAACTGATTCAAATTTTAAGGATAAAAAGAATACTAACTTAATCTATTGTCTCTATCCATTGACAACGTTCTTTTACGAGATCATTTGTGTTGTCATTGCCTATCCCTTTTGCAATTAAACCAACCACTCTGTCATCAGTATCATAGCCAATATGTGCATCCATAGGGTTTGCTAACTTTCCTAAACCAAAAACATCATAGACAAAAGCAACGTTGATATTCACATTTGTAACCTCTATACATAATCTTGAGTCAAGATATTTTTCAACAAAACCTGGGGGAATAGCGTAACTTAATATATCGTTAGGATCACTAAATGCAATAATCGGTGTTTTGGTAAGCATCCGTTTAGAGTATTTTTCGCCTTTTGGATCACAATATGCATGCTTTTGATTGCTTTCTGCAGGTAACTTTCTGCCTAATTGCAACATAGGGAGTTGATTAGACATCATATAAATGGGGATGGTTTTCTTTTTCAGCTCGGACTTAACTGTCTTTTGATACATGTCGTCATCGTCATCATTCGTACTTTGTCCGAGAGCAGAGGTAATACGCTCTACTCCATCAATGGTTATTCTGCTACCTAAACTATGCGAAATAAATGCATATTCATCATTTATTATGGCTGAAATATCGGGCAACACACAAGATTTCCCTTCTCCCTCTGGCAGTTCACCCCAATTTCCATAGGTCATCCAGCAAAAGGATTGAGTAAACGCGAGTAGTATATCTTCTCTGCTCTCGCCTAAATAAATGATCGGATCTGGCCCCGTATCATTTGAAAACCGTTTCATTAAATCATTTACTTCGGTTCGTCTAAATGAGTATTGTCCTGAGTTATCGTATGCTAAGACTTCTTTCTCTTTTGCCGTTATCTCTGACCAGGTTAATTCATAAAATATTAACTCCTGTGATCTATCTTTACTCAAAAAACGATTGATTCTTAAATTTCCTAGAGGAATATCAGGTAACTCTGGGTCAGATAATTTAATGTCTTTATGGGCTCTTGAGGTAACTGTTAAATCCAGTTCTTTAGCTAATTTTTCAAAAAACTCTGTTGAATATCCAGGTTTATGGTCTCCTACCCCATGCACCATCAGAACTTTCATTTTACCTTTATTATTATTCAGATAAGGTTTTAAGCCAGCAAACTCAGCCCCCCAAACTTCACACATTCTAGTGTCTTGCGCCTCTTGTTTTTCAAGAAAAGCCTCTGTCACTCCTTTACCTAAACTAGAACAACCCGAAAGTATCAAGCCTGTCATACCAAAAATTATTATTTTTTTTAAATTTATCATTATTATTTTAAAATGTTTTAAACAACGGATTGTATTTACTTTTTTATAAAAACAGACTATCTTCTACAGTTAACAGGACACCTATTATAATTTAGTTATTAAAACATTAAAAATGATTCTAAATAAATTTAAATCAATTGCTCTTTTAACCCTTTGTGCACTCTGCTCTCAAGTAAGCGCACAAGACCTAATTGAAACTTTTCAACTTGCTTATAAAAATGACCCAAACCTAAAAAGATCTCATTATTCTCAACTATCAGTTGCAGAAACAAGATCTCAAAGTATTGGACAAATGTTACCTACTATTTCTGCTTCAGCAACCAGTAGCCGTAATCGTCTTAATAATAAAAAACAAACCTTTCAAGGTACTGGTGTCCAAAAATATTGGGATCATGGATTTTCTATTAATCTGGTTCAACCTGTTTTTCATTGGGATCATTGGGTGCAACTTAGTCAATCAGATAATCGAATTGCTCAAGCAGATGCTGAATATGAGGCAGAGCATCAAAACTTAATGGTTTTAACTGCTGAAGCTTACTTTAATGTTTTATCTTCACAAGATAATCTTGCATTCACACTATCAGAACAAAATGCTATTGAACGCCAACTTGAACAGGCAAAACAACGATTTGATGTTGGCTTAATTGCTATTACCGATGTTTATGAAGCGCAAGCAGGATTTGATGAAGCAAGAGCAAATCAGATTGAAGCCGAAAATGAGCTGGATGATAGTAAGGAAGCGTTAAGAGAAATTATTGGAGAAAATGAAGTCGATTTAGTTAGTTTAGAAAAACCAATAGATTTTTCGTATCCAGTCCCAAATGATATTACAAGGTGGGCAAAAAATGCAGAAACTAATAATCTACAACTTATAGCGGCATTAAATCAGGTTGAGGTTAAAAGAAAAGATATTTCAATTCAGAAATCTGGACACTTACCCACTCTTGATATTGTTGCAGGTTATAATTTACAAGATGTAGACAGTTCTTTTGGCTTACGTGGCGATACTGAGAATGTGGGTTTGCAGCTAAACATTCCTCTTTTTCAAGGCGGTACTGTATACTCCCGCGCCAAGCAAGCTCAATTTGATTTTCAAGCTGCTAAAGAAGAATTCTCAAGTGTAAAAAGACAAGTTAAACATCAAGTAAGAAATTCTTTTCGTGATGTAGTTTCCAGCTTAAGTAGAGTAAATGCTTTAAAAGCAACCGTTAGATCAGCAGAAAGTGCATTAAAAGCGACTGAAGCAGGTTTTGAGGTTGGTACTCGTACAATGGTTGATATATTGTCAGAGCAAAGAAATTTGTACAGAACCAAAAGAGATTATTCCAGAAGTCGTTATGATTATCTAATTAATGGGATCAAGTTAAAACAAGCTGCCAGTAGTTTAACTGTGCAAGATTTGGAGCTTGTGAATCAGTATTTAGGTAATTAACTAAATATCTATAAGGGTTAGGCTACCAAAAAGACCGCAGCTAAATTCTATCTATCACTTTTAATCACCCATCCAATTATAACCCCGCATGGATATAGACTATTTAATTATAGGTCAAGGGTTAGCGGGGAGCTTTTTAGCATGGGAGCTTTTACAGCGCGATCAAAAAGTTATTGTTATAGATAATGATAAAGAAAATGCTTCTTTGATCGCAGCAGGTTTAATAAATCCCGTTACTGGAATGCGCTTTGTAAAATCTACGGGTGTCGATTATTTACTTCCAACTGCATTAGATTTTTACCAAGGATTGGCCCATTTTTTTCAACAATCATTTTATGTTGAAAGCCCTATGCTACGAATTTTTCGTAATAATAAAGAATTAATTGCCTGTCAAAAAAGACTTTCTCTATCTAACTATAAACCTTTTTTAGATAAAATAATCCCTACATTTTCTACAATTAATGCTCCCATTGGTTTATTAAAACAAAAACAAACAGGGTATTTATTAACTAAACCTTTACTCCATACATTAAAAGCCTATTTAATTTCTATCAATTCTTATACTAAAACCGACTTTAACTATGATGATATTAAGTTAGCTCCTGATTTGCAATGGCAACAATTTAAACCAAAGCAAATTATTTTTTGTGAAGGCTATCTTGGAATTAATAACCCCTGGTTTTCCTGGTTACCTTTTCAACCCGTAAAAGGTGAAATTATTACGGCAAGTTCATCTAATAAAATTATTGATAAACTGCTTAATTATGGGCAGTGGTATATTCCGTTAGATTCCCACCAATTCCGAACAGGAGCTACCTTTGACAGGGATAATTTAGAGACTGACATTACATCATCAGCTAAAAAATCGCTTCTTAAATCATTGAATCATGTCTACCCTAGTTTAACACCAGAAAATATTATTCGTCAGCAAGCGGGAATCAGACCTACAACTTTAGATAAACAACCGTTTATTGGCCCTCACCCTCATCATTCAGAATTAATTTTTTTTAATGGGTTTGGTGCAAAAGGAAGCTTACAAATACCTTGGTATTGCCAATGTCTAGTGGATTATTTACTTTTTCGAAAGCCAATTCCTTCAAGCACTAATATTTTAAGGTACTATGAGTAAGCGAATTTCATTAACCACTCAGACACATCAATTTATCAAAAAATATTTAAATACAGGAGATATTGCTATTGATTCAACTGTTGGTAACGGCCATGACACTTTATTTTTGGCCAGACAGGTTGACAGGAATGGTTTGGTTTTTGGTTTTGATGTTCAACAGCAAGCTATTGAATCAACACAAACGAGATTAGATACCAATTTGTCTTTTAAAAATAGTACACTATTTAATACTAGTCATGAAAATTTGATTGAATTTATACCCAATCAATATCATGGCAAGGTTAAAGCCATTATGTTTAATTTAGGCTATTTACCTGGAAGTGATAAAGCCATAATTACTCAAACAGATTCCACATTATTTTCCCTTAATCAAGCTATTAAGTTATTGGCATCTAATGGAGTTATCACAATTATGGCATATCCGGGGCACTCTGGTGGCGACCTAGAAACTAAACAAATTAGATGTTGGTGTAAGCAACTAAATACCGATAAATATGTTATGAAACAAATATATAGCTCTGAAAAAGCTTCTGCTCCTGTGTTATTTACTATTCAAAAAAACTAATTTTTTAACATTGACACGGCTAAATCTGCCATGTTTTTAGAACCACCGCCCTGCCCTAGCATCTCCTTTACTTTTGTTAACTCAGTTAACATTTTTTCTCTATACTTAGAATTGTCTAAAATCAAATTTATTTCATCTGCTAAATTTTTTTCATTCGCGTCGTTCTGTATTAATTCTTTGACAATTTGTTTACCGGCAATAATATTTGGCAGTCCAATAAATTTAGTAATCACTAGATATTTAGCTAATAAATAGGTGATTGCTGATAATTTATAAGTGATGACCATAGGTATCTTTAATAAAGAAATTTCCAGTGTAGCGGTTCCCGATGTTGTCATAATCGCATCACAACATTGAATGACATCATAAGTCTGGTTTTTTATAACATTGATTTGAATATCATATTTTTCTAAGTAGCTTTGTAAGAGCTCATCACTTATAGAATCAGCTTGAGGCAATAAAAATTGAATACCTGCATGTGATTTTGAAATTTTTTCTGCTGCAGCCAACATAACCGGCAGCATTCGATTTATTTCATTATCTCGACTACCTGGTAATAGGCCCACAATAGGTTTGTCTGCTTGAAATGAAAATTGAATTAAATTTTCTGTTTTACTGTTATTAGGGCTGACTTTATCGACAGAGGGGTGACCTACATATTTAACTGGTATATTTTTAGCCTCGTAGTATGCTGTTTCAAAGGGAAAGATAACAGCCATCATATCTATCACTTTACCGTATTTAACTACGCGGCCAGGGCGTGATGCCCATACTTGCGGACTGACATAAAACAAGACTTTTATTCCTTGCTGTTTAGCAAAACGAGCTAGTTTAAAATTAAATTCCTTATAATCTACACAAACTAATAAATCAGGTTCTTCTACCACAATAAGCCGCTTCATTAATTTTAAAGCTCTATGAATTTCTCCAAAATGCTTGATTATTTCTATTAAGCCTATAACACCAATACCTGAAGAGTCATACTCTATTTCAATTCCGGCTTGTTGCATTTTTACTCCCCCCATCCCTATTCCTTTTATGGAAGGCAGTTGTTTTTTTAGTTCTAAAAACATATTGGCGGCATGTTTATCTCCAGACGATTCACCTGCGCTAAACATGATTGTTTGGTTGTGGTTTTTAGTCAAAGGAAAAGAACCATTAATCAATGATATTTTTGAGAGTTCTATTGGACTTGCATTATTATTTCGTTAAAACTCCATGAATAACAGCAACAATTTTTTTAATTGTCTTATCTGATAATGATGGGCAGATAGGGAGTGAAAAACAGTTAGCAGAAACAGATTCAGTTATGGGTAAAGACAGTCCAGCACAGTCGTCTTTAAATACATTCTGTTGATGGAGTGGAACGGGATAATAAACAGCACAGGAAATTAGTTTATCCTGTAGTGCCTGCATAACTTCGTCACGTCGATCACATAATAATGTGTATTGATGATAAACATGCTTCCCTACTCCATCTTCATAGGGTGTTGTTAATGGTAAATCAGCTAATAATTCAGAATACAAATGTGCAGCATTTCTTCGGGCATTATTATATTGGTCAATACGCTTTAGCTTTGCTCTTAATACTACGGCTTGCATATCATCTAAACGGCTGTTATAACCAATTATATCATGGTAATAGCGCACGTCAGAGCCATGATTATGCAGCATTTTTAAACTCTTTGCTGTTTCATCAGAATTTGTGACGACTAGCCCTCCATCACCAAAAGCACCTAAATTTTTACTGGGGAAAAAACTATATCCAGAAGCGTTTCCAATTGACCCAGTTTGCTTTTTGTTAATTTTTGCCGGTACGCTTCTTTCGTGGTCTTCAGTACGAAATCCGTGGTTTCGCTTGGCGCATCTCGTTGCAATCGGTGTGGTTGTGCTGCAGTCATGGCTAGGTGTTAAATGTCCTTTCACCACTTGGGAAATGGCGCTACGCGAAAGGGCCGGTGTCACCGTTTATCCCGGTACCTTCATATCCCATTGGCTAGAGACGATTTTGTATTTCCGCGCACCGGAGTGGGTATTCATAGTTTGTTATACAGTTTTCGGGGCGCTGGTTCTGGCCAGCTGGTTCTGGGTTCGCCCACGTCCGTTTACTACACTTAAAAGACATGGTGCCACCTAACCACTAAATCAACACGGACGGAAAATACTTCTGTTTTAAATTTGAATGGCTCGGTGGTGCTCGAACAGTTCGTCGTCGCCGGTTATCGTGAACCGTTAGAAGCATATAAATTTATGACATATCGAGTTCTTAGTGATCATTTTTCAAAAGTTAAAAATAAGTTACTTGAATATTCAAGACACTTTGATATCGCTGATCATGGAGATGTAAAAGGGTACGGGAGAGAGGCTCTTGTTCAGGAATTCTTGTCTACACATCTGCCAGATCAGGTTGAATCTTTGACTGGAGAGATCCTTGATTCACTAGATCAGCGGTCCGGACAAGTTGATTTAATGTTGCAGTCAAAGTTACAACCTAAAATACCTCTGTTAGGTAACATTCATATCGGTTTTTCTGATGCCATCATTGCTGCTGTCGAAGTGAAGTCAAATCTTACAACACAGCATTTAAACTCAACTCTGGACCAATTTAAGAAAATAAAGTCATTAAAACGCAATGTCGTTCTAGATCTAGAGAATGGAGCCAAGGAACTAGACACTATTCCTTGTGTTATTTTTGCCTTCAAAGGTCCAAAAAAAGAAACCATAATTAACTCAATAAATAAATATGCTACTAAACACAAAGTCCCACTCGACAAATTTTGTCCAGATATGGTTGTTGTATTAGATAGTAACTATTATATTTGTAAGAATGATGGTTGGCAATTTCCTATTATACCTCAACATGGTGCTTACTTTAGAGACTGGGATGGCCTTCCGCATGATAGTAATGCTAACCTAAAATTGACCAGCAAACAGGGGTTGTGCTAACCGAAAATTGACCACCCTGAGCATAGCTTCTCCGATTAGAATCAGGTTCTGATGGAACTCTGCATTCTAAAAGGAGGAAGGGAGTTGCTTACGATGGATCAATATGAATTTGTCAGGACCGCCTACCGGAGTTACGGTAAAAACATCAGCGAATTGTCCCGAATAACGGGCCATTCTCGCAACACGATCAAGAAGGCTATTCGTGGTGAGCCCTGGGGTTATAAGGAACGAAAAGAACAGTCTTTTCCGGCGCTTGGCACCTATCTTCCGATCATTAAAGAGTGGCTGAAGAAAGACAAGGATCAGCCGAAGAAGCAACGGCACACGGCACGCAGGATTTATAACCGCCTGCGTGTCGAACATGGCTACAATGGAGGGGAATCGACAGTTCGCCGTTATGTGCGGGTGGCGCGCCTGGAGCTGGGGCTTAATACTTCCACTCAGGCATTCATACCCTGTGAGCCGGATGCCGGGCGCGAAGCGGAAGTTGACTGGGGCACGACAACAGCGGTGCTGGCGGGAGAGCCGGTCCGGCTGAAGTTTTTCTGCATGCGCAGTAAGTATTCCGGCAAGCATTTTGTCCGTCTCTATCCCTGTGAACGGCAGCAAGCCTTCTTCGATGCGCATATCAAGGCGTTCGAGTTTTTTGGCGGGGTCTTCCCTGTCTTGATTTACGACAATTTGACCACGGCGGTTCAGAAGGTTCTGCGGGGCCGAGGGCGCATTGAGCAGGACGGATTCCGTAAGTTCAAGGCTTTTTACAGTTTTGATGCGCGTTTCTGTAATCCCGCCAGCGGGCACGAGAAAGGCGGCGTTGAGGGGTTGGTCGGCTTTGCCCGACGCAACTACATGGTCCCGGTTCCCAAAGCGGCGAATCTTGAAGAACTAAACGCTCAGATCCTCGGACAGTGCCTCGATTATGGCTCTCATACGATAGCCGGGCGTTCACAGAGTGTTGACACCCTTTACGCCGAAGAGAAGGAGTACCTTCTCGCACCGCCGAAAGCCGCCTACAGCAACATTCAGCTACATGAGGTGCGGGCCGACAAATATGCCACAGCGATGGTGGACAAAAATCGCTACTCGGTGCCTTGGCGGCACGTCGGCTGTAAGCTGAAGGTTATCCTGTATGTGGATCGGGTTGAGATCTTCTTCGGTGGCAAGAGACTGGCGGTCCATAAGCGATTGTACGCCAGCAATAAATGGATTCTCCTCCCGGATCACTATCTGGAACTGATCCAGGAGCGACCGATGTCCTTTAACAGTGCCAGACCCATCAAACAATGGCGCGAGCATTGGCCGGAGGCTCTTCACCGCTTACTGACAAGCTTCTGCAGTCATCAGGGCGAAACCAAGGGGATCAAAGACTTCATCTCGGTCCTGATGCTGTATGGGCAGTATTCCTCAGACGAGGTGGAGGCTGCGGTCGAACTTGCCCTGGAGAAGAACATCCACGCCAGTGACGGTGTCCAGCATATTCTACTTTACGCCAATGAGGTCATCGCACCGATTGCGCCGCTGGAGAACTGGGCGAGCCTGCCGTCACCCGATCTGGCGGTCTATGGAGAACTGGGAGGTGTGCAATGAGCGCCGCCACCCTTGTCGCCCTGCGGGAGAACCTTAAGGCACTGAACCTTTCGAGCATGGCTCGGGGGTTGGAATCCTGCCTGCGTCAGGCGAAGGAGACGGGCACCGGATATGATGAGTTTTTGCTCGACCTGACTGTTGACGAACTCCAGACTCGGGCAGAAAGTAGGCTCACCCGCCGGGTTCGAGAAGCAAAGTTTCCGCTGCTGAAGACCCTGGAGGAGTTCGACTTCAATGCCGCCTGTGACCTCGATATCCGGCTGATTCGGGATCTGTCGGGATGCGACTATATCAAGGAGCGGCGGAATGTCATCTTTCTCGGTCGTAGCGGTGTCGGCAAGACCCATCTGGCGACTGCCCTCGGGGTCGATGCCTGCAAGAACAACTATCGCACCCGGTTTGTCAGCTGCTACGCCCTGGTCAACGAATTGATCGAAGCCAGAGAAGAGAGAGATCTGCAGCGCCTGATCCAGCGCTATGCTCGCTACGACCTGCTGATACTGGATGAGCTCGGCTATATCCCCTTCTCCAAAGAAGGAGCGGAGCTGCTCTTTCAGATTCTGGCCGAACGGCAAGAGAAAGGCTCAGTGATTATCACAACCAATCTCGGCTTTGCCGACTGGACCCA
This sequence comes from Methylococcaceae bacterium, assembly GCA_021647585.1. Classification (GTDB taxonomy): domain Bacteria; phylum Pseudomonadota; class Gammaproteobacteria; order Methylococcales; family Methylomonadaceae; genus QPIN01. Next base: position 19,017 of record JAKIUK010000067.1, read on the forward strand.
GATCTTCGGTGATCCGGTCATGACCGCAGCTCTGCTGGATCGTCTGACCCACAAGGCCCACATCGTCAACTGCCAGTGGGACAGCTACCGCCTGAAGCAGAGCCTGCAGGGAAAGGGGCAGCGGCCGGAAAAGGAGCAATGATTATGGAATTGACAGTCTATAACCCGCAGAAGGGACGGCTGGAAACGCTATCTGTTGAATTGACCGCTGAGAATACAACGAGGTTCGACCCCGGCGAAAAGCCTGACGATATCGCGATGATCACCGATTTCGATGGCAGCCTCCTGATCACCGGTAACAGCAGGGATTATCCCATAAGGGTTTATGACGTATCGCGATCCCAGATCAGCTACGACCGAATCCAGGCCAAGGAATTGCTGCGTCGAACACTGAGATAACAGAAATCTGGATAGAAACTTTGCCGACCGGATAAGCACTGACCACGCCTCAAGGCGTTCATTGTTTATCGGTCATATGGAACAGGGGTTGTCGCTGGAGGACCCCTCGTCACCCAGCACTACGTCCAACGCTCGGGGTGGTCAATTTTCGGTTAGCACAGATGGTCAATTTTAGGTTGTCATTACCAAGAGGCTGAATAGTTACATGCATAGTAGATGTAAATGGGCGGCGAATGCCCGCAAGCTTTTTAGCTAATGGATATACATCAAACAACTGACAACAAACAGGAGGGGTTATCCCGTGATTTGTCCCGTCATATTGTCCGGTGGCGCCGGAACCAGGCCTTGGCCGTTATCGCGTGCGGAGTATCCGAAACAGCTTTTGCCGTTGCATGGGGAACTGACCATGCTGCAGGAGACCCTGTCACGGTTGTCGGGAGTTGCGAATCTCACAGATCCGCTGGTGGTCTGTAATGAGGCTCATCGATTTCTGGTCGCTGAACAGATGCGTAATCTGGGAATTGAAACAGGTTCGATTATTCTGGAACCCTGTGGTCGCAATACTGCTCCGGCGGTGGCCGTGGCGGCTTTGCAGGCGTTAAGTGGTGGCGATGACCCGGTGCTGCTGGTGTTGCCTGCGGATCATCTGATTCAACAGGTCGAAGTTTTTCAGCGGGTGTTGGAGACGGGACTCGTCTTGGCAGAGGCGGAAAAACTAGTCACCTTCGGTATTGTGCCGGACAAGCCGGAGACCGGCTATGGGTACATTAAAGCCGGTGAGGTGTTAGGCGTGAAGGGTGAGGGGCTAAAAGCCTTAATCCCTGACAGTTCACACTTTACCCCTTACGTAGTCGAACGTTTCGTCGAAAAACCTGATCTTGCAACGGCACAAGCCTACCTTGAGAGTGGCGACTACTACTGGAACAGTGGCATGTTTATGTTTAAGGCGTCGCGTTTTCTGGCGGAGCTTGAGACTTTTGCGCCGCAGATGCTAACCGCTTGTCGCGCGGCTCAGTCGGCGATGCAGCCTGATCTGGATTTTTTACGTCTGGACGCTGATCTGTTTGCGGCCTGCCCAGGGGATTCTATCGATTATGCGGTGATGGAGAAGACCGCCGATGCGGTGGTTTTGCCGCTGGATGCAGGCTGGAACGATATCGGGGCCTGGTCGGCTCTGTGGGAAGTCGGCGCGCAGGATGAGTCGGGCAATGTGATTCGCGGTGATGTGTTGAGTGAGCAGGTGCATAACTGTTATCTGTATGCTGGCAGCCGTCTGATTGCCGGGGTTGGTCTTGAGAATCTTGTGGTGGTCGAAACCGCTGATGCTGTGCTGGTGGCGGATAAGGATCGCGTTCAGGATGTTAAGGCGATCGTCGCACAGTTGAAGACACAGCAGCGCAGCGAAGCCTTGTTGCATAAATGTGTCAGTCGTCCTTGGGGGACCTATGAATGTATCGATGCCGGGGAGCGGTTTCAGGTCAAACGGATTAGGGTTCATCCCGGCGCACGACTTTCGTTGCAGATGCATTATCATCGCGCTGAACATTGGGTGGTGGTCAAGGGTACCGCACGGGTGACCTGCGGTGAAGAGATCGTTATTCTCAGCGAGAATCAGTCGACCTATATTCCTCTAGGCAT
>JAKIUK010000007.1 GCA_021647585.1 Methylococcaceae bacterium
CTGGTATGAAAACAAAGTTAATGCCAGGGCCAAGAACAAAACCGTGATCGCGGTCATGCGAAAGCTGTCAAAAGCCTTGTGGTATGTCGGTCGAGGTGAACGTTTTGATGCTCATAAACTGTTCACCAGGGCTCAGGCTAAATCATAATGAAATTACATCAGGAACGGAGAAAAACAATGTCATTGAATCACAAGCAAATGGCAAGACCTCCTTAAAAACTAAAACAAGACAAATGAATGATCAGTTTTCCGTCAAAGCGACCTTCGTATTATCCTACAGTTCTGAAAAGAAACTCTTTTCTAGTCTATGAGGCACTTTGGCGGACACCCTGAGGAATCAAATATTCAATGAAGCTGAACCGATGCCATTCAAGTGGACATCCGATATGACAGGTTAAGATTACCTCCTTAGGCTCTATCCCGGAAACCAGGAATCATTTATAAAAAACACTGCATAGAAAACGGGTCTACTGAATGACGATTTCAGAGGGAAGGTTTTTATGTGGAAAATGGAAAGTAAAAACAAATAAAATTAGGTGTTTACAAGGTTATGACAGGATAATGTAATACAATATTGCTCCTATAAACAAAACGGCTAACTACTACAATTTATAATGCATTATTTACAGCCCAATAACGACTACCGTGACGATACATTACGCAAAAACACTGAATTGTCAGCTGCTGAACTCAAGTGTGATGCTGAACAGCATTACGACGATTGCTACCGTGACTACCTGTTTGCCTGGTGTAATAAAGAAAACCTTGCTTTACACTACGGCTATTGGGATCCACTGACTAAATCACATCACCAAGCCTTAATAAATAAAAATCAAATTCTCTATGACTTAGCAGGTATTTCTACAACTGATCACGTCTTAGATGCAGGTTGCGGTATTGGCGGGAGCTCTATCTGGATGGCAAAGCAATATGGTAACAGAATGACTGCAATTACCATTAGCAGGCAACAAACTGAGCATGCAGCCCGACATGCTAAACGCCAAGGTGTTGCTGACAATACCAATTTTCAGGTTTCTGATTTTTGTAACACGCCTTTTGAAGATGAGTCATTTGATGTTATTTGGGGCTTAGAAAGTGTGTGTCATGCTTTAAATAAAGGAGATTTTTTAAAAGAAGCCTTTCGTCTACTTCGCCCTGGTGGCCGTATTGTCGTTTGTGATGGATTTATTACCCGCCGAAAATTTAATAATGACGAGTGGCAAGATATTGTGACCTGCCTAAACGGATGGGCTGTGCCTAATTTGTGTGAACGGAATGAATTCTCTCAGTTATTACAACAAAATCAATTTAGCAACATAGCCTATAAAGATATTACGGCTGAAACTATACCGTCAGCTGATTATATGTATAAAGTTGCAAAACGCTTAAAGCCTGTGCAATTGTTAACTCAATGGCTAGGATTACGCTCTAAAGCTCAGACTGCCAATTTTCAAGTTGGAATTGCTCAACACCGGCTTTTTACTGACCAACTTGTTGAATACGGTATTTTTACCGCAACTAAGGCGGGTTGACGAAAAAAAGTTACCAACCATACTTGTCTTTTTATTCCTGACTAAACGATCTCAATCGTTTCATAGAATGACTATGCGCCTCTTGAGATAGCTTTATCAGAAACAACAATTCTTCGCAATCTTGGTAACTTTCCGGCATCTAAACACTTTCATTAGCCTTCTTCAACCCGAAAAACTGCAATAACTTTTCTGCCCTGTGAACAACAGGAATTGCAGCACTCATAGCTACAGCATCAACTAGACAATACCATGCAGCAACTCCGCTCGGTGGATTTCCTTGAGTTAAGGTTGAAGCAGGGTCAATCGCCGCCCAATTCCAGGTGCCAAGAGATGTTCCGATCAATTCTACCCATGAAGTTATAAAAAAAGCACCTAAATACACCATGGGCGAACGGCCCTTAAATAAAAATAGCAAATAGATACAAAATAAAAGAGTGCCGATCTCATCTTCTCGTCCAATCACAGCTGTTAATGCTAAAACTGCCCATGTCCCTCCCACAATAACAACAAATATGGCAATGGTTCTGGCATGTTTTAAAAAAAGATCTGTACGGCCTATAACTATTGCTGTTAAATAAACCAACCCATGCCCAGGGGGAACAAACCAGGGAAGATTTTCTAAGCGATAGGTATAGCCAGACATATAAATTGAGGCAAAATTCTCACCAATAGTGGCGAATGTTACCGCAACAAAAACTTGTGCCCTCACATGCTTACACTCACCGGCAAGGATTGTAATTAATGATACCCATCCTGCCACACCCAGTGCATATTGCAATTTTATGCTAGCTACCGAATCAATTAGAAAGCATAACGCCACCGCAACAAAAGCAAATAGAATAATATAGTAATCGCGTTGTATATGATCAACTTTTATATTAACTGCAGGAAAATGCCTTAACATAGAACCCCTTTATAATTTGAATTAAATACTATTTTTTTGCGCCGAAGAATACAGTAAAAAAATTTAAATAAAAATATATGCCACGAATATATATCTTATTGCCTTACCAACAAAAATAGCAACACATGAAAGCAGAATAGGTAATTTCAACCAACCTCCAGCAAAACAAAGGCCGTCGCCCACTATAGGCATCCATGAAAACAACAGAACCCAAATGCCCCACCGTTTAACCACCTTCAATGATTTTGTTTTCTTTTCTGAAAGCAATTCTTCCGCCGGAAACTTTTTCGCAGCCAATATTCCGAGCAGCCATGTTGTTAATGCGCCCAAGGTATTCCCAACTGTTGCAATAAATACTAAGCCTTCTACATTAAATAGTTTTTCTGACACCATGTATGCCAATACAGCCTCAGAACCTCCGGGTGCAATCGTAGATGAAATAAATGCACTAATAAAAAGCCCCCATATTCCAATCACTTGTTCCTGCATTTTCTTTTTTCCATAAAAAAACCCCTGAAACCATATGGCATCAGGGGTTTTAATTTAGTAATAACTACTCTTTCGGTAATTCTATTGATTTTTTAGATGAAACTATTTCAATCAAGCCTGTAATTAACTTAACTATCAGCCCTATTGCTTGAGCTAACATTTCAAAAATGGTGCTGATCATTTCAGCAATAGACATGCCTTTAAACCTACGTACTAAAAACGGTGCAAGTATCAATCCTGCTGCCAAACCAATAATCATCACTCCCGAGATTGCTGAGCCATTAGTTGCGGCATTTCCCTTAGCTGCTGCCTGGCTTTTCTTATCCACTACCGGCTTAACAACTACTTCAGCAATACTATCACTATAATCATCCTGAATGACATAGGAAGACACCCCTGGAATACTGGGTAAATCACCACTGCCTTTCCCAATTTTTAACTGTGCTTTCATACCCTTTTCCATGTGCTGTGAAATATCACAATGCACTAAGTATGTTTTATCATTTGGAGGAAAAATCAAGGTACCTGATATTTTACCAGGACCAGTGACTTCCAGATGAAACATACCCTTAGGATATAAGTATTTTGGCAAGCCATGCATCATCCATTGATGTCGTACATTGTCATCATTTATAAAATGAACCGTTAATTTAGTACATGGCTCAAACTGGTATTCCTGCTTATCAAAAGCAAACATTGTACCAGGGAATTTTTTGGAATATTTATGACCCGCATGAACAGTAATTTCTTTTTCTGCAGAAATTTTGTCACAGCCTCCAGGCAAGGTATCTGTATTTTGCCCCATAACCATGCCGCCATCCATATCCATATAATGACCATCGCCATGATTCATCAGACGATTGTGATCCATAAATTCCTTTTTAGCGAGCACAGTCGAAGAAAAAATTAACGTTAATATTGTAACTAAAAATATTTTACGCATTTGATTTCCCTCCTTTTAAAGCCGCAATCATTACCATGATTTTTTCACGATTTAGAAAAGCCAAATATGCTGCTATACCTAACAATAATCCCAATATAAAATTGCCAAATGAATCATCGCTGTCTGTGTTTGCAAAAGCCATATCTTCCGAATAGGGTTTTGGACCTTCTTCTACAGCAACAGGTTTACTTGCTGGTGGAGCTTTGTATCCCTGGCCATCTATTTCACCCAAACTATTCCAACCATCAATATCTTGCCACACAGGTAATTTTCTATCTTGAAAGGCTTTAGTAAAATAAGGTGCAATACTCTCACCAATCGTTTTCGGCAAGCCCACTTCGTTCAAATATTTTTTATACACTAAAGCGCTTACATTACCGCCTGGATTCATCCCATTGGTGGTAATACCTTTTTCTCTATGGTCATGGAAAATCCACACGCCTTGTCCATAGCTGTGCAAACCATCATCTTCAGTGCTAATTTTCAGATCGTTACGTTGTGCAGGAGCCAAATCATACACATCACGCATAATCTGTGCATTTGGATTATGCTCTATACCATCATAATGGGTAATAGTCGCCTTATGCCCATGCGTATGTAGAGCTAATAATTCTCCTGAACTATTAAACACTCTTAATTTAATATTCTGATCTGGTTCGGCAACAATCATTGACTCCCTCAATGTATAAGGGAAAGAACGTCCATTCAGCGTATAATAATCCTCAGTTGAATCCGTCATATCATATTCACGATTCATTTTTCTTGCTATTAATCGAGGATCATTGGATTTCTGAATAATATCATGTAGTTCTTTATCTATTGCATGATAGTGCATATCATATTCACTATCATATTCTTCAAGAATCGCCTTTGAAGGGTGCCTCACTTCTCCGTCACCTACATTAAATGTTTGTACCCAGTTGTTCGGACGGTTTTCTTCTACAATAAACATGCCAACCAGCCCCATTGCCAAATGCACATGGGTCTGAACATGACAATGATAAACAAATGTACCAGGCTGTCTAGGACGAATTTCATAAGTTTTACTTTGCCCAGGTAGTACAAACTTATCACTCGTTTGAGGCACTCCGTCGTTACCTTCGCCAGAACTATCTACCCAAGGGTGATCAACACCATGTAAATGAATAGTATGAGGAAAATAATGCGTATTTTCCAATTGTATCCAAATAATATCACCTTGTTCTACACGAATTGCCGGTGACGGAGCTCTCAAGAGTGGGTTTGCATCGACCCCAACAAAACTGTTAGTCGCCATACCTCTCGATTTTGGGGCAAACACCCACATACCTGGCTGAACACCAGGCGCTATATCAAAAGTAGGCACTAATCCATCAAAATCGGGAGAATGACCATTAAGTTCAGCCACCTCAAGTTTAATAATAATGAGATCCGGATCTCCATCCCCATCCATATCATTCTTTTTAATAATCGCATCAGCAGCGTAATAAGTATTCATCAATGTTTCCATTGAAATATTATTAGTCCCTTTTACTTCTGCTGCAATTTGTGCTGGATTGTCTGGACTACATCGTAAAGATTCCTGAATCTTTACACCTTCAATCGTTTGCGCTAGACGCCATTCAGGTTCGTTTGAGTTACAAACCGCCTCAACCGTACCTTTATCAACTGTTACCGTTTTAGGTAAACTCACTGCAGCTGATGCCAATAATGGCATCAGCACTACAGCAGTACCAAAAAGAACACTTAGGGGATGTTTCTGCATTTTATATACCTTTTGACTACAGCTTATTTCATTTTTGTAGAATCTTTAACATATGTATCGACTTTATTTTTAAAGTTTGCATTTGAAAGATAGAAAATATATAAGCCAGCAAAAACAATAAGCAAGTACATCAGCATACTTCCAGTGCTAGCTGGAGCACCTGTGCCTGCCTGAAACGACATATGTGCATCAAGTCTACCACCATCATCTTTAATTAAAGTAATATGAATTAAATGCTTACCTGCTTCAGCAACACCATTAGGTAAATTCAAAACCACGGTGCCTGATTTATGCTTTTTTGCTTTTTGAAAGAAAACCCTGGTACCTTCAGGCTCTTTGGTAACTTCAAATTCAACCGCCATATTACGATATCTAACATCCTGATAATCGAAAACTAATAACGTTTTTACACCTGTGTCAGGTAAACTTCCACAGAATTCATCGCCAGGATACGCATTGGGTTGATAGGCTGTATAATGAAGCCAATGATCCGGTTCAAGTTCAAATTTACATTGATCGGTATCTGTACCCGCTGCGCCACCATGCGCCCAAAGTGCAGATGAAAATAATAAGCCCAGAAGACTCAGGAAACCTTTTCTTAAAATTTGTCTATTATTCATAACACCTTCCAGTTCTGATTTAATTATATTTGTTATTTTGTTTCATTCAACACTACTAATTGTAAATGTATTTACAATGAAAGCAACTATTAACTCTAGCACATCGATTTTTGCAAAGATAGTAAAGCATCATCAAAAAAATGTGCTACTAGCATTCTATATCATAATATAACTTAATGCTAATATATTTTAAGCACAATTATATTTGCCAATTAATCAGCCTTTCCGTAGACTGCCTATCAACTTTATTTATGCTTGGATAAAAAATGTCTACCTTAAGTGAATCTTCTGAATGGCTCGCTCTAGAACAACACCACAAAGAAGTTAGCAACCTTTCAATGAAAGAGCAGTTTGCTGCCGATAATCAACGCCATGAAAAATTTTCTTTACGATTAGACGATATACTTTTTGATTTTTCAAAAAATCGAATCACCTCTGACACTCTTCCCCTACTGATTAATCTTGCAAAAAAAGCAAACCTTGTTGAACAAACACAAGCCATGTTTGCAGGGGAAATTATCAATACATCTGAACAAAGAGCTGTTTTACACACCGCACTTAGAAACAAAAGCAATACCCCGGTTTACTGCATGGGCAAAGATGTGATGCCTGATGTGAATCTGGAATTAAATAAAATGTATTCTTTCTCTGACAAAGTCAGATCAGGCGAATGGAGAGGCTATACAAACAAGCGCATTACCGATGTTGTTAACATAGGTATTGGTGGTTCTGATTTGGGGCCAAAGATGGTTACAACTGCACTTGAGCCATACTCAACGCCAAATATCAAATCACATTTCGTTTCTAATGTTGATCAAACCGACATCATCACCACACTAAAAGTATTAAACCCTGAAACAACATTGTTTTTGGTTGCATCTAAAAGCTTTGGCACAAAAGAAACCATTACCAATGCCTATTCTGCCAGAAAGTGGTTACTCAATTCTGCATTTGACAAATCAGCAGTCAAAAAACACTTTGTAGCAATTTCCACCAATAAGGAAAAAGTGGCCGATTTTGGTATTGACGTAAATAATATGTTTGAGTTCTGGGATTGGGTTGGAGGTCGATTCTCTCTTTGGTCGACTATTGGGCTTTCAATTGCTATTGCCATAGGTAGAGATAACTTTGAAGAATTGTTAATGGGCGCTCATCTTGCAGACCAACATTTTCTCAATACCCCTCTAGAAAAAAATATACCTGTAACCATGGCTTTGTTAGGTATTTGGTATAATAATTTTTTCAAAGTTGAATCCCATGCTTTATTTCCCTACGATCAATCCCTTTATTTCTTTGCTGATTATTTTCAGCAAGGTGATATGGAAAGCAATGGTAAATTGATCACCAAAGATGGACAACAAGTTGATTACAATACGGGACCAATTATTTGGGGACAGACTGGAACAAATGGCCAACACGCCTTTTATCAGTTAATTCATCAAGGTACAAAACTCATACCTTGCGACTTTCTTGCGGCAGCCAGGGGACATTATGACTCCCCTATACATCATGATATTTTGATATCTAATTTTCTTGCTCAACCAGAAGCTTTAATGAATGGCAAGACTAAAGAAGAAGTCGAGAACGATCTTGGAACTTCAGATCCAATTTTAGTCAAGTCCAAAATTTTCCCCGGCAATAAGCCTTCTAATTCATTTTTGTATAAAAAACTGACGCCTCGCACCTTAGGTACCTTAATTGCATTCTACGAGCACAAAATTTTTGTTCAAGGCGTAATATGGAATATCAATTCATTCGATCAAATGGGTGTAGAATTAGGAAAAATACTTGCTACCGTAATTTTGCCAGAACTCAAGAGTGGTGAAATGATAACATCGCATGATTCATCTACAAACGCGCTAATAAATACATACAAAAGACTCCGTGACTTGCGAGAAGACATCATCTAATTTTTTTTAAGGCTAATAACTTGCAGAATTTTTTTACCGCATTAATTATTAGCCTTTTTGCTATATTTACACTCACTTCTTGTGATAACTACTCATCATCACACAGAGGATTTTCAAAGCTCGAACAAATAAAATATGATGGCAAAATCAATGTACTCATACGCCAAGGGCCCACTACATATTACGAAGGAGCTAATGGTTTAACCGGCTTAGAATACGATCTGGTTATGTTGTTCGCAAAAAGACTAAAAGTTAACGTCAACTTTATTATTCCTGATACCTTTGATGACATTTTAAAACTAATTTCTAAAGATAAAGCTGACATAGCCGCTGCCAGCCTCACTATTACCGAACAACGCAAGAAAAGCATGCGTTTTACCTCTTCTTATCAAAGCATTACAGAGCAAGTTGTATTTCGATCAGGTAGGAAAAGACCCAAAAGTGTTGCCGATTTAGTTAATGGAATTGTTGAAATAGTTAAAGGTACCAGTCATATGGACACCCTACGCTATCAACAGACTATATATCCGGCACTTAGCTGGGACACCAATACTGAACTTAATACCGACGGCTTACTTTATCTGGTTAACGAAGGGTTAATAGACTATACAATTGCCGACTCTCATCAGGCCAGTGCAATAAAACGTTACTACCCTAAACTGAATATTGCTTTTGACATTACAGAACCCCGCCATCTAGCCTGGGCATTGCCTCAATCAAACGATAACAGTCTTTATGACGAGATTAATCTTTTTTTTAGGCAAATAAAAAAAGACAAAATCCTGGTTCATTTACTAGAAAAATACTATGGAAATACGGGGAATCTTAGCTATGTTGGCAATTGTAAATTTCGACTGCATGTAGAAAGCAGGCTTCCTACTTATGAACATTTTTTTAAAGCCGAGGCAGACAAACACAACATTGACTGGAGATTACTCGCAGCCATTGGCTATCAGGAGTCGCATTGGCGACCCAATGTTACATCTCCAACTGGAGTAAAAGGACTTATGATGCTTACATCTGGAACAGCTAAACAACTTGGCATTAAAGATAGAACTGACCCGGCGCAAAGTATTTCAGGTGGCGCTTTATATTTTAAACAGAGACTCAGAAAAATATCATCTCGTGTACAAGAGCCTGACCGCACCTGGTTTGCGCTGGCATCTTATAATGTTGGTTTTGGCCACTTGAAAGATGCCATGATTTTAACTAAAAAAAGAAATGGCAATCCTGACAAATGGCTAGACGTAAAAGAAACACTCCCCTTACTTAGCCAAAAAAAATGGTATAAACAAACCCGACACGGCTATGCCAGAGGCATAGAACCGGTTCATTATGTAGAAAATGTTCGCAGCTATTATGATTTACTGATCTGGCTTACTGAAGAAAATAAAATTGAAAAAAATGTTATGTCGTTAAAACCCAAAACCTCAAATGCAAGCAAAACTTCCGAAAATCAAGCTCTCAGTTTTGAACCACCCATACTATAAAAGCATTCTTTGTTGTAACTACATAGAGCGATCTCACTCAAGGTCGTCATAAGCCACTGTCAGTTACGAGCGAAGAATCACTTATGCAACCTTGCCATTCAGACCCCTGACATTGAAAATTGTGCAGCAAACAGTCATTTTATTTTTAACAGTTTTATCTTCTCTCGCTTTGCCTTAAAAAAACTCACCATCAAATCAGAACAAGTGCTTTCAAGTACCCCTCCACACCATTCAACTTTATGATTCAAAAAACTGGCATCAGTCAAGCTTAAAGCGTTACAAACAGCTCCTCGTTTGGGGTCAAACGCACCAAAAACCAATCGCTTAATACGAGCATGAGAAATTGCTCCCATACACATTACACAAGGCTCCAGCGTTACATAAAGTATCGCATTGGTCAGCCTATAATTTTCCAGAACAACACCCGCATGGCGAATAGCAAGCATTTCAGCATGTGCTGTTGGATCATGACTTTTTACTGGCATATTCCAACCTTCAGCTATACACACACCCTCTGAAACCAGCACTGCACCGACAGGCACTTCCCCTTGACTTTCTGCCCTTTGTGCCAGCCTTATTGCATGCCACATCCATTGTTCGTCTGTAGAATTTATTCCCACTCTATGGTGGCAGGCGGCTTTCCTGAAATATCATAAGTCACTCGAGAGATACCCGACACTTCATTAATAATTCTGCGTGAAATTAAATCCAGAAAATCATAAGGCAAATGCGCCCAACGTGCTGTCATGAAATCAACAGTCTCAACCGCACGTATCGCTACAACATAATCATAACGTCTGCCATCACCCATTACACCTACAGATTTGACAGGTAAGAACACGGCAAATGCCTGACTGACTTTGTCATAAAGATCGTGCCTATATAACTCTTCTATAAATATTGCATCAGCCTGCCGCAATAAATCTGCATATTCTTTTTTTACTTCCCCTAAAATTCTGACTCCTAAGCCTGGCCCAGGGAATGGATGCCTAAACACCATATCTGCTGGTAAACCTAATTCCAGGCCTAGTTTTCTCACCTCATCTTTAAATAACTCTCTTAAAGGTTCAACCAGCTTTAAAGTCATATCTTCAGGTAATCCCCCCACATTATGATGGGACTTAATCAAATGTGCTTTTCCACTCTTTGATCCTGCCGATTCAATCACATCAGGGTATATAGTTCCTTGTGCCAGCCATTTTGCATCGGTTAACTTTTCTGATTCTTGATCAAAAATTTCTATAAATAAATTGCCAATTATTTTACGTTTTACTTCTGGATCGGTAACGCCTTTTAAAGCATCTAAATATCGTTGTTCAGCATCTACCCGAATCACATAAACCCCCATGTGCTCAGCAAACATTGCCATTACATGATCACCTTCATTTAACCGTAGCAACCCTGTATCGACGAACACGCAAGTTAACTGCTTACCTATCGCTTTATGCAACAAAGCTGCCACAACTGAAGAGTCAACTCCCCCAGAAAGGCCTAAAATAACATGATCGTTTCCTACCGATTCACGCACGGAATGGATACTGTCTTCAATGATGTTATTGGAAGTCCACAGTGCATCGCAATCACAAATATCCATTACAAAACGTTTAAGAATCCTTCCTCCTTGTTTGGTATGTGTCACCTCAGGATGAAACTGTAAACCGTAAAAATCTTTCTGCTCATTTGCAATCCCAGCAATAGGTGCACCCTCGGAACTTGCAATCAGCTTAAACCCTGCTGGCAAATCAACCACCCTGTCACCATGACTCATCCATACATCCAGCAAACCATAACCTTCTGCAGATGTATGATCTTCAATATCAGCTAATAATCTGGAATGTCCTCTGGCTCTGATTTTCGCATAACCAAATTCACGATGATCCGAAGACTCAACTTTTCCACCCATTTGCTCTGTCATGGTTTGCATACCATAACAAATGCCCAATACAGGAACACCTAATTCAAATACACAGTGCGGTGCCCTTGGAGTATCTCCTCCAGTGACACTTTCCGGCCCACCAGATAAAATAATTCCTTTAGGTGCAAATTGAATGATCTCTTCCGAACTACATTCACAAGAAAAAATTTCACAGTAAACACCAATCTCACGAATTCTACGTGCAATTAACTGAGTATATTGAGATCCAAAATCTAAAATAAGAATTTTTTGCGAATGAATATCCGCGGGTTGCTGTTGATTCACTGTAAAACTCTATGTTTAATTGTTAAACAGATAGGGACTCAACAGAGTCCCCAACGAATGTTTATAAAGTAGATTGTAATGAATTCAAATCTACACACCTTAGTCCCGTTTTAACTAACCTGATAATTCGGTGCTTCTTTGGTGATAGTAACATCATGCACATGACTTTCTCTCATGCCTGCACTGGTCACACGAACAAACTGAGATTTTTCATGCATTATTGCAATGGTCTGACACCCTGTATACCCCATGCTCGCTTTAATTCCACCCAATAACTGATGGACAATAGCCAATACACTACCTTTATAAGGCACTCGTCCTTCAATACCTTCTGGCACCAGTTTTTCCACATTATCCTCTTCCTGAAAATAACGATCACTGGAACCTTGTTGTTGGGACATGGCGCCCAGAGACCCCATGCCACGGTAAGATTTATAAGAACGTCCCTGAAACAATTCCACTTCACCGGGCGCCTCCTCAGTACCAGCAAACAAGCCGCCTAACATAACAGCATGGGCTCCAGCAGCTAATGCTTTTGCTACATCTCCAGAATAACGAATCCCGCCATCTGCAATCAATGGCACTCCGGTCCCTTTTAAAGCATCGGCTACATTACTGACTGCCGTAATTTGTGGCACACCAACACCAGCAACAATACGTGTAGTACAAATAGAGCCAGGACCAATTCCAACCTTGACACCATCAGCACCAGCATCCACTAATGCCTTAGCTGCTTCGGCGGTGGCAATATTTCCGCCAATAACCTGTACCTGAGGATAATTTGTTTTAACCCATCGCACTCTATCCAGAACACCTTGAGAATGTCCATGAGCAGTATCTACAATAATCACATCAACGCCTGCTTTTACCAACGCATCAACACGTTCTTCAGTACCTTCCCCAGTACCTACAGCCGCCCCTACTCTCAATCTTTCCTGTTCATCCTTACAAGCACAAGGATAATCCTTGGCCTTTTGAATATCCTTAACGGTAATCATGCCACTTAAATGAAAATTGTCATTAACTACCAACACTTTTTCAATGCGATGTTTATGCAATAAAGCGATAGCTTCCTTATGGTCTGCCGATTCATTTACGGTAATTAAACGATTTTTTGGTGTCATTACCGAACTTACTTTTTCATCCAGACGTGTCTCGAAACGTAAGTCACGGCTGGTTACTATACCTACCAATTCATCGCCATCCACCACAGGCACACCCGAAATATTGTTTGCCCGGGTTAATTCCATAACCTCTCTGACTGTTGCATCTGATGCCACGGTAATAGGATCTTTAATCACTCCGCTTTCGTATTTTTTTACATGCCTGACCTCTCGCGCTTGCTCTTCAGCAGTCATATTTTTATGAATAATACCTATCCCGCCTTCCTGAGCAATTGCAATAGCTAACCTGGCTTCTGTCACTGTATCCATAGCAGCAGATACCACTGGAATATTAAGCGATATTTCCCGAGTCAACTTTGTCTTTAATTCAACTTCACGCGGCAGCACAGTAGAGTGTGCCGGCACTAATAAAACATCATCAAACGTGAGTGCTTCCTGAATAATTTGCATGATCCCACCTAACAAAACCTTAAATTAACCGTTTATTATAACCCTTGTATCACATAAAAAGAATATCTAATCACTCATCGCAACTAATGCCCACTAAAAATAGCTCGTTAGGTTGGATTGAGGGACGAAACCCAACCTATTCTCGTGATTGCAATACTTTTAGAGCTTTTGCCATCACCCCATCTTACCGTGCTTTTGCGTTTACGTCAGAGTTATCAAATCGGACCCGGCCCCAATACTGCTGAGTTTACTGGACAAACTGGCAACTTTGGCATAATTGGCTTCAAAGCCAGAGATGGTTTCAATCGGATAAATACCCGAGGCTTTGATTTTGTGCAGGAAGCTTTTTCAAATTTCAAGTGGCGGACCCCCTCGAAGTTTTTACTATCTGATGGTTGACCTACCTTGCCAGAACGGGACTTTCACCCGCTGTAAATCTCGAACTTGTTCGGCCTCACACACCTTGATTGCCTCATAATTTAAATATTCAGCGCCCATTAATAATTACTTTGTACTATTATATAGTTTTAATAAACAAGGGAATCTATCATGAAAAAACTAACAGGTTTAATTTTAGCTACATTACTAATCTCGGGTTGTGCTATCGATCCCTACACCGGTGAAGAAAAAGTTGCCAATACCGGCTGGGGGACAGCTATTGGCGCTGGCGTTGGTGCTGGTATTGGGGCGCTGGCCGGAGGTGGAAAAGGTGCTTTGATTGGCGCTGGTGCGGGTGCAGCAGTTGGCGCTGGTGTTGGTTATTATATGGATCGCCAGGAATCTCAGTTAAGAGCACGCCTCGAAGGTACTGGTGTTAGGGTTCAAAGACAAGGCGACAATCTTAAACTTATTATGCCTGGTAATATTACATTTGCTACTAATTCTGCAAATATCAACTCTAACTTTTATCCGATTCTAGATTCAGTTGGCATCGTTTTAAAAGAATTTAACGATACCAGCATTAATATTTCAGGCTTTACTGACTCATCAGGTAGCGATACATACAATCAGCAATTATCTGAACGTAGAGCTAATAGCGTTGCTAGCTACATTGTAAGAACAGGTGTTCAACATGGTCGAATTCAGGCCAGAGGTTTTGGTGAACGTTATCCTGTTGCATCTAATGATACCGCTATGGGACGTACGCAAAATCGTCGTGTAGAAATCAGCATTCGCCCTAGATAAAAAATAAATTTGGTAAAAGGCTCAAGACCAAAGTCAGCAAGAGAACCTTTTGCTTGAATTATTTAATATGGCTATTAAAAAGCATAGGTCAAACTTTAAATGGGTTGTCATTTCGACCAGCGGGACGACTGCAAGGATGAAGAAGGTAGGGTAATGCTAGGAGCAATTACCGAGAAATCTTGTTACTCAAGTTGTGCTTATACTCAAGATTCCTCCCGTTGGTCTGAATGACATTGTTTGTAAAGTTAACCTACCAAATGTCAAAGTCAAGAGCAAGCTGAGATAGGTTAGTAATCATTTTTTTATACCACTAAGTCATCCTGCGATCATTTTCACGGCTATTAAAAAAATAACGATTGAAAAATATCGCTTTAATTTTTTGGCGGGTAATTTATAAGCCAATCTTGCACCAAACGGAGCAGTAAATATGCTGCAAATTACAATTCCAACTAAAGCAGGTAAATAAACATAGCCAAAACTCCAATCAGGCAAAAAAAACTTATCCCAACCTAAAATTGTGTATACACACGTTCCTGAAACAGCAATGGGTAAACCACAGGCGCTTGATATTGCTACCGCATTTTTTATCGGCACCTGCCTACTCACCAAATAAGGAACAGTAAGAGAACCTCCCCCGATTCCCAATATGGCAGATAACAAACCGATTCCATTTCCAACCACATAATCCAACCACTTATCCCCATTATTGCTGTTAGTTTCAGAAGTGGGCTGAAATGCCATTCTGATACCAACATAAAACAAATAGCTAATAAAAAACCATCTTAATGATTCAGCTGTGATAAAGCTTGCAACTACTGCACCTATGCCTGCTCCCAAAAATATCCCAGGACTCAACCTGAAAACCCTGCACCACTGTATTGTTCCAAGTCGATAATGTGTGTATACCGATGAAATTGAGGTAACAATGATTGTTGCCAATGATGTTGCGACGGCCATAATCATAATTTGCTGGCTTGGAAACTGTTGAGCAGAAAATAACCAGGCTAGAGCAGGGACTATCACTACACCTCCACCCAAACCAAACAACCCGGCTAATAAGCCTGCAATTCCCCCTAAAAGCATCGTTAACAAAAATAGTTCAAGCATTGGTTTACCCTGTTAAAATTCAATTGTTTTGATCTGTTTATGAGTGATTAGGTAATGAAAACATTTCTGGTAGGTGGGGCAGTTCGGGATTTCATATTGGGTTATCCAGTCAAAGAAAAAGACTGGGTAGTTATAGGCGAATCCCCTGAGTCTATGATACAACAAGGTTTTCGCCCTGTTGGCAAAGATTTTCCTGTATTTTTACACCCTGCAACCCATGAAGAATATGCTCTGGCGCGTACGGAACGCAAGACAGCACCTGGCTATAAAGGCTTTACTGTTCATGCATCTCCCGAAATCACTTTAGAACAAGACCTGATTCGTAGAGATCTGACCATCAACTCTATAGCCATGGATGAACAGGGTAACATTATTGATCCTTATAATGGAAAAAAAGACCTTGACAATAGACTCTTTCGACATATTTCCCCCGCTTTTAGCGAAGACCCTGTGCGAGTTTTGCGTGTTGCCCGCTTTGCTGCACGTTATTCCCACTTAGGTTTTACAATTGCAAAAGAGACTCTGGAGCTGATGAAACAGATGGTTTGTAATGGTGAAACTGAACACCTCGTTGCAGAACGGGTATGGGCAGAATTAAATAAAGCACTGTCAGAGCAAACACCTGCAGCATTTTTCTACACCTTAAAAGATTGTAATGCTTTAAATTCAATTTTTCCTGAAATTGATCATCTTTTTGGTGTTCCTCAACCTATAAAACATCATCCCGAAATAGATACAGGCATTCACTGTTTGCTCAGTCTTGAACAGGCATGCTTGTTATCCAATAAGCCAGAAGTTCGCTTCGCTGCTCTTGTACATGACCTTGGTAAAGCTGCAACAGATAAAAATAAATGGCCTAGTCATCATGGTCACGAAAAAAAAGGACTCCCCCTTCTTGATCAACTGTGCACTCGCTTGAAAACACCAAAAACCTTTAGATCCCTTGCAACTCAAGTTATGCTATACCACACACATTGCCACCGTGTTTTTGAATTAAAAGCGACTACCCTTACCGACATGCTAAGCACTCTGGGGGTGTTTAGAGCCCCGCATACCTTCGAGGATTTTCTACTCGCTTGCGAAGCAGATGCTAAAGGCCGTACCGGTTTGGAAAACAAACCTTATCCACAATCTGCTTATTTAAACAAGGTTATTGAAGCTGCTTGCGCAGTTGATACATCATCTATTCTAAATGGCAATTTAAAAGGCTCTCAAATTGGTATAGCCATACGCCAGATGAGAGTGAAAGCAATTACAGATTTTATTAAATCGGTATAAACACGACAACCACATCAAAACAACTTGCAACTCATAAAAACTATTTTAAGCCTTTTCACCGTATGTCCATTAAAAATTTATTGTATATTCTATGTAACACATTTATAGTTACATCTACTTATTTAACCACGCTTATAACCAATGCCTTCATTTGATATCGTTTCCGAATTTGACGCACACGAAGTCCACAATGCTGTTGACCAGGCCAACAAAGAAGTCTCTACCCGCTTTGATTTTAAAGGCTCTAACGCACAATTTGAATTACAGGATGGAAGCATCCTGATGAAAGCTGAATCCACCTTTCAGTTACAACAAATGCTGCCAATACTTTACTCAAAAATGACCAAGCGGGGGGTTGATATTGCTTGCATGGAATCCGGCAATATTCAGGATACCGGTAAATCAGCCCAACAGCCCATTACCCTTAACCAGGGAATTGATACACCTATCGCAAAAAAAATCGTCAAGCTAATCAAAGATAAAAAACTGAAGGTTCAGGCTGCAATTCAAGGTGAACAAGTGAGAGTAACAGGTAAAAAAAGAGATGACCTACAACAAGTTATGGCCATGCTAAAAGCAGAAAAATCAATTGAACTGCCTTTACAATTTAATAACTTCAGAGATTAAAGTGGTTTGAGGAAATAAAAATTCTTCGCAATCTTGGTAACTTTATTCCATCAAACTAACTTTCACTAATATCCAGACTACACTAAACTATCATCACGGGCATTTATGTTTCTAAAGCCAGCAATAATCCCTGTGAAATTTATTTAAAAAAGACTCTCTTTGGAGCAAATCCAACATCTGTCCAAGTTAATCTTAAATATCGCCTTATAGGAAAAATACTTAGTAACAAAAAATTTGAGCACCTTTACTAACAATTTTACGCATTGAAATTACATCACCTGCCACCAATAAGATAATGTAACTCAATACAGATTGATATCACTGCAAAAACAATAATATCAACAAAGGTATCAATGAGTAGCAAATTGCTTTTATTATGTTGCTATTCATTAAACGAAATCCCCCCATAGCATTTGTACTGCTGACAAAGCGGCCAAAGAAGCTGTTTCAGTACGTAAAACTCGATGCCCTAGACGAACAGGGATGAAATCTTCTGCTATTGCAAGCTCCCTTTCCTGACCACTAAACCCTCCTTCTGGCCCAGACAATAATGTTATTTTGTTATCAACAGGTTTCAAATCCGCTAACGATTTGTCTGCATATGGGTCCAAGAAAATTTTCAAACCATTTTGTTTTTGCACCCAATCCTTTAAATCAACCACTTCATTTAGGTATGGTAAAAAAGTTCGAGCACTTTGTTCTGACGCATGCTGTACTATATTTTTCCAGTGCTGCAATCTTTGCTGTTTCTTATCACCTTTAAATTTAATAACACAACGCTCTGTTACTAAAGGAGAAATGCTATTAACCCCCAATTCCACTGCTTTTTGTACCGCCCAATCCATCCGGTCGCCTCGGGATATACCTAAGCCCAACGTAATATACAATGGAGATTCAACGCTTTTTTTAATAAACTCTATAACACTGATAACTACTTTTTTTCGATTAACTTCGATTAATGTACATAAAAACTCTCCTCCTAAGCCATTAAACAAAACAATAGACTGATCTTTTTTTAATCGTAAAACTGTCCTTAAATAGTGCGCATTGTCTTTTTGTAGCTCAATTTTTTGTCCTTCATTTAACTCATCAGGGATAAATAGCCTTGAAACCCGCATAACTCACTTTTTAATTATGTTTTTATTTTGTTTAATGCATAAAAAAGGAGCTATTCAGCCCCTTTTCTCGAATAACTGCCTGCTCTGTTAATACTTAATATCGATAATGGTCCGGCTTATAAGGGCCTTCTACGGGAACATTAATATACTTAGCTTGTTCAGATGTCAACTCTGTCAAATTAACACCTAATTGTTTCAAATGAGATCGGGCAACTTTTTCATCTAACTTTTTAGGTAATATATATACCTGATTATCATAATCAGAGGCATTTTTCCACAATTCTATTTGAGCAAGCACTTGATTACAAAAGGAGTTAGACATTACAAAACTTGGATGTCCAGTTGCACAGCCTAAATTTACTAAACGCCCTTCAGCCAAAATAATCAATCTTTTTCCATCTGGAAAAATGACATGATCAACCTGTGGTTTAATATTTTCCCAAGTGTACTTGCGTAGCGAAGCAATCTCAATTTCCGAATCAAAATGTCCTATATTGCAAATAATGGCATTATTTTTCATCGCAGCCATGTGGTCATGAGTAATAATATTGAAGTTGCCCGTTGCTGTTACAAAAATATTAGCTAATGGTGCAGCCTCATTCATGGTTACAACACGAAAGCCTTCCATTGACGCTTGTAATGCACAGATAGGATCAATCTCTGTAACCCAAACGGTTGCACCTAATCCACGTAAGGATTGTGCACAACCCTTACCCACATCACCATAACCACCAACAACAGCAATTTTGCCTGCTATCATGACATCTGTTGCGCGCTTAATGCCATCTACCAGCGATTCACGACAACCATAAAGATTATCAAATTTAGATTTAGTAACCGAGTCATTTACATTAAAAGCAGGTACTTTTAAGGTACCTTTTGTCATCATTTCATACAGGCGTAACACCCCTGTTGTGGTTTCTTCAGACAATCCTTTCACATCTGCCATCAATTCTGGAAATTTTTCATGCATCATAATGGTCAAATCGCCACCATCATCCAAAATCATGTTCGGTCGCCAGCCATCAAGACCAATAATAGTTTGTTCAATACACCATTCTGCCTCTTCTTCTGTTTCGCCTTTCCAGGCGAATACAGGTATACCCGTTACTGCCATAGCTGCTGCCGCATGATCCTGAGTAGAAAAAATATTACAAGAGGACCATCTAACTTCAGCACCTAATGCAGTCAGTGTTTCAATTAATACTGCAGTCTGTATAGTCATATGCAAACAACCGGCAATACGAGCACCTTTTAATGGCTGTTGTTCACCATATTCTTCTCGTAACGCCATCAAACCAGGCATTTCTGTTTCTGCAATACTGGTTTCTTTTCTTCCCCATTCAGCGAGGGTTATATCAGCAACTTTGTAATCTTGTGTACTCATTTATATATCCTGGTTTCTTTATTAAAGCAATTAAAGTCCTGCTGCATCTTTCAACACATCGACTTTATCCGTCTTTTCCCAACTGAATGAATCTTCAGTACGCCCGAAATGGCCATAAGCTGCTGTTGCACGATATATAGGCCTCAACAAATCCAGCTGGGCAATCAACCCTTTAGGTCTCAAATCAAAATGCTCTCTAACAATAGCAACCATTTTATCTTCATCAACTTTTCCAGTGCCAAAAGTCTCAACGGCTATTGAAGTGGGTTCTGCAATGCCAATAGCATAAGAAACCTGAATTTCACAACGTTCAGCCAGTCCTGCTGCAACTATATTCTTTGCCACATATCTAGCCATATAGGCTGCAGAGCGATCAACCTTGGAAGGATCTTTTCCTGAAAACGCACCACCACCATGTCTCGCCATCCCCCCATAAGTATCAACAATAATTTTACGGCCGGTTAATCCACAATCACCTACAGGTCCGCCAATAATAAATTGCCCTGTTGGATTGATAAAGTATTTAGTACCGGCATGCAACCACTCTTGAGGCAAAGTAGGCAGAATAATTTCATCCATTACTGCTTCTTCCAACTGCTTTCCACCAATCTCGGGTGAATGCTGAGTTGAAAGAACAACAGCATCTATTGCTACGGGTTTATGATTTTCATAGCGAAACGTTATTTGACTTTTCGCATCAGGGCGTAACCAGGGTAATGTTTTGTTTTTACGAATTTCTGCTTGCCGCTCAACCAATCGATGAGAGTATGTGATAGGAGCTGGCATTAATACGTCTGTTTCATTACTGGCGTAACCAAACATTAAACCTTGGTCACCAGCACCTTGTTCATGATCTTCACTATCATCAACCCCCCTTGCGATATCAGGAGATTGCTTGCCAATTGCATTTAAAACGGCACATGTCTTGCCATCAAAGCCCACCTCACCGTTATCATAACCAATTTCACAAACCACATTTCTGACCAACTCTTCTGTATCTACCCATGCATCCGTAGTGATCTCTCCAGCTAATATAACCATCCCTGTTTTCACCATGGTTTCACAGGCAACTCTGGAAGCAGGGTCTTTCGCTAATATTGCATCAACAACAGCATCAGAAATTTGATCAGCAAGCTTATCAGGATGACCTTCTGATACCGATTCTGATGTAAAAATAAAATGACTCACTATAATTTCCTCATGACGATATTCACAGAAATGCAAAAGGCCGCACTCGCGGCCTTTTGAAATTATGGTGGGCCCTCCCAGACTCGAACTGGGGACCTGCCGATTATGAGTCGGATGCTCTAACCAACTGAGCTAAGGGCCCTGAAACTGTTACCAATAATTCAGTTTAAATTAATTTTCACCATCAAGAAAACACCGCAACTGCTCTGATCTTGATGGATGCCTTAGCTTTCTTAAAGCCTTAGCTTCAATTTGACGAATTCTTTCGCGTGTGACATCAAACTGTTTTCCTACTTCTTCCAAAGTATGGTCGGTATTCATATTAATACCAAAACGCATCCTCAAAACTTTTGCTTCTCTTGCTGTTAATCCACTTAACACGTTCTGGGTTGATTCACAAAGGCCCGCAATTGTAGCAGACTCCACAGGAGAAAGAACTTTTCCATCTTCAATAAAGTCACCTAAATGCGAATCTTCATCATCACCAATAGGTGTTTCCATGGAAATGGGTTCTTTAGCAATTTTTAATACCTTACGAACCTTATCTTCAGGCATTTCCATACGTTCTGCCAATTCTTCAGGCAAGGCTTCTCTGCCTTTTTCCTGTAGTATTTGTCTTGAAACACGATTCAGTTTGTTGATGGTTTCAATCATGTGCACTGGAATACGAATTGTTCTTGCCTGATCTGCAATCGAACGAGTAATTGCTTGTCTAATCCACCAGGTAGCATAGGTTGAAAACTTATACCCTCGACGATATTCAAATTTATCAACCGCTTTCATCAATCCTATATTACCTTCCTGAATCAAATCCAGAAATTGTAAGCCACGATTTGTATATTTTTTAGCTATGGAAATGACCAGTCTTAAATTCGCTTCAATCATTTCTTTCTTAGCACGCCTTGCCTTGGCTTCGCCCACAGAAAGTCTACGATGAATGTCTTTTAATCCGGCAATATTCAAGTCCTGTTTTTTTTCTATCGCTGCCAAGTCACTTTGGGCCTTGCGTATTTCACTTTCATGTTCTTTCAATACTCCAGAATATGTCTGCCCTTTTAAATACTGAGTAAGCCATGTTGAGTTTGCTTCATTCTCAACAAAAGAACCGATAAATTCCTTGCGAGGCATTTTTGCTTTTTTCACGCAAATATCCACAACTATCTTTTCTCTTTTTCTTATTTCCTCAATAACAGGCTTGAACATCAAAAGCATTTTCTTTAAGTACTGTGGTGTCCACTTAAATTCAGTAAAAACCAATGCTAAGGTTTCAAGTGCTTTCTCTGATTTTTCATCACTATATCCATTTTTAGCCACTAAATCTGAAGCTACCTTCAATGCCTTCCTTAATTCTTGTACCTTTGCTTTTGCTTCTTCGTATTCCAGCCCTTTTGGCTTCTGATCTTCTTCTTCCTCTGTTGTTGCAGCGGCAGCGGCGGCGGCAGCTGCAGCAGCGGCAGCAGATGCTTTAGGATCAAATTCCGGCTCATTCAAATCCACAAGAGCACTCATCAAATCAGTTAATCGAATATCCGATTCTTCGTCCAGAATAGCATCGAAAGAAACTAAAAATGACTCAACTACTCTCTTAGAACGAGCTAAAGATTGAATGATATGTCGTTGTCCAACTTCAATTCTTTTTGCTATTTTCAGCTCTTCTTCACGCGTTAATAGCTCAACTGAACCCATTTCGCGCATATACATTCGCACTGGATCAGTAGTTCTGCCAAACTCACTATCAACGGATGCAAGTGCTGCTACTTCAGCAGCAGCCTCATCATCATCTGATGTTATTGCAGTATCAGAAGTTAATAATGAATCTGCATCTGGCGCAACTTCATTAACCTGAATTCCCATATCAGAAATCATACTGATGATATCTTCAATTTGTTCAGGATCAACAATATCACTAGGCAAATGGTCATTAACTTCCGCGTAAGTTAAATAGCCTTGCGCCTTGCCTTTTGCAATTAATTGTTTAATTTGAGATTGTTGTTGTTCTTGATTCATTCTACGCCCACAAAATTCACTCAACCCTGCTGAACAGAAAATTATAACATTGAAACCACTATATTGCTAACTCATAATTTCCTGGTTAGCAACTTACATAAATGATTCTTTTCATTTTCGGTCAACCCCCCTTCCTTTTCCTTGACCAACAAACGTTCCAAAATACCTTCATCCACTTGCTCAATCAGCTTCTCAAGCGCACCAGAAAACTCAGCCTCAATCCCATCATCAAGAATAAAAAAATCCCAGTTAATTAATGCATTAACTACCTTCTCACTAGGTTTCCCCCTAAAGGACTCCATCAGAATTGCTGCATTTTTAGGTCTAATATCCTCAATAGTTTGTATGACTTCTTTTAGTACATCCATGCCTGGGCAATTCAGCCCCGCCCAATTCAACTCCTGCTGCTCAACAAGCTCATATAACCGAGGGTTTTGCAATAATAATGCAATTACAATACGGATAGGTGACATCTTAACCTGCCGCTCTTCAACCGTGCTTTCTGTTACCGCCCCCTCAAGCATAGCAGGCTTTCCCAAAACATCTAGAACCGAACTCGCAGACAATTTTTTAAGTCTGGCAAACATCATTTCACGAAAAACACCTGCTGGCACTTTCTCAATAAAGGGTTTAGCCTGGACTAAAAACTTAGACCGACCCTCTACCGTCGCCAAATTCAGGTCCTTGCAGACATACTCAAAAAAATAATCTGATAATACCTGCGCTCCCAGCACTCGCCCTTCAAAAGCAGCAAGACCTTCCAATCTCACCAGGGAATCAGGGTCCTGTCCCTGGGGCAGCAGCATAATCCGGACTTGCCTACCATCTCTGAGACATGGAAAAGCTTCCTGAACTGCCCGCCAAGCAGCTTTCTGCCCAGCAGCATCACCATCAAAACAAAAAACCAATTCTGAAGTGAAACGAAACAACAAATCCAAATGCATTTTAGTGGTCGCTGTCCCCAAAGCAGCAACAGAATTACCAATTCCAAATTGAGCAAGGGCCAACACATCCATATAGCCCTCTACTATCAAAATTCTTTGTGGCTTAGAATTTTTTTCCAAAAGCTCATATAAACCATACAACTCCTTCCCTTTTGAAAAAATAGCTGTTTCTGGTGAATTCAAATATTTAGGCAAAGATTCATCTAATACTCTGCCACCAAAGCCCACAATCCTGTTACGCTTATCTCTAATTGGAAACACCAGCCTTCCCCGAAAGCGGTCATAAACCCCACCACTATCCTTTCGACCCAACATCCCGGAATCCAGTAATAATGATTGGTCAAATCGAGAAGCCAGAGCATCCCACCTATCTGGGGCGTAGCCTAAAGAAAAATCTTTTGCTACGCCTCCACTCAACCCTCTTTTTTTCAAGTATTCAATTGCTTTAACACCTTGAGAGTGATCTCTCAACTGTTCAACATAAAAAACTGCCACTTGCTCAAGAATGGAATAAAGAGCGCTATAATTTTGCTTTTGTCCCTGATACTCAACAGCCTCTCTGGGCACATCTATACCGACAAAACCAGCCAAGTCTTCAATTGCCTCAACAAAATCAAGATGACTAAATTCCATCAGAAAGCTGATGGCATTTCCACCTGCCCCGCAACCAAAGCAATGGTAAAACTGTTTTTGACGATTTACAGAAAAACTAGGACTTTTTTCTGTATGAAAGGGACAGCGAGCTTTGAAACTAGTTCCCGCTTTTTTTAAAGGCACAAAAGAATCAATCAGATCGACAATATCAACCCGCACCAACAGATCATCGATAAACTCACGAGGAATTCTGCCGGACATCTACCCAGCCTCAATCATTTATCTAGCCAATTTAGCCTTAATGACAACACTTACAGCCGACATATCGGCACGACCTAGCATTTGAGGCTTTAAAATCCCCATAACTTTACCCATATCTTTAATTGAAGTAGCACCTGTATCCGCTATCGCTTTGCCCACCATAGAATCAATCTCTTGTTCTGTAAGAGCTACTGGCAAATAGCCTTGTATAACTAAAATTTCAGCTTCTTCAATATCACTAAGATCTGTACGCCCTGCCTCATTAAATTGCTTTATAGATTCTCGCCTTTGCTTCAGCATCTTATCCAGCACAACAATAATTCGCGCATTATCCAGCTCAATTCGCTCATCGACCTCTATCTGCTTGATGGCCGCCAAAATCATACGAATTACATTTAACTTTCCTTTTTCCTTTGCTTTCATTGCTGACTTCATATCATCCTTGATACGATTCTTTAATAAATCCATCACTTTATCTTTTATAATTGTGGACGGCCGCGACGCAAATTTTTCAGCGCATAACGCTCGCGTGCCAGCTTTTTCAAATGACGCTTAACAGCAGCTGCACCTTTACGTTTACGTTCTGCCGTTGGTTTTTCATAGAATTCACGACGACGTACTTCAGATAAAACGCCTGCTTTTTCACACGCTCGTTTAAAACGACGAATCGCAATATCAAAAGGCTCGTTTTCTTTAACTTTTACTGATGGCATTATAATGACCTGATTATGTTAATATGTTCCTGGGCCATTAGACCCGAAAGTGAACTCTCAATTATACCTATAAATTTAATTTAATCAAAATACAATGAATATTTTGGGCATAGAAACCTCATGCGATGAAACCGGCGTTGCTATATATAACCCAGAAAAAGGGCTAATATGTCACCAATTGTATAGCCAGGTGACCATGCATAGTGAGTATGGTGGCGTAGTGCCAGAACTGGCATCTCGCGACCATATCCGCAAATTAATTCCTCTTGTTAAGCAAACACTAGCTGAGAGCAGGCTTAACACTTCTGATATTTCAGGCATCGCTTATACCGCCGGTCCTGGCTTGATGGGCGCATTACTAGTTGGTGCAACAACTGCCAGAAGCCTAGCTTGGGCCTGGAAAGTACCTGCGCTTGCTGTTCATCACATGGAGGGTCATCTGCTTGCCCCCATGCTGGAAGAAAACCCGCCAGCCTTTCCTTTTATTGCATTGTTAGTCTCAGGCGGACACACTCTGCTAATTCAGGTAGATGGTATAGGACAATACACTCATTTAGGAGAATCTTTAGATGATGCCGCAGGTGAAGCCTTTGATAAAACCGCAAAAATTTTAGGACTTGGCTACCCAGGTGGCCCCAAAGTCTCCCTGCTTGCTGAAACAGGAACTGACCGCTTTAAATTTCCTAGGCCTATGACAGATAGGCCTGGACTCGATTTTAGCTTTAGCGGATTAAAAACATTCACCATGAATACGTTCAATGCTACAAAAAAAACTGAACAGGACAAAGCCGATGTTGCTTTTGCTTTTCAAAAAGCCACCGCTGAAACGCTAAGCATTAAATGCAAAAGAGCATTACTACAAACAGGGTTAAAAACCCTGGTTATTGCTGGAGGCGTTAGTGCCAACAAACAGATTCGCGCCGAACTACTTAAAATGACAAAAAAACAAAATGCAGAACTTTTCTTCCCAAGACTTGAATTCTGCACAGATAATGGCGCTATGATTGCTTATGCAGGATGCCAAAGACTGCTAGCAGGACAGCAAGAAACCCTAGAGATTTTTGCTAACCCACGATGGCCTATAAACACACTAATAAACATTTAACCTAGAAAAATCAGTTGGATCACGGATTCTAGCACAAGATCTTGATTCCACAGCACTTCACAGAAAAGTGCTCCTGCTTTTTCTGCATTCACCACCTCCATGTGGTTCAAAAAAATGCCCACTTAACCTAATGGGTGAAGCTCAGATTTTTTTAAAACACTGTAAAACCAATATCTTACACTATAATTTCGCGCCCAACTGATCTTTCTAGGTTTAATATTTATTTCTCCTCTCCGGCTATTAATCTTTGAATATTAGTCCTATGTCTCCACAGTAATATGACTGGAATTATTATAAAAACAGTCAGCAAATACTCATCACCCAAGATGAACCAGACATATGCCGGGGTCAAAACGGCTGCAACCAAGGCCGATAAAGAAGAAATTTTGCTGATTTTATAAACGATAATCCAGGTACCGAATACAACCACACCTAAAATCCAGCTCACCCCCAAAGAAACCCCCAAAGTTGTTGCAACTCCCTTTCCGCCTTTAAAAGCAAAAAAAACAGGATATAAATGACCCAAAAAAGCTGCAAAAACTACAAAAGACATTATCAATGTATCTACCCCCATTACTTTTGAAATTAATACTGGTAGTAACCCTTTTAAAGCATCTCCAACCAGGGTGATTGCCGCTGCCTTTTTTCCTCCAATTCTCATCACATTGGTTGCACCTGGATTTCCAGACCCTTGTTCACGCGGATCATCCAATCCCATTAAACGACATACAATAATGGCACTGGATATTGACCCAATCAAATAGGCGGCAGGTACTAATAACCACTCAATCATTTCACCCTCACTTAATCAACACTTGTATAGCAAAGACATTTCACTGATACTAATACTTTAAACGCAATATTTTAACCGGAATCACTGATGGACATCATTTTTTTAGGCGGGCTCGAAGCAACGGCAATCATAGGCATCTATGACTGGGAAAGAGAAACCAAACAAACACTGGTTTTTGATATTGAAATGGCGTTCGATATTAAAAAAGCTGCTGAAACAGATGATATTCAATACACACTAGACTACAAAACTGTTTCTGAGCGCGTTGTTTCTTTTGTTGAACAAAGCGAATTTTATCTAGTCGAAAAACTCATTGAAGAAGTAGCCCAGGTTATACTTGCTGAATTCAGTACACCCTGGGTGAAAATTTATTTAAATAAAAGAGGCGCTATAAGTCGAGCAAAAGATGTAGGCATCATTATCGAAAGAGGTGAGAAATAACTCATGCCCACTGGTTTTATTAGTATTGGTAGTAATATTGACAAAGAGATTCATATCCCTTCCAGCCTCAATGCGCTAACAAAACAATTTGGCAACTTAATCATCTCCAGCCTTTATGAAACTGAAGCCGTTGGCTTTGAGGGTGATGATTTTCATAACTTGATTGTACAGTTTGACTCAACTCTAAAAGCCAAAGCCGTCGCAAAAACACTCAGACAAATAGAGCTTGATCACGGAAGAACCCGTGACAGTAGAAAATATGCTGCCAGAACTCTTGATCTAGACCTGATTCTTTTTGGAAATCTCATTATTAGTGATGGTCGCCTGCAAATACCCAGAGACGAAATTGAACGCTATGCATTTGTGCTTGAACCTTTAGCCGAAATAGCCCCTGATTTCTTGCATCCAATAAGCCATAAGAGTTACGCGCAATTGTGGGGTGAATATGATAAAAGCAATCTTAAACAACACAAACTACCCACAGATTTTTTATAAATCGACCTAAGGGAGATGAAAATAAGCTAGTTTACCACTAGCAAAACAAAGTACGCCCCCCATCCACTGAAATGATTTGCCCCGTTATGTAATTTGCATCTTCAATTAAAAAGTGCACGGCTTTTGCAATGTCTTCAACCCCACCAGTACACTTCAATGCTACTCTTTGCAGTATTTCAGCTTTATCTAGCTCAGACAATTCATTTTCCGGCCACAAAACAGCTCCCGGGGAAATCCCATTAACTCTTATATCGGGTCCAAACTCTTTTGCCAAAAACTTAGTCATGGCTGCTAGTCCTGCTTTAGTAATACTATACACAGGATAACCTTTTAACCCTCTCTCGGCATGAATATCAATTATATTTATAATACAGCCTTTTTGAACAGATAATGCAGATGCTACTGCCTGAGACAGAAAAAAAGGAGCCTTTAGATTACTTCCTAACAACGCATCCCAGTCTGACTCAGTAACCTCCCCCATCGCCTGTGGATAAAATGCTGATGCATTATTAATCAATACATCCAGCCCCCCCCAGGCTGATTCTGCTTCTTTAGCTAGCATTATTAACTCATCCATTTTTAGCAAATCAGCCTTAATCATTGTCACCGAACCCGGTCTGTTTTGATTTAATTCTTTATAAAGTGCCAACACATCTTGCTTTGATGATCTATAGTTTAAAACAACGTTACAACCTTGATCATGCAGTAATCTAGCACAAGATGCACCAATGCGTTTTGCTGCTCCTGTTATTAACACATTCTTTTTCATTATCTACACCCAAAAACCATGAAGAAAGTATTTTTAGCCTTTGTTATTCTGTTCTTATTATCCTGCAATAAATCAGATCCCGTTTTTGAAAAACTGCCTGAAGATGCTGTTATTCTCGCATTTGGTGACAGCCTTACCTATGGAACAGGCGCATCTCAAAATGCTGATTATCCTCATATTTTAAGCACACTGAGCTCCCATCAAGTAATCAATGAAGGTATCCCTGGTGAAATAAGCCGCGATGGACTAAAACGATTACCTGATTTACTGGATGAATACCAACCTGAATTACTGATTCTTATTCACGGAGGCAATGATATGCTGAGAAAAATACCGCAACAACAAACCAGTAACAACCTAAAACAAATGATAAATGTAGCCTACCAGCGCAACATTAAAGTTGTTATGCTTGGCGTACCTGAATTCAATCTTTTTTCTCTGAACAGTGCTGAATTTTATCAGCAGCTTTCCGAAGAATATAAAGTCCCTGTTGATCTTGAAACATTGCCTAAAATCCTGAGTGATAATCACTTGAAATCTGACACCATTCATCCTAATGATGAGGGCTACAAATTATTAGCAGAATCCCTTTTCAATTTGTTAATCAATACGGGGGCTTTATAACCTCTCCATTCATACAGCTTCTGAAAACCACACCAACTTTGGTTTGATGGATATTACTTACTCCCCTTGTTCCCACGCTCTGCGTGGGAATGCAGTCTATGATGCTCCTACGTGACGGGACGCAGGAGCGCCCATGTATGAATTCCCACGGAGACCGTGGAACTAAGTTTTTATCCATCACAGCAAAGTTGCAAGAGTACTATTAGCCTGACAACTTTGATTTGATGGATGGTGTTTCATTCCTCGAGATTTAAGGATCTTTAGGCCGCAGTGCTTTAGCCTGCTTTTTCGGCAACCAAAGCAGGCTAAAGCACTGCGGCCCATTATGAGAGCAACCCATCAAACCAAAATTGTTAGACCTCTAGTCTTTGACTGGCCTTACAAACAACCTGGAGCACAATAACCCAGACTCAAACAGTATCCAAATAGGTACCGCTAATAAAGTTTGTGAAATAGCATCTGGCGGCGTTAAAAACATCCCCACAATAAATGCTCCCACAATGACATAAGGTCGTTTTTCCGCCAAATTTTGTGGCGTGGTCATCCCCGTCCAAACCAGAACAACAGTGATTATAGGCACTTCAAAAGACAGCCCAAAAGCAAAAAACAAAGTAAGAACAAAATCCAGATATTTGGCTATATCAGTCATCACAGCCACACCCTCAGGTGCTGCTGCAGTTAAAAAGCCAAATACCAAAGGAAATACCACAAAATAAGCAAATGCCACACCCAAATAAAACAATAAGGTACTAGCCATCAATAGAGGCAAAATCATTTTCTTTTCATGACTATACAAGCCTGGAGCAACAAATGCCCAGAAATGATACAAAATGACTGGCACCGAAAAAAAGATGGAGGCAACTAATGCTAATTTGAAGGGGGTAAAGAAAGGAGAAGCAACGTCAGTCGCTATCATGGTGCTATTTTCCGGCATATGCTGTAACAATGGGCCAGATAAAAAAGTATAAATTTCATTTGCATACGGAGCCGCACACAAAAACACGACCAGTACAAATAAAACGACTCGCAATAATCGTTTCCGCAGCTCAATTAAATGACTAATAAAAGGCTGTTCATCAGATGCGGATTCCAATTCAGGCTCATTTTGGGTCATCAGTATGCTGTAATTCTTCAGACAAAGATTTTATTGAAGACGACATCTTATCAACGGCATCAGAACCCTCTTCAAGCACATTTTTTAAATCTTCAACGCCAGGCTGTTGCTTAAGTATTTGACGCATTTCTTCAGCTTGCAGCTCTTCCTTTATCTCCAATTTAACTGCAGCAACCATATTCCGGGTTTTACCTATCCAGAAGCCAGCCACCCGTGCTGCTTTAGGCAATTTCTCAGGACCAATTACCAATAAGCTAACCAACCCAATTAGACAAAGCTCCCAAAAACCTACATCAAACATACTATTTTTCAGACTTTTCTTGCTGTTCAGATGTCACTTCGCCATCTATAGTATTGCTGTCTTCCTCTGAGATTTTCTTATCTTCACTACCTTCTTTAACTGCAGAACGAAAGCCTTTGATTGCACCACCTAAATCACCACCTAAATTACGTAAGCGCTTGGTTCCAAATAATACAATGACTATCGCCAGAATAATTAATAACTGTGTAACACTAATACCCATTTTTTACTCCAAACACATTCTTGAATCGATCTGGCTTTATTTACTACGCTGTGACTTTTCTTCCAGTCCCGACAAACCAAACCGGCGTTGCAATTCTTGCAATACATCATCAGGACCTAAACCTTGATCCGCCAACATCACCATAGAATGAAACCACAGATCAGCTGTTTCGTATATTATCTGCTTTTTATCACCACCTTTTGCCGCAATCACTGTTTCGGTAGCTTCTTCACCTATTTTTTTTAAGATATGGTCCAATCCTTTGGCGTATAAACTTGCCACATAAGATTTGTCGGCTGATTCCTGTTTCCGTTGTTCGAGTATAACGGCTAATTGTTGTAATACATCACTCATTTATTATCTCTAAAATTTGGTAGGTCGGATAATTTATTTATAAATTGTTTGAGGGTCTTTTAACACAGGCTCTTTTGCTTGCCACTGCCCATCTACCAGGCTTCTATAAAAACAACTTTCTCTTCCTGTATGACAAGCAATCCCACCTACTTGCTCAATCTTAAGTAAAATCACATCCTCATCACAATCCAATTGTATATCAATGACTTTTTGTTGATGCCCAGATTCTTCACCCTTACGCCATAATCGCTGTCGAGAACGGGACCAATAAACAGCATAACCCTTTTCGACAGTAAGCCGTAAAGACTCCCGGTTCATCCAGGCAAACATAACAACTCTTCCAGTACTAGCCAGTTGAGCAATTACTGGCACCAATCCATCGGCAGTCCAGCGCACTTCATCCAGCCAGGAATTGTTCATTATAACCGCACTTCAATGCCACGATCTTGCATGTGTTGCTTGGCTTGCTCAATACTGTATTCTGCAAAATGAAAAATACTGGCCGCTAACACTGCATCTGCTTTACCTTCAATCACACCATCAGCTAAATGATCCAGATTGCCAACCCCTCCCGAAGCAATAACAGGAACTGACACTGCCTCACTAATTGAACGAGTTAAGGCCAAATCAAAACCTTCCCGTGTTCCATCTCGGTCCATACTGGTTAATAGGATTTCTCCTGCACCAAAGCCAACCATTTTCACAGCCCACTCAACTGCATCAATTCCGGTTGGCTTACGCCCCCCATGAGTAAATATTTCCCAACGCTCTGATTCATTTTCTGTACTGACTTTTTTGGCATCAATGGCAACAACAATACATTGAGAGCCGAATTTTTCGGCCGCTTCCCGTACAAATTCGGGCCTGAATACAGCCGCACTGTTAATACCAACTTTGTCTGCACCGGCGTTCAACATACACCGAATATCTTCCAGCTCTCTGATACCTCCACCGACGGTCAGCGGTATAAAAACCTCACTTGCCACCTCTTCCACTACATGAACAATGGTATCTCTGTTATCACTAGTCGCAGTGATATCCAAGAAAGTAATTTCATCGGCACCTTCTCTATCATAACGTCTGGCTACTTCAACAGGATCTCCTGCATCGCGTATATCGACAAATTGAACACCTTTAACCACTCGGCCATTATCAACATCCAGGCAAGGAATAATTCGTTTAGCTAATCCCATATATATTAATCGTAGGTTAGTGCAATTTTTTCAGCTTCAGCAAAATTTAGCGTACCTTCATAAATCGCACGTCCAGTAATTGCTCCCATGATACCGTCTTCTGCAACCTTACCCAAGGCATGAATGTCATCCATATTAGTTATACCCCCCGATGCAAT
The DNA here is from genome assembly GCA_021647585.1 of Methylococcaceae bacterium. Taxonomy (GTDB): domain Bacteria; phylum Pseudomonadota; class Gammaproteobacteria; order Methylococcales; family Methylomonadaceae; genus QPIN01. Next base: position 33,386 of record JAKIUK010000007.1, read on the forward strand.
CACTGGGATATGAATCGCCCGGGCTAGTTTAGCAGTAGCTTCCACATTGACTCCATTCATCATGCCGTCTCTGGAAATATCTGTATAAATTATGGCTTCAACACCATCCGCTTCAAACTGTTGCGCCAGATCAATCACATCGTGCCTGGAAAGTTTAGACCAGCCATCAATCGCAACTTTGCCATCTTTTGCATCCAAGCCAATAATAATATGTCCTGGAAACTCAACTGCAACATCACTAACAAAATGAGGTTCGGTGACGGCTTTGGTACCAATAATGACATATTTAACACCCGCATTTAGATAGCCTTGTATGGTATCTTCATCACGAATCCCTCCACCTATTTGTACAGGCACGTCTGGAAATGCTTCCGCTATAGCATTAATAATACCTGCATTTTTTGGTTTCCCAGCGAATGCCCCATCCAAATCGACCAGATGAATGCGCCTTGCTCCCTGCTCTACCCATTTACCAGCAACAGCAACAGGATCATTAGAAAACACAGTATCATCTTCCATGCGTCCCTGGCGCAAACGAACACACTTTCCATCTTTTAAATCAATTGCAGGTATCAGCAACATATTCCAAGCTCACAATGGTTAAATAAATTCAGGTTTTAGTCAAACAAATGGTTTCTAGTCTTTTCCATCCCAGGATAAAAAGTTCTTTAACAACTGTAAACCAGCTGACTGACTTTTTTCTGGATGAAATTGTACAGCAAAAATATTATCTTTTGCCAGCGCACTTGTAAATGGCCGTGGGTAATCAGTACTGGCGATACTATCTATCTCATTATCCGGCTTTATATAATAGCTGTGTACAAAATAAAACCGGCTATTTTGAGGGATGTCTTGCCATAACGGATGATTTTTATAAGTTACTTTGTTCCACCCCATATGAGGAATCTTTAAACGGTTGCCCTCATCATCTGTCAGATCCAAAGAAAAATGCTTAACATGCCCCTTAAAAACATCCAGACATACTGTATTATTATTTTCTTCACTATCCGTTAACAAAGCCTGCATTCCTAGACAAATACCTAAAAATGGCTTAGTTTTAGCCACATCTTTTATGACTGAAGATAACCCCGAGTTATCCAAAGCCTGCATACAATCTCTTATTGCCCCAACACCAGGAAATACAATACGATCTGCTAGCAATATGTCTGCAGCATCAGAGACTATTTGAACGTCAACATGTGGCGATGCATGCTGCAAAGCTTTTTCAATAGAATGCAGGTTTCCCATTCCATAATCGATAACTGCGACTGATGACATAGATATAAAAAGGTAAAAGGTAAAATTATAGCGAACCCTTTGTGGATGGCATAATACCTGCCATTCTAGGATCACCCGTAATTGCCATTCTTATTGCTCTTCCAAAGGCTTTAAAAATGGTCTCCGCAATGTGATGTGCATTTGTCCCTTTCAGATTATCTATATGCAAAGACACACCGGCATGATTGACAAACCCTTGAAAGAACTCACGAAACAAATCAACATCAAATGCTCCTATGCTAGATCTTGGGTAATCCACTTGATAAAACAAGCCGGGTCTGCCAGAAAAATCAATGACTACTCTGGATAAGGCTTCATCTAATGGAACATATGCATGACCATAACGAACAATCCCTTTTTTATCACCCAACGCTTTTTTTAAAGCCTGCCCTAATGTAATACCAATATCCTCTACGGTATGATGAGCATCAATCTGCAAATCGCCTTTGGCATCAATATCCATATCTATCAGCCCATGCCTGGCCACCTGATCCAACATATGATCCAAAAAAGGAACACCGGTAAGAAAACTAGCTAACCCAGAGCCATCCAGATTAACTTTAATTTTGATTTGAGTTTCGAGCGTATTTCGCTCAACTTCTGCAATACGTTGACTCATTGATTTACAAATGTGTTTTTAAGTGATTTCATTTTACTATAATTAGGGAGGTGGAAATAAATAATCATCCAAATATCATGCAGTAGTTTAATTCTGCTTAAATCTTCTCAACAGGAGCATAGTTATTCTAAGTGATGATTGAGAAGATTTCATCAGGGATAAAAAGGCAAGTGAGATTGGATGATTATTTGCTTCCACCTCTCTTAATTATCTATCCCGCATGGCTAATCTATAAACCCAAGATAACACCCTCGCTCAAAGTAAGCCAATACCTACAAAACTTTCCTCTTTAACTGACTTACTTTTCCCCGTTTTTTTGGCACAATAAACTGTCGCTATTCAGAAGATGGATTTTAAGGACCATTCAACAGGATGTTGCCATGGACGGAAGCAATACAAGCCAACCAAGCAAGCGATCTATAAAGCCCCCGGTACATTTGTGAATCGGGGCTTTATTTTTTATTCTAAATCAGTTAACCCATCAATTTAGCTACACAATTTCATCCAAACCATTGATCCATTCCTACCATACGACTAATACCTTAAAGCAAAATCGTAAGTAGAGTCGATCGTTGCACAGCTATAGTAAGTGCACTTAGGGAGGAGGTAATAAATAATCAACCAATCTTCACTTAGCTTAATAATTCTTCCTGTCTACGTAGGAATTCATCTGGACTCCAGAGCGTCATTATCTGTATTCCCACGCAGCGATTATTCATCAAACCACAATGTTAAAACCCATATTACTTGGATCGCTTACGTGCAACTTCCGTCAATAAAACTTTGCGTAAACGAATAGATTCTGGTGTAACCTCTACCAACTCATCATCACTGATAAATTCCAAAGCTTGTTCTAAGGTCATTTTTTGAATTTTTGCACAGGTTAAACTTTCATCTGTACCCGATGCACGTACGTTAGTTAATGGCTTAGGCTTAGTAGGATTTACCACCAAGTCATTAGTGCGAGAATGAATGCCGACCAACATACCTTCATATATTTCATCACCATTGACCACTAATAGCTCACCTCGCGCCTGCAAAGGAAACAAAGAATAATCTACCGCCTTGCCTTTTGCCATAGATACCAATACGCCGCGAATACGAGAACCCAGCTCCCCTGCCTTTAGAGGGCCATAATGATCGAAAACATGGTAATACAGACCAGACCCTGAAGTAGAGGTTAAAAATTCTGTCTGAAACCCTAATAATCCCCGTGATGGCACAATATATTCCAATCGAATACGTCCCTTACCATCCGGAACCATATCTTTTAAGTCACCTTTACGATCACCCATTTTTTCCATAATGATGCCTTGATGCTCGTCTTCAACTTCGATGGTCACATATTCAAATGGCTCTGATTTAACACCGTCAATTTCTTTGATAATTACTTCAGGACGAGAAACTCCCAGCTCGTAGCCTTCACGACGCATGTTTTCAATCAATACTGATAAATGTAACTCTCCACGTCCTGACACTTTAAATTTATCAGGATCTTCTGTAGGCTCAACACGCAAAGCAACATTGTGCTGTAACTCTTTATCCAAACGGTCACGTATTTGCCTGGAAGTAACAAACTTGCCTTCTCTACCTGCAAACGGGGAGTTGTTCACTTGAAAAGTCATACTGACCGTTGGTTCGTCAATTGATAATGCAGGCAAAGCCTCGACATTTGCCGGATCACATAACGTTTCTGATATTTGTAACTTTTCAATTCCACAAAAAGCAATAATATCACCAGCCTGAGCAGATTCAACCTCCGTTCGCTCCAAGCCATGGAAACCATAAAGCTTTAACATACGCCCATTACGCGTTGCACCTTCGATATCAACTAACGTTAATGGCATATTACGAGTTACGGTACCTCTTTGAATCCGTCCAATACCTATTACTCCAACATAAGAGTTATAATCAAGGCTGATAACTTGCATTTGAAACGGCCCATCAATATCTACAGGGGGCTGCGCTACCTTGTCAATAATTGTTTGAAATAATGGCGTCATATCACCGCTTGAGACATCTGATTCCAAACCTGCATAGCCGTTTATAGCAGAGGCATAAACGATAGGAAAATCTAATTGTTCATCAGTCGCACCCAGGTTATCAAATAAATCAAATGTTTGATCTACAACCCAGTCTGGGCGCGCTCCAGGCCGATCTACTTTATTAATAATAACAATGGGCTTTAATCCTAAAGCAAACGCTTTTTGTGTTACAAAGCGTGTTTGCGGCATTGGGCCATCAACAGCATCCACTAATAGTAATACTGAATCAACCATCGATAAAACACGCTCTACTTCACCACCGAAGTCAGCATGCCCTGGTGTATCAACAATATTAATATGATAGCCATTCCAGTCAATCGCAGTATTTTTTGCCAGAATGGTAATCCCGCGTTCTTTTTCAAGATCATTAGAATCCATCATTCTCTCACCTATTTGCTCATGCTCGGAGAATGTACCTGCCTGCTCTAATAATTTATCTACCAAAGTCGTTTTACCATGGTCAACGTGGGCTATAATTGCAATATTTCTTAATTTTTCTATCACTGTATTATTTTTTACTATATTTAAAATTATTTGATTATATTGACCCTATAGCCAACATAAAATAAGAGTTATTTACTGCGCTAACTAATCGAAATAATATAAGGAAGATGCCTAGGAGCATAAGCCCCGTAAACGGTGCGCTGTCGCGCAGCAAACAATTTTTCATAAAAAAGCATGAAAAATATAAAAATAAGTTCATTTAAAATCAACAGCTTATTTTTTGTTTTCAAGTCCAGAATTGCAATAGACTCAACACTTCAATCATAATTCGTCTAACATTTATGACCTACAAAGAGCGCTTCATTTCTTTCCCCACACTGCAAATCGCCTATAAGATTATTTTCCTTATAAAGCACTATTTTCAATGGCTTAAATAAATGTATCAACTCATTTCTTGCCAATAAAAAGCTGGGGTTATTTGGCCCTACAGATGCTAATTTATCTCTGACATAGGTTTGATAAAAAAGTAATCCATTCGGTTTTAAACTCTCCATTATCGCATTACTCAGCTTTCGGTCAAGAAAACGAGTTATAACAATGACATCAAAAGTATTTTTTGGCAAGACATCCGGCTCCAAAAAAACATGTCTGGTTAATACTTTAAGCTGCTTATGCTGTGCATTCAGTTGCAATCGCTCTAATGCAACAGTAGAAATATCCCAAGCATGAGTATGCAATCCTTTTTCTGCCAAAAATAACGCATTTGCGCCCAAACCACAGGCCAAATCTAATGCTGACCCTTTTTTTGGCAATAAAAAAACATTTTCAAGCAGTACATCGGCAGGTAAAGAAATGTTATTTTTTTCATAGTTAAGATCCCACTTTGCTTCAATTGTAGAAGGCTTACCCTTGAGCCGATCTGTATTTTTGTCCATCAACAGTTACTTGTTGCCTCTTAAACTTTTCATTTTACACCGACATCGATGTTCCTAAACAGGGGTATACCCAACATATTAGCAAACATTTATTTATGCATTCCCACACGATTAGGCATCCATTCCTGCAAAAAATCCAGAAAATCCCTGACTTTTGCAGATAAATATTTTCGATGAGGATAAACTGCATGAATTTCTAATGGCGAAATACTGTACTGTTCCAAAACAATCCGTAACTTTCCTTTTTCTATATCTTTTCCAACAATATATTCGGGCAGCATCACCATTCCCAAACCATTATCAGCGGCCATTCGAATAGGCTCAGCTACATTGGCCTGCATACGGCCACTTACTTTTACTTCCCTGTCTCCCAGTATCCCTCTGAACTTCCATCTATCTCGCGGTGGTATTGCCCAGTTTACCAGACAACTATGATCCACTAAATCCTCTGGCTCTTCTGGAATTCCATAGCGATCAAAATACTCGGGGGCGCCACACACGACCAACGGCGAACGAGCTAATCTTCGTGCAACCAAACTGGTATCTTGTAGCTTTCCCAAAAAAATGGCAATATCAACACCTTCGTCAATCAAATCAACATGACTGCCTTTCAAGATCATTTCTACTGACAAATCATCATTATCTTTCAGAAACTCAGCTAATGCAGGTGCTATATGAGTCGCCCCGACAACAGGGGGGGCACTAATTTTTAAAATCCCCCTTGGTTCAGCCTGAAGATGGGTAACCGCTGCTTCCATCTCTTCAACATCGAGCAAAACCTGCTGACACTGCTCTAAATATGACGCACCAACTTCCGTTAAACTTAAACTTCGTGTTGTTCGATTGAACAATCGTGTATCCAGTGAACTTTCCAAACTCATAATATGTTTGGTTGCCATTGCTCTTGAAATACCCAGATCCCTCGCCGCTCCAGCAAAGCTACCTGCTTTTGCCACACGAACAAAAACATTCATACTGGTTAATTTATCCATACAACACCTTAATTACTCCTAAAACAACCTGAATTCTACAATTATTTACTTATAAGAAACAATGTATTTAATAATTAACATATTGTAAACAATTTTTTTAGCTGTATAGTAAGTCCTAACTTATTTGGTGCCAAACATCAAATTAATTTGGCAAGATTGCTATTTTGCCAACGAGTGAAGGCCTAATGGCTTCACTTGAAGTTATTAAGATTTTACTCCTCCATTGGTGTTGTAATAACAGGCAGAACCTCCTCATACATTCTGCTTGATTTTATTACCTCTCTTTGCTTTACAGCATTGAGAGGTTTTTTTTGCCCATAAATTTTAGAGTAGCACCACTCACTCAACCGCGCGCCTATCTACAATACGTCTCTCCCCCATCTTCCACAATAAATCATTCACCCCACATTGCGGCACAAAACCAGAAACAGATTCCTTCAAAATTGCCCTCATCCCTTCAAAGTCATCTTTATCTATACTCACCCTCAACTGTTCAAGTTTTTTATTCAGTTCAATCCAGGGAATCACTTCTTCTTCAGCCCGCATAATTCTACTATGTGTAGTATCTGAGACATTGTCACCAATCAACAATTCCTCATAAAGTTTTTCTCCTGGCCTTAATCCTGTTATGTCAATTTCCACTTCACCATCAGGGAGCTCTTCATCTTTCACTTCCAACCCACTCAAATGAATCATGCGCCTGGCCAAGTCCAGGATTCGAATAGGCTGCCCCATATCTAACACGAACACATCTCCACCTAACCCCATTGCTCCAGCCTGAATGACTAATTGTGCGGCTTCAGGGATCGTCATAAAATATCGAATTATACGAGTATCCGTCACAGTAACAGGACCTCCTCGTGCAATTTGTTCTCTAAATAAAGGAATAACCGATCCCGAAGATCCCAGCACATTGCCAAAACGTACCATGGTAAACCGGGTGGCAACCTGCCCGTCTATACTTAAACCTTGCAAAATCAATTCAGCAAAGCGTTTTGTTGCTCCCATGATATTAGTTGGTCTTACAGCCTTATCAGTTGATATAAGCACAAAAGTGTCGACTTTTTCACTGATAGCAGCCTGAGCAATGCTCAGTGTACCAAATATATTGTTTTTTATTGCTTCACCTGGGTTTTGTTCAACCATGGGCACATGTTTATATGCCGCGGCATGATAAATAGTTTGCACATTAAAGGTTTTGCATACCTTTTTAACACGTATTTCATCTAAAACTGAGCCTAATATTGGAATAATGTCAAACTTAGCATTATCAAGAACATTGACGACATGACTCAATTCTTTTTCTACAGAATAAAGCGCATATTCATTCAATTCAAACAAGATGAGTTTAGCTGGCTTTACTGTAATAATCTGACGACAAAGCTCAGATCCAATTGATCCGCCCGCACCAGACACCAAAACAGTCTTCCCAGTAATATTGGCATGAAATAAGGCTGGATCAGGTTCAACCGCATCGCGCCCTAATAAATCGGCAATATCAACTTCCTGTAATTCGTCAAACTTGACTTTCCCTAGCGCCATATCCGCCATTCCTGGCATTGTTCTTACATGAACCGGATAAGGCTCTAACAGTCTAATAATTTCACTTCTACGCCCCCGACTTGCAGAGGGCATAGCCAATAACACATCAGTTACTTTATGCCGCTCTATCAAATAACTGAGTGATGTCATAGGATAAATTCTTAAGCCGTTAACCTTCTGTTTATGCAATAATTTATCATCATCAATAAAAGCAACTGGCTTAAATTCTTTCCCATACTCTAGAGCAGATGCCAATTGTACTCCAGCACTTCCCGCCCCATAAATAATCACTTTTTTTATACAGTAATTCTTTGCTACACTCCCGCCTAAACTTGAATATGCATCAGCCAGCCACCACCTCGCTATAAATCGACTTCCACTGACAAATAACAAAAGCACCAACCAATTTAATGGTGGAACTGTTCTAGGCACAATGCTAATACCCGACTGAAAAACAACGACTGTAAAAATTAAAGCATGAAGTGTAACCGCCTGAAAAACAGCCCAAAATGCGCGACCACCTATATAACGGATAATTGCTCGATACAAGCCCAATTTTATAAATATAGGAACAGCAAGAGCAGGGCTAGCACAAAACAATAGCCAAATATTCCCTTCAGGCCGATACCATTCACCTAAGCGCAATGAAAATGCCACCCATAATGCAGATATTGCAAACACAATATCCATACTGATTAAAATACTTGCCTTGCTATGCCTGGTAAGACCAAGAAACCAATAGGCTATTTTTTTCATTCTAAAAACTTAGGATTGCGCAATATAGTAATCGTCAATAGCCCTAGCCTACCGTTTTTTATACACCACCGCACCAAAATCATCCTTTAGACTTCACCATCTATACCCAATGTAAAATTATACTTATGCTTTTTTCAAATCACAGAACTCAAAAAAACTCATTAAATATCTATTTGCACATTCAACAAATCGTTCTCTGTTCTCAACTACTTGATAATATCATCTTCTCCCTTTAAAAATGCTATATCACCGTTAAATGTGGAATTACTAATATACAAGTGTCATTTCGACCAGCGAGAGTAATATTTTCCACTCTTAACAGTGACAGAGCCTTAAAAACAGACATCAAATTATTTTTTATGACTATTACCCTATCGCAGGTCACTCTCAATTTTGACGTTTGTAGGTTAACTTCACAAACGGTGTTATTCCTTCCGCTGGTCGAAATGACACCCTATTTAACGCTTGACCAGTGCTTTGTTAATAGCCATTTAGGTCAAACGAAAACCTTACTACTTATTAAACCTTCTCAATGAGATACACCATCCCGTCTCACCACCTTAATGAAAGTAAGCCATAAAATATAAAGATCAAACATAAATGACTTTCGATTGACATACTCTGCATCCAACTCAACCTTGTCAGGAATTGGCAATTCATCCCGACCATTTACCTGCGCCCAACCCGTCAAACCAGGTAATACATTATGCACCTCTTTTTCAGTACGTAACGCAATCAAATCATCCTGATTAAACAAAGCAGGCCGTGGTCCTACAAAACTCATATCACCTTTTAGGATGCTCCATAACTGTGGAAGCTCATCTAGGCTAGATTTACGTAAAAAATTGCCAATGGGCGTTAAAACTCCGTTAGGGTCGGCTAATAAATGTGTTGCTACTGTAGGCGTACCAGCCTTCATACTACGAAATTTAGGCATACTAAAAATAACATTTTTTACCCCTACCCGATTAGACCAATACAATATAGGACCTTTAGATGTTATCTTGACCAGTATCATAATCAAACAAATTGGTAGAAAAAGCAGAAAACTTGCCATAATGGCCAGAAATAAATCAAATAGTCTTTTCATTTAAACGTGTATTTTATTCCTGTTTATTAATATCAACAGCTGTATCAGCTGTATCAACTCTAAAAATATATCTATCCTTCTTCATTCTATAATGCTTTTTCATTCAAATACGCATCTGCTGTTTTTTTTAACTGCTCATCCATCGTAATCACTTGTTTCCATCCCAATAACTCGTATACCTTAGAACTATCCACCTGTAATGATCCAAACAAACGATTCGTGACATCACTTTTACCCATCAATGTGGCAACAAGTCTCATCCAGGTTATGGGTACAGGGAGTAAAAATGCTTTCTGTCCAAACACTTTTGCTACTTTTCTTAACAACTCTGTAGTGGAAACATCCTCACCATCCGAAATCAAAAAAATCTCGTTAGCAGCTTTGGGATGATCGATACAATGTATAATAAAACTCACAAGATTATCTAAAGCGACAAAAGAACGTTGATTGCGCACTGCCCCAAGAGGCAGTGGTATACCAATTTTGATCCATTTCATCATAGATGCAAAATTAGCACGAACACCTGCCCCATAAACTAACGGCGGACGTATAATCACAAGCTCCATCCTCGTTTCTTCAGCTACTTTCAATAAGCCCTGCTCAGCTTCATATTTTGATAACGCATAAGGATCTACAGGAATAAAAGCATCATCTGGTTGAAATGGATGATTTGGCTTAGTCATTTCCCCATTCACTTTTATAGAACTGATAAAGATAAATCTTTTTACACCACTCGTTGCTGCCTGACGAGCAAGAGTCAATGTAGCTGCTGTATTCACTCTACGAAATTCAGTTATAGGATCCACAACAGAGTCATTCATTATATGAACTCGTGCAGCAGTATGGACAACCACTTCGACCCCCTGCAAAACTTTCGACCAATCAATTTCAGCAGATAAGTCACCTATCTCAAACTGATAAATTTTCTCAACAACAGACTCTGTTTTTTTTCGAATAGCTACATAAACCTCATGATTATCATTTTGCAACTCATTGCATAATCGCTTACCGACAAAACCAGTCGCACCCGTAATCAATATTTTCACTTATGAGGCCCTATTAATGCATAAAAAATCAAAGCCATAAAAGCTAGAAACTGCTCAACTCTGCGCCGCCTTAATTGCCGGGATTTTAAAGCCAGTTTAAATAAGCCCATTCTCGATGTCATTTGTATTGAAGGAATGTCCAGAACACTTGCTAATAGCTTTAATGAACCGAAAGCCTGTCCTGACAAAATATAATACACTCGAGTGACCTTACCTCTAATAGAAAAATTAGCACCCACTTGATTTAAATCATGTTGTCGATAATACATTTTAGGGACAGAATCAATAAACCATATATATTTGTTGTGTCTTAAAATTGCATAAGCAAGCCAATCATGAAGTACAAAATCATTTAACTCAGGAAATGTATTTAAATATTTTTTTATAAGACCAGCAGCTTTGCTAGTATAAATGTAGGTACATCCTGGACCAGCAGCTTCAAATAAGTAATCAAATTCTCTCTGAGGCTGAGACTTATCAATTAACCTTTCAGTTCCATCTTCCCAAAAAGCAATAACACTTGCCGAATAGGCTTCCGCATTGTTTAATTCCATTTGCTTTATTCCATAAGATAACTTATCTAAAAACCACACATCATCTTGATCTGAAAAAGCCAGGTAATCAAAATTTGAAAAATTCACATCTTTAACCAATCTGAAAAAATTTGGCGCCGCACTACCAAATCTCTCCCCATAAGATAAAACATTAATATTCAAATTTTGTTTTGCAAAGCTTAAGCACCATTCATATGTGTTATCGCTAGAAAGATCAACACTGATAAAAACCGTTACATTAACATTCTTCTGTTGCAGTATGCTTTGTAATTGCTGTTCAATATAAGTTATTCCATTATAAGCAGCCAATAAAACAACAACACTAGGTAATAAATTTTCGACGTTGGAATCGCATACTGACTCACTCATTTATGTTTAACTTCCGCATTCTCTCAAAGGAATACCTTGTTATCAGGTTGTAAGAAATAATTATTCGCCACCAAACTTTAACCAGCAGAGAATCATCTCTGTTTTTTATGAAATTAGTTACATTTCCCTGATGCCGCCGGTAAAGTAACAATTGCTCATCCATAAACACAGACTTCCCAAAAACCTCACAAATTAACCCGATCCACCAATCATGCATCGGTAAATTTGCTGGAAAGGGTAAAGCCAGATTTAAAATTTTGCGATTGAATGCCATGCAGCAACCAATATATGAGTTTCTATATATATTATTAATAAACCCTTGCCTACTTTTATAAAGAGACATAAATGAATCTTTTTCTATTTCTTTCAAATTTGAATCAACAATCTTACAATCGGAAACTACCAAATCTGATTTTTTCAATTGAGCTAACATTTTTTCTACCCGATCAGGTAGCCATATATCATCTTGATCAGATAAAAAAATATGCTCACCATTCGCAAATTTCAATGCATTCTCAAAATTATTAACAGGACTTTTAAATGAATTATTCTCAAATATTTTTATTCTACTGTCCGCAAATGATTTTACGATCTTTATCGTATCGTCCGTTGATGAATCATCTGAAATAATGACCTCATCAGTAGCGCAAAGTTGGGATAATATACTTTGTAGTTGAGCGAAAATGTAGAGCTCACCATTATGAGTAGCAATACAAACAGATATTCTCATATTAAGTCTTCTAATATATACAGCGTGTTATTTAGATTCAATAATAAACGGATTCTATGCCGTTTTCCACCTCCCTTAGCCTATTTTTTAGATGTTTAATCCGTGTCGGGCAAAAGATATTTAGGCCTTTTCTGATTTTATATTATCTAAGGAGCCAGGATTTGAAACGACGTCCTTTTCTACTACAAACAAATCCAGTGCTTTTTGCAATTTATCAAAATCAAAACTATCCTCTAATGCATCTGTAATTAAGTTAATCCCCTCTTCACGTACTTCATCTAAATTGACTGTCTGCTGAATTCTACATCCAGCCCAGTTTAGCAAAGAAGCACTAGCCTCTGGCAAATCAAAAAGTCCATGTAAGTAAGTCCCCAGTACCAAATTATCTTCCGAAATTGCACCTTCAGGATTCCCTTCAATGGTCATAACAGATTTTTTCAATGCTTCTCCCTGCGTTAAACCGGCGTGAATTTCATATCCTGCAACAGGACTATTATCCACAGATAAAAAACCGCTGACTTTGCGTAAACATTTTTCAGCATGCAGTGTTGTTTCCATATCCAGAAACCCCAAACCTGTACTTGACCCGGGTTCACCCTCAATACCTTCCGGATCATGAATAGCCTTACCCAACATTTGATAACCACCACAAAGCCCAATCAAGCGTCCACCATAACGCAGATGTTTATTAATAAAATCTCCCCAGCCCATATCAATAAACCACTTCAAATCATCCCTTACTGATTTGCTACCGGGTAAAATCACTAACTCGGCAGCTAAACAATCAGCAGGGTCCTTTGCTAATTGTACTGTCACCTCAGGATGTAGCAGTAATGGATCAAAATCGGTATGATTACTTATTCTTGGGAATACAGGCACAAGCACAGTAAAACTATTTTTTTTATTCTTTTGGTGTTTATCAAAAGCAAGAGCATCTTCAGCATCCAGATAAAGATCATGTAAATAAGGTAATACAGCAAATACTGGCTTTCCAGTCCTATGCTCCAACCAGTCTAAGCCAGATTTTAATAAGGCAATATCGCCCCTAAACCGGTTAATAACAAAACCCACAATTCTTTTTTGCTCAGATTCTGATAACAGATCCAGAGTCCCGACTATATGTGCAAAAACTCCGCCTTTATCTATATCTGCAATTAATATAACAGGGCAGTCTACGGCCTCTGCAAAGCCCATATTTGCAATATCACCTGCACGTAAATTAATCTCAGCCGGACTCCCCGCACCTTCCACAACAAGCATCTGATATTGATCAACTAATCGTTTATGCGACGCTAACACAGCTTGCATAGCCTGTTTCTTATATTGATGATATTTTTGAGCAGACTGGTTATTCAGTGCTTTACCATGAATAATCACTTGTGCTGTTTTATCAGAATTTGGCTTCAATAAAATGGGATTCATATCTGTATGAGGTTCCAGATTACAAGCTCTCGCCTGTACTGCCTGAGCACGTCCAATTTCCCCTGCATCTACTGTAACCGCACTGTTTAATGCCATATTCTGTGGTTTAAAAGGGACAACTTTAATGCCTTTTCGATAATAGTAGCGACATAAAGCGGTTACCAGGGTACTTTTTCCTGCATCCGATGTAGTTCCTTGAACCATTAATGTTTGCTGTATATTTTTTGTTGATTGCATTGAAAAAGAATTTGTTGCGCTGAATACGTATAATTACAGCTGGAAATTGGAGTAGAAATAGTACATGAATCTAACAACAATGATTATTTTAGCTGTTCTGTTAGACCACTGGCTAGGCGAAACTAAGAAATACCATCCTTTGGTTTATTTTGGTTACGCTGCTAATAGCATAGAAAAAAAACTACGCCAGCAAAAGCACTCCGCTTTAAAACAAAAAACAGCTGGTCTCATTGCCTTATTATTACTCATTTGTCCTTTTACTGTGGTCATATACAGTCTTAGTCAATACAGCTTTATCAACAATATTATTGCCCCTCTTATTCTCTATTTCTGCATCGCAACCAACAGTTTAAAGCAACATGCTATTAACGTTTTACAAGCACTTGAAGCCGACTCCTTAGTCTCGGCAAAAAGCCAGGTTGCACTGATAGTCAGTCGAGAAACAGACAAAATGTCTAGCGCTGATGTCCGTAGAGCGACGATTGAATCTGTTTTAGAAAATGGCGCTGATGCTGTGTTTGCACCTATTTTCTGGTTTGTTATTGCTGGCCCTGCAGGAGCTATTTTTTACAGACTTTCTAATACACTGGATGCCATGTGGGGTTATAAAAACCAGCAATATGTGCATTTTGGCTGGGCTGCTGCGAAGTTTGACGATGTTTTAAACTGGATTCCGGCACGTCTTACTGCCTTGAGTTATGCTTTGTTAGGACAAACAACTCTGGCCATGAACTGCTGGAAAAATCAGGCTCATTTATTGGATAGTCCTAATGCAGGACCGGTAATGACCTCAGGTGCAGGTGCCCTCAAAATACAACTTGGCGGTCCCGCCTGGTATCGTGGAAAACTTAAAGATAAAGTCTTTTTTGGTACTGGAATAAGCCCCGTTAATGGTGATATTATCAGAGCCAATGCTTTAATTAGCTACAGCCTTTATTTATGGATTTTTATTTTAATTGTTTTGACTTATATAGGAGAAATCCTTGCTTGAACATGGAGGTCATTTAATTAATGCCGCACAAAAATATAATATCCCCATAGAACAATGGATTGATTTATCTACCGGAATAAACCCAAATGGATGGCCAGTACCAGATATTCCCGCAACATGCTGGCAACGTCTGCCGGAAGCTGACGATGCGTTAATCCCTGCTGCCAGACTATATTATCAATGTCACTCCATTTTGCCCGTCGCAGGTTCTCAAGCTGCTATCCAGACTTTACCATTATTACGGAAAAAGTCGAAAGTTGGGGTATTAACGCCAGCTTACTCAGAACATGCCCATAGCTGGAAAAAAGCAGGCCATGAAGTGATCGAATTATCTACAGAGGCAATAGTGTCTCAATTACATCAACTCGATGTATTAATTTTAATCAACCCCAACAATCCTAGCGGTCAACGCTTTAATAAACAGCAGCTACTGAACTGGCATAGTCAACTCAATCAGCATAATGGCTGGCTTATCGTCGATGAAGCATTTATTGATACCACACCTGAAGATAGCCTCTGCACTCACCCTGCCAGCGATGGACTGATAATCTTACGCTCTATCGGTAAGTTTTTTGGTCTGGCTGGCATCCGTTGTGGTTTTGTTATCAGTACAAACAGTTTACTTAATTTATTAAACGAACATTTAGGACCCTGGACTATCAGTCATCCTGGCAGATATATTGCTACACTAGCATTACTGGATATTAGCTGGCAAAAACGAATGCAGTGTCAATTAAAAGAGCAATCTAATCGCCTTGCTTCATTATTATCTGAATATGGTTTAAAACCCACTGGGCATACTCATTTGTTTCACTGGATTAAAACTGCAGATGCTAAACAAATTCATACCGCATTTGCTCAACACGGAATACTCACCCGGTTATTTGTTCACCCAGCAAGCTTACGCTTTGGTTTACCAAAAAATAAGTATGAATGGTCATATTTACAAAAAACTTTAATCAATCTCATTCCTAGACATGCATCTTCACCACTGATTCTCTGAAACAAACTAACCTAAGATGGTTTTTAACTTCTGGATTTAATACTCAACCACTATGGACTTAAAGTCCATAGGTTGTTTAAAAACGACTGAAAGTCGTTATGTTGTTAAACAATATATCGCTTTGCGATGCTATTTTAATTGCTAAAACCTTGCACTGAAAGTGCATAGTTTTAAACTAGCGATTTGGGATAATAAAGACCACCCTAATAAGATAATTAAAAATAAAAATGAAAATAAATACCAACTAAAGGTAAGCGCTCATTAAAGCACGTACTTGCCCTATTTGGCAGTTTCAGTTTTTTTAAAATTCCACGGCAACAAAGCCTCAATTTCTTCCACGGATTCAGCATAAGGCAAAGCGGTGAGAACCTGCTTAAGATAGTCATAAGGTTCCAAGCCATTGGCTTTGGCTTTGGCTGTTTCTATCAAACTGTAATGCGTGGCACTGGCACGCGCTCCCGCAGGTGTATCAGAAAATAACCAGGCTTTACGACCTATCACAAAAGGTCGAATGGCTTTTTCAGCAAGGATATTGCTGATATTGAGCTCACCATTCGAACAATAGACGTTAAGTTTATCCCATTGGTTGCTCAGATAAGTCATGGCCTTACCCGTTAAGCTATCTTTTGGTACTTTATGTTGGTTGTTTTCCAGATAGATTTTAAGCTTATTCAGTACTGGCAGGCCTCTTTGTTGACGTTGCTGATATTTTTCATCAACTGACAGCTCTTTGATTTGCCGTTCAATCATATACAGTTTATTAATGAAGCTGAGTACCCGATCTGCTTTTGAAGGTTTGTTGATTTTACCTTTTTTAGCCTTGGGTTGAGCACTTTGTGCCTCTTTAAATTTGCGGCGCGGATGTCGCCAGTTTATCGACTTCAGATAAATCATCAGTCCCTGCATCTAATTCTTCATTGTCATCAGAATCAGCTTCATCAAATAAAGACGTTTGTTTGGAGGATGCATAGCGTTTTATTTTAGATAGGCGTAAAGCTTCTTCCAAAATAGCAATGTGTTTTTTCTGCTTAGAAATGACTTCGGATTTAGATTCAACAACACGGGTTAAGTCATCAATTTCAACTAATAAATCAGCGTTTTCTGGCGACCGATAAACAGTCTTATCTTATTGTTTTATATTTGAATTGTCAGCTAAAATCATGGCTCTATTTTAACATTATTTAGCTCAAAAATATTGAAAATACTGTTAAAAAACAGACTCATAATGAAGTTTATTATGCCCTTTCATGGCATCAATATCCAAACCATCCAGCAACCAATTTAATTGCTGTCCTGTTAAGACCAGAGTATCTTCATAGCCTTTGGGCCACTTGAACTTTTCTTCAGCTAACGCCTTATAATAAAGCACAAAACCATTATCTTCCCAGAACAGACATTTGATTTTGTTACGCTGCTTATTGGTAAAAGCATACTAACTGCCAGTAAACGGGTTATGCCCCAACTCGCATTCAACAATAGCTGAAAGACCTCGATACGATTTACGAAAGTCAACGGATTGCCGATACAGATAAACCTCAGTCAAGGCAACGGCTGGTCTCATCACAACAGTCATCGTAATACGGCATAAGGGTTGAACAAGTGCCAAGTTTCTCTCTGTAATACCTTCTATACTGACGCCATCACTAAATCGTAAAGATAATCCAATGCCAGAAACAGAGGGCGGAAGACGGCTATCAACCTGTACACGAGCAAAACCAGTCGAAGTATCAGTGTTTTTTACACGAAAACCTGCTTGTCTCTTTCGATAACTAAATTTTTGTTGGCACAAACCATGCTGCCGACAATAAGCGGCTTGAGACAGCCCTGATGACTGCCATTGCTCTAAGTGATCTAACCAGAAAGATTTAGCTTGTTGGTTTTGTGGGGATGCCATTTAAAATTACCCTGTTATTAATTGTAGGGAGCAGTGTGGCATTATTATCTAGAAAGATCAGTTGGGCGCGAGATTATAGTGCAATCCATGGTTTTACAGTACTTTGAAAAAATCTTAGCCTCACCCATTCGGTTAGGTGGGTATTTTTTTGAAGTTCTGTGGAATCAATGGGTTGTGCTAGAATCCGTGATCCAACTGATTTTTCTAGGATTATCACGGGTTGGGAATTACGCTGAGAATTGAGCGCTTACTTTTTTAATATCAAAACTGATCACAAATTCACCACTCATTCTCTGAAACAAATTCATCTAGTGGTCTGGCTTTAGTCCAGTTTTCCATTTCCAGCATGGGTTGTGGATAAAATTCATCAACATGTCCTAGACATAAAATAGCAATTGGCCGGCTACCCTTTGGCATTTTCAATAAGTCTGCCAGTACTTTAGGCTCAAATAATGAAACCCAGCCCATGCCCAAACCTTCTGCCCGGGCAGCCAGCCACATATTCTGTATTGCACAAGCAGCTGAAGCCAAATCCATTTCCGGTAATGTTCTGCGGCCAAATATATGCTGTTCGCGTTTATCGGGCAAAGCAACCACTAAAAGCTCAGCACATTCTAAAATTCCTTCTACTTTAAGTTTCATAAACTCATCTTCTCGTTCTGCCAGAGCTTTTGCGGTCTTTCTTCGTTCCTGTTCAACCATCTGATAGATGTCGTTTCTAAGTTTTTTTTCGGTAATTCTAATAAAATGCCAGGGTTGCATCAACCCAACACTGCCTGCCCGATGCGCCGCTTGCAATAACTTGTGCAGAATTTTAGCATCAACAGGGTCAGGTAAAAAATGACGCATATCCCGACGTTCAGCAATGGCTTTATAAACTCCAGCTCGTTCTAACTCATTAAAACGATGTTTATTCATGCCAGAATACCCATCAAAACACTCACTTCAACCAGTTCAACAGCCGCACCATACACATCCCCAGTTACTCCGCCCAAACGTTTTTTTGATTGTTTGCAAATGCAAACAATCATTACCAACATAAAAATAATTGGCAACAAACCCAAACAATAGATGCCAAACACTATGCCAAACAAAGCAAGCCAATTTACGGAAGGCTTGGGTAAATTAGCAGTTATTGAGGCCCCTAAACCAGCTGGCCGAATATAATTAGTTGATAACATAAGGATTAAGATTGCCAGTCTTCCTAGCATGGGTGTCACTAGTAATACCTCAATCGCTTGTATTTCCAGTATATGGGTAATAACCGACCATTTAAACAATAATAGTAATACTAAGGCCACTACAGCAACCGGCCCTGCCGCCGGATCTTTCATAATATCCAGACTTCGCTGTTTATTACCTAATCCACCGACCCAGGCATCTGCACAGTCTGCCAATCCATCTAAATGCAATCCTCCAGTCAGTAAAACCCATAAAATCAATATGATTACTGCTTGAATTTGAATCGGTATGTTAGCAAGTAAAAATGTCGCAAGCACTAATAAACTACCGATCAATAAACCGATAACAGGATAAAAAAGGGGAGAATAGCCCAGTTGCTTATCACTGGCAATAAATGAATGTGTTACAGGGATTACGGTTAAAAACTGTAATGCTATTAGGAATGACTTCATTCAGGATTATTGAATTTCCATTTGGGAATGGAGCAATAGGTCGGGAAAATAACTGCTTTCTGCACAGTGTTTAGCAACTACACTGTTACAGCCGCAACCCGACCTACATAAACTTAATTGCCTCGTAAGAGGCTCATGTTAAAGGTTATTTTAACGGACGTCCTTTAGCATCTTTATCTATCATCTTACCTATTAATAAACAACCTTCAATAAAACCCCACATAAAACCATACTGATATCCCAGGCCAAAGGTAAGCGCTATTTGGGCAATGGCAATCGGATAAAACCCTAGATAAATTCTGTGCAGCCCAATTGCACCAAAAATCAGACCTAATGCAGCTGCTACATAATGATTTTTTACTGCTCGTTTATCTTGTATATAAGCACCTATAGGTCCTACATCAGTTGCACTTCCATCGTCTTCAGGTATAAAATCGACATCATCACCCACTTGAGGTGCAGTTTCTGACGTCCAGTCATCGATATGAAACTCATAGAACTTATCTTCGTATTTGATAGCGCCAGTTTGGCATTCATCATCATAACTCTCAATATGACCAATCATTGATTTTTTACCTTTGTTATTATTTTATTGTGTTGTAATTTCAGCTTGTTCAAAAGTTGCCATTTCATTATGTAACTTACACGCCATTTGTAATAATGGAACTGCTGCAACAGCGCCACTGCCTTCACCTAAGCGCATATTCAAATCTAATAGAGGGTTTGCTTGCAGTTGCTCTAATACGATTTGATGTCCCTTTTCCTGAGAACGATGCGCATAAAAAAACCATGATTTTGTCTCAGGGTTAATTTTAACTGCTAATAATGCAGCAACACTGCAGATAAATCCATCAATTAATACAGGCAATCCTTGCTGAGCAGAAAAAATATAGGCTCCCAACAATGCGGCAATTTCAAATCCGCCTAAATATTGTAATACTTTCAAAGGATTTTCTAAAAACTTTTGATGTAATATAAGAGACTGCTGAATTACCTTGGCTTTATGCTGAATAGCAGCATCATCCAACCCTGTTCCAGCTCCGGTTAACTGCGCTACCGGCAACCCGGTTAAAGCAACCGCTATTGCACTGGCGCTGGTTGTATTTGCAATACCCATTTCGCCGCCAATAAATAGTTGAGATTGTTGCTTTTTTGCTCTTTCTACCGCAGATTTCCCTGTTGTTAATGCTTTTCTTAATTGCTCTTCAGTCATTGCCGCCTGCTTTGCAAAATTGGCAGTTCCATTTCCAGCTCGCTCAACAATAATGCCCGATATATCAGTAGCTGCAAGCAAACCCACATCTATCACTTCAAAATCAGCATTTACAAAACGTGATAAAACATTAATCGCCGCACTTTCATTGGCAAAATTTTTCACCATTTCAGTCGTCACTACCTGTGGAAATGCCGAAACAGATTCTTCAGCGATACCATGATCCGCAGCAAAAACAGAGACCCATACCTTTTCAATTGCCGGTTGTTCCGTTTTTTGCAACGCAGCTAAACGAACAGCAATATTTTCCAACAAACCTAATGAACCCAGAGGTTTTGTCAGTTGCGCTTGTTTATTTAGAGCCTTTTGATAAAAACCCTGATCAGGCAAATTAATTTTATTAGTTAACCAATCCACCTGTTATTTTAAAACCTGTGGTAACCCAGCTGTAAGCAATACAACTTTATCACTTATAGCTGCTATTTTTTGATGTAAAAATCCTGCTTCATCAACAAAGCGTCGAGTCATTTTGTCCATTGCTACAATACCAAGGCCGACTTCGTTAGTTACCAATACGACTTGACCGGAAAAGGTAGTCAAAACAGCAAACAAAGCATTGGTTTCTTTTTCAAACACCTCCTGTTGTAGATCTCCTTGTTTATTGAACAGTATGTTAGTCAGCCATAAAGTTAAACAATCAACTAATAGGCAGGTATTTTTTTCGTTGTATTTTTGTATAACCCCAGCTAATTTAATGGGCTCTTCAACTGTTTTCCAATGCGCAGGTCTATCCTGACGATGCTTGGTAATGCGTGCTTGCATTTCTGCATCACCTGCTTCTGCAGTAGCAATATAAATCACCCGTTTTTCTGATTTAACCGCCTGCTGTTCCGCATAACGACTTTTCCCAGAGCGGACACCGCCTAAAACCAGTTCAATCATCTTTTAAACGAACCGCCAATACATCACACATGGCATGATGTAAAACACCATTTGCCGTCGAACCTAACAATAATGCCCAGCCATGCCGTCCATGGGAACCTACAACAATAAGATCGACACTATTTTCTTCTGCAATTCTGACAATTTCAAGTTTTGCACTTCCTATCTCCAACCACTGCCTGTTTTCAGCAATACCAAACTCACAGGCAATTTTTGCCATTCTTTTTTTTGATGCATTCATCAGTTCTTCAGTCAAATCACCATCAAAAGGAATGATAGGGCCATAGTTTGCATCAGTAATAGGGAGATTATCAACCACATGCACAATGCTGAGTTGTGCCTGGTTAGCCTCCGCGAGCTCTTTTGCTTTATTAGCGACTGCATCTCCATGATCAGTAAAATCTGCTGCTATCAAAATATGTTTATAGTTACTCATAACGCCTCCTATACTCACCTAAAACGCAAAGGTTTTAGATATTTTTATCTCAAACAGAACCTGCTGATACGGATTGAATGCCTAAAAAACGAACGCTGTTTCTATTACGGAAACTGATCAGAGGCATAATACCCTGTGCATATATTTTATTGATCATCTGCTCGTTCATTAGCTGTTCTGCACAAGCTTGAAGTACTTTTTCACCCTCTTTATCATAAGTATATGCGGGCAGATCATTCAGTTCAAAACCGCCACCAAACTGAGGATTCAAATATTGCCTTATCAATAATCTGGCGCAAGCAAATGCAGAGTTACCCCATAACAACTGTTCATGTTCATGATCCAGCCTGAATTCTTCAAAAGGAAAAGATTCAGTTTCTTCAACACCCTCTCCATATGGAATCCGTAATAAAATTCTAGGATAAGTCAACGCTACCCATTCTGAGGCCTTGCTGGATCTAAATTCTTTCCATAGAAGATTGTCCACTTGCTCAGCCAAAACACAATCTTCAATCAAGATTTTATCAGCAGCGGCTACAAATGAACTATTAAATTTTCCGGCAAACTCTCCAATTTGCTTTAAATATTGGATATCATCTGCCATAGATGAAAAAGTATAATTACCTACCATAAGTATATAGGGTTGCCCATCAACATCTTGAATCCCATGACTCATCAGCTTGTTGGCTATAGATGACTGCAATACCCCATTTTGATGGAAATCATCAAATAGAGCCTGTTTACTTATATCAACAAGATAAAAAGTCTGATTCTCATCAGTTTCTTCATTAAAAAGCAAATCATAGGTAGATCGCCAAATGGATTCAAGTTGTTGAAAAGGTGCTGAATGCAATATAGATTTCATCAACTCTTCTGTCACTGAATCAATAAAAGCAGTTAGCTCTTTAATTTCTGGGGTTGTTTCAGCAACCAAATGAGGCTCAAGCAAATTATGCAGGTAATTTTCCAGTGCATCAGTCGATTTCTGTTTTATTACAGAGTCAGAAGGTGGCTGCCCCAGAAGTCGTTCTATAAGATCAGAGCTATCCTCCCGGTTTTGTTCATACTCTACAGGAGCACTTTGATAGTACGCTCTTATTTCATCGGCTGCTTGCCGGGATGTTTCAGGTTTTTCCAGGTCTTTTTTTAGTCGTTTAAGATTACTAAATACCGTCCCTTTCAAATAGATATTATCAGGGTGAAAATCTTCCAGCTCACAAAAACCTAGCTGACAATCAGGACTTATTTCTATAGATGGCTGTATTTTAGCCATTACCTGATCAAAGTTATCAATATCAATTGATATTATTTTACCCTCACTAGCCAACCCTGGAACCTGGGCAGAAAAATCAGCAAAAATATAGGTTCGCATCAGACCAAATTTACTTTGTTTTAGGCTCTGAGTTTGTGAATTAAAATTAAAACCAAATTCGATTCTACCCGGCATGTTATTTTCCTTGAGGCTTTATAAAGCTCAGTTTTCATCCTTCCTGAATTTGAACAAAAAACAAAGTATCCATTACTATATAAGAAAACAGTATATACAAAAAAGCGATACCTAATCCAAAAGTAAACGGTTGATCCAGTGCATTGTTAAAAATATGTCCCGATACCAACCATTGCCAAAGCATTAATAACACAATAGCAAAAAAAGCCATTGCTGTACCTTGACCTACCAGTGTTGCCATTGCAGGCAAAGCCAAAAAACTAATTAAAGCATCTGTCGCCATCAAAGCAGATACTGTTTGCTGAAAACGTGCTAACTTTGATGCAAAGAAAAGGATCATCCAGGTTAATCCAAGAATCAGCAGGACTTCTACAAACACTTGCAAGACGGCATTGAACACATCAGTACTTATAATCAAGATTAAAAAATTAACACAGACATACACAATAATTAGCAAACGTAGCAACCAGATTGAAGCAGGTATATCTTGTGGGCCTTTTTTTAATAAGCATATACTAAAAAATAATTTTATTAGTTCATACATTTTTCAACTCAGTTAGTTAAGGGAGGTGGAAACAAAATGACACTCTCTACTGCTCCTTTTCCAGCAGCTCTTCAACTTCCATCCATTCCGTTTCAGCTAATTCCAAAGCATTATCAACTTCAACTTTCAGTGCCAGTATTTTTTTTAAATTCTGTTTTTGTGACTCGCTATAAATATCAGAATTTGCTAATTGCTGCTCTAGTTTTTTTTGTTCCCCATGATATTTTTCTACCGCCTGTTCAGATTTTTTCAGTCTGTTGAGTAAAGGTTTTAGCCGATTACGTCGAACAGCATCCTGTTTACGCTGTTCTTTGCGAGATTTAACCGAGTCGGTTATTGGTGACTCAGAGGACCTTTCGATTAAAGCGCGTTTTTGTTCTGACAACCATAATCGATAATCATCCAGGTCACCATCAAATGGTTTTACCGCTCCCTCTGCCACCAATAGAAACTGGTCGGTCACTGATCGCAATAAATGTCTATCATGTGACACCACAACAATTGCACCTTCATATTCCTGTAATGCCATACTCAAGGCATGCCGCATTTCCAAGTCCAGATGATTTGTAGGTTCATCCAGTAATAATAAATTAGGGTTTTGATAAACCAGCAATGCAAGTACCAATCGCGCTTTTTCTCCTCCTGAAAAAGGCCTGACTTGTTCTACAACCTTATCACCTCTAAAATCAAAACCACCTAAAAAATTACGCAGGTCTTTCTCTGTGGCTCGATTGTCCAAATGTTGTAAGTGCCATAAGGGGCTTTCATCCAGGCGCAACTGTTCCAGCTGATGTTGAGCAAAATAGCCTATATTCAAAGCTTCTGCTGTTTGTAACTTACCATTTAATAGCTTCATTTCAGATGCCAGGACTTTGATTAAACTAGATTTACCCGCTCCATTAGGTCCCAACAATCCAATTCTATCACCTGGTGAAATTGATAAACTGGCTTGTCTAATTACAACTTTATCGCCATAACCAATATCAGCCCGTTCAATTTGAAGTAGCGGATTAGGCATTTTCTTAGGCGCGGGGAAACTAAAATTGAATGGCGAGTCTATATGCGCCTGAGAAATTAGCTCCATCCGCTGCAAAGCTTTTATCCGGCTTTGGGCCTGCCGGGCTTTTGTCGCCTGTGCTTTAAAGCGAGTAATAAAACTTTGAATATGTTCAATTTCTCTTTGCTGCTTTATAAACGCAGATTGTTGTAATGCCAGTTTTTCTGCTCGCCTTTTTTCAAAGGCCGAATAATTGCCAGTATACATTTCAGCCTTATTCTGTTCTATATGAATTATATGGTCGGCAATAGAATCTAGAAAATCTCTATCATGTGAAATTAATAATAATGTACCGGGATATTTGCACAACCAGTCTTGCAACCAGATCACTGCATCTAGATCCAGGTGGTTGGTAGGTTCATCCAGTAACAACACATCCGATCGGCACATTAGTGCCTGAGCCAGATTCAACCGCATACGCCAGCCTCCTGAAAAGGATTTGACCGGATCTTGTTCTTGCCTTTCAGAAAAACCCAATCCATTCAATAACCTGGAAGCACGCGCCTGAGCAGTATATCCTCCGATATGATCTAAAGTACTGTGTAATTCAGCCAGCTTTATGCCATCATCTTGTTTTTCTGCAGCTTCCAGTTGTTGCTGTATTCGACGTAATTCTTTATCCCCATCAATTACATAATCAATAGCAGAGCAACTGGTAGCCGGTGTTTCCTGTGCCACATGGGCAATTTCCAAACCGGGAGGCATGGAAAAATCACCTTCATCTATCTGTAATTGATTCAACAACACGGCAAACAAACTGGATTTACCCACTCCATTGGCCCCGGTTAATCCGGCTTTCTGACCTTTATGAATGGTAAAAGAGGTATCACTAAAGAGAACGCGTACACCGCGACGTAAAGAAATGTTTTTAAAATTCAGCATTGATGGATAGGCTAAAATGTACAAATGAAAAGAACTGCAAAAGAACCATCACACCCTTTGTTTAAACCACAAGACAGGTACTATGTTAATAATCTAGGTGAGTGGTGGTTCTTTACCGTCGATAAAATTAGTGGCCCATACCCAAGTAAAGCACTTTGCGTTGATGCCTGCCGTTACTATATACAGAAACGAGACGGCGTAATATAAAAGTCTTTTATTTCCACTCAGAACATCAAAACCATTACGCTATAACATAGGATGTCCTGACAATAGAAAGCGCATCGATCGTGAAAGATACGCTCAGAAACAGGAACAAAGAAAAAACCTTAGCCTAAACGCTCAATCATGCTTTCAGCCTGCTCGGCAAACTTTTCCAGATCACCACTTTTAACTGTTTCAACAGGAATAATGATTGCTGAATCCAGTTCGATAAAAATATGTACATATTTCTCTATATAATCTACACGCAACATATCTTTCCAATAGGTTTTGTGTTTACCCCCTGGTGATTTTTCAGCCAGGTAATCCTGTTCTATTTTCAGTGTATGCATTCCAAACATGCCTGCTTTTTCTTCAACTGTATATTTTTCAAGAAATTGTCTGCGCATATCCATTTTCATTACATATGGCGAAACAATCCCCCAGCCGATAGCTAAGATAGCAATATATGCTGTCGTTGTCATATCTGCATAATAGACATAATAAAACATACCAATCAACAGCATGGCACCAGGCACAAGCAATCTGCTTTTACGGATATTTTTTTGCATTTCTGGGTCATTTTTTAAGCGCATCTCATTAAAATGCACCAGGTCTTCTTCTCGGAACTCGTATTCTATTTCAAACATTTTATTTTTAAGTTATTATTTTATTTTGTTGAACCGGGTAAATTCAAAATTAATCCATCCATTTTCCCACCCATTAAGGTTTGTGGATATTTTCCATTCCATTTATCTACTGCATTATATCTAATCAGAGCGGGTGTAAGTGATTTAGCTAATAATAGATTCGCTTTTGCCTGTGCTTCAGCTTCTTTTGTAATGGTATATGCTTGAGCATCGGCCATAGTTTTTTTTGCATTGGCATCAGCAACTGCCGCCATTTCTCTGGCTTCAGCTTGCTTAACCTGTTGCTGAGCCTGTTGCTCCACAATTTTTAACTGTGCCTTTTCTCGCTCTAATTGCTCCTGCCGTTCTTTAGTCTGAATCACCGCAGATGTGACCACTTGCGGCAGTGTAATATCTCTAAATAAGACCGCGGTTACAATAACCCCTCTATCTTGCAAATAGTCAATTAATCCATCTTCCATATACAGTTGTAGCTCTTGCTGCACACTATCAAGAAAAAAATCCTGCGATTGCTTTACGGTTTTCCCTGCTTCTCTTAATAACGAGCGCACTTTAGGTGTAATATGCTTAGTTACCACATCCTTTAACACCCCTGTTTCCTGTAAAATTTCGGGTGTATTATCCGCATCCAGTCGAAAGGCAACAGAAATATCCATGGATGTCTTTAGTTTATCCTGAGAGGGCACCTGTACTTTTTCCCAGGTATATGTCTGCTGCCTGAGATCAAAACTGACAAAATTTAATAGTGGTTTCACTATATGAAAACCTTCTGGATAGGCTTCATTTTGTACTTTACCAAACAGTGTCGCCACTTTATTATGACCCGCGGGAACAGTAGTGTAAGAATTAAGTAACACTATCAAAAACAAAACAGCTAAGCCTGTATAACCCGCATATTTATAATTATTCATTGCTTTATTCCTGTATTATTTAGCACAACCAAGAAAAACTGTACTATGATGCCAATCATAGTCGAATTTAAGGTACAAAATCATGCGCCGATTATTAGCTTTAAACCTGTTAATCATTACAGGTATTTCAGTGGCTGAACAAAATCAAAATAATGTTCCTGTTCCAGAACCCCCTGAATTACCAATGCCCGTGCAAAGTGGTGAATCACTCGAGCCCGATATTACCATTATTCGTAAAGGGAAAAAAACTATTCATGAATTCCGTAGAAATGGTGAACTTTATATGGTAAAAATCATACCTGTTGTAGGACCTGCCTATTACCTTATAGATACCAATGGCGATGGTAATATGGATGTGCGAGGTAGTGATCTGGATAGAGGTACACAAATTAACCAATGGAAATTGCTTGAGTGGGATTAAACTGAGTCTGCAACTAAATCAACTTATTCTGCGCGCGCTCCTTAATTAGTTCTGTTAATTCTATTTTGTCACATTTGAATGGATACTTTACAAAAGTATCTTCGGTGTGTTGTACGCACCATTTCGGCAATGGAAGGATAAAAATAATTTTGGTGCGTACAACGCACCCTACATTTATAATCTGACAAAGTAGCGAAATAACATTAATTCACGGTATTTCGTACTCAATTCAAACAAACACCCCCTCTCTTGCCTACCTGAAACACTGCCAACTCATTGTAATACAAATAATTTATCTATTCACCCCCATTTTGGCACGCCCCCTGCAATAGAAAAAGTTACCCCTTAACTATTTAGCTACAATGAATTTGAATTAAGCCAGTTTACATCTATCTAATGCAACAACTTCTTTTCAGGAGAACATCATGTCTACAATCAAACTTTACCGTCATCCATTATCAGGACACGCTCATCGCGCTGAATTATTCCTATCTATTCTAGGACTAAATGCTGAAATCATTGATGTTGATCTAATGTCTGGAGAACATAAAAAAGCTGAATTCCTAACTAAAAATATTTTCGGTCAAGTACCAGTACTAGAAGATGACGATGTAACAATTGCCGACTCTAATGCCATTCTGGTTTATCTGGCCAGTCAGTATGATCAAGATCATACCTGGTTACCGATAGAACCAGCCATAGCTGCTGAAGTACAGCGCTTTTTATCAGTAGCCGCAGGTCCTATTGCCAGTGGCCCGGCAACGGCTCGTTTAATCAACCTGTTTGGGGCTAAACTCGACCATGTTAAGGCAATTGAAACAGCCCATAACGTTCTGAGCACACTGGATGAACACCTTGAAGGTAGGGAGTGGTTGGCAAACGACCATCCAACCATAGCTGATTTATCTAATTACCCATACATTGCTCACGCTCCAGAAGGCGATGTGTCACTTCAACATTACCCAAATGTCAGGGCATGGTTACAGCGTATTGAAAAATTACCGGGATTTATTGCTATGCAATCTTCACAGGTGGGATTGGCTGCTTAAAATATTCAGAGATTTTCTATATTTGTAATGCTGCCAACTTAATCCTTCTCTCTCAGGGGGAAGGATTTCTACTTCATTGGGAAAAGACCATGAGCGAAACGATAGTATCTCCTTTCCATCCAGGTGAACAGAAAATTCAACATCGTTTAGGTGTCCGCGACAAAATGGAGCGCTTCGGACAACAGGTTATCCGTGACTATATGCCCGATCAACATAGAGAATTCTACGCACAGCTCCCTTTTGTTTTCGTCGCTCATGCCGATCAGCATGGCTGGCCTTGGGCATCCATATTGTTTAATCAGCCAGGGTTTATCGACTCCCCCGATAACAAGCACATACATATTAATACTATTCCTGTACCAGGCGACCCTTTGATCAATTCACTGAAACTAGGTAATCGACTAGGTATACTTGGCATAGAACTGGAAACTCGGCGCAGAAACCGTCTTTCCGGTCATATCAGCAATGTGTCTGAAAACAGTATCGAATTGTGTATTAATCAGGCATTTGGCAATTGTCCACAATATATCCAGACCCGTGAACTACACTCTATAGATCCTATGTCCATGCCGCCAAAGATAGCGGAAAAACTAACTCTGCTTGATCAACAAGCCATTGATCTGATTAGCAATAGCGATACTTTTTTCGTCGCCAGTTATGTTGCCACTGGCAGCAATAAACCTAGTGAAGGAGCGGATGTATCTCATCGTGGTGGGAAACCTGGCTTTATCCGCATTGACGATACCCAAACACTGACCATCCCTGACTATCTGGGTAATTTTCATTTCAATACCTTGGGAAACTTCCTGGAAAACCCCAAAGCAGGACTACTGTTTATTGATTTCAACCGCGGACACTTATTAACAATGACAGGCACGGTCGAAATCCTATGGGATTCACCCGATATAGAGTTTTTTTCCGGAGCTGAAAGACTCTGGACATTCCGTATCGATCATGCTCACTGGCTTAAAAATGTTTTGCCATTACGTTGGAAATTACAACAATATTCCCCCAATACCCTCCTAACTGGCAACTGGATAGAAGCAGGTGCAGCAAAAAAAGCAGTGACTCTTAGAAACACCTGGCAACCTTATCAAGTCACTAAAATTGTCAGAGAAAGTAGCCTCATCAAATCTTTTTATCTGAACCCACCTCTCGATCAAAAGCCACATTTTCAGCCAGGACAATTTTTAACCCTGAAAATCAAAATCAATGGCAAAGAGCAGATTCGAACCTACACAGTATCCAGTGCACCAGGCGATAGTTATTTTAGAATCAGCGTAAAACATGAACATGCTAAAAGTAATACACCAGGAGTCTTTTCCAGTTATCTACATCAACATATATCTGTAGGCGATAACATAAACGTCAAAGCTCCGACTGGGGCATTTACCTATGATGCAACAAGCCAACGTCCCTCGGTGCTTATCTCCGCCGGAATTGGCATTACACCAATGATTGCTATGGCGCGACATGCACTGCAAGAAGCCGTTCGCACACGTACCATTCAGCCATTAACACTGATTTGCTCTGCGCGCAACAGTGATCAACGCGCCTTTTTTTCAGAACTGAACGAAATAGCCAATAACTCTGCAGGACAAATCCGTATAGTCTGGGCTTTAAGTCAACCTGAACCACATTTGAAAATGGGTGTTGATTACCATCATAACGGACGTATTTGCAAACAACTGTTGCAATCGGTAATACAAACAGACGCATACGACGTTTATCTCTGTGGTCCCAATGATTTCATGCAAAGCCAATATAACAGCCTACGCGAACTGGGTTGTAGTAATACACATATTTTTGCCGAAGCCTTCGGACCGGCAACGTTAATTCGGGACGAAGATACCACGGTTAAAACATTACCCATAGCAGAAGAGGCTATAATCACATTTGTTGAATCACATCTTGAACAAGCGTGGTCTAAAAATGATGGCAACTTATTGGAATTTGCCGAGGCCCATGGCCTGCACCCAGAATATGGTTGTCGTAGCGGTCAATGTGGCGCATGTAAAATCAAGTTACTTTCAGGAAAGGTTGTTTATCAGCAGGAAATCAGCACAGCATTAGACAAAGATGAAGTTTTATTGTGCAGCGCTGTTCCGGCAGCTTATACTGTAAACAAAACAAACAACACCATAGCTCGATTAGAAATCCAATTATAAATATTAAGGGAGTTGGTAATAAATAATTGTCCAATATTGGGTAGGTTTTTGTTATCCTCTGTTTTGACTGGAATCCGCAGCAATGCGACAATGAATACCTACTAAATTTACTTTGTCAGATTATAAATGTAGGGTGCGTTGCACGCACCCAAATTATTATTTATCCTTCCATTACCGAAATGGTGCGTACAACGCACCCTACGAAGATATTTTTGTATGTATCCATTCAAATGTAACAAAGTAGAATTAAATCCTCACTCCTGATTGAATCTGACGCAAAATCAGATACCCTAGGTAATTATTGCTATTCAATCATATTACAAAAACTTCAGGGCTTAATTCTATTTATTACATTTATATTAAACATGGACAAGCACTTTAAACAACAATAAATAGAATGTCATTGAATCTACAGATAATCTCTATACCCAAAAATTCATTGTTTAAACGTCTCATTTTGGCGCTACCTATAATACTGCTCAATGCATGTCAGACATTACCCATTTGGTACAGCGGTAATGACCCGGCAAAGGCAAATAAGCACAAATTTACTTTAGCAGAAAAACAATCTGTAATAGGTTACTTAGGAGAGGTTGAAATAGAGGAAGAAGATTCTTTACCTCTGCTGGCCCGCTATTTTGGCTTAGGTTTTGACGAGATCACTCAAGCCAATCCAGATCTTGACCCATGGTTACCGGAACTTGGTCATACCGTTAAATTACCTTTGAGGTTTATTCTACCCAAAGCATCTCGAAAAGGGGTTATTTTAAATTTAGCTGCAAAACGACTATTTTATTTTCCAGCCAATAAAACAAATACAGTGGTTACCTATCCCATTGGAATAGGTCGTAAAGGCTGGAAAACTCCAACCGGAAAAACCACTATTATTGCTAAAAAATCCAATCCAAGATGGGTCGTACCTAAGTCTATTCTATTGGAGCATACAAAAAAAGGTGACCCCTTACCAAGAATTGTATCGGCCGGTCCAGACAATCCCCTGGGAGAGTTTGCACTACGATTAGGTATTCCAGGTTATTTAATTCATGGCACTAATAAACCCTATGGTGTAGGGATGGCAATAAGCCATGGTTGTGTAAGATTGTATCCCGAGAATATTGCTTTGCTGTTTAAACAAACCTCGATAGGTATGCAGGTTCGTATAGTGAATCAACCTTTCCTAATCGGCTGGATACAAAAGGAATTGTATATACAGGTTTATGCTCCAGCACATAGTAATAAGAAACAAACCCAAAAACTACAGTCAGCTTTCAAGAAAGAATTAAGCCGCATTGAACACAATTCTAAACGGCATATCAACTGGTCTGAAGTTGATGCCGCAATCACTCGAAGTGACGGTATTCCAGTCACTATTTTTGCTAACAACAATAAGCTTCCCTATGTTCAAAGGTTTTCTCATCCTGACAATTTAAGCCAAGCTATAAAACCTGAACCGTTAACAGATAAGTTATGGCGCTTAAAAGTGGCAAAATTTACTGAATCACGCCCCGCTTTTCGATTAGCCGTTATGCTCAATCATCAGGGACCGCAAATTCCAGCACATGTGTTGCCTGCACATACTGGGTTTGTTGTTGTTGCAGGACCTTTTCACTCTGCTGAAGCGGCACAATCTTCTTTAAATCGTTTGCGCATAGACTTTGAGCTTCAAGCTAAACTGATTCGGCCGCATCAAATTATTCCAGAACTCCAGAATACATTCTCATTTTTCCCCAATTTTCTGTCCGTTATAGATTAGGTTTCAACAAAACAACTTGGGTGGTTTGCTGATATAACCCGCGCTTAGTTCTACTTTGTCACATTAGAATGGATACATACAAAGTATATTCGGTCGGGATCGTTGTACGCACCTTTTGGCAATGGAAGGATAAATAATCCTAGAAAAATCAGTTGGATCACGGTTTCTAGCACAAACTATTGATTCCACAGCACTTCAAAAAAATGCCCACCTAACCTAACGGGTGAGGCTAAGATTTTTTCAAAGCACTGTGAAACCAATAGCTTGCACTATAAATCCGTGCCCAACTGATTATTCTAGGATAATAGTTTTGGTGCGTGCAACGCACCCTACATTTATATTCTAACAAAGTAGAATTAGGGCAGAAAAAATTAAATGTCACTATTCAGCGACATAATAGCTGAACCTATCACTACTGGCTCTTTCTTAGTTTTAAAGGTTCTATTTTTGTACTACACATTTTTTGTCGGCACAGCACGACGGCTAACGACCTCCATCACTCGCACATCAAAAAACCTAAAAAACATGATATTTCAATCAGTTAAATTACAAAAAAAAAAAAATTCAATTTAATGCCTTCCTAGGCTGGCTTTACCTCGTCAATCCTCTTCTACATTTGTCGGGTAGTTGAGACATTATAAAATAATAAATTAATGATTTTAGAATAACTTCGTTCCATAGAAAAACATCAGATCGCTGTAAGAATCAACATTACACGCGAAATTGAAGCATATGGCATATCAATTGCATTGAACTTACTGCTAGCAATCAATTTGTTTTAATTGAAATTCTAATAAAGATGAATTGATGAACAAGAAACAAGTCCCTCAGCGTATAAACAATGAGGAATTAATTTTAAAAACTACCAACTTTGCCGTGTAGCTCACGTAGGCACGACCCGCACGACAAAGTTAATAGGAGACAACATGAAACGAATAAGATTTAAACGTAGCATATTAAGCCTCGCTGCAACTTTAATTGTACTGGGCTTCAATGTCAATGAAGCAATGGCATTCAACAGTATCGGAAACAATATTAATACTTTATGTGCGGCTGATATGCGCACACCTGCCACGCCATATAATGGTAATTGCACTTTATGCCATGATAATGGATCAAGCGGGGGGCCAGGTGCTGGGAAAACAGCCTCATTACCAGGTAGAGTAAATCTGGATTTTTTCTGTACCCTTCCTATGATGAATAATATGCCAATGGCCCATGCAGGTCCTGACCAGTCGGTAACAGCCGGTGATATGGTCACACTGAATGGTACTGGCTCCAGTGATATGGATGGCGATATGCTGACTTACAGCTGGACGTTAACTGCTCCGACTGGAAGCGCAGCAATGTTATCTGATGTAACAGCGGTTATGCCGACTTTTACAGCTGATATGGCCGGCACTTATCATGCTGATCTAATCGTCAACGATGGAACAGTAGACAGTTCTGTTGCTTCTGTGACTATCCTTGTCACTCAAGCTCTACCTATGAATGTTGCTCCAGTTGCTAATGCAGGTATGGATCAATCAGTCATTACTCTAATTGACAACGTATTCCTGGATGGCAGAGGTTCTAGCGATGCCGATGGTGATACATTGACATATTCATGGACTATTACATCCATGCCTATGAGTAGCCAGGTAATGCTTTCGGGTGCTACAACTGCAAGACCGTCTTTCACTCCTGATGTTGATGGTGACTATATAATTGAATTAATAGTCAACGACGGTATGCTGGACAGTGCTGCTGACTCTGTGGTTATCAGTGCTACATCAGAAATGACACCTCCTACAAATATCGCTCCAATAGCAAATGCCGGCATGGACCAAAATGCAATGACGGGCGCTACTGTAATGCTTGATGGCAATGGCTCCAGCGATGCAAACATGGATGCTCTATCATATAACTGGACATTGACAATGACGCCTATGGGCAGTACTGCGGTATTAATGGATGCAACTACTGCTACGCCATATTTTGTAGCAGATATGGCTGGTGAATACGTAGCACAGCTAATTGTCAGCGATGGATTACTTGAGAGCATGGCTGATACGGTAATGATCAGCGTGAATGACCAACCGATGAATACACCGGATGTTACTCTGAAGCTAAAAGTTGATCCTTCCATGCTGAAAGTTGAAATGGAAGATCTTGGAGAGAAAGAAGTCAAGATAGAAGCAAAAATAGCAATTGCCGGTATCAATCATGAAGATGATATGGATGATGACGACGATGATAAAAAGGATCGCAAAAGCAAAAGTCATAAAGATGACATGGACGACGATGATGGTGATGAAATGGATGATGAATACATGACAGCCACTCCTGTCCTGGTTGATATCTACTTAACCAGCCCAGATGGCAGCATGAAATCATTAACACAGCAGCATCATACTGTGAAGGAAACTGCTAAAGTTAAAACGAAATTCATGCCTGCTATGGTTGGTGAGTATATCGTTGAAGCTGTCATTACTGATGAAGCAGGCAATGAGCTAGCCTCTGAAACCAAAACGGTTACAGTGATGGTTGTGGAAGAAGATATGGATGATGAGTACGAGGACGACAAGAAGGACAAGAAGGACAAGAAGGACAAGAAGGACAAGAAGGACAAGAAGGACAAGAAGGACAAGAAATAGATGAGGAGAAAAAGGGAAAAATGATAATGCCTAACAGAATATGGTTATCAACTACCAAAATAATCTGGCACAGATAATCCATATTTTTATGACATAGTCATTACTATAGAACCGGTGATAACTCACACTATCACCGGTTTTTTTGTATATGCTAACCTATAAATAATCCTTTGTATCTAATCTAAGCTCAAAACGAAATTTCTATCCCCACGACAACACGATCATTGTCGCCATATTGTCCAAACACGCCCTTGCTGTCACCATAAAATATATCCATGCCCAGCCATGTTTTAACATTATCTAGCCATTCATAACTGATTTTGGGCCGAATAATACCATCTCCATTATTGGTATTGGCAATCACCAGCAGCTCAACAATCAGCGTATCGTACTTAAAGTTTCTTCGTATTAACCCAGTTAAAGTCGTATCCAATTTATCTCTAGTCGTTTTATCCGCATCCTTGATAACCCAGCTTTGAATCAATTGACCACTAACTAAAATATCCCAAGGGGCATTCCAGTCCACTCCTAAAACATAATGCAGCTCTGGGCTTTTTACAACACCTTGATTTTGTAATGAATTTTTAGCGATAAAATAATGATCGGTAAAATAACCCACTTCCCCTCTTACTACCCAATCAGCATACGCATTACTGAATGTTCCACCGAAAACATGAGTACGTTCATATTCTGGTGTAATAGTCACAACAGGTTTTCCACTGGCTAATGATAAATTTTGTCTGAGTACCGCTAAGTTATTATATTGATACAAATAGTTGAAAGTAATATCCCAGCCATTCCAGAATGTTGCTGCACGCAGGCCAACATCAGAATCCAGCAAAATATTATTTGGTTTTCTAGCTTTTTCAAGATTAACTTTAACGCCCTCTGGTGCTATAGGCACTAATTCTGGCGAGGTCAATGCATAACTTGCATTTTGCTTAGGCAAAGCATGATAAGTTTGGTCGGGAATCCAGATAAATTGCAAATCCCAATCGGCAACAGTCCGTTCAATATTTGTAGTCCATAAAGGAATTCGCGAACTATCAAAATCATCCAGGATAAATTCTCTAAAGGACTGCGGATTAACAATATCCAGCACCTTAAGTCCATCCGCCTTGCCCCAGACTATTTGCTGATTACCTAAAGTTAAAAAAGTATCTCCAATAGTCCCTTGCAAATACAATTCTCGCAACTCTAATTCTAAACCATCGTTTAATTGTGCGGGTGTGCTGAAATCACTATAGCCATCACGATCAATATCATTAATCTGCAAGCCATCTATAGCTTCTGCCCTGAAACGCATTGATGATTTAAGTTTCCAGTCATTTTCAAATTCAACATTCATTTCCGGGACCAAGGTTAAACTTAATGATTGGCTGTCGCTATTCTGAGTATTAACCATCCATTGGCTTGTTGCTGTCATTGAGCTGTTAAACTCTATGGCTATAACAACGGGTTGCCATAATCCAAGTAGACAAAAGAGTATTATTTTGTATATGTTCATGATTTTCTCCCCATTGTATAAGTGTCCACCCTCAACAAGATTTCTCGGCAATAGCTCCTCGGTAACTGCTCCTGCGTTACCCTACTACATGCCGTCCATGGCAATATGCATTGCCCTACCTCCTGCATCCGTGCAAGTCGTCCTGCTGGTCGAAATGACAAGCTATTTAAAGTTTGACCTGTGCTTTGTTAATAGCCATATATTTTCCTGATTACCCATGAGCTTCCGCCATTTTGAAAAAAGCAACCACACAGCCCGTCATTCCTGCATTCTCTTAGTAGGAATCTATTTTTTGCATGAATAGATCCCCGATAAAATACCTCGGGGATGACGGTGTGTAAGGTGTCACCGTTTTTCTCATCTATAAGGCGGAGACTCATGGGTAATCAGGTATATTTTTATAACCCTCGTTTCAGCACATTTTTAGTAAAAACACTATCCTTAACACCTTTGCTATAATCCACATCAGAAAAGGTAAATTTCGTATGATGCCCTGTTTTATGGTTTTCTACATCAATGGTATGAGCAGTCCAGATACCTTGTACCTTCGATATATCTCTAAAATATGTTGTTTTTAACAAGTTATCTTGTAAATCCCAAAACTGACTCTTACGTACAATCCAGATATTGTCATCGACACAGCTCTCTCGGCGTAGATGCCCTAACTCTTCTGCGGTTTCATTATCAACAGTTGTTTCTGCAACCACATAACAATGAAATCCATCCACCTCACTTTCAGCGATTGTTTTCCTGGTATAGTCTTTAATGGATATGCGGGTTTCCAGCTTGATATCTTCATAACTCAAATCTGTGCCTAAAAAATAATCACCCCGATCAGAGGCTGAAATCCTTCTAACCTTTCGCATTGCAGGTAAATACAACCATTGGTCATCATCCTTTTCCTTATCAGCGTAATCGTATGTTAAAAAGGCAGTATCTTTAATATTTTTAGGTTTTAAATAAAAAATCGCAGTACGTTTTTCATCACCAAAATATTTTCTAAAGGCACGCGTTTCTCTTACCCGTACTTTGCCATGTCGATCTGTCATCTGCATTTTTAGATGTCTGGAAACTGCAATACCTTCATCGCGTGCATTTATTTTCAAGGCTATTTCATCTCCACTGGGCAATTCGATTGCTAATATTGATGAACTAAAAAATACGAGGAATAATGAGCTGTTTAATATTAATTTTTTCATGATTATCTCCTATTTATTTAATAGAAATTTGTTGACCGACAAAGCGATGCTGCGTGGAGGTAATTCCCCGCTAAAAGCCAATATTTTATTGATCAGCCCAGCAACAACTGTCGACTTTCCTTTCAACATGCCTTGATATGCCTTTGCCACCTGTTTCTGAATATCACCTGCTAAATAACGATATAAACGAGTAGAGACAAGACCACCTTGTTCGGCAAACCCTGTCTTTAAAGGCCCGGGGCAAAAAGCAGTGCTGCTGACAGAGGTACCTTTCAGCTCTACTGCCAACGCCCTATTAAATGCCAAAACAAAACTCTTACTGGCAAAATATGCCGCCTCTTTCGGCCCCCCAGGTTGAAAGGCTGCGATTGAGGCAACATTTACAATGCGTCCGCCACCTTGTTGTATCATCTCAGGCAAATACATCCTGGTTAGTTGCACCAGTGCGATTACATTAAGAGCCAGCATGTTTGTCAGGTCATTCAAATCAGCATCTACAAACAAGCTGTAATTACCGATACCTGCATTGTTAATCAGAAAATCAATAGTTAATCCTTTTTCCTTAATATCCTGATGTAAGCTCTGAGTTGCAGCCGGTTTAGTTAAATCTATAGCGATAACATAAACCTTAATTCCATAATCTGTTAGCAACTGTTCACTCAGTTGTTTAAGTTTTTCCTGATTTCGTGCGACCAGCACCAGATTGATTTTATCGCGAGCAAAAAGCTGACTGAATTCATAGCCTATTCCGCCTGTAGCACCTGTAATTAAAGCCGTCTTTTCTTTCTTTATGCTTATGTTTTTGTTCATTTTATTCTCCTACGAGACTAGTCTGTGGCAACTTTACTTTGATGAAAAAATTGTGTCATTTCGAGCGAATGCGAGAAATCTTAAGCCTCACTAGGAGACTGATCGAGATGACATACTATTTAAAATCATTACTCATCAATTCAAAGCTGTAGATACACTTGGAAACTCTGCACTGATTGCGTTGCGATATGAGACTTAAAAAAATGCATCATAAATAACATGATTAATTTCATCATCATTTCTTATGGTTGTTGCTTAATAATTTCTAGTGCTGAACGCTCATTTCTTTCACATACACTACATTTTTTTGAATACCCTAAAAAAGCAGGTTTCAATTGTTTAATTAAAGCGGGTAATACCGTCATACTGGAAATAAAACTGATCAGTACAGAAAAGGCGATTAGCATGCCTAGTTTTGATAGCGGAGGCACATAACTTAGCCCTAAAATTCCAAAACCAACAAATACAGCAACAAAACTAAACAATAAAGCGCGCCCCGTTGTTGGAAATAGTCGGCGTAATGCAACATCAGGTTCTACACCTTGGTCTGTGATTAATAATTTGATTCTATCCAGAGTATGTATAGAAAAATCTACTCCTATGCCCAGCGCAATAGCCGCTGTCATAGAAGTTCCGACGGCTAATGTTATTCCCATTACACCCATGAATGCATAGACTGACAGACAGGCTAACATCACTGGGATAACGGCTAAGATACCGCCATAGAATGACCTAAGACTGACGCATACAAGAAGCCAGACCAAGACTAATGCAAATAAAACACTTTTAAATTGTGTGCCTAACAAAGTATCAAGCCAGTGATAATCAACATTAACCCGTCCTGATAATGTGGCTTTAATTTCGTCGGTGTTAAAAACGTAATCTATGTATTTTTGTGCTTCTTCAACCACCACTTTACTTTGTTGATAACGAGCTGAGTCTAACCTGGCCCTGACTAATGCCATCTGATAGTCATAATCCACTTGTTCTTCAAAATCTGTGGGATCACCACTGGCTGAATAAAGCAGAAAATACTGTGAGATTAAATCAACATCGTCAGGAATCAGGTACTCCGACGTTTTATTTTCATTTAATGAGCGATTCATCTGCTTAATGTAATCAACAATGGACGTGCTGCCATTGACATGTGGCAGAGTAGTTAAAAAGCTTTGTAGCGCATCTATACGACGTAGATTTTCGGGTTTAAATATATCTTCCTTATTTGCAGTTTCAATCACGATATCCAAGGTATTGGAACCATCCAATGTTTCATTTATGGCTACATCCGCTAGAAAAATGGGTTCTGAAGCTCTAAAGTTTTCTACCCAGGATTCATTGACTTCTAGTTTAAGTGCACCTATAACGCCACCTACACAAACTATAAAAGCTAAAAATATTACTATCTTGGTATGGCCTAATACCCAGCCACCTACTTTGTCCATAGTTCGGCTAAAAATATCGGGTCCACTGGTTTTAAACGCGGAACTATGTACTGGCTTCAGTATCACTAATGCTGCAGGGACAAAGGTTAATGAGAACAAACCTGCAACCCCAAGTCCAATTAACGAGAACAAACCAAAGGCTTGCATCGATGGCATAAATGAAGAAATTGAGATCCCTAAAAATCCAATCATTGAGGTTAGAGTAGTCACAGTCACTGGTCGCCACATTAACTCCATGGTGCGTACCACTAACTCTCGCTGGCCTTTCTCTGGATGATTAGCCAGTTCTTCATAATATTGACTTAGCACATGGATAGAATCCGCCACTGCAACACCAACTAACAATATTGGCATACTGGTAGTGATTACATAAATCGGCACACCTGCAGCAGCCATAAAACCTAAAGCAGAAGCTGTGGCAGATAAAATAATAACCGTCGGTATTAAAACTCCACGCCAGGTACGAAAGGAAAGGATGCAAAGCAAGGTAATAATAACCACTGAAATAGGCACTAAGCGAGCCGAGTCTGCATTAATATAAGTGACCAGATAGCCTGAAACCGCACCATCACCGGCGACATGCAACTGTTCACCATGGGTGGGTGCACGTTCAACTAAAGCCAATAATTTTTCATAGACTTTAGGCGCTTCATTCACATCATAAACTTCAGTGACGATTAAGGCGGATGAGCCATCACGCGCCACTAAACTTCCAAGATATAAAGGAAAATCCATCACTGCTTTACGTATGTTATCTGCATCATTCTGGGTTTCTGGCTGATTTTTATAAAACTTTTCAACCAGCATACCTTCTTCATTTCCAGTTATGTTATCCTCGGTTGCAAGACTGACGACACGATCCCGATTAATCTCAGGCATCTTCATGACTTCATTCGTTAACCACTGAATCAGTTGTAATGACTGTGGATTAAACACTCCGTGCTCACCTTTATTGACCACTGCTATTACCATAGGGTCTTTAAGACCAAAGGTTTCTTCAACATGATCACGGTATAACAATGCAGGATCATCCTCTGGTAAAAATGCCTCAGATCTGGAATCAATAGTCAATGTTGGAATAAATGCGCCAGTGGCAATAATAATAACGAACGCCAGGGCCATAATCGTTTTAGGTTTAGCTGTCACTGCGAAAAAAAAACGATGGGGTATTGATTGATTAGTTTTCATGACTCACCTCCTTTGCTGGTACCGCCATACCGCGTTGCACTGCGGGTCTTTGTTTAAGTTGCTGTACCCAACGAGTAAGATTTGGGTACTCGTTCAATTTTTGCTGCTGTGTTATAACCACCGGCAAAGCGGTAATATCAGCAATGCTGTAATTACCACCGGCCAGATATTCATTGTTAGCTAACTGCTCATCAAAATAGCGATAATGCTCATGTATTTTGCTTGTTAATTTCTCAGCCGCTTCAATTTGCTTAGGTGAGCACCGTTGTTGTAAATAAAACGCATTAAAAATTGTTGAACCAATATCAACGGCATGAAAATTCATCCATTCATAAACCTTGGCTCTTGCCGGTAAAGACTCTGGTATCAATTTTCCTGTTTTTTCTGCCAGATAGAGCAATATGGCAACTGATTGTGTAAGCACTAATGGCTCTGCTTCCTTATTATCATGATCTACCAGAACCGGAATTCTTCCACTGGAATTTAGTTTAAGAAAATCAGCTTGCTTTTGCTCGCCTGTTGCCAGATTTATTTTGTACACTGAATAGGCCAAACCGATTTCTTCCAGCATTATGGAAACACGCTGACCATTAAATGTGCTTGCCGTATATAGATCTATCATTTTTGCTCTCCCACCTGATTAATATTTGAATCTTTCTACAGACCAACTAGTCTGTTTGATATAATACTAGTACAAACCAACTAGTCTGTCTATAATAATCATAACTATTTTAGAGATCTATAAAATGAAAACCGAACGCAACCCAGAAAACACACGCCATCGAATCCTTCAAGCTGCATTTCAGGAAATGCATAAACACGGCTATCAAGGCATGCGCATAGACCGGATATTAACCAAAACCGGTCTAAAAAAAGGTGCCCTTTACCATCATTTCTCCAGCAAACAAGTTCTGGGCTATGCCGTTTTGGAAGAAAGAATACAAAAGCGTATAACTGCTTTATGGATCGATCCGTTAACTAGCTTTGCTGACCCTTTAGAAGGCATTCATACCTTATTTACTGAACTGGAAAATGACTGGGATGATGCGTTTTTTTCTTTAGGCTGCCCGTTAAACAACCTAGCCCAAGAAATGTCACCGATTGATGACGGCTTTAGAAAAAGGATTCAGAACTTCTTTAAGTTTTGGCAAAAAGCGATAGCTGATGCGTTAAAAAAAGGGCAACGGCAAGGCATAGTAGATAGTTCTATCAATACTGAGAATTGCGCTCTATTCATTTTAGCGTCTATCGAAGGTGCATTAGGCATGACCAAAAACCATCAAGACAAAGAAGTTTATTACATTTGCAGCAGAGAGTTAGAGCGCTATTTAAACACTTTGAAAGCAACATACACTCATTAAAATGATAACCAGAAACGGACGCAAATTACCTATCACAGGTTACTCTCGATTTTGACGATTGTAAGTTGATTTAACAAACAGTGTCATGCCGACCACGGGAGGAATCTTGATATTATCAGACTCATCTTTTCTACTACAAATATGCTGTCGGCTCAACACGACAGATGTCTCAATTTGTCGCACACGCTAATAAATCACATAAAAACTAATTATTTCAATTAGTTAAGTATATATAAAATAAAATTCAGTTTAAAATTCCAATACTAACTACACCCATCGTAATCTTTAACTTACTTTTGTCGGGCAGTTGAGACATTTTGAAATAAATACCCATATTTCTAGCACTATTATCCTAGAAAAATCAGTTGGATCACGGATTTTAGCACAACCCATTGATTCCACAGAACTTCACAGAAAAGTGCTCCTGGCTTTTTCTGCATTCACCACCTCCATGTGGTTCTAAAAAATGCCCACC
Organism: Methylococcaceae bacterium; assembly: GCA_021647585.1. Taxonomy (GTDB): domain Bacteria; phylum Pseudomonadota; class Gammaproteobacteria; order Methylococcales; family Methylomonadaceae; genus QPIN01. The sequence continues at coordinate 77,256 of JAKIUK010000007.1, forward strand.
TAACCTAATGGGTGAGGCTAAGATTTTTTCAAAGCACTGTGAAATCAATGGATTGCACTATAATCTCGCGCCCAACTGATCTTTCTAGGATTATTCCATTGCAAATTCGCAGACATCAGGAATAATCGCACGTCATACAATTACAAAAACAATGGCACATAAACTGCTTTAGTTTTACTGCTAGCTAGCAATTAATTTATTTTTCTTTCAAATGACGCTGAAGATAAATTAAGCAAATAACAACTAAGGTATGACACTCACTCACACACAATAATTTAGAGTGGAAAATTTAAACTTTCTTTTTATAGCTTGGTTGTTTTAACAGGATCGGCGGTAACTTCGTTACCGCCGGTTTTTATACATACAGTAGCAATATGATATTCAGTAAAGTCTGAAATTAATGCACCCTCTGTTGGATGAATAGTTCACAACATAAATGTGCATATATCATCGCGAATTTTTTTAAATCGTATGATTAAGTAATCCTAGAAAAATCAGTTGAGCGCAGAATTATAGTGCAAGATATTGGTTTCTCAGTGCTTTAAAAAAATCTGAGCTTCACCCATAGGTTAAGCGGGAATTTTTTTGAAGTGCTGAGGAATCAAGAGCTTGTGCTAGAATCCGTGATCCAACTGATTTTTCTAGGGTAATGCGCACAGAATAAGTTGGGCAATTAGCGTGGTATTTTTTGTATTCTAAGGCGTAGCAATAGGCGCGAAGCATATGGATGTGCAAGTGTCGCTGGAAGCAGGATGCTGGTGCGGCCATAGCAAGCTACGTAACTTTTGCTACAACGAAGGAGACAGGTAAATTGTTCAAGTCATTCTGTGCACGTACCTAAGTTATAGAAAACGGTGAAACCAATGCAATCACAAACAAGCAACAACTGCCCAAATATAGTAGAAACAACCCTGTCAGAATTTAATGGTCATAGTATCTATGGATTAGAATTAATTCTGGATGATTTTTACAAAAAAAACCAAGACACAACTAAAAAAAACGCTCCTGATAATATTGATTGGTTTGGCCTGTCTGACCTGAGTATGTGAGAACGAATCGATACATATACCCTTCTGGCTCTGGGGAACAAAAGTAACGCTCATCATAAAAACGTATAGATTAAGTATCGCGTAGCAGCTTTGACCTGTATGATGGATTCGAATTTTCGGCTTATCTCAAACACATTCTCTAATGTATCTGTACATAATCCGGTAGCGAATCTCGCTTTTTTAGAAAAGATACAAATAAACGTAACGAGTACATGTCAGTTTACACCCATGTCAACCAGCGGCAAATTGAAGACTTTTTAAGCATTTATTCACTAGGAACTTTAATTCACTACACAGGGATACAAGCTGGAATAGTAAATACCAATTACCTCATAGCCACCACTCACGGGGAGTTTATTTTAACCCTCTTTGAATCATTAACAGTGAAAGAACTTCCCTGTTTTTTAATATTGCTAGATCATCTTTGCCACAATAATTTCCCCGCACCCCAACCTCAAACTTGTAAAGCAGGCCACAAACTCAGTAGTTTAAATGGAAGGCCAGCCGCATTATTTAAATGCTTACCAGGCCAATCTATTGACAACCCATCAATTGTACAATGCTCTGAACTGGGTGAATACCTGGCAAAACTACACTTGTGCTGTAAACATTATAATATCAATAGACAAAATCCAAAAAACCTCGCTGGCAGCCAATCAGTATTTAACAAAATAAAATCGCAGTTAACAAAAGATGACATTGCCTTACTCAATTCTGAACTAAACTTTCAATCAACTTATGTTCTTCCTGAATTACCTAGAGGAATTATTCATGCCGATTTATTTAAAGACAACGTTTTATTTGAACGGGGACGTATCAGCGGAATTGTAGATTTTTACGACTCATGTACTGATTATTTTATATTTGATATAGCTGTTACATGTAATGATTGGTGCGTAGAAAAAGAAACTATTAATCAACAAAAACTTAATACATTTTTATCAGGTTACCAAAAACGCAGACTCTTACATGATGATGAGGTAATGCACTTACCTGTTTTTCTTAGACTTGCCGCTTTACGGTTTTGGCTATCAAGGCTTGAACATCAACTTAAGCCAAAGGCTGGAGAACTCACTTTATTAAAAGACCCATTGGAATTTCGTCACTTACTTGAGTATTACAGAGCAAATACCTTGATCGTAGACATTCAATGACACATGCTTACCAACTCAGAAATATCGAATATGCATATGACAAGACCCTGGCATTATCGATAGCAGAACTAAACATACAGGCTAATAAAGTCACCGCTTTAATAGGCCCTAATGGTTGCGGCAAAAGCACATTGCTTAGCTTGCTGGCATTCTTACAAAAAAACCAGCAAGGTCAGATTAATTTTTTCTCTGAAAAGGCGAGTCATAAGGCTATCCCCAGGTTCATTAAACGTATTGCATTTCTACCACAAAAACCCTACATGCTTAGAGGAACAGTAACAGAAAATCTTAATTTAACCCTAAAATTTCATAACATTAAAAATAACCGCCCAGCACAAATCAACACGGCTCTGGAAACATTAAATATTAGGCATCTCAGTCATTTACCCGCAAAAACACTATCAGGAGGTGAACTGCAAAAAGTTGCACTGGCTCGTGCAATTATCACTAACCCCGATGTTTTATTAATGGACGAACCCTTTAGCTATCTTGACCACAACAGCGAACAGTTATTTGAACAATTTATTCGTCTGTATAACAAAGGAAGCGATAAGACCCTGATATTCAGCACTCATAATAGGCTACAAGGCCTAGCAATTGCAGATAATGTTATTTCTTTAGTTAAAGGAGAATTAGTCAATAGTCCATTGATAAACCTGTTTCATGGTTCAAGCAAAAATCTGATATTTGATACTGGAAAAATTCAACTCATGTTAACGGATAATTCCGAGGAATATCAGCATGTTTCTATTGCGCCAGATGAAATTGTGTTATCAAGAGACCCCCTGGTTTCTAGCATGCGAAATCAATACCGAGGCAAAGTCACTGCCATTGCAGATGAATCAGGCAAAATAAGGGTCACAGTTTTAGCCGGCGAAATATTTCAGGTCTTGATTACGCCTCAGGCGCTAAATGAGCTTGAAATTTCTTTAGCTGATCAGCTATGGGTTAATTTCAAATCCAACTCCATTCTGGCTTTTTAAATTCAAGAATACCCAAATAATGCCGATAAACCCATCATGAAAAAGATAAAATTACCTAACCCCGCTGTTTTAATTGTTGGCAGTATGGGGGCCTTTTGGATAGCAGATATTATTAACCCTGGTTTTAACCCAGTCGGGGTAATGATTTTGTTCTTGATTCCGGTTTTAATTTTCGAGTTTTTATATCCTCAACCCGAACTAGAGCAACTACTGCAACCCGCTCCCACAAACCCTATTGAAGAATCACCCCCGGAACAACCCGTCTCAGGTGAACTCCTTGATGAACCTCCAATCGAGGAAGCTTAAGCCTTGATATAAAACTCACCTGATTACTTATGAGTTGTCGCCATGTTATATTAATTAAAATGCCTATTAATCAAGCACAGGCAATTAACTTTATTAAAATTTTCAAATATTATTTCAGACACCGTATTTGTTGAATAACCCTGTTAAATGTATTTTTATCTGACAAAACAAACATAAATTCTTTATAGTTTTAAAATAATTATAATTGTTGGATAATTCTGCTTTGTCACATTTGGATGAAAACCTTCATAAGGTGCGTTGTACACTAAAAATTTGTTTTGTTATTCAATTCCGGCCATGGTGCATATAACGCATCCTACATTTAATAATTTGACAATCGTCAATGTCGAGCTGAGGTCGCGATAACTTAATGGTTATTTTTATATCATGACGCAAGCTCATGGCAAGCTGGAAAAGATTAAGTTAGTTCAAAGTTTTTTAAGGTTTTAGGACATCGCTGTTTCACAACAGTAGCTGCTTATAATGCCAAGAAAATAGAAATGCTCTGGTTTTGGATACAAAAAAATAATTCGAATGACTTTGTAGTCATAGCACGACAACGCCGTAATGATAACAAACAAACAAAAATTATATATTGATAACATAGTGTTACCTAATTACCCATGAGTCTCCGCCTTATAGATGAGAAAAACGGTGACACCTTACACACCGTCATCCCCGAGGTCTTTTATCGGGAATCTATTCATGCAAAAAACAGATTCCTGCTAAGAGAATGCAGGAATGACAGGCTGTGTGGTTACTTTTTTCAAAATGGCGGAAGCTCATGGGTAATCAAGTAGTGTTATGATATTTATGAATATGTTTTAAACTATTGTATTTTTTAACAAAACCAATTATTTGTCATAGAATTTATAACTTGTCGGGTAATTGAGACACATTAACAGAATTCGAGGCGGTTAATTCTTTTTTTGAATATTAAAAAGATGTACTTATCCTCTGTTTTATACTTCGCGCGGTCACAGAAGCGAAATTTATAACGAGTTTTTTTGTCAATAGCAAGACGCTGGAATGGGCGCATAGCAAACTACACAACCATTTCAGCAACAAAGTCTATTGGCAAAAACGACCGATAAAAATCCGCATCCGTGACCGCGTGGAGCATATTAGTGTTGCGGGTGATTTATTCATGGTGTATAAATTGCATGAACATAAAGAAGTCACATTGTTAATAGTATTACTTCTACTTATTCTACATTTTGAATAAAAATTTTGGTAGTGCTTTGCACACACCAAAAAGTGTTGTTTTGCTATTCCATGATCACCGTGGTGCGTATAACACACCATTTAATAATTTGACAAAGTAAAACCAACACCATAAGCTTACCTCATACTTTGGATTTACAATAGCACTATTAAAAATACGGCTATCCTTACCTTGTCCTACCCCATTCATTTCAGGAATAAACCTATGAATCAAATGCAAGCATTAACTCATGTTAGTCGTCCTGAGCTGGGAAATACAATTCCTGTCTCAGTATTTCGAATTTTTCGTCAATTTTCTGCCCATTATGGTGAAGATATCCTGGGTGAAAAAGGAGTCCGGTCGGTTTTCACCTACGCAGGACGCGAATTGGGTATGGATATCGGTCAACAACTTTATACTGAAGACCTTTCAGAATATTTAATGCGGGTCAAACAATATGTTTTTGATTCTAGTATTGGTATCTTAACGCTAGCTGAAGATTTAAGTACTGACGACAAAATGGTTCTTCAACTTGGGGAATGTGTAACCTGTTCAGGAATGCCAAACATTGGCCAAAAGATTTGTTTTTTTGAAGTAGGCCTGGTTGCAGGAATAGTCGAAACCTATACCAAAAAAGAAGTCTTCGCGTATGAAACTAAATGTAACGCCAATGGTGATGACTGCTGTGAAGTGACCGTTGAATTAGATCCGGTAAAAATGTATTTTAACTAAATCCATCGTCCTGTTTAATCTCTATGTTTGTTGTATTATAAATGTGGAGACTAGATAATAAAATGATATTTCTTTTAGAGAGGGGGTGAGTACTTAGCTCCTCTACCTGCCATATCTTGTATTATTACCAATTGTAACCTGGGGTATTTTTTGCTCTGATCATTGGCCCTGTGCTAAGTACTCCCCCTTTAGTTTAGTTTATTTCATTGATCCATTTTGAATGAATCTTTTTTATGTTGCACTAAAGCAACCCCCCCTAGCTGTATTTTAGAGTAAAATCGTATTTAGGTACGTGATCTAATAGTCTATTTAATACCTCTGTTTTATATAAAACCCTGTACCCTAATACATAAGTTCATTTTTTAGCTCATATATTACGTTAAAATTTGACTTGCATTCCATTGTGATCTACATTTTTAATTGAATTCAATACAAATTGTAGTCAAACTTTGCCATATATTTATCAAGTTTCTATCTATCCCTACTATTTTTTTTCGTTTACAGGGAATGATTCTATAGCAAGCGATTTGTTGATTTGCCTTCTTTTCTTTGACTAGCTAGTTATATTTAAATGTAATAACTTAACAGTAAGATAAAAAACATGACCTTCATTACCGATTACGAATATACCGAAGAACAGAACGGACATTTTTTACGACATATCCTACAGTTCATTACTAAAAATAATATATCCCCAACACCGTTAAACTATGCTATTTGCTATGAATATATTAGCGGTAGTAATAGTCACTTAATCTCTGCCGTTGATAGACTCATCAAAGAAAAAAATACTATCGACAATGAATCTGCCATCATATTGTATAAAAAATATATATGTGACATAACCTTTGAGTCTTTCGATAAAATCAATCAGGAATTACAATCACTGATCAATCATACACGCGATACCTTAGATGAAACTAGCCAAAAAGCTTCCGATGCTGGGGTTAATTTTGAAGAACAAGCGGCTTCAATTGCATCAGCAACCAATACCGAAGATATAACCCGTGTAATCGCAGATATTGTTGCTGAAACTAAAGGATTGGCGAATGTAAGTCAAACGCTAAAATCTGATTTGGATTCCGCTAACCTAGAAATGGAACAGCTACGATTAGAATTAGCACAAGTAAGGGAAGCTGCCGATACGGATGCTTTAACCGGCTTGTTAAACCGTGGTACTTTTGACAGGAGTCTTAACAGTTTATTGGAGCAACCTGATAGGTCAGAAGCATGCTTATCAATGTTAGATCTGGATTATTTTAAGAAAATAAACGACAACTTTGGACATCAGGTTGGCGATAGTGTGCTCAAATTTACTGCTAAAATTTTAAAAAAACATGCAGAGTCACACCACCTGGCAGTTCGCTATGGAGGAGAAGAACTGGCTATCATTATGCCAAACACTACGCTTAAAAAAGCCTCGGAAATTTCAGAAAAAATCAGATCATCCCTGGAAAATAGTAACTTAAAGAAAAGAAACAGCAATGAATCTATAGGCAAGGTCACGGTATCGATTGGCATTTCCAGCTTAAAAAGCAATGATACCGTCGAAGACTTTATCATGCGTGCTGACAATGCTTTATACAAAGCAAAAGAAACCGGCCGCAATAGAGTGATTACAGAAGCTTGATAGTTAATCCTTAATATAATAACTTACCCTCAATGTCATCAAGGTACAGCCAATTAACCCCCCGGTCATTCCATGCTGTTTTTAACTGTTTTTAATGATCTGTCATTTCAACCAGCGAGAGAAATCTTTGTCAATCAGAAATAGGCTTAGACTCAAGATTCCTCCCGTTGGTCGGAATGATACCGTTTGTGAAGTTAACCTACAAACGTCAATATCGAGGGTAACTTGCGATAGGATAATAGTCATTTTTTTAGCTTTACCTAGAAAAATCAGTTGGATCACGGATTCTAGCACAAGCTCTTGATTCCTCAGCACTTCACAGATAATTGCTCCTGCATGATCTGCATTCAGTACATCCTTGTACTTCAAAAAAATACCCGCTTAA
>JAKIUK010000068.1 GCA_021647585.1 Methylococcaceae bacterium
AATCTTTAAGATTCATGATGGCTTTCATTCCTACATCATGAACAGATTCGATGGTTTTGTCAGTTTAGACTCATTCCATATTGGAATACGAGACGGTTTTCAGACTCATTTCATATTGGAGAAGGCTCGCCCTTTGAAGCTGTCCAATGTTGGTATAGAATGAATCCAGAAATTTTTATAATATCACCCGATATGTTTCGAGCTGACCTTTTAAAAAATTATGGTACAACGTAGTGAAACCTGACACGTAACTGTTTCCACAACGCAGAAGACGAAAAAAAAGACCAGTAAGATGGGTGGGATATTAGTTGCTAGTTGCCTAAAGTGCCCAACCTACATATCACCTATTGGCGCGGCATAGGCATCTGATACCAGTTGTTCTATATTGCTACCCGTCAGGGATGTCAAAAACGCAACTAAATCATTAATTTCTGTTTCGGTTAAATTTAATGGCCTGATGAGTGGATCAAGATTTTCATTTGCGACCCCACCCTGATTATAAAATCTAACCACCTGCTGCAAAGTTGATATTGAACCATTGTGCATATAGGGCGCAGTCAGATTGATATTTCGCAAACTGGGGGTTTTATATTTCCAGCGATCTTGCGGATTCTGGCTAATTTCATATCGCCCCAGGTCATTAGCCCTGGTTTCCGAAACTGAAGCAATATTTTTGCTGTCTACTTCAATAATTACTCCCGGCGCTATTTGTATTTTGTGCTTTTCAGGTGTTTTTTGCATGGATTCCTGATAACCAATGCCCGTATTATGTAACTGATTATCCGTAAATAAAGCAAATGTACTATCTATAGTGTGACAACTACTGCACCCCGCTTTACCATTAAACAGTTGAAAGCCTCGCAGGGCTGAAGCTGTCATTACATTTTTTTGCTCACCAAAATACCAGCGGTCAAACGCTGAGTTGGCAGAATTAAGGCTGCGTTCATAACTAGCAATTGCCTGACCCACTGTGATCATGTTTGGCTCTTGGTTAAAACTCTGTTCAAACAGGCCTGAATAGTCCGGCAAGGATTTGATTTTATCGATGACATACCCAATAGATGGGTTGCCCATTTCATTATGAGCCAGCAGAGGTGCCCAGACTTGCTGCTCCAATGAGTTTTCACGACCGTCGTGAAATAATAGTGATGCATACCCAACATTATAGATTGTAGGACTATTCCGCCGTACAGTACGTCCTTCAATTCCCACGGCAGTTGCCATTTCGTTGCTACTGAATCCTTGCTCCGGGATATGGCACATTGCACAAGAAAACGTATTATTAAGTGATAGCCGACGGTCAAAAAACAATTTTCTACCCAATGCGATTTTTTCTGCATTAGACGGATTATTTACAGGAACAGGGACTATGGGCAAACCCAGCGGAGGTTGCAGAATATTAACCAGTAAATTTGCCGCGCGTCCTTGTCGCTGAGTTAATGCGATTGCCTGCGTTTTATAATTCTCTTGTTCATACTGCTGTTTGTTATCCCCTGCTTGAAACAGTGATTGATTTTCAATAGCTTGTTGGGGTTTTGGATCACTACCTTGATATAGTAAGGTTTTTACATCGTTAATTAAAGTGTCAGCATGTAGAAATGAAACGCTATAAATATTACGCAGTTGCTTATCAGTATCAATCAGGTAAACACGCAAAATATGCGAAAAGGTTCCGGTAAATTTTCCTTGTTCATCATAAATTTTCTGAATGCTCTGCTGATACTGATCCAGAATCGGTTGTAGTTGTTGTTCTGAGTTTGTGGTTAAAAATTGCCAATCTACGATTTCATTTTTAAAACCTTCAGCATAATGCTGCATGATTTCCGGGGTGTCGTATTCTGGATTAAAGCTTAGCGTAAGCAAACGCAATTTTGCTGCTACTTGTGGTTCTTGTTGTAGACGTCTGTTTATTTTTTGTAGTACCGCTGTAGCCAATGGACAACCATTAACATCACTACAGGTTGAATAAATAAAACTGAGCAGAACAATTTTACCTTCCATCAAATCGTGCAACTGAGTACTTTGACTAGCTATATTTAATACCGCACCATCGGCGGCTGATCCTATGACAGGCAGTTTATAGCTGCCTACTTCGGGTGCTGTGAATTGTAAGGGACTATATCCAGGAGCTAGAACTTGACCTAAATTATCTGCTAAATCTGCGTAGATGATTCCACTATAAAACAGTCCCACTACAATAATATTTAAAATTGCTTTCATATAAAATAGGGTAAGTGGCGGGGGTGATTAAATGTGAAATCAATATGAATCGTATTATTGTAGAGCGAACTTCAGTCCGTAATTCTAACTAAATCATAGCGGACTGAAGTTCGCTCTACAATGTTGCTTCACGATTCCTTCACTTTTAATCACCTCCATTAGCAGCTTGATACTAAAATTGAAACATTAAGACTTCTAAATCATAACCAAACTACAAATTTTTTATTAATTCAACTTTGCTAACTGATTTACAGGCTTTTTACCCAGATTTTCAGCATAAAGCGAATAAGCACCAAAACGCATTTGATGTGCCCGCCCCAGTTTCTCTTTAATGAAATCTATAGAAAATTGTTGGGTCAATTTCTGTCCGTCCCAACTGAACAGTTTCAAATACTGTTCATTGTCCTTCCCTTTCTTGTCCCAGTTTGCCAATAGTGACGAGGTGTAATACAAGCGTTTTCCATCCCAGCTGGAAGAGACCATGTTGACCTGTGACCCAATTTTTTGCTCAAAAACCTGTTTAGGATTAAAAGGATCAGAAATATCAAAAGCACGAGTTTTACCATCCATAAAAGTATTAACCCACAACATGTTGTCATCGCTTTGAATAGAAATATCTACTGGTAATGGTATTTTGCTAGGGTCACCAATATCTGCAACGGCCTTGGTTTGCCATTGACCCTGCTTATCTTCATAAATCAGCCAAATTTTGGAGGTTAATGCAGTCGTGGTAAAACAATAGTTATGATTAGCTCCCCAGGCACAGCGTATTTCCAAAGGTGCGCCAGGCACATCAAATACTTTTTTGGGTTGTCTAGCGTGCAAATCCCATTGTACGACAGTATTGCCAAAATGTTTCATCGCTTCTGCATCGCCTAGCATTTTGCCGAAATCCATCATGTAGTTTGACCAGCCTGTAAACGATGAACTAAACATGGCATTTCGTCTGGGTAATACCCGGATATCATAACCGTAGCCATCAGCATAGTTACCGGTTTTGACTGCACCGCGCAAATCACCATCCGTTGGCGTCCAATGAGTGACAATATATTCACCCGCATTACTGTATTCTACTAATGCGGTACGACCACCATGATCCTTATTGTTAGAAAGCCCCGTTATCATCATTCTACCCGGCAAAGCATAAGTAGTATGCGGTCCAACCACTCCACCACTTTTACTGACAAAGTCGGTAATGACTTTGGTTAACTTAGGTTTAGCAGGATCTGTGTGCACATCGAAAACAAAAATCTTATTGGTATCCAGTCCACCAGCCCATAGATACTTGCGGTCATCAGTAAACCCAGAATGGTGCGCCTCATTACGCCCACCAACGGACACACTGTTAATCACTTTGCCGTACAATTTTGATTTGGGATTAGCGTCTACAGTGACTAGTTTATCCTGTTCATCGCCAACACCTTCCATACCCAATGTCCAGACATAGATAAAATCCTCCTGGCCAGTGATTTTTGCCATATACGGTGATTGACAAGTTTCATCAGCAATAACCGGACTGGAAATTAGCAACGTAGTCACTGTAAAAACAATAACCTTTAGCAGTTTTTGCGATAAATATGTGATTTTTTTATGTCGAATATTCATATACCTTCCTCGTTTATTTTTTCTTATTCAGCTGTAACTGGACCAATGACTGTTTTGATTTCAGCAATGGAATTTGCTGGAAACCCACCTTGCTCAGCATGTGTTTTAATACTCTGTTCATCAGGCGCAATATAGACACAATAGATTTTATTGACAGTGACAAAACTTTCCAGCCATTGTATCTGTGGTCCCATTGTTTTCAGAACACTACAGGATTTTTGTGAGATTTGTTGCAATTCATCCGCTGATAAATTACCGGCTCCTGGTATTTCTCTCTCTATGATATATTTTGGCATAATAAGCCCCCCTAAATATTAGACCGGTCGTCTTTTCGCGGTCGTTAAAAAACTTTTCAAACTTTAAAGTAATCATCCAGTAATGCATGACAGCATTCATGCAAAGGTTGCACTGATTGCTCTATTTTCATGCGTAATAAAGCGCCTTGCCAGCTACTTACCAGTAAATCAGCCATGCTTTTGGCTGAACGGTCTTTTCGCACTACACCTTCTTCCTGGGCACGAGTCAAAGCTATTTTCTGTAAATCACTATATCTTTCTACCGCGTCCATTAATGATTGTCGGCACACTTCGCTAGTATCACCAATTTCACCCATTAAATTACCTAGCAGACACCCCCCTTTAAAATTAGCCTGTTCAAGTTCAATAATTAATTCAGCATAATAGTTCTTTAATGCTATTAACCCATCAACCTTTGGAGTTTGTAAATGACCGTTTAAGCGTAGAATAAAATGTTCGATATAGTGGGTGATAGCTTCGGCTGCAAATTCTTCCTTGCTACTGAAATAATTATAAAAAGAGCCCTTCGGAATGTTTACAATATCAAGTATTTCTTTTAACCCCGTGCCATGATAGCCTTGCGCCATAAGCATCTGAACGCCCTGGTCCAGTAATTTTTCCCGTTTCACCTGTTTACTAATCATCTTCAACATGGTACTTATTATGTGACCGGTCGTCTTATTGTGCAAGTTTTTTTTAAAAACTATTTAGCATATTTCAAAATCAGAATGCGGTCTTTACGGATACCAAAGCTCATCATTAAAATCAATCAGTTCCTAAGAACTATCATTTCAAGCAACGGGAAAAATCTTTCATTTGAGCTATGTGCCTTAAATTTTAGATCCCTCACACCTCTAATACTCTGTCGTTGTTGTATTGATGGGTAGAGGGAGTTGAGAAGTGATTAGCTGCAGCGAAGGACTAGCAGGCAAATCCAAACGAGTGCAACAACGCAGATGACCATTTATCGGCTTTCTGTACCCATCAATACAACATTGATGGAGTACTAAGAATGACAACTTATGCCAAATATTTACTTTTTTTTAATATTTAAGCTTGAACCTAGAAAAATCAGTTAGACATGAATTTTGTGGGAAATCTGGGCGAGGCAGAAAAATGCTCCTGCATTTTCTGCATTCAATACATCCATATATTTCAAAGACAAATAGTCACTCGTAGATAAAGCTTCCGCATCCTGCTTACGCCCCTTACCTACTTCCATATAGGCAATGGCCATAGTCCTTATCGAGAGTGATTCTGCAGAATTTTTCGTCCAAATTTTTCACAAAACCATGGCGCGATTTTCCTCCCCACCAAATTAGGTGAGTGTGAATAAACCTGATTAGACACGATATTCAAAAACTTGCATGGAATTTAGCGCCCAACTGATTTTTCTAGGTTGAAAGAACTTATGATCGTTTTATTGACCCTGGGCATATGCTATTGTATGCAGCACAATTGTTAACCTCGGGCACTATTTAAAAACAGATTATGGGTATTAAAGCAGATAAATGGATACGCCGAATGGCGGAAGAACAAGGAATGATTGAACCGTTTATATCAGGACAAGTTCGGGAATCAGAACAGGGACGGCTGATTTCTTATGGTACATCCAGTTATGGTTACGATGTACGGTGTTCAGATGAATTCAAGATTTTCACCAACATTAACTCCGCGATAGTCGATCCTAAGGATTTCTCGGATAAAAGTTTTGTTGATGTAAAGTCTGATGTCTGCATTATCCCTCCAAATTCATTCGCCTTGGCTCGCACTGTCGAGTATTTTAGAATCCCCCGCGATGTATTAACGATTTGTTTAGGCAAATCAACTTATGCCCGATGTGGAATTATCGTCAATGTTACACCGCTGGAGCCCGAATGGGAGGGCCACGTAACACTGGAATTTTCTAATACCACACCGCTACCTGCAAAAATATATGCCAATGAAGGCGTCGCTCAAATGCTGTTTTTTAGCGGTGATGAAGTCTGCGAAACATCGTACAAAGATAGGGATGGAAAATATCAGGGACAGCAAGGTGTGACGTTACCAAAAGCTTAACGAAACAAACCTTTAGTGTCATTATCCTTGGCCATGTCACCGTTAAGTGTGGAAAATATTATTTATCTGAATTTTGCTTAATTAAAAACATCCACGACCCTTTGGGTAGCAGTATTTTCAATGAGTTCGACGACTGAGATAATACTAGACTTTATCAAAATCGTGTCATTTCGACCAGCAGGAGAAATATTTATACACTCAATAGCGAATTAGGCCGCCTGCAGCCATCGATTAGAGAGCAATAAAATCAATGACTTATGGTTTTATTATTCAAGAGAGGTAAGAATTCTCCCACTGGTCGAAATGACATAAATTATATTTGTAATTCCACATTTAATCTGTCATAACCTTATCTTTTCTTAGAACAAAATATTTTATTGGAACAAACTATCAATGTAATTTACTATTTTTTAGCAGTAATGCTTCCGGCATTATGGTCGGAGGCATTTGCACAAAAAAACCTTTAGCCTGTAAACTCACCAGTACCATACTGGCATCCTCTCTGGCGAGCTTACGCCCTGCTGTTACCTCTAGTTCCATAACAAATTCAAGTCTACCAAAGCTATTTAACAAAGGGTCTGGAATGGCGGAAAAATCATCTTTATTTGGCAGGTAAAGATAAAGCTCATCTTTTTTAAGACTTTTATAAATAAAACATTGCATTACATATCATCTCCTGTTTTCATTTATTATACAATTAATCCAGACAACTAAACTACTTGAACCCTGTGGACTAGCCATTATCAGCAAAAGTAATGTTTCAAAAATGATTCCGGGGCATGCTGAAATTCCAAAACATCTAAACCTCTAAAAACCAAGCTAAGATGTCTTTATCCTATCTTTGTTAGATTATTAAATTTCAATCTACTCCGCCGTCATTGATAGCGGAATTACCTCAATTTGTTAATCTGCTTTTAAATATTTATTAAACACCCACACTATTTATTGCCAGTACATTTCCAGTTACTTCGTAACAACTTAGCTGACAAATGTTAACAATAATTAATTGACGAAGTAGGCTTTTCTATGCGTATATCTATCGCTCACATTAGAAATAAATGATGTGATTTGACAATAATTATAAAAAATAGAGGAATTGTTATGGATTTGATTACAACACAACTCGGTATAGAAATGTTGTTACGGTGGGGACATTTCATGGCGGGTATCACCTGGATAGGTTTACTGTATTATTTTAACTTCGTGCAGACTGAATATTTTAAAGAAGCAGATCCCACATCTAAATCAGATGCTATTCAAAAACTGGTTCCGAAAGCATTATGGTGGTTTCGTTGGGGGGCGATGTTCACTTTAATTACAGGTTTAGGTATTTTTGCTGTTCGTGGCGGCGGCATGTCTATGGACATTTATGTAGGCGCTTTACTTGGTCTGTTTATGTTTTTAAATGTCTGGTTAATCATCTGGCCTAACCAGCAAATTGTCATTGCCTCTGGTAAACAAGTTGCTGATGGAGGAGAAGCATTGCCAGAGGCTGCCGGTGCACTAGCAACAGCCGGTTTAGCATCAAGAACCAATACCCTGTTTTCTATTCCCATGCTTTTTTTCATGGGCGCATCGGCTCATTACCCTCATAGCTTTAGTATTTTGGCATTTATTGTTGCAGTTGTCGCTATTGTAGCTCTTGAGTTTAATGGCGCTTATCCTGCCATCAAACACATTGATGCATTTAAAAAACTACCTGAAGGTGGAAACATGAAACTTTATGCCAGTGTTAATGGCGTCATTTACAGTGGCTTAGGTTTAACTCTAATACTATTTCTAATTTTAGATTTGTTATAACTTTATAAAAATACATTAATAACCAAGCCTCATGCAGTACATTGCTTGGGGCTTCTTACCCCCCCTATGTCATGAATATCATTTCCTAATAATTCCTAAGTAAAGAAATACTCAACATTTATTTTATCAAGAGGTTCTTCGTTTATTTAATTACTCTGTAAACATTGTTTTACGCCAGTTGAATAAAAACTTCATCCGCTAAAAATCACGGAAACGAAGCGGCAGCGAAGTGATGATTTTTAGTCCGCAGTAAGCGACAGGGAAATTTGCCAATCCGACGTATGCGATAGCATGCGAGGGCGGCTAAAATTTTATACCGACAGCCGTAAGTCAGTGAGGGAAGCTTAACGAAGCGGCTTTGTCAAACTCGGTCGCTTGCGACCGGGTTTTGATAAGCCGTTTTATTACTAGACCAGCTAAAGAGTTTTGATCTTTTGGGGATGCAAACCTTTAAAATTCAAAAACTTTCACTCCTTGGTTATGGACAGGTTAACTGGTTTAAACTCTTTCATATTTACGTTGGGGCTAAATTCACAACGATGAGGTCTACGTCAGAATTAATTCTACTACTGATTAGTCACTTATTCATTTTAATAAAGCGATTGAAATTAAAATGCCACACAACTAATATACTAAGGTTTTTAATAAATACCTCACTTGAAGTATTGAGCTAAGCAATCATCGATGCTAGATTGAAACCCTATAAAAATAGGGTTACTTTACCACTGAAACCCCACGGTTTTTTTAATTTCAGAACCCGCTGCGTATAAGGTTTTTTATTTTAGTTCGCTTAACCTTGAATAGAGAAAACTCCAATTTAAATTGTTTTTCTCTATACATCACGGTGAAAATAATTGGAAAACTTCAGATGTAACATATTCAGCTATTACTTAGGCTAATTATTAAACTCCAAGCAATTGCATTTTAAGGTTCTTTAACTAACAAAAACTAAAAGCTTAAGTACCGTATCTCTACACAGACAAATTATTTAAGCTTTAAATAAGGTACAAAATTCAACTTCTTTTTAATACTTGTAATTTCAATCGAAGAATATTCTATAAATATTACGCGTTTAATAACAGAAAAGAAGATAGTTTTGAAAAATTATAATAACAAAGTTACCTAAAGAAAGGGTCAAGGTGAAAGTATGAGCATCATGAAAAGAATTATCGTAATAATTTTATATTTTTGTTTTTCAGGGCAGTTGTTAGCCGCAGTTAACTTGGTTATGACATCTAATCCTGAATTTGCCGTACTTGGGCAACGTATCGAGTATACGTTGACAGTGACGAACACCAATGCATCCGAAATAACAGGGGTAGTTTTACAAAATTCCTATCCAAGGTTTGTAACAGTAGATGGTTTTAAATTAACTGACGGTGGACTTTGCAGCAGGGGGCTAACATGCCAGACTGAAGATCAGATTACCTGGAATATAGGAACATTAGCATCACAGACCAGTCGGACGATTCGCTTTGAAGCCAGGGTTCAGTCGGCAACTAATATACCAGCAAACGGTACCATTATAACTAATTCAGCAACTTTAAATTATGTTGGTGGAAGTGATACCGCAATCAGTAATGTTACTGCCATTACAGCACCGGCACTTGATCTGGAAATCACTGCTGACCGTTCTCCAGTGGTACCCAGTGAGAACATAACATATCGAGTAACATATGGTAACCGGAGCACCGTCAATCAATTAAATACGGTACTTCGTGCACCCATTCCAGTGGGAACGACATTTTCCTCGGCCAGTGCAGGCGGTTTGGTGGTAAACGGAGGGGTTGAATGGAACTTGAATACTGTGGTAGCAGGTGCGTCAGGTGAACGGCGCTTTACAGTCACTGTTGATGCTATGGAAACACCGGGTGATGTAATAAAAGCTGATGCACAATTATTAGATGATATTTTATCGTTGACTCATCAGCATGCAGAAACCATTACGGCGCTGGAAGATTCAACGCCGGTTCAATTGCTATTCACAAGCAATACAAGCACCGCATTACCAGGAGAACGTATTGAATATGCTCTCACAGTAACCAATACATCGAATACCCCAGTAAATGGAATTGTTTTGGAAGACCTGTTTCCAGAGTTTGTCAATATTGATGGATTTAATATACCTGATGGTGGAGTGTGTCCAAGAACAACCTGCGTAACGGGGGATCGTATTTTCTGGACTATAGGAACGTTAGCAGCGCAAACCAGTCGAACTGTCCATTTTGAAGCCAAAGTGTCAGCGGCACCATTACCCACAGATGGAACTATTCTCACCCATATTGCCAGATTGACCTATGCCGGTGGGCAAGGGACATCCAAAAAAGATGTGACAGTGAACAGCATACCCAGTTTGGACTTATCCATCTCTGCCGATCGTTCCCCAGTGGTACCTGGAGAAACCTTAACTTACAAGGTGAATTTTGGTAACCGGGGCACAACCAATCAATTAAACACAGTACTCCGTGTTCCAATTCCAGCGGGAACCACATTTTCCTCAGCTAGTGCCGGTGGTTCAATTGCTAATGGTGGTGTTGAATGGAATCTGGGGACTGTCATAGCGGGTGCTTCTGGCGAAAGACGTTTTACAGTCACAGTAGATGCAGCAGAAATACCGGGTAATTTGATTTTGGCAGAAGCTCAATTAAGTGATAACACCACTTTGCAGACGCGACTGACTACTGAAACCATTACAGCCCTGGAAGATACAACACCCGTACAACTGCTGTTTACTACAAATTCAAGTAGCGCAATACCCGCTACTGACCCATTTAATGCGCTTCCTGCAGACCGTATTGAATATACCCTCACTGTAACCAATACTTCTGATTTACCGGTAACTAACATTGTTATTAAAGACTTTCCGCCGGTCTCATCTAAAGTCAGCATATTATCCCCTATTCCTGATGCAGGTATAGGCGGTGACCGGATTACCTGGAATATAGGAACATTAGCACCACAAACCAGCCGAACGGTTCGCTTTGAAACCAAGCTTTCATCACCAGCTGATGGTACCATCTTAACCCATACAGCCACATTGGCTTATGACGGTGGCCGGGGAACGGCGAAAAAGGATATTGCCGTTAATAGTGTACCCGGTTTGGATTTATCAATTTCTGAAGACCATTCTCCTGTAGTCCCAGGTGAAACCTTAACTTACCGGGTAACATTTGGTAACAGGGGCACAAGCAATCAATTGAATACCCTGTTACGTATACCTATCCCCGCTGGAACGACATTTTCCTCGGCCAGTGCGGGTGGCTTGCTTGTTAATGGAGGTGTCGAGTGGAACTTAGGGACAGTCATAGCAGGAACATCAGGCGAACGACGTTTTACAGTAACAGTAGATGCAACAGAAATACCGGGGGATGTAATTTTAGCGGAAGCACAATTGCTAGATAAGGTCACATTGCTGTCACGACTGAATGCTGAAACTTTAACAGAACTGGAAGATACAACGCCAGTACAACTACTGTTTAGCTCTTCTTCAAGCACCATGACTCATAGGAGTGCGACATTTCGGGCTAAAGATCGTAATGAATATGCGCTTACTGTAACCAATACATCAAATGCCCCCATAACAGGTATTGCCGTTGAAAATTTGTTTCCACAAGGAGTCAGTATCTCAGGGTTTTCATTACCTGATAGTGGAGTAACAACTGGAGAGCGCGGTACCTGGAATATAGGGGTTTTAGCACCACAAACCAGTCGTACTATTCGCTTTGAAACAGAAATTGGACGCCCTGCTGCTGGCTCAGTCTTTACCCATATTGCCAGGTTGGTTTATGACGGTGGTAGGGGAACAGCAAAAAAGGATGTTACAATTCATGCCTTACCCAGCTTGGATTTGGCAATTTCCGGCGATCATTCTCCTGTGGTACCCGGTGAAACTTTAACCTACCGGGTGACTTTTGGTAACCCAGGTTTAACAGATCAGTTGAATACGGTACTCCGTGTACCACTCCCAGTAGGAACGATATTTTCCTCAGCCAGTTCGGGTGGTTCCATAATCAACGGAGCCGTTGAATGGAACCTGGGCACTGTGCTGGCGGGTGATTCTGGCGAACGACGTTTCACAGTTACAATCGATGGGGCAGAAATACCGGGAAATGCAATTTTAGCAGAAGCGCAATTATTAGATAGCACAACATTATTGATACGCTTAAATGCTGAAACTATTACAGAACTGGAAGATACAACCCCTGTACAACTGCTGCTCACCGCGAATTCAAATACCGCATTACAAGGCAAACGAACTGAATATGCTCT
Organism: Methylococcaceae bacterium; assembly: GCA_021647585.1. Lineage (GTDB taxonomy): Bacteria > Pseudomonadota > Gammaproteobacteria > Methylococcales > Methylomonadaceae > QPIN01. The sequence goes on from JAKIUK010000068.1 coordinate 12,249, forward strand.
GACAGTAACCAATACTTCTAATAACCTTATAACAGGCGTTTTTGTAGAAGACCTGCTTCCTGAAAATTCTCGACTTGATAGTTTCACTTTACCTGATGAGCCGGCTTGTCTATTATGCGGTCTTTTAACATTATCTAGAGTTCCTTGGGATGTAGGAGTTTTAGCACCTCAGAGCAGTCGTACTATTCGTTTTGAAGTTGACGTTGGATCTGAAGCAGATGGAAGAGTTTTAACTCATATTGCCAGGTTAACTTATGATGGTGGTCGTGGGACATCAACAAAAGATTTTGTCGTCAATAGTACACCCAGCTTGGATTTATCAATTGCCGCAGATCGCTCCCCGGTGATTCCTGGTGAAACTTTAACTTATCGAGTGATTTTTGGTAACCAGAGTAATACAAATATAGCAAACTTACTGCTTAGAGCACCGTTACCAGCAAATACAATATTTCTTTCTGCTACGGCGGGAGGAAGTCTCGTTAATGGTTCCGTTGAATGGGATCTGACAGATAGCCTGCTCTCAGAAACCATTGATGAAAGAAGTTTTACTGTTCGAGTAAATGGTGTCACTGACCCAGGTAGTGTTGTTTTGGCTGAAGCTAAACTTGTGAACAGCCTAGATATGCAGACAATAATATACACTGAAACGAGTACTGCTGTTCAACAAACATCGAATATTAATTTGGCGGTCACTGCAATTCAGCATTCTATTCTGCCAAATGACAATATTGAATATACTTTGACTGTAAGCAATGATAGCAGCGCGATATTAACAGGTATCGTTGTTCATTCCTTAATTCCAGAGTTTGCTAGAGTAGACGAAACTACATTTCCTAACGGAGTAACTTGTCTAGGTCCATTCTCAAACTCGTGCGTCAATAGCCACAGGATTACCTGGAATATTGGTAATATGGCAGCACAAACAAGCCAAACCATTAGTTTTAAAGTCACGACACCTAATACAAGTGCCGGTGTTATTAAAAATGGAACAATATTAAGGAAGGTTGCAACTCTGAAATCTGATGGAGGATCTGCATCAAGCCGACTGGATATCGGCGTTGGCACTGATATTGACGTAGACCGTGATGGACTGCCTGATCAATGGGAAACCCTGCATTTTGGATCTCTAAATGCAACGACCCATGGTGATTTTGATAATGATGGTCTGAGTAATTTAGGCGAATATCAGCATGATACCGACCCTAAGGATAGTGACAGTGATAATGATGGCATGCCTGATGGGTTTGAAGTAAACCATGGCTTGAATCCGTTAAATGCAGCAGATGCACATGGCGATGCTGATAATGATGGTTTTAGTAATCTGATCGAATATTTAGCGGGTACCAGTCCAACTGATGCACTGGACCAACCAACGGCTGTACATAATGATTTTGGCGCTGACCGTAAAGCCGATATTTTAATCCGAAAAACCAATGGTTTTCTCGCCATGTATGAAATGGATGGAGCAATTCGAAACCTCAGTGCAGTGGGTGGACTACCCAATATTTGGACAGTCGAGGGTCTTGGAGATTTTGGCGGCGATGGAAAATCTGATATTTTGATCAGAAAATCTAACGGTTCTCTTGCCATGTACGAAATGGATGGAGCGATTCGAAACTTGAGTTCAGTGGGTGGACTCCCTCTTGACTGGTCAGTCGCTGGAGTTGGTGATTTTGGTGGTGATGGAAAAGCAGATATTTTAATCCGTAATGGCCGTGGATTTCTCGCAATGTATCAAATGGATGGGCCTGCGCGAAGTTTGAGTGCTGTGGGGGGGCTACCTCTTGACTGGACAGTCGAAGGAGTTGGTGATTTTGGTGGCGATGGAAAAGCGGATATTTTAATTCGTAATGGCCGTGGATTTCTCGCAATGTATCAAATGGATGGTCCAACGCGTAGCTTGGTAGCTATAGGCGGACTTCCCATAGCCTGGACAATTGAAGGCATTGGTGATTTTAGCGGTGATGGAAAAGCGGATATTTTGATTCGCAATACCAGTGGCTTTCTTGCCATGTATCAAATGAACGCTGCCAGCCGAACATTATTTGCAATTGGAGGCCTTCCTACAAATTGGAGCATTGAACAAGTTAGCGATTTTGGAGGTGACGGAAAAGCGGATATTTTGATTCGTAAAGATAATGGGTTTCTCGCCATGTACCAGATGGATAATGCTGTTCGAACATTATCAGCTGTTGGTCCTTTATCAATAGACTGGAGTGTTCAGCAGCCTTAGAAATATGCATGGTGCTAACTAATAACGTAGCATCAATTTGTCACTGCTGCTGCGTTTAATTATTCTTTCTAATACAAAACACTTTACATTGACTCACCTAATTATACAGGTGAGCTAAATCCATAAGTTTAACCATAAAGGATAAAAGCCGATTCCATAAAAAGGTGAAAGTATGAGTATCATGAAAAAAAGATTCAAATTTCTTTATAAAACTTGAAGAATTCTTAAATAAGCAAATTTAAAAAATATATCCGTTTAAATTTAAATCATTCAAAATACAAAGGAATTCAAAATGAATCAATTATCCAACAAAGCAATCTGGAGTTTAGCGTTGTACTTTTTGATGGCCAATGCAAATGCAGTTACTAATTATAATCAGCGTGTTATAAAAGTTTCATATGATTTTGATGCAAATGGTGTGACTGATGCAACAGATGTTTTCCATTATAACTTTGATGGTAGTTTAGCTGACTTTTCATATGTTTATACTGGGGATAGTATCGTTGATAAATTAAATACTCGTGATAAAAATTTTAACAACGAAACGAATACTTTTAGTTATAATTCGGAAGGCCTGGTGAATAGATTCGTAGTCGACAGGGGTAGCGAGATTGTCGAATCTAATGCTATTTTTTTAAATAGTCAAATAAGCCGGATCGACATGGAGGTACGGGATGATATGGGTAATGTATCAGTTCATCAGCATTGGCTTTTTGACTACATTAACAATGATCTTAATCAAGTACAAAACATTGATACCTTAACGGGTAATTTAGTCAGTATTTTAGATTTTTTTTATGACAGTAATGGCTTACCTTTTACAATGGATATGAGTTTTCAGTCTTCAGAGCTAATCTTTGCCAATACTTTCACATGGAGTTCAGATTTTCAAATTGGCGCTATTAGTACTGTAATTGCAGCAATAGGAACTGGCAATGTCGATTTATTTTATGATGCACAGAATAGACTGAGTAATGAATTGTGGTCTTTTACTGGTTTTGTTGGTTCACCTTATGCAAAACTTCAGAATACAAATTATCGAAAAAGTTATTTCTATAATGTAGACAATTTGAAAGTCCGAGAAGAATATGACTTAGATGATAATGGCAATATTGATGCTATTTTGACTTACGAGTGGGAACAAGCCCCCTGTTTACCCTCTTTTTACTGGGCACCAAATGGTATGCCGAACTTTATTACAACATCTGATTTTAGCTATGTTGCTGGAACGGGTGCTTTTCAGTTCGAATTTTGTGGGGGAACTGCAAACAATGTTCCCATATCTTTAAGTAATACAACTGATTTTAATGGTGATGGAAAAGCCGATATTTTAATCCAAAAAACCAATGGGTTCCTCGCCATGTATGAAATGGATGGCGCAATTCGAAACCTCAGTGCAGTAGGTGGGCTGTCCAATATTTGGACGGTTGATGGTATTGGGGATTTTGGTGGTGATGGAAAAGCCGATATTTTGATTCGAAAAGACAATGGGTTTCTTGCCATGTATCAGATGGATGGCCCAATGCGGAGTCTAAGTGCTGTGGGAGGACTACCTCTTGACTGGACAGTCGAAGGAGTTGGTGATTTTAGCGGTGATGGAAAGGCCGATATTTTGATTCGAAAAGACAATGGGTTTCTCGCCATGTATCAAATGGATGGGCCGACGCGGAGTCTAAGTATAGTGGGCGGGCTAACTCTTAACTGGACAGTCGAAGGCATTGGTGATTTTGGTGGCGATGGAAAAGCGGATATATTAATCAGGAATACCAGTGGGTTTCTCGCCATGTATCAAATGGATGGGCCAATTCGTACTCTAAGTGCAGTAGGCGGACTTCCCAACGAGTGGACAGTCGAAGGTATTGGTGATTTTAATGGCGATGGAAAAGCGGATATTTTGATTCGAAAAGCTAATGGTATTCTCGCGATGTATCAGATGAATGGGGCCATTCGAACATTGAATGCGATAGGAGGCCTTCCCCTGACTTGGGCTATTGAGCAAGTGGGGGATTTCAGTGGTGATGGAAAAGCAGATATTTTGATCCGGAATTCTAATGGTTTTCTCGCCATGTACCAGATGGATGGAGCGATCAGGACATTGTTCCCGATAGGTGGTTTACCAACAGCCTGGAATATTCAACCCCCTCGCCAGCCCTAGTTGTCAGCACAATGACACTGCACGGCTACAGTACGTGTTACTTTAAAATAGAAGTGGTGGTGGAAAAACGGTCATGTTGTAATACACCTCACAGCATGGCCAGTTATTCTTTGATTGAACCTAGAAAGATCAGTTGGGCATGGAATTATAGTGCAAGATATTGGTTTCACGTGCTTTTAAAAATTCACAGTTTCACCCACTCGGTTAAGCGGGTATTTTTTGAAGTGTTGTGGAATCAAGAGCTTGTGCTATAAACCATGAGCCGACTGATTTTTCTAGGTTAAATGGAGGGCAACAATATTACCCTCCTAGAAATTCCTGAGAATTTATTTCGTAAAATGTATTGTACGTTGGTTAAGCAAATATAAATTCGACATTATCTCTTTAAAATAGTAGTTATAACTATTTGATTGATTTACTCTCTAAGGTCCTTAAAAAATCTCTGTTTTGGTTAAGTTCAGAGCATTTTTATGACTAACTATTCTTAAAGACTAGCGGCGTTTTTCAAGATAGTAATCCACCTGCTACTTATATGGCTCTGCATAAGAGACCATGTATTCACCTATGTAACTTTAGGAAAAATCTATCTCTCAACTATTAAGTAAATGAATAAGGCCACTGCTACGGTGGTGTAACACGATACTACTCTATCAGCTATGGCTGCTCAACGGGTTGAATATTCCAGTCAACTGGTAAACCACCTACTGCATTCAATGTCCGAATGGCCCCATTCATCTGATACATGGCGAGAAAACCATTAGAATTTCGGATCAAAATATCAGCTTTTCCATCACCGCCAAAATCACCAACTTGCTCAATACTCCAATCAAGGGGAAGACCTCCTATTGAGAGCAATATTCTGTTGGCTCCATCCATCTGATACATGGCCAGAAATCCACTAGAATTCCGGATCAAAATATCGGCTTTTCCATCGCCGTTAAAATCTCCAGTCTTCTCAACATTCCAGTCAAGAGGAAGGCCACCTATAGCAAGTACTATTCTGCTGGCACCATCCATCTGATACATGGCGAGAAAACCATTGGCTTTTCGAATCAAGACATCAGCTTTTCCATCACCATTAAAATCTCCAGTCTTCTCAACATTCCAATCAAGTGGAAGGCCGCCTATTGATAGCAATGTACGTATGCCACCATTCATCTGATACATGGCGAGAAATCCATTAGTCTTCCTGATCAAGATGTCACTCTTTCCATCGCCACCAAAGTCACCAATACCTTCAACTGTCCAGTCACTGGAGAGTCCACCTACTGCTCTCAGCTTTCGTGTTGCTCCATTCATTTCATACATGGCAAGAAATCCATTAGTCTTCCTGATCAAGATATCGGCTTTTCCATCACCACCAAAGTCACCAATACCTTCGACTGCCCAGTCATTAGATAACCCTCCCACGGCACTCAGACTTCGAGTCGCGCCGTCCATCTGATACATAGCAAGAAAGCCACTGGTATTACGAATTAAAAAATCTGCTTTTCCATCGCCTCCAAAATCAGTATTTGTTTGTGAAAAGTTTAAAGCATCAGAAATATTTAATTGCCCATAATCATTGTTCCCCCAACAAACTAGACCTGTATCATCTATGGCGCAAGTGTGTGCTCCACCTGTCGTCACTTGAATTGGGTTTATGAGAACTGGCACACTCATCTGCGCACCTCCATTATCACCCCAGCAAACTACACCGGTGTCATCTATAGCACATGTGTGAGTTACGCCCGCCATTACTTGTCTAGGATTAATAAGCGCGGGGGGATTCGCAGCAGCATCCTCTGTGTTTCCCCAACATACAACGCCTGTATCATCTATAGCACAAGTGTAAAAGTGACCTGCTGTTACCTGGGTAGGGTTGGTGAGCACTGGAACCCGTGTTTCTCCATAAAGGTCGGCTCCCCAGCAAACCACACCAGTATCGTCTATAGCACAAGTGTGAATTCCTCCTGCTGTCACTTGGGTCGGATTGATGAGCGTTGGCACGCTCGATTGCCCTAATTCATTACTCCCCCAACAAACCACACCTGTGTCATCAATGGCGCACGTATGACTATCACTTGTCGTTACCAGGGAGGGGTTAGAAAGAAATGGCACACCGTTCTTTGATCCATCATTGATACCATTCCCCCAACAAACCACGCCAGTGTCATCAATAGCGCACGAGTAAAAAACACCTACTGCTACTTGGGTAGGGGCGATAAGCGGAGGAACACTTGTTTCTCCAAAAGTATTAGGCCCTCCCCAGCAAACTACGCCTGAGTTCCCTACCGCACAGGTATGAAGTAAACCTGCCGCTACTTGGTTGTTAGGTCCAGTATTCGCTTGGGCTACCTTGTCCTGAAAAAAAATAATTGTGCAAAAGACAATTAATATTAATGAGTTATATAGTTCTGATTTGAAAGCCTGGGACATAATACAAAATTCCGATAATATTTTAAGCATCTTCTCTCTGAAAACGCTTACAATAATTACCTGGTTACCCACAAGCTTCAACTGTTTTGGCAGCTGCGTTATAAGTCATTGAAAAATTCCTATTTAGCAATGGACTGTATAGATTCTTATAGATTACCAGAAAAATTTCTGACCTTATAATTAGGACAACTTAGTAAGATGATGGTCATTTTGGAACATCTCTCCATCAAAATCAATCAGCAATGAACATGCCATGCTATTGATAAATAGATGTATACGTTGATCTTTAGAGTGATTTGTGCTTTATACTTTTTTTGATTTATTAAGGTCATTACCACCATAAACTCGTTCTTGGTAGCGTCACTACTCACTCCTTAAAATAACCTTATGACAACTAGCCATTACAAAAACTTAAAAAATGCTTAACAAATAATTGAATTGACAATTTAGAAATCGAGATAACCATAAAATCATCTCGTTTAACTCTCAATAATGATGGCATAATTTACAAAGAAACACTCAAATAGTTAATATTAACCTAGAAAAATCGATTGGACATGGAATTAGGGGAAATCTGGACAAGGCAAAAAGATGCTCCTACATTTAATACATCCATGTTTTTAAAAGACAAATAATCACTCGTAGATAAAGCTTCCGCAACCTGCTTATGCCATCTTCGTGACTTATATTTTACAATTCCTCTTAATTAGTGCCTGACCGAAAAAGCATAAACGGGAAGAAAGCAAAAAAATAACAGCTCACAGTGGGAGCTAGCTTCTTCGCGATTCTTCAATCTTTAATACAAAATCCCATCGCTCAGCCAATTGGGTGTAAAAAACCATCTTTTGGGCATAACTATCCTGTCAGGGCGCTTCTTATGAAGTTGAATCCTTGCTTAAGCCGCCTGTTTTTGTTTTTCGAGCAATTTTCTTTCCCTGTCCCGTACAATGCTGCCAATCCTTTGAATATTTCTTGATAGCACGGCTAAAGCTGCGTAGCGTTCAAATCCGTCTATTCCATGATCTTGACATTTGTTCAAACCATGTACTTGTAATGCATTAATGGCGGATTCAACAGCCGAGTGTTTCTTCTTTACATGTACAAATTCTTCGTCATATTCACGCACTTTATCTGCACTGGATAATTTTCCTTTCTTCGGTAATACGACTTGCTCCAGTTTTTCTTTCAGTTGACGTTGGTTTTCAACACTATGAAAACCTTTGTCAAAACTGCAAGCATTAAAACTTGGAAAGTTTAGCTGGGTAGCGTTGACCATTTCCAGGGTTATTTTGTCATCCGTTTCTTTTTGCATGACACGATGATGTAATATGAATCCATGAGTGTCTTCCATAATACACATCCGTATTCCCAGTTCTACAGGCACACCCGCTTTGCCTTTACTGATCCATTCAGTATGCGGCTGAAAAAGGGAAAAGACCTTTTCAGCATGCGGTATCTATTCTCCCTCGATCACACGACGCTTGATCTGATCAATCTGGCGATCAGCATGTTGGCTGAAAATAGAAAGGTCAGACAATAGAACCTCTGAGATCTTATACGTGTTTTTTAATAATTCTACGCTGCGGCCTACTCGGTTCAAATAAAATTGTGCTAAATCAATGTAGGCTTGATGTGCTTCACAAGTTTTTGCTTCCTTTGCCCGTTTTTTGCTTTCGTTTTTGGAAGTAGAGTGGCGAAGTTTTTGAATTTTCCGGTACTGTGCTTTAAATCGACCCAGGTTGCACTGAT
>JAKIUK010000069.1 GCA_021647585.1 Methylococcaceae bacterium
TTATAATTTTATGAGGATAAGCCTGATGGCCCACATCCCAGACTAACTGGTCTTCCGGAGTATTAAACACATAATGCAAAGCCACCGTGAGTTCAACCGTACCCAGGCCCGCAGAAAAGTGGCCACCAGAGAGGCTGACTGTGTGGGTTAAAAAACGACGTACTTCATCGGCCAAAGTGAATAATTGGTTTTTGGAAAGCTTACGCACATCATCTGGTGTACTGATTTGGTCAAGTAGAGGATAGTTTCCAGAGTTGTTCATGTACTTTAATTCCTTGTTTTATGGTGCTTTCTCTAGGGAGATGAAGATTGCGTGTGATTACTGAGTATTAAAGAGGTGTTTAATGATCACGTTGAATAATATAAAGCGATAAATCACGTAACAAATCTGCTTCTGTACCGAAATTACTTAAGCTTTCCAGAGCTTGTTCATGCAGATCTTGCGCTTTCTGTTTGGCACCTGTCAGACCCAGTAGGGCGGGGTATGTAGGTTTGTCGTTTTGTTGATCTTTACCTTGTGTTTTACCTAAAGTGGAGGTATCACTCTCTTGATCAAGAATATCATCTTTGACTTGAAATGAAAGTCCGATACATTTTGCGTAATGATCCAGTTTTTTAGCAATATTAGGGTCAATGTCGGGTTTTGCCAAAGCAGCCATATTGACACTGGCACGGATTAAAGCACCCGTTTTGTGTATATGCATATTTTCAAGTTCTGGCAGGGTGAGTTTGGTGCCAACTGATTCCAGGTCTATGGCCTGACCGCCAACCATTCCTTGAGAACCACTGGCTTTGGTCAATGTTGTAATCATTTTAATACGGCTATTAGCATCTACAATAATAGAGGGATCATTTGCCAGTACTTCAAAAGCTAAAGCTTGTAATGCATCGCCTGTTAGAATAGCAGTCGCTTCATCAAAGGCTATATGACTGGTCGGCTTACCTCGTCTTAAGTCGTCGTCATCCATGGCTGGTAGATCATCATGGATCAATGAATAAACATGGATGAATTCAACAGCACAGGCCGGGCCGTCTAGAACATCAGCAGGTAGGCCCAGTGTTTTACCTGTACAGTAAGTCAGCATTGGGCGCATACGTTTACCACCTTCTAAAACACTGTAACGCATTGCTTGATGTAGTTTTTGTGGCAGTATATTTTCACTGGGTAAACGGGCATCCAGTGCTCTTTCAACTCTGTTTTGGGCGGAAGTAAGATATTCTTTTAGGGCATTACTCATCGTTAAAGGGCTCCAGGGTTTGTTTACCATTTTTTTCTAATAGAATTTGGACTTTTTGTTCAGCATCCTGCAATGCTTTTTGGCAGATACTGGTTAATTTAACACCACGTTCAAATGACTTTAGGGACTCTTCCAGAGATAACTCTCCTTGTTCCATTTGTACTACCAGTTGCTCTAGTTCCTGTAAAGAATCTTCAAATAAAGTGGTATTTTTTTTTCTGGTCATAATTGTTAAATAAAACAGTCAGTATTTGACGTCGTGGCAAATAGTTACATGGTACGATAATGAATTGTGTCTATTATATCTTAAATATCAGGACGTATGAGTAGCGAATATAATGCAGCAGCAATTGAAGTTTTAAGTGGATTAGACCCGGTTCGCAAACGTCCGGGTATGTATACAGATACCACCAGACCCAATCATTTGGTACAAGAAGTGGTGGATAATAGTGTCGATGAAGCCATGGCTGGGCATGCAGATACCATAAAAGTTATTTTGTACAAAAATGGATCTGTGTCAGTAAAGGATAATGGTAGAGGAATGCCAGTGGATATACATCCAGAACAAGGTATTCCAGGAGTTGAGGTGATTTTGACTCAATTACATGCGGGGGGGAAATTTTCTAATAAAAATTATCAGTTTTCCGGTGGATTACATGGCGTGGGAGTTTCAGTTGTTAATGCGCTAACGATAAAGCTGGAAGTTGAAGTTAAGCGGGGTGGTAAAGTTTATCAAATGAATTTTGCTAACGGTGATAAACAATCAGAATTGACGGAAATTGGGATAGTGGGGAAGGCTAATACTGGCACCACTATTACTTTTTGGCCTGATGCCAATTATTTTGATTCAAACAAGATTTCCGTGATAAAACTGAAACATGTGTTGCGCGCTAAGGCAGTATTGTGTCCTGGATTAAAAATATCTTTAATTTCTGAGCAAACTGAAGAGGAATGGGTTTGGTGTTATCGGGATGGCTTAAAAGAATATTTGCTGGATCGTGTTGGTGATGTGGATATTTGTCCTGAAAACCCTTTTATGGTTGAATCTGCTGCAACTAACGAAGCCGTGGAATGGGGCATAGTTTGGACTGAAGATAGTTTGCCAGAAGTTATTGCCGAAAGTTATGTTAACCTGGTTCCTACATCCCAGGGGGGAACTCATGTTAATGGTTTAAGAGCCGGTTTAACCGAAGCGATGCGTGAATTTTGTGATTTTAGAAATTTGTTGCCACGGGGGGTAAAAATTGCCCCTGAAGATGTCTGGGAAAACTGCCACTTTGTGTTGTCAGTCAAATTAGAAGACCCGCAGTTTTCCGGACAAACCAAGGAACGACTAAGTTCAAGAGAATGTGTACCCTTTGTTTCAGGTATTGCTAAAGATAGCTTTAGTCTATGGTTGAACCAACATCCTCAGGAAGGGGAGAAAGTTGCAGAAATAATTTTGACCAGTGCACAAAAACGGCTTAAATCCAGTAAAAAAGTTATCAGGAAAAAAATTTCGGCTGGGCCTGCATTGCCTGGAAAATTAGCGGATTGTTCGGCACAAGATCTTTCCCGAACTGAATTGTTTTTAGTGGAAGGGGATTCTGCGGGTGGCTCAGCAAAGCAAGCGAGAGATCGAGAGTTTCAAGCAATTATGCCCTTAAGAGGGAAAATTCTTAATACCTGGGAGGTAGATTCATCGCAAGTTATGGGATCTCATGAAGTACATGATATTGCTGTGGCGTTAGGTATAGAACCAGATTCTGACAATTTACAAAATTTGCGTTATGGAAAAATCTGTATTCTGGCAGATGCCGATTCAGATGGTAACCATATTGCTACTTTAATATGTGCATTATTTTACAAGCATTTTCATAATTTGGTTAAAGCCGGGCATGTATATATTGCTATGCCACCTTTGTATCGGGTGGATGTTGGTAAGAAAGTTTTTTATGCTCTGGATGAGGCTGAACGTCAGGGCGTGTTGGCAAGGATTGAAGCTGAAAAGTTACGAGGAAAAATTAATGTGCAACGATTTAAAGGACTAGGGGAAATGAATCCCAGTCAGTTACGTGAAACCACAATGAACCCCGATACCCGAAGGCTAGTACAGTTAACAATAGAAGAGGATGATGACACTTCAGAACAGTTGGATTTATTGTTGGCAAAAAAACGAGCGCAAGATAGAAAGCACTGGTTAGAAACAAAAGGGAATTTGGCAGAACTCTAGGAGGCTGTCCGAGAATAGAAAAGCCTACTGCGGAAAAGCTATTTTGGCCAGATTCTCCGTTCATTCTCGTTAAATAACCCATTATTCGCCTCAAATGAACGAAAAATCTGACTCAAAATGCCTTTCCCTCGCGACGGTTTCTATTCTCGGACAGCCTCCTAGTACCTCGATGAAATCAGGCACTATTTCTAAAACAGAGGATAAACTGATATTTATTTAGGTAATTGAGTGGGTATTTCAATCATAAAAGCTGCACCTTCAGAATTATTATAGTGATACAATTTTCCCATCATGTTGTTTTCTACAATCATCTTAGACATATAAAGACCAATACCTGTTCCTTTACCTTCTTCTTTAGTTGTAAAGTAAGGCTCGTAGATTTTATTGATAATATCATCAGGAATACCACCCGCATTATCACTTACCCTAATACTGATGCCATTAGCAATCCGATGTGCTGAAATAGATATGTTTGGTGAGACTATCTGGCGTTCAAGTAAAATGTCTTTCGCATTATTAAGTAGATTGAGAATGACTTGTGAGAATTCTCCCTGAAAACCTTTAATATTTAAATTTTCTTCGCATGCTATATTGATTTCAATATTATGACTTTTAAACTGAGCATCAAGTAGATTGACAGTGGTGTGTACCAATGCATTGATATTAAATAGCTCAGCCTGCTTGTTGGGTTTAAAAAAATTACGAAAATCATCTATAGTCGTCGACATTTTATTTATTAAACGTTCAGACTTTTCCATACTACGTGACATTGCCTGATCGTTTAATTGCCCCGCCTGGTAATTCATATGCTGGTTCTGAAGTACCAGACTTAAGGCATTTAATGGTTGTCGCCATTGATGTGCAATAGCACCTATCATTTCTCCCATGGCTGCCAGGCGTGATTGGTGAATCAATAATCGTTCCTGTTCCTGACGTTGATGGACTTCTTCCTTTACTTTTTTATCGAGGTTTTGGTTTAAGGCATCTAAAGCCAAGGTCCTTTTTTTGACTTCCTGCTCTAATTGTTGATTGTAATTTTCCAGTTTTTGTTTTGATTGCTGTAATGATTGAACCATTTTATTAAAACTATTTGATAACACCCCAATTTCATCATGACGTTTAATCTTTGATTGCACTTCCAGGTTTCCATTGGCGACTTGTGTGGCCAAGTCACTGATGATTGAAACTGGACGTGTTACCCAACGGGCAAAAAAGTAGCCAATAACCATTAACAATACAATGGCAATTCCCGCAAGATAGACCAATTGTAAATACATATCCCTGATATAGGCATTGTATTCATCTGTGGCAAAGTCTACATGTAACCAACCCCATTTTATTCCTGAAAACTCGATGGGATAAACTAAATGGTATCCCTCAGCTTCCCATTGCTGATGCTCTATTTCGTATTCAATGTGTTCGCTTTGTAGTTCAGTTAAAAGTGAAATAGGATCTTCGAGTACGCGCCAGCCAGTTTGATCAACCCAGATGGTTTTTCCTCGCAAAGGCGCTATTGCAATGTAGTGGATACTAGGGTTGTTTTTTAATACTTCAACATTATGTTCAACAATAAATCCAAAATCATTAGTGATAATTGCATCAGAACTTGCCTGAATTATCGAGCGGGAGACAGTGACCCCTTGCGTATACATAATTTGTAGTAACGCTTTTTTTTGCATAGGAATCATCATGAAAGTAAAAGATAACATGATCACTAATACTAAACTGGCAAAATGGATGAAAACTCTCAGGAAAAAACGGCTTCTGATTTTAACGGCCATTACTGACTCACTTCTTTAGTAACGATTGGTAGTGTTTAAATATGTTCTGCATGGGGTGTAACTTTTTCAGTTTTACTGTATGTACTGACTGAATACTAAACATATCCAAAATTTGTTGGCCGCGAGCAGTTTGATTTAAAAGGGATAGATTTTTGTTAATAAGTGTTCTAATTGTATTATCCACATGTTTGAAATTAAGTATCAAGACAGGGAAAAACTGTTTTCCTGATTGATGCATTATGAATATTTTTTGCATAATAGCCGGATTAAGCTCAACGGTTAGATCAAAAATATGTTTTGGTATGATGCATAGATCACTACTACCAAAATATACATCCAAAACAGCTTGTGATGCAGTTTTAGTGTATTTAATTTTGCTGAAAAAATGTAAAATATCTAATCCACTGGAATTTTCTATTAAATATTCCAGGTAAAATTTCATCAACAAATATTGGGGATGTAGAGATAAGGTTTTGCCTTGTAGATTTATTAATTCTTGACCAATATATTGCTTATTAGCCACAATTATGAAATTTTCACGATCTGAGGGGCCGCGTTGTATTGTCAAAAGCGGTGTAACAAAGAAGGATTGTAAAAAGTCATAATGCTCTAGCAAATGGTAACCATTTAAAATAGTATAATCTACTTTACCATCTGATATTAATTGACGCATTTCAGCGAATGATCTTACTGGCTGAACTATCATTTTTACACCACTGTCTCTGATTAATTCATTGGCTAATAATTGCAGCGCTATCTGCTTTTCATTATTTTTTAATTCTTTTAAGCCATTTTCCAGATAAGCTAAGGTAACTACGTTTTGTTCTGCTCTAACCAAATTAGAGCTGGCAAAACAAAAGAGTATCGCGAAAAAGAATTTTTGAAAAAAAACCAATCTTTTTATCATAATTCTGGCTCATTGCTCATGGTCTGTTTTAATTTATTATATTTCTTATTCAGACGAACAAAGGGTTTTAATGATTCAACGGGACATTTGATCAGCGCTGACAATTTAAAATCGCTCATGATCTGTTGAGATTTGGCCGACTGATTTAATTTAAGTATTTCTGCGATGAAATAGGTTCGTAACTGTTCTGGGAACTGAATATTAAAGAAACTGTAATTAGGTGAATTAATGGGGAAATTAGCGATAATTTTAATTGTATTTTTAATTTGCGGATTTAATTCCGCCATTAAATTAAATGTTTCAAGATAGACGACACCTACATCAGCCTTGTCAAAAAACAGCTGGTGAATAATGGAATTCTGTTTATGTAAGTGTTGGACTGAACTGAAAACGTGTGTAAAAGGTTGCTTAAATTGGGGGATAACCAAAGAATCAAGAAATTCATCTGCTAACTCATCATTTTTCAGTATTACTAAACGGCTGTTTTTTATATCAGAGATTTGATTTATGTGCTTATCTTTACGGGCTAAAACAACCATTCCATAAGGTTTACCTGTAGTACTCAGGCTTGCAAAACCATCAGCTAACAAACTCAAGTCAAAATGTTTTGCGATCAATAAAGGGGGAGCGACAATAATACTGAGTTGACCTTTATTAAAGGCAGATTGCATTTTCTCAATGTGATCAAATAGGGTGATATTGCTGTGCTCAATCTTATGAGTTCTACTAAACTCAGTTATCCAGAAATTAATAGCAACTTGAAAATCAGTTCGACTAATCCTGTTGTTGATGGATGGGAAATACCAGCCTATGGAAAACTCTGGAATTATTAATTTATCTTTTGCAAGCACAGGGTTAGGGAATTGCAAGCATAATAAAATTAAAATAAATAGTATTTTAATCATTAACGAGTGTTTTTTTAAGTTTAAGGTAGGATTTATAAAAAGTATCAAATTTTGTTAAATCATCTACATATAATGTCTCAATATCAGATGATTGGAAAACTTCTAATATTTGCCGACCTCGTATCTCAGAAGTAAATTGATGTGTCAGTTTTTTTAGCTGTACTTGATAATGATAGTCACGATGGAAGTAACCATAATTTCTTGATTTGATAGCGAAGCTATTTAAAACGGTAATTTTTTTTGTTATCTGGGGATTCATTTCAGCCATAAGATTGAGCGTACTTTGATAAACGACGGCAACATCTGCTCTGCCAAAAAATAGATCTAGAATTATTCGTTGATTGCTATTAACTTTACTTATCTGGCTAAATACCCGCGGATATGAATGTTGATAATGCTTAAGGGTTTCGGTTTGTATGAATAATTCTGCCAATAAATCATTTGTTGGCAAAAGCAAACGTTTACCTAAAAAACTGGTAGTTGCTATTTTTTGTTTCTGATTGGTGATAATAACGAGATGATCTTTTTTGTTTTTTTCTTTAACACAAACAAAACCATCAGATAATAAATTTCGCTCAAAGTGGATGGCCAGTAATAGTGGCGGGGCAATTACCATATCTATTTTTCTGTTATCAAAAGCTGTTTTCATTGAAACAATATCATCATATATAACTGAATAAGAATTTTTAATATCAATTTTATCTGTTAATTCTTTCATCCAGTAATTAAGTGAAATTTCAATGTCAGCCTGACTTGATACATTACTTAAAGGCGGGTAATAAAAACCAATTACCAGGCGAGATTGTGAAGAAGTATCTTGCTCAGCTTGTACTAATGAAATAAATAGGCTTAGAAATAAGCTGCAAACTTTTGTCACTGTTTTCGGACTCGATCAATTAATTGTAAATATTTTTTTTTGAGTTGCTGTGTGGTTTTTAAGTCAGCAATGCTAGAACGCTGTATTTTCTCGGCATGGAACAAAGCCATTAATTGTCGGCCCCTGGGGTGAGTTTCCAGTTTTTCCATTTCAGCTAAAACGGATTCTCTAAATTTAGGATTTACCTTACGATGAAAAAAACCTAGTCCCCGAGGAATGTTCGCAAGTCTGGAAATTACACGTGTGTTGGATTTTATCTGCGGATTTAATTCAATGGCCAACTGGTAAGCATTTCTATAGACCAGAATCAAATCGGTTTTTTTGAAAAACAATTTAAAGATCAATTGATTTGATCTTTGAATACGATCAATATTGGGGAACACTTCCTTTGCTTGTTTTCCAAAGTATTTTAGGGATAACAGATCAACAAACATTTCTGATATGGGGTCACTAATCAATATAGATAACTGTTTATTTTTAATGTCTTTAAAATGGTTTACCCCAGAGTTTTTATGCGTGATAATCAGTAACTGGTTTTTTGCTGAGGTGTCTGAGTGAACGATCTTATAGCCATCGGCTAACAGTGCCGGGTCAAATGTGTCGACGATTGGTAAAGGGGAGGACACGATGAAATTTATTTTACCCTGATAAAAATCAGTTCGCATTTGATCAAGGCTTTTGTAGATAGTTATAAAGGCTTTGAAGCCGGCATGCTTACCCACTTCTTCTGACCAAAAACGTAAAGCAACTTCCATATCGGCCAGGGCAATATCAGGAATAGATTGAAGATAAAAACCTGTACGCAAGGTGAGTTGTTGAAATGGGTCTTCAGTCGCTAGACTGACATTGGTAATACTCATTATCAACAAAGTAATGAATAAATTACATATATGAACTCTGTACATGGTTTTAATACTATATGTGGTTTGTCATGTGAATATAAAAAAACCAAGATTTTTAAATTCAGCTATTTTCTAGTTAGCTGACGAAGTTATTGTGTACTCGTTCGATGCAAAGGTAACCACCCGTATTTGGAGTGTTTTAGGGCGATAAATGCTCTATATTACGTCCTATCAAGTATTCCAGAGAAGTCAGAGCAATCTCTAAGGCATAACGGGAACGGTAATAAGCACTTTTGGCGAAACCTTCCACCAGTTGCGCTTGAATCACATCTTTGGTTTCCACCATTTCCTGTCGATATGCACGGATATGTAGTTGACGGTTTTCACGTGCAGATCCATAGGCGGATTCAGTATTTTTAATTTGTTTACCCGAACTGCGGATGCGCAGAAACTGTTGTTTTATCTGTAAGGCCATACCTTCATCCAAGAGGACACGCTGGCTTTTTATCTGCCGTTGTTGGGCTTTAGCGTGATTTACTTTTCCTGCAGTTTCAAAGCCGCTAAAAAGGTCCCATTGCATGCCCACCCCAATATTCCAGCCGTCACGATTATCATCATTGATCAAGCCACCATCAAAGCCATTCCATAGCTTATATGCACGGGCCTGGACGCCAATCATCGGATAGTAACCACTTTGCGCTTCCGTAATCCGATGCTCAGCAAGCTGTACCGCCAGACTGAGTTGTTGTAATTCCGGGTTAAAATGATTGGCAGCATCAATTAATTCTTGTAATTCTGTCGTTATTGCGACAGGCTTTTGACTCTCCGCCAGATGATATTGTGCATCCCAAGCTTGACCCATGGCATTGCCCAGGGCCTCGTGAGCTAATTCACGGGCATAGACTGCTTCATTTAACATAGAGCGGTTTAAGGCAGTGATTGTTTTGGTGCGCAGATAATCCGTTTTTTTAACCTTTAATGAGCCATTTTGATAGAGGCGTTCGGTTAAGTCTTCCAGGACTTTGAAGCGTTCCAGCGTATCCGCAGCTAATTGTTCCATTTGCAAGGCAAACTGGGCAGCATAATAATATTTTTTAACATCTCTAACAACTTCCAAAGATGTTTTACGACGGCCTTGTTCCGCGATCTGTACGCCTTTTTCGGCCTGGCCTACAATTGCGGGTCGTTTAAATCCGCTGAAAACAGGGTAGGTTAAATTAATAGACGCTCTGACCAGATCTCGGTCGTAGAGCTTTATTTTCAGATCCAGTGGTAGTGAATTGACTGGACCACCAACACCAGGGATAAGCCCTAAGCCATTGGCTAAGTTCTGAGGCAATGAAAACGACCCCTCAACATTGAAGGTTCTATCTTCATCTGCACGGTCAGCACTTACTTTAGCTGCAAGCCGGGGCCAGTAGGCTGACATGGCTTGCTGATACAGCGCTTCTGCCATAGCCACCTGGGCATCGGATACCTTCAGTGATTGATGTTTTTGCAAGGCAATAGCTATACAATCATCCAGTGTATAAGTTTCAACATGACTGAGTTTTGCTTGCGCTAAGGTGCTGGATAAAAGCACCCAAAGTAAAAAAAGATGCTTTAGCATGATTGGTTTTTATCAAGTAAGTGGTTACGAATATCCAGGATTTGATCTAAATTTTTCAGAAACAGATCCACTAATACCGGATCAAATTGCACCCCTTTTTTGGCAATCAGATAGTCTATAATCTGTTCGTCATTCCAGGGTTGCTTATAGCTTCGTTTACTGCCAAGAGCATCGAAGACATCTACCAGAGCGACAATACGGGCTTCTATGGCAATTTCCTCACCGCATAATCCCAGTGGGTATCCTTTGCCGTTGTAATATTCATGATGCTCATGAGCAATGGTTGCAGCCATTCTGATCAAAGGTTTGTCCATGCGGTTAAGCATCTTAAAGCCTAAAGCGGCATGTTTTTGCATGGTCTGGAATTCTGAACGAGTTAACTTTCCAGGTTTATGTAAAATTTCATCGGGTATACCCACTTTTCCGATGTCATGCATGGGAGATGCTATTTTAATCATTTTGGCATGCTCATAGCTCAAGCCATATTTTTCTGCCAGCAACTCGGAAATCTGGGCAACACGCTTTATATGTAGGCCTGTTTCCTCGCTATGGTTTTCCACCACTTCGCCCATCACATAAATCAATTCTTTTTGTGTTTCAATAATCTCTGCATTAAGGCTGACAGCTTCGCTGATATCCTGGCTCAAGCTCATCAATGAATGTATTTCACCCGTTTCATCGTGAATTCCGACAAAGACCATACTCAATGTACGTTCACTGTCTGGTTTAGTACCAACCCTAATGACGTTGGAACAAAACCCCTGTTCCTTTATTTTGCTCAGGACACGTTGTTTAAAATCGCTACAATCAAGCACCATGTCGCTGAACGACTGACCTAATAATTCATCTGTTTGACAATTTAATGAAGCGCTGAAGTTATGATTGGCACTGATGATGTTACCATCTGTATCGAGTACACAAAGGGATGTACCTAGCTCAATGGCACGCTCATATTCTTTAAAATAATGCTGTTGTGATTCTAAATCCTGCTGCAAATTGAGTGATAATCGTTCAAATTTTTCATAGACTTCGGTCATATCCACCATCAGTGCAACAAATTCTTCAATTTGATCATCTTCATTGACTATGGCTACCACTGTGGCATCGACTATAAAAATATCGCCTGATTTGCTGGTCTTCTTTAACATTCCTTGCCACTTTCTATCCTTTAAAACAGAATTTTTTAACGTTTCCAGGATAGGTTCTTGGGGATTGCCTGAAAAAGTGAATAAATAATGTTGGCCTAACAACTCTTCTTCACTGTAGCCGGATATGCTACAAAATTGGCGATTGACATAACAGATTCGGCCTTGCAAATCTATTTTGGCTACAATGGCTTTTTCATCAACCAGTAATTTATATTGTTCCAGTAATTTGCGATTCCGTTTAACTTCACCCTCCAATTGCATTTGTTGATTGATTTCGACCAGCTTATCTAACAAACGCTCAATACTTATGGGCTTGGTAATATAATGTTTGATGCCTAGTTCCAGTGCCCGAAATAAATATTCCACATCGTTATAGGCACTTAAAATAATAATTTCCTGGTTCGGGTTGATATGTTTGATATCAGCCGACATGGAAAGTCCGTTCATTTTCGGCATCTGGATATCTGAAATTATAATATCTGGCTTATACTGTTGGTAGAGATTCAAGCCTTCTTGTCCGTCAGCAGCGACATATAAATTACTGAACCAACCTTGCAGCACCAATACCAGCTCTTCTCGGGTTTCATTGTCATCTTCAACATATAAAACATTGAGATCAGTTAATTCTGAAATTTTAGTTATGTCTAACATAGTTATTAATAATGTTGTTTTATCTGATTATTATATAACTATTAGCAAGCTGCTTTCATCCCGGTTTTCAATACCGTTGACAACAGGGTAGAAAAAAGCATCTTGCAATAGTTGTATTTTCTCTATTCCCTGGAGTCAGATGCTGTCCCTAATGCTACCAGGAAGTATTTACGCCGTGTCTTGAGGCACAAAGTGAAAGCAGCGCTGCTTTGTTCATTGTCATAATTCATTATGCCAGCAAAAAGATTGTTTTCCTTGTTGTTTAGCTTTGTACATTGCTTCATCTGCATATTGCAATAATTTAAGTGGATTGATTGCATCATTCGGATACATGGCAATACCAATACTGACAGAAAGGTGCAATGAATCAGCTACATGTATGCTCAAAGCCTTAATTAATCGATCTGCTGTTTCTGCGACCCGTTCTATTGATGTGCCTTTAAGGATAATTGCAAATTCATCACCACCTAGACGAGCTACTGTATCAATTTCACGGACACAGTGTTTTAATTTATCGGCTACTTGTTGTAGAATTTCATCGCCTTTGCCATGTCCTAATGTGTCATTTACGGGTTTAAAACCATCTAAGTCAAGGTATAGTAGAGCAATGTGGTATTGCTGATGTTTAGCAATGGAAAGTGCATTATTTAAACTATAAAAAAACTCATTTCGATTGGGCAATCCAGTGAGTGGGTCATGATTTGCTCTGTGTGTTAATTCTTTTACCTGAGCCTTTTGTTCGGAAATATCGGCAAGTACCATCACGAAATGAATAATAGAGTTATCAGCATGCTTTTTGCCATTAACAATAACTCTGACAGGAAATTGTTCACCACTTTTTTTAATTACCCATAGTTCGCCCTTCCATTGCCGTTGATTTTTTACCCAGGTTAGAATGTTTTTAATGGTAGGCTGGTTGTATGGAGAATCAAATATTTTAGAAATAGAATGATTGAGCAGTTCAGTTTTACTGTAACCCATCAATTCTTGCATGGCGGGGTTGATATTCTCTATCATATTGTTTTTATCCATGATAATCATGGCTTCACCGGATACCTCAAAAACAGTTGCTGCCAGTTGAAATTGATCTTGAGTGGCTTTTCGTGAGCTAATATCATCCATAGTCCAGACCAGTCCTTGTTCTGGCGCTACACTATCTATTAGCTTACCGCGTACGGTGGTCCATAATGTATTGCCATCTTTATGTTGCGTTTCCATTTCACATTCAATATAACCGTGTTGCAAAACAGTGTTTAAACATTGTATTTCTGTATGGGGTTTGTTGCTTGAAATGGGACTCAATATTTTGCTTAAACTTTGAATGTCTTCGTTGTAACCATATTGCAAAAAAAACTGAAAATTGGTTTTTAAAACATTAAGGTTTAGGTCAGTATAGGCGATGGCAATAGGAGAATGATGTAAAATTGCTGCCTGGCACGCGTTACTGCTAAATAACCGCTGTTTAAGCTTTGAAATTTGTATCTGGGTTTTAATTTTAACTAGTAATTCAACGGGTTTAATTGGCTGGGTTATGATATCATTTGCCCCCCAATCCAAAGCATAACGAGTATCACAATCTTCCGGTTTGCAAAGAAGAATAATGGGAATATTTTTAGCCTTGGCAAAGTTATTTATTTGTTCGCTATATTTGTCAAAATTTGGCAAATTGAAATCTAGCAACATGATATCAGCATGAACAGTTTGTATCTGCATCATATTGTCCGCTGCAAGGTGTAGTTTAGACATTTTATAATCGGCATCAGTCAAATAACTACTTATCAATTTGCAGTTGGTACTCTCGCTTTGTATAAGTAAAATACTATTCTGTTTAATGATATTCACCAGGCCATGCTTCACCCTAAAAAATTAGTTGGCTCACTATAATCCTAGAAA
Source organism: Methylococcaceae bacterium (assembly GCA_021647585.1). GTDB lineage: Bacteria > Pseudomonadota > Gammaproteobacteria > Methylococcales > Methylomonadaceae > QPIN01. The sequence goes on from JAKIUK010000069.1 coordinate 14,064, forward strand.
AATCAGTTGGATCACGGATTTTAGCACAAGCTATTGATTCCACGCCCAACTGATCTTTCTAGGATAATTCAGCTGCCAATTGATTTATTTAGGTTTACTCAATTCTGAATTGTAATTGATTGTATTGAAATTTACTATTTTTTAACGTATTCAAATATACTTCGCATGGTCTATCAGTAAGCGAATAACTTTTATGATTATAAACAGTCTGCAGGCTGTAAGTTGTTTTTATTCTGTTTTTAAGACTGCTGACAGCAGGGCAGTTAAAGCGCGAAGTATAATTACGTTGTGTTTTTACGGGTGCAGAGGAAGCAACCCGCGATATGTAGTCAAGATGATTTTTATCTCTGAACGCTGTAATGGGTAATCATGGTGTATATACCTCCAGGTTGAATTTCTACAGTATCAGAGGCAGCATTTGCAATCTCAACGCAAACAAAGTGTTTGTAGTCATCAGCAGCCAGATCTGTCATTTCAGATGAACCTTTGGCCCAGGGATTCCATATCACAACATTTTTATTTCCTGATGAACTGATTTTTATTTTTCGTTCTAATACAGGATCTTCTATAGTCAGGTCATGTTTAATATCTGTATAAATATGATCGGTTTCTTCATAAAGAGCAATAGCTCCGACTTGACAAGCTTTGACAAAGTTTTCAGTTTTATCCAGGTATTCGGTATGTTCTAGTCCCAAGATTTTAACCTGTGTAGCATCTCCCACATTAAAATAAGCGTGTAATGCTTCGGTAATAGTAAATGGCTGGATTCCTGTATTTCGAGTACATAACTCCAGCGTGAGAGTATGGCCAATATTAATCTCTAATGACAGATAAAAAGAAAAAGACCAAAGTTTTTTGGTTTTAGCGGTATCAACAAGTGAGAGTTTTATTATAGTATCACCATTATTCAAAACATCAACGGATGAGATGGTCCAGAAATTGTTTCTGGCAAAACCATGATCAGGGTTTTTAGCATTTCCAGTATCTGCTCCAAACCAGGGCCAACAAATCGGAATACCGCCTTTTATTGCTTTACCTTCTTGGAAATAGGCATTTTCACTGATAAACATAAAATCCTCAGCTTCATTGACGGGTTTAAAGGACAGTACTTGTCCTGCATAGACTGATATTAAAGCACTGGCTTTTTTATTATTGATTTTTATAAAAGGAAGCCCACCTTTTCCAGCTATGAATACAACTTGATCGGAGATGCCAAAATTAGTATTTAATTGTTGAATATTAATAAGTTTGCCTATTGATTTATATGTTGTTTCTATATGAAGGAAGTATAGATGCTAATTTCTCCAAGATGTAATAACAATCTGAATCATTTCTTAGAATTATCAAATGTTTCCTTTCTGACTGAATTTTTCAATAAATTCGCTCATTTCAGCTGCCGGGATTGGCTTACTGTAAAAAAATCCCTGGCCATAATCACATTGTTGTTCTTGTAAGAACAAAGCTTGTTCTTTAGTCTCCACCCCTTCGGCTATTATTTGCATTTTCATGCTGTGGCCCAATGCAATAATTGCGTTTACAATGCTGGCATCGTCAGCGTTATGTATGACGCTGTCGACAAAAGACTTATCAATTTTTAACTTATCTATAGGAAACTTTTTTAGGTATTCCAGAGACGAGTATCCTGTTCCAAAATCATCGACAGCAATTGATATTCCTGCACTCTTTAAATCAGCCAACGTTTGAATAGCCTGTTCAATATCATCAATCATCATACTTTCGGTGATTTCCACTTGTAGTGAATTCGTAGCTAGTCCATTATTTTCAATTTCTCGAGTAATAATTTTGACCAGATCTTTCTGTACAAACTGGTGTGCAGATAAATTTATGGCTACTTTTACCAAGGGCAAGCCTAAGTCTTGCCATGATTTTAGCTGCCGACAAACAGTTTTAATAACCCATTCCCCAATTTGAATTATCAATCCTATATCTTCAGACAAGGGGATGAAATTATCTGGCGAAATTAGACCTTTTTCAGGATGACGCCATCTGATTAAAGCTTCGGTGCCAATTAAGCGATCAGTTGAAAGATCTATTTGTGGTTGATAATACAGCTCTAATTCACCTGTTAGGATGGCTTGGCGCAGTTCTGCTTCAATTACCAGTTTTTCTTTTGCCTGGTTTTCCAGGTCTTGTGAGTAAAAGCAGAAATTATTTCGACCATGTTTTTTAATGTTATACATTGCCGTATCTGATTTAGCTAAAAGAACCTCCGCTGTCTGACCATCTTCAGGAAATAAACTGATGCCGATGCTGGGTGTAACAAAAACTTCCTGCTCATTAATCAAAAAAGAAAGTGACAGACTTTGTATTACCTTCACTGCAATGTCTGCTGCATCAGAAGGTGCAGTCAGGTTGGCTAACAAAATGATAAATTCGTCGCTTCCCCATCGAGAAATAGTATCTGATTTTCTAATCCAGTTATTTAGCCGTTTAGCGACTTCCTGCAATACTAAATCACCACAAATATGCCCCATGCCATCATTGATTTTTTTAAAGCCATCCAGGTCAATGAATAAAACAGCAAAATTTAATTTTTCCCGACTGGCTCTGTTAATGGCTTGTTCCAGTCTGTCTTTCAACAATATTCGATTGGGTAATCCTGTTAGCGTGTCATGGGAGGCAATGAATGCAACTTTTCGATTAATATTAATTATTTCAGTTAAGTCTCTTAGTGCATAGACAACACCTGTCTGGATGCCATCTTCAGCATGTATAGGGCTACTGGAAAAATGTACCGCAAATTCTTCTTGTTGCTGGTTGCGTATTACCCTGGCCTCTGCCTTTTGTGTTTCTGAGGTTAAAGTATGACTATCTAATAAACGGGTGTTATTTTGAGCTGCAAACTGGCATATTTCAGAAAAAGGTTTTTGTCTGACATTCACCAGTTTACAGGCCAGTATTTTTTCAGCTGCCGGATTCATAAATTCAATATAGCCCAGTTTGTCTGTAGTTATTACGGCTTCTCCAATTGCCTTCAGTGTAGCACTGGCCTTTTCATGTTCATTGAACAATGTCTGACCTAATTGTTCAAGTTTACGCCAACTCCAAAGTGGATAACTGAGTATCAAGCAAAGCAATGACGGTAGCGGAGAAAACCAGAGTTGCTGAGTATTGAGCAAGTAGAAACTAGTAACACTGGTAAATATAGAAAATAACAGAACCAGCATTAATCCCATACTAGAGTTGAAAAATCTGAACAGTAAAATAGGTATAACTATTAGGATTAAGGTAATCGGTAAATAAACTGACCATTTAACAGCCTGGATTATTTCTCCCGAATGGATGGTGGCCAAGGCATTGGCTTGAAGCTCAATTCCCGACATGAGTCGATTGTTTTTTGATACGGGTGTAGCAATACGACTCCCCAGTCCCTCGGCTGTCATACCTATCAATACAACCTTGCCATGTAAACTTTGCCGAATAGTAGGATCATGTAGTACATCAACATAGGAAAGTTGACGAAATTTTCCTGGTGGACCACTAAAGGTAATTAATATCTTTTTCTGTGTTGTCAGATCCAAGGGTTCAACATGTCCGAATAATTGTCGACTTAATGTTAATGCCATGGCCGGTAAGACTTGACCATCACTAAGGTCTAGCTGTAAATCCAGATACCGAACGACGCCTTGTGGATCGAAGTGCATATTGACATGGACTAGTTGAGCGTCCTCCGCAATATCCTTCAATGGCTTTGTGACTATAAAATGATCATCTTGCTCAATAGTAAGTACCGGCAATACCACATGGCCATTTCGGCGAATTGCTGCGGCCAGACGCTGGTCATTTTTTGGATGCACAAGGTCTGGTTCCATGAATAAAATATCCATACCCACTGCAGCAACTTGTATTGCAGTGAGTTGATCTAACAGGTCAGCATGGATAGATCTGGACCATGGCCAGCGTCCCAGTTTTTGTAGACTTTTTTCATCGATGGCCACAATGACAATATTATCATCTATAGGTCTATATATTGCTGCTGATTCAAAGTCATAAAATAAATTATCCCAACGTTTAAATAGCTGTAGATCATTAACCAGCAGCTGATTTAATAGTATCGATAAAATGACCAGAAAAATAGCCAGAATGATATCAAAGGATAATTCTTTTGATGTAAAAGTAGACATTTTTTTGCTAATTACAGCGCTATTAAAGCTAGCAGCGGTAGCAAAGTCAGTAGCCAATAATAATTGTATGGGATACTGATGCTTTGTGGTGTGCCAAATGGCCCGACAAAACCATCAGGATCGATTGTTCGTAGGCGAATAAAATATTCCCCTCCATCGGGTCGAGGGATTTCAAACCCTGGTTCATTTGTGTGCTTATCAACCAATAATTCACTAAAGGTTTCATCATCTGCCATCTGAAAATGATAAGTTTGTCCAGGCAAGCCACTACGCGAACGAATAACGAGAGTATCATCCGAGATATCAGGCGCTTCCAGTGCTGGAGCAGGTAGAATACGGCGGAACATCTGTCCATCACTGAAGGGTCCGTCACCCTCCTGATCAACTGCAGCAACCCGCCAATAATATTTACCTAAAGCCAACTTATCAGTTACAGTGAGCTCTGAGTCATCAATGTTTTGGCTATCAAATAAGAGTTGGGAAAAACCCTGGTCTTTGGCAATCTGTAGATGATATTGCTGGCTGCCTTGTTGAGCTGACCAGTCAAATTCAGTATTGTTTTCTAGCAGTATGCCCGCTCCAGGTTTAGGAGATACTAAAAAAGGTGCTACTGGCCGAGCATTAATGGTAATTAGGCGCTGCGCGTTATACCCTTCCAGCTTTAGCTTATCAATAGCACGAACGCGGAGATGATAATCGCCATCTGCTAAATCAGGTCCTCTAATGATGGCAGAATAAGATGGCTTATCAAATAGCATATTAAGAAAAAGCTCAGTTTTTGCAATTTGTATCCGATAACCTTGGCCTTTTTTTAGTGCTGGCATGATAAATTGTATGGGTACTTGCTCAAAAACTTTAGGTATTTGATTTATATCGGGAGCCGGGAGTAATTTTACCGGAGGTAAAGGGTCTTGATCTTTTACGGTGACGGTTCCAAAACCGGCGGGAATTAGTAAACTTTTTAAATGGCCCTTAACAGACACTTTACCGCCAACAACTTCAGTTTTTGATGAATTATTTTTTTCTTCTGCACTGAGTCTGTAGTCAGTTCCACGCACAGAGGTTACAGTTGCTGGTGTCTTGATCTGGAAACGCCTAGCAGTCCCTTTGCCTGGAGTTACCTGAGTTTCCATTCTTCCTGTTTCTAGGTATAAACGGTAATCAGACATTCCGGTGTTTTCCAATGACATTAGATGATCTACTTTTAGACGACTCTTTTCCTGCAATAAAATTTGCGAACCATCGAGAAAACCAAGAACCAGGGTGCTGTCAGCGTCTGTCATGATGGTATCATCAAGCATTACCAATTCCCCCGATTTTAATTGTCGTAACTGATCTGATGCATCATCCAATATATGTGCTGTGCCTTGCAAATTGAGTACACGAGTGAGTGCTGGATAATGTCTTATCCATTGTTTGGGAATTCTAATTTTTGTTCCGGGCATAATGTGCCAGGGATCAGCAATATTGTTCAATTTCTGAACACGATTGACATAAGATTTATCAAGGAGGTGAGCAACAGCCAGATTCCATAAATTATCTCTATTACGTACTTTATAAACCCAGTCTTCTGCTGCTACTAAGGAAATAGAAAAGAAACACATTGCTATGATGAATGAACTATACGTAAATATAAAGCTATAGTGTTTTTTTGTTTGCATGTTGAATCCTGTTAAGCAGGTACAGTAAAGATTGTTCTCAACTGAAAAAGGGTTATTCGAGAAAAAATTTATTTAATGACTATGAATTCAGTACAGGTAGCTTCTCTGCTGTTAACAGTCTTGTAAAATAGAGTGGAAACAACGGCTAATCTGTAATTTATTACTAGTCAAATATTACTATAAAGTAGGATTATAGTTAACAAAACTATCAAAAACTGTCTTTTATTCCAATCAATATACCATGTTTAAATAAGTAAACAGTTGATTCTAATTGAAGATAGTTTAGTTAGCCAATTTGATTAATGAAAAAAAAATAGGATAGGATTAAATATTAGTGAATCTTGATTGTAGTTGTTGTGTTGGAATTGGTGAATGATTGGAATAACCTAAGGAGCGAGGATTTAATAACTTCCAGTTTTCGACTTGTCTTTTGACTCCACAGAAGCACTAATAAAACAGTTGCGTAGCTTGCTATGGGCCTATTTTATTAGTACTACTGTGAAGCTATAATCCTACGCCAAACTTCTGGAACTTATTAAATCCTCACTGCTAAACATATTGTTCCGTGTGCATTCCTTAAGTTAGAAAAGGTAAGAATGTTAAAAAACAGTCTGCTATTTATAACTAAAGTTTCGGAGTTCAAATAAGAAAGCAAGTCATTGATTAACAAAGAAAATAGCGCCCTAAAAGAGTATAATATAAGTTGACTTGAAATCATCTAAAAACTCAAATAGGACGCACATGA
>JAKIUK010000008.1 GCA_021647585.1 Methylococcaceae bacterium
GCTAAGTAAGGCGCAACCATTAAACCCCTGCGGGGCAATAAAAAATAATTGCTCGGAATTTTAGAAAAACATAAAAGCGGACACTTCTACTTTGCAGGAATGCGGACATTTCTACTTGGGGTTGACACAACATTATGCTGTTACCTCATCAATTAACTTTCTAATATCTTCAACTCGCCATGCAGAACTTCGCCTCGAAAGGCGTACTGGTTTTGGATATCGCCCTGATTTAACTCCTTCATACCAAGTAGATTTACAAACTGGAATTATTGCTGGAATAGGCGGATCAGATTTTGGGTCGCCTATAATCTGAGGTAAACGTAAAAAACCTGTTTCTGCTAGCTGTATCATTTAACGTTCCCCTTTGGACGTTATTAAAGAGGATACCTACTATACACATTTGAAAACCCTAAATATCAAATACCGGTTTCAAGAACTTGGCGAGTTTTTGAAGAAATGTTTTATCTCATCCCAGTTATTACATAATTTGAATGCTTTATAAATATTTGAGTTGGTAGAGCACTCAAAATGTTGTGAAAATTGATCAATATATAGGTGTCCACTGTCTACCCATGCTCGGCGGAAACTAGAAGGGGACTTTCCTTCTTCATATTCTTTTTTCTTAGGATTTTTCCAACCATCCTTAGGAGTAAGGAATTTTTCAGCCGCTAAATAGTAAGCATTATCAAAGGTGGCATCATCGTAGAGCAAGTAGGTAAATATATAAAAACACAGGCTAACTGGCTTAGATTCCTTGTGAAAGCTTGTTACAAAAGACTCTTTTAAATTGAATGCATCACAAATTTTCGTACGAGAAACTATTTGATTGACTTCGGGATGTTTTTTCATAGACAGACATGCAATGTTTGTTGCACATTCATCTAAGTATTTCTGTATCCATTCTGGCATATCAATACCTGCTTTCCTGTAGCTACAGTAACCACGCCAAACATGAACAGGGTTTTTAGTTTCTTTGTATGCATCTTTACTGTGTTGCAAGTGTAATAATGCAATTTCTTTATCATCATTCATAAACACTCCTTAAAGTGCAAGCCTTTGACAAAGCATCCGATCCAGGCAGCCAAAGGAAACTGTTTTTCTCCCCGTCGGGATAGATTCAGATAAACTATTTAAACTAGTTTCCTAAAAGGAATCACATTCGCCCCATTTTTTAAGCCGTCCAGATAGTCAGCCCAACATTGCATGAGCCTTCTACGTTCTTCAAGATACTGCGCTCGATTGTAAGCCGCTCTTACTTGGTCACTAGGCATATGACTCAATTGCCGCTCAATCGCATCAGGACTCCAGCCTTGCTCATTGAGTAGTGTTGATGCTGTTGTCCTGAACCCATGAGCTGTCATCGTTTTACCATCATAGCCCAGGGTATTTAATGCAGTTCTAATGGTATTGTCTGACATGGGCCTACCATCATTACGACTTGAGGGAAAAACATAACGACCAGCCCCCGTTAAAAGCCTAATTTCTTCAATTATGGCTATAGCTTGAGTCGATAAAGGGACTATATGCTGTACTTTTGTTTTAGTAACTAGATACCGCCACTCCTTCGCCTCAATGTCCAGGTCTTTCCATTCCATTTGACGTATTTCACCTGGTCTTTGAAATAGCAAAGGCGAAAGTTTTAAAGCACACTCAACAACAAAGGTGCCCTGATAGTTATAAATATCTCTTAATAATTGGGCTACTTCTTTAGGTTCGGTTAAAGCAGCTCTATGTTCGGCCTTATGTGCTGGTATTTGTTTGGCTACGGGTTGTGCAGGATCGTACTCAATAATTCCATGTACAATGGCATAGGCGAATATTTCGCTTAATTCTGCTCTAACTCTGTGCGCTGTATCAAGCTGTCTTCTTGCAATAAGTGGCTTAACCACATTGAATACATCGGGGGATTTCACTTTTGTAATGGTTAAGTGACCAATAACCGGAAAAACATGGATTTCAAAACGCCTTAATTTTTTCTTATGGGTTTGTTCTTCGATGGCATGCTGTTTGGATTCAAACCACCTTAAAGCAATTTCTTTAAACTCCAGGCTATCAGCTTTTTTCTCTGCCATGGGATCAATTCCATTAGCAATTTGACTTTTCGCCTCATCTCTCTTTTCCCTGGCTTGTTTTAAGGTTGTTTCAGGATAAATACCAAGAGCTAATGTTTTACGTTTGCCATTAAACCGATAATCAAGCCTAAAGTATTTAGATCCGTTCTTTTTGACAAACAGATACATGCCTGTTTCATCAGCAACCTTATAATTTTTTTCTTTGGGCTTAGCCCCTTTTACACCTGTGTTTGAGAGCATCGTGACGGTACTTTTTAAAGCAATTGAAAAAGTACCGTCAAATGTACCGTCAAAAAGGGTCGGTTGTCAATGGTTTTCCTTGGACTCTGACGGACACAAAAAAGCCCGTAAGCTTTGCAACTCACGGGCTTAATGAACTTTACCGTACTTCTACGGACTTTGTTTTGGTGCCGATGGCCGGACTTGAACCGGCACGGCTTACGCCACTACCCCCTCAAGATAGCGTGTCTACCAATTCCACCACATCGGCATATCTTATTGATTATTCAGTTACAACCCCAGTCTCTTGCACATCAGAAATTGCAGCTTTAGTGTCATCAATAACTACTTCGGCTTTAGTTTCAATTGTTTTCACTACAGCCTGTACTTCTTTTTCTGCAGTATCAACCAATGTAGAATCTTCTTCTATATTAGCAGCAGGAGTAGCTAATTTTATAACCGGTACACTGTCTAGAGCAGGAGCAAGGGTACTTTCACTACCATTGACTAAAGGCACGTCAGCAATAGCCTTTTCAACTTCAGGTTCATCCATTAAGTCAACGTTACCTTCCTGGTTTCCAATCATTACAGCCAGGCCCAAGCTGGTAGAAAAAAACAAAGCAGCAAGAATCGCAGTTGTTCTAGACAAAAAAGATGACGCTCCTTGTGCACCGAAGACTGAACCAGAAGAAGCGCTACCAAACGCAGCTCCTGCATCAGCGCCTTTACCTTGCTGAATTAACACAAAGCCAATAACGCCAAGTCCCAACAATACATGAATAACTATGATTACTTGATACATATCTCTTACTAAATTAAATCGATTGATAAATCGCTAAAAATGATTCAGCGTCTAGTGATGCCCCACCAATTAAGCCACCATCAATATCTGGCATTGCAAAAATTGCTTTGGCATTATCTGGCTTAACACTACCGCCATATAAAATTTGAATTTTGTCAGCAACTGCTTGGCTTTTAGCCGCTATTTGCTGACGAATATATCTATGAACTTCCTGTGCTTGTTCATCAGATGCGGTTTTTCCAGTGCCTATTGCCCATACTGGTTCATAAGCAATAACTGAATCGGCAAGTGCATCTATGCCCGCCATATTTATAACAGCATTTAACTGCCTGTCGATAACAGCAAATGTTGTATCGCTTTCGCGTTCTTCTAATGTTTCACCAATACACAGTACTGGTGTAATACCTTCTTTTTGTGCCTGACAAAAACGCGTGGCAACTGACTCATCAGTATCACCATAGTAAGAGCGTCTTTCAGAATGTCCAACTAATGCATAAGTGCAACCACATTCTTTTAACATTGCTGCAGATATTTCACCCGTATAAGCACCTGATGACTGATCAGCTACATTTTGACCACCCAATGCTAACGGAGTGCTTTCTATTGCGCCTTGTACATCAGATAAATAAACATAAGGAACACAAACTGCGATGCCCTGATCACCGTCTTTCAAGCCAGCAGCAATCGCATTTGCTAATGCCAAACCTTCTGAACGTGATCCGTTCATTTTCCAATTACCCATCACTAGTGATTGACGCATTACAAACCCCAAGAAAAATTAAACAGCCTATGATAAAGGGTAAACTCAACAAGTTCAACCTAAATCGCTTTCTTCACCTCATCAAGCAGATAGTTTACATGGTTAACAACTTCATTTTCGCTTTCACCTTCGACCATAACCCTAATTAATGGCTCAGTACCTGATGCTCTTAATAATACCCGCCCTTTTTCACCCATTTTTTTCTCTACTGCTTTTACTGCTTTCTGAATGCTTTCAACTTCATCTATATTAACTTTTTTGTTAACTCTTACATTTTTCAAAATTTGAGGGAACTTTTGCATACCTAGCTTAAGCTCATGCAGGCTTTTTCCACTTAGCTGTATTTGTGCTAGTACCTGTAAAGCTGCCACAATACCATCACCTGTAGTGGTCTTATCCAGACAAATAATATGCCCAGAACCTTCCCCACCTAATACCGCATTATGCTTAACCAGCATTTCCATTACATAGCGGTCACCAACATTAGCTCTTAGTAAATTTACACCTAGTTTTTTCAAGGCCACTTCCATACCCAAATTGGTCATCAGAGTCCCTACAACCATATTTCCTTTTAACTCTCCAGCCTCCTGTTTCGCCTTTGCAATAATAAAGATCAATTCATCTCCATCGACCACTTCACCTTGATGATCAACCATAATCAAGCGATCACCATCGCCATCAAGAGCGATTCCCAAATCCGCTCGATACTCTATTACTTTTTCAGCTAATATCTCAGGTTTTGTCGCTCCACACTCCTCATTGATATTCAACCCATCTGGCTCAACACCAATTGCGACAACCTCTGCCCCTACTTCACTAAATACATGAGGAGCAATATGATATGTTGCGCCATGGGCACAATCAATCACTATGCGCAAACCTTTAAAATCCAGCCTTGTCGGAACAGTCGATTTACAAAATTCAATATATCTACCTGCCGCATCCGGTAATCGTTTGGCTTTGCCCAGTTTTGACGATTCTACCGTAGTCATTGGAGAGTCTATATAGCTCTCAATTTTATACTCTAGTTCATCGGGCAATTTAGTCCCATTCACTGAAAAGAATTTTATGCCGTTATCATAATACGGATTATGAGAAGCACTAATAACAATGCCTGCCTTTGCACGTAAGGTCTGGGTTAAATACGCAATTCCAGGTGTGGGCATAGGGCCCAGCAATCGTGTATCTACACCTGCTGCAGACAAGCCAGCCTCCAAAGCAGATTCAAACATATAACCTGAAATTCGGGTATCTTTTCCTACTAGAACAAAACCATGGCCTTCTTCAGCAAAAACTCGCCCGGTAGCCCAACCCAGTTGCAACATAAAATCGGGTGTAATAGGATGCTTTCCTACTTCACCTCTAATTCCATCAGTACCAAAATATTTTTTTTTCATAGTTTGCCTGCAATACTACACCAACACTTTGAATTTTCTTTATCACAAAAAAAAGGAGAGGCAAATTACCTCTCCTTTCTAGTTTAGCAGTTCTTTAATTTTGTTCTGCAGTTCCACCTAATGAAGACTTATCCTCTGTTTCTTTTTTATCATCTTTTTCATCAGGTTTTATTCCATCATCTGAAGGAGGAGGCGTATCATCCCATCCCTGAGGTTCTCTTACCGGTTTTCTGTCCAGTAAATCTTCTATCTGATATTTATCAATAGTTTCATACTTCATCAATGCATCAGCCATAGAATGCAGGATATCTACATTGTCCTTAAGAATCTGCTCGGCACGCTTATAGTTTTGATCAATAATTCTTCTTACTTCTTCATTGATAGTACAAGCAGTCCCTTCAGCAATTGATTTATTTTGTGTTATTGAGTGTCCTAAGAACACCTCACCATCATCTTCTCCATAGGATAAAGGCCCCAGTCGACGAGAGAGGCCCCATTTGGTTACCATGTTACGGGCAAGTTCGGTTGCTCTTTCAATATCATTTGAAGCGCCAGTAGAAACCTGTTCCCAACCAAAAATCTGTTCTTCAGCAATACGTCCTCCGTATAAGCTTGAAATCATACTGTCCAGTTTTTGTTTACTGGCACTGTACTGATCTTTTTCTGGCAAAAACATCGTTACTCCCAGAGCACGTCCTCGAGGCATAATACTCACTTTATATACAGGATCATGTTCTGGAACCATTTTGCCCACAATAGCATGTCCAGCTTCGTGATACGCTGTCATTTTTTTCTCTTTTTCATCCATGACCATGGAGTGTTTTTCAACTCCCATAATTAACTTGTCTTTGGCTTTTTCCAAATCAACCATACTCACTAGACGTTTATTTTCACGGGCAGCAAACAAAGCAGCTTCGTTAATTAAGTTAGCTAAGTCTGCGCCTGAAAAACCTGGCGTACCTTGGGCAATATACTTAACTATAACATCATCAGCAGCAGGCACTTTCTTAATATGCACATTAAGAATTTGTTCCCTGCCTTTTATATCAGGCAAACCAACATTAACCTGTCTGTCAAAACGTCCGGGACGTAACAAAGCGGTATCTAGAACGTCTGCGCGGTTTGTTGCTGCAATAACGATAATACCTTCATGTCCTTCAAAACCGTCCATTTCCACTAATAGCTGGTTTAATGTTTGTTCTCTCTCATCATTACCACCGCCTAAACCGGCACCACGAGAACGGCCAACTGCGTCAATCTCATCAATAAAAATGATACAAGGTGCATGTTTTTTTGCTTGCTCAAACATATCCCGAACTCGAGATGCACCAACACCAACAAACATCTCAACAAAGTCTGAACCAGAAATAGTAAAAAAAGGTACTTTTGCTTCACCGGCAATCGCTCTAGCCAATAGCGTTTTACCTGTTCCTGGTGGGCCCACCATCAATGCACCTCGAGGTACGTTTCCACCTAACTTCTGATATTTAGCAGGATCTTTAAGGAAATCCACCATTTCCGCAACTTCTTCTTTTGCTTCGTCACACCCGGCAACATCAGCAAAGGTAACTTTATTCTGGTCCTGATCTAGCATACGAGCCTTGCTTTTACCAAAACCCATTGCTCCGCCACGACCACCGCCACCGCCACCTTGCATTTGCCGCATAAAAAATATCCATACAGCAATTAATAACAAAATCGGGCCAAACGACATTAATAATGTCATCAACAATGATGGTTCTTCTGGTGGTTGCGCTTTAATCTCAACGCCATTCGCCAACAAATCATCTACTAGATGAAGGTCTTTCGGAGCATAAGTTTTAAACTTTTCTCCCGTCTGCATTTTGCCCTTAATCGTATTTTCATCAATAATAACTCGCTGAACCTGACCCGCTTTAACCGAATCAAGAAACTGGGAATAAGATATTGAACTATCAGTACGATTAGATCGCGTCCCAAAGTTATTAAAAACGGACATCAACACAACAGCAATGACCACCCATAAAATTATATTTTTAACCATATCGTTCAAGCTATACGCTCCAGACCAGAACGGCCCTCATTGTTAAAACACCAAGCGATTATATCAACAATATCTAATCTAGATAATCATATATTTAAATTTCACTTATACATCAGACTAATATATAGCTAAATTTTATTATTTAAACCCTTTAGCTAAAATATATACTTCTTTACTTCTTGCTCTTGATGATTTTGGCTTTCTTATCACAACACTGGAAAAATTTTTCCCTACTTCCTGCTTAAATTCATCAAAGCCTGTTCCTTGGAACATTTTAATCAAAAAAGTTCCTCCTTTTGTTAAAACAGTTTGCGCTGTGTCCAATGCCAATTCAGCTAAATAAATTGACCTTGGTTGATCCATTTCTTTATTACCACTGATATTTGGAGCCATATCAGACATCACCAGATCAACAGGCTCACCATTCAAAACACGGTAGAGCTCATCCAGAACATCATCCTCTCTGAAATCACCTTGAATAAAGTCTACCCCATCAATCGGATCTATTGGCAACAAATCCAAAGCAATGACTTTATTCCTTTTCCCTATGATTTTCCTGGCAAAGTCCGACCACCCACCAGGAGCCGCACCTAAATCAATCACACTCATCCCTGGCTTAATTATTCTGTCCTTTTGTTGAATTTCTACCAGCTTAAAAGTAGATCGTGAGCGATATCCCATTTCCTTTGCTTTTTTAACATACTCATCATCAAAATGTTCTTGCATCCATTGATTACTGCTTTTACTGCGCGCCATAGTGTTTGTAGTGTAGAATTAGCCCCTTTGCTCTTACAGAATACAGTGTTTAAAGTGCAAAAGGTATTATAAATTCAATAATTAGGACAAAAGTGTGAATTCCGCCCAAAAAAAACGATTTAAGGCCCAAGCCCATTCATTAAAACCCGTTTTAACAGTGGGCCAATCCGGTTTAACAGAATCCGTACTAAAAGAACTTGAAATCACTTTAGATACCCATGAATTGATAAAAATAAAAGTTCGCGCTGATAAAGAACAGAGAATTCAAATTCGAGATCAAATTATTACCGAATCACAAGCAGAGCTTATTCAATCTATTGGTCAAATCTTAGTGATTTATCGCAAAAACCCTGATAAATAAAAAATTTTGCTTTGTATCTATTAGCCCCAACAAAATTAACAAAAAATTAGGAGACGAAACATGACTGCTAAGGAAATACTAATCGGCGGACAAGATGGCATTCAAGTTGTGATGGATGCAGCAATGGGAAATCGACATGGCATGATTACAGGGGCTACAGGCACTGGTAAAACAATCACCTTGCAAATTCTGGCTGAAGCTTTTTCTCATTTGGGAGTGCCTGTATTTCTAGCTGACATTAAAGGCGATTTGTCGGGGATTGCAAAAGCCGGAAAACAGCATTTAAAAATTACAGAACGAATAGAAAAAATTCAAATCAACGATTTTGATTTTCGTGCAAACCCCGTGGTTTTTTGGGATATTTTTTCAAAGCAAGGTCATCCTGCCCGCACTACTATTTCTGACCTGGGGCCACTATTGATCAGCAATATGCTGGAGTTGAATGATACGCAAACGGGCATTATCTATAGCTGTTTTAAAATTGCTGACGATCAAGGATTATTATTACTTGATTTAAAAGACTTTCGCTCAATGCTTAACTGGATGGGTGATAATGCAAAAGAGCTAAAATCTGAGTATGGTAATATCTCTACGTCAAGTATAGGTGCCATACAACGTCGATTATTAGTTCTTGACGAACAAGGAGCCAGTCAGTTTTTTGGCGAACCCGCAGTTCAACTTGAAGATTTTTGTCGAACAGATTTTTCCGGCAATGGCGTTATCAGTCTGCTTGATGCCACTATTTTGACCCAAAAATCACCTCGTCTTTATGCTGTTTTTTTACTTTGGCTACTGTCTGAGTTATTTGAAACCCTGCCTGAAATTGGTGATGCAGACAAGCCTGAATTAGTTTTGTTTTTTGATGAAGCCCATTTATTATTTGAACAGGCTCCTCGTGTTTTAATCGACAAGATTGAACAGATTGTCCGTTTAATTCGCTCGAAAGGTGTCGGTGTCTATTTTATTAGCCAAAGTCCACTGGATATTCCAGAAGATATATTGGGCCAACTCGGGTTGAAGATTCAACATGCTTTACGCGCTTTCACACCTAAAGATAAAAAAGTGATCAAGGCTGTTGCTGAAACCTTTCGTAGTAACCCCAAACTGGATGTAGAAAAGGTGATTCAAGAGTTACAAACCGGGGAAGCTTTGGTTTCAGTTCTAAATAGAGATGGAAGCCCCACCCCGGTTGAAAGAATACTTGTCAGACCTCCTGAGTCTCAAATGGGTCCAATATCCCAGTCTGAAAGAGAAGAAATCATATCCCGCTCTCCATTTAATAATCGATATGATGAAGAACTGGACAGAGAATCCGCTTATGAAATCCTTAAAAAAAGGGCTGAACAAGCAAGTAAGGATGAAACTCAAACAAAGACCAAAAATACCAAAACATCCTCTGCCCGCCGTACAAGAAGCAGACAAAGTGTCGGCGAAGCTATGTTAAAAAGTGCTGCGCGTAGTATTGGCAGCCAGATTGGAAGGCAAATTATTCGAGGAATCATGGGGTCTTTGTTAGGTGGTCGAAGATAAATAATATACGAAGACTATGTAAACAGAAAGATGAACTTGAGACCATTACCCTATAATTATTACGTGGGGCACCTTAACTAATTCAAGCTTCTAGACTGACTTTTTATATTTTACTACTAATAATAAAATCAGTTCCCTTGCCGTTAAAATCAACTAACCCCGTTATTAACTCAGCATCAAACAACTTATATGTTGTTAATACAATTTCCTCCAGGCCTTCAACTAATTGATATTGCGAAAGATCTTCTATTGCAACCCAGCAAGCCTCACTGACATCACTCTGAGCAACAGGTTGTATATTGATATCATCAATAAGCGTGGCAATAAAATCAATCACTACATAATGAAAACTTTCAATTCTACGTTCCACCACAGCCAAAATACCTTGCACATCAACAGTTAAGCCTGTTTCTTCAAAAACTTCTCTTTTACAAGCTTCTTGTAAAGACTCACCCGCCTCATGCCTTCCCCCAGGGATTGACCATAGTCCTAATGCAGGCGCTTTATTGCGCTTAATCAATAAAATACAGCCAGAAGTATTAAAAACCACTGCACTGACACCAACTTTTGGTTCAGGAATCATTTTTTTTGTTTGATTTTCCATTAACATCCTTCTAGTATTGAATCATTCAAAAATCATTTCTTCTAACAATTAATAATTTATTACGAGGCAGCATTCATGCATCCAATTCAAACATACGGCCTAGCCCTATTATTTTGCTCTATTTTCGCAACAAACAATTTTGTATCTGCTGCAGATATTGATGCCGGTAAAAGTAAAGCCGTTTTTTGTCTCGGCTGCCACGGATCGAATGGTAATAGCAAATCTCCACAATATCCTACGCTAGCCGGGCAACGAGCACATTACCTAGAAGCTCAATTAAAAGCTTTTAAGTCGGGTCAACGTACCAGCTCTGTTATGCAGGGTATGGCAGCCAATTTAACTGTACAGGATATTCAAAATGTATCAGCTTATTTTTCCTCTTTAAGTACTGAAAGTGCTGGAGGTGATCCTGCTCTGGCAAAAAAAGGAGAATCCAAAACAGCCATGTGTAAAGGCTGCCATGGCACTTCTGTTGAAGGTCGAGGTAACTTTCCAAAACTGGCAGGACAGCAACCTAAATATATAGAAAAACAGTTACTCAATTTTAAAAATCGTTCCAGAAAAGGCGGCCCAATGAATGCTGTTGCATCTTCTCTTTCTGAACAGGATATCAAAGAAATAGCGGCCTATCTAGGTAGTTTATAACGCTCTTATTTACATTAAGGTTACAAAATGAAATTAAAATACATATTAGTTCCTGCAACAGTGCTTTCCCTTACAATCTCAGGTACCGTGTTAGCAAAAGAACATGAAGACAAAGGTAACCCTTATCATAGCGACTCTGATGCTCGTTGGGAAAACAGTTACAGACAATCTGATCGATTCAGTCGTCAAGGTAGAGAGCGTTCTGAACAAAGACATTATTATAAAGAATCAAAAAGATATAAAGATAAGAAGCATAAATATAAAAAAGAAAAGCATCATGATGATGACAGGTATGAAAAACATCACGGTGACTATGAGCGACGCGGTGATGATGAAGAAAGGTATGAGGGAAATCATGAGCGTTATCAGCACCGGCGCTATGGCAATGATAACAGATATGAAGGGAGTCAAAATCCTTATGAAAGACGGCGTTATCAAGATCCCTATGAAAGACAACGCTACCAAGAACGATATCGCAACAATCCGATCGACATAATCATCGATCAAAATGTAAATAATGCAAAATCAAAAGTCCATGAAATTCAGCGTAGAACTATAGATGCTATCAATAATAAAAGTAGAGAGCTAATACGCGTTGAACCACCCAGAGAACGATCTCAACCTTCAACTCGCTGGTGGTGGCCTTTTCCTTAACAGACTCGACATATCATTTCATAACAAAGGCGGGGTACCGCCTTTTTTTATATTCATAATTTATACTTGGTGCAGGCTAAGACAGCTAAATTAAACAAAATGATTTATCATACCGCATAAAAATAAATAGCTTACTTATCCATAATGAATGTAAAGACTCATCAATCTTCTGATCGCAACCTTACTCTGATCTTTTTATTTGCAGGCACTTTATTCATCAGCGCTACCCTGATGTTTGTCCTGCAACCCATGTTTGGAAAAATACTGCTTCCATTTTTGGGAGGGTCACCTGCCGTTTGGAATACCTGCATGGTATTTTACCAAACCATTCTTTTCCTGGGTTATCTCTATGCTCACTACTTGTCATCAAAATTTAATCCGCATCGTCAAATACTAATACATGCTGTCGTAATAGCCATCAGTATTATAGCTTTACCTCTGGCCTTACCAGAAAACACCGTTCCCCCTACAGAAAGTAACCCTACCTTATGGCTAATCTGGACATTATTTATTGCTGTAGGCTTACCTTTTTTTGTGGTATCTACCACATCACCACTACTGCAAAAATGGTTTGCCGGTGTAGGTCATCATACCAGTGAAGACCCTTATTACCTTTATGTTGCAAGTAATGCCGGCAGCATGATTGCGCTATTAAGCTATCCTTTTCTGCTGGAACCCAACATAGGTTTGCTTGAACAAAAAAGCTTTTGGAGTTTTGGTTATGGCCTCCTATGCCTTTTAATTTTTGCTTGTGCCATTATTTTATGGCGTAGTCAGCAAACAAATATAACCGATAATAGCTCTGCAATTGAAGACCCTGAAGAATTATCACTAACAACTAAACTACATTGGTTAGTCTTGGCCTTTGTACCTTCCAGCTTATTGTTGGGGCTAACCAACTTTATCAGTACTGATATTGCCTCGGTTCCCTTGTTGTGGATTATTCCTCTCACTTTATACTTACTGACTTTTATTTTGGTTTTTTCTAAATGGGCAGATAAAATTCATCCCATAATGGTCTCTTTGCAACCCATTGTGTTACTGCCTTTTATAGCCTATTCCTTTGTTGACCCTGCTGCGCTACCTTATTGGCTAAATCTGGTTTTACATCTGATCGCCTTTTTTCTAGCAGTCATGGTTTGCCATGGTGAGCTTGCTAAAAACCGTCCACATACCAAATATTTAACCACCTTTTATCTCATTATGTCATTCGCTGGTATGTTAGGCGGTATGTTCAACACCTTTGTAGCCCCTTTTATATTTAATGCGGTTTATGAATATCCTATTATGATCGTAGCGGCTTTATTATTACGACCTGGAATCAGTTCGCAAAAGCCAGGTTTACAGACTTTATTTCCAATTATACTTTTATGCCTTGGACTAAGTGTATACCTATTGATAGACAAACTTTCTCAGTCACTGATTTACAGTGCAACTAATGCCCTTATATTATTAGCGGGGGTTTGCTACGCCTTCCGTTCACGCCCCATCAGCCTGGCTTTATTAAGCGGTGTTATTTTATTTTTTACCCTAAGTATACAAAACCTGATCTCAAATACGCTATATCAGGAACGTAGTTTTTTTGGTGTTTTTTCTGTCAGAGAAAGCGTATTACTGGATGAAAACAATAACCCGGAAAAGTACCATGAGTTATTTCATGGTACCACTAAACATGGCGCACAAAGGCTTGCGGCTCATCTTCAAACCACACCGCTAACCTATTATAGTCGCCCAGGTCCTATGGGCCAGTTATTTAGCGTCTATGAAAATCAAGACCAAAACTGGGAGATTGGTGTTGTCGGCCTGGGTGCCGGCGCTTTGGTTTGTTATGCAAAAGAACAGCAGCACTGGACTTTATACGAGATTGATCCATTAGTTATTGATATTGCCGAAAACCCAAAATATTTCACCTACTTACAACACTGCAGTAAAAACACGACAATGAAAGTTGGAGATGCTCGCTTGTCGTTAGCAAAAGAAAAAAATAATAAATTTGATTTATTAATCATGGATGCATTTAGTTCAGACTCTGTACCAACACATTTGTTAACGCGTGAAGCAATAGAACTCTATTTCACAAAACTTAAACCGAATGGCATCCTGGCATTCCATATTACAAATCGTCATTTAGCATTAAAAAAAGTTTTTGCAGATCATGCCCACTATTTAAAACTATCCGCATTAATTCAAGAATTTAAACCAGAAAAAAAAATACCCCTTGTGATTGCAACTGACTGGGTTGTTATGAGTAAAAAAGCAGAAATACTTGCGCCATTACGTCAAAGCCGGTTAGGTAACTGGCAAAAACTGCCTTTATATTTTGGCATGAAACCATGGACTGATGACTTCACTAACATTATAGGAATCTGGAAATAATATGACTATGACACTTCAGGAACTAGTTCAACTTTGCGATGCTGAAATTCAAGGCAATCATTCAGCCATTGAGATTACAGCTGCTGCCGACATAATTACTGCAACAAATAATCAAGTAACCGTATTAAGTAGTGGTAAATATGCAAAATACTTAAAGGACAGCAAAGCCTCTGCCTGTTTTATTTCTAGCCAACTAACGAGTGCAGAAGTACCGGAAAATTTGATTTTACTGCTCTGTGAAGATCCTGAAATAAGTTTTCTTAAAGCGGTTAGCGCATTGCACCCCACCGTACAATTTACTCATAGCATTTCAAAACAAGCGGCTTTAGCTGAAAA
Source organism: Methylococcaceae bacterium (assembly GCA_021647585.1). Taxonomy (GTDB): domain Bacteria; phylum Pseudomonadota; class Gammaproteobacteria; order Methylococcales; family Methylomonadaceae; genus QPIN01. The sequence continues at coordinate 14,536 of JAKIUK010000008.1, forward strand.
TGTTTCTCTGGGAAACAATGTCCATATCGGCGCCTTTTCTACCATAGAAGAGCAATCAAGCATTGGTGATAACACAGAAATATTTGCCAGTGTAAATATTGGTCGTAATGTTACCTTAGGCAAAAACTGTCGTATCTACCCTAATGTGGTTATCTACGACAACACCGAAATCGGAAATAATGTCACTATCCATTCAGGAACCATCATTGCAGCCGACGGTTTTGGTTATAAATATCGCAATAATGAACACGTCAAAGTCCCCCATGTGGGTAATGTAGTCATTGCTGATAATGTTGAAATTGGTGCTAATACTTGTATAGATAGAGGCGCACTAGGTTCGACTACAATAGGTGCAGGCAGTAAAATCGATAATCTAGTGCAACTGGGACACAATAATCAAGTCGGTAGAAATGTCATTATATGTGGTCAGTCCGGTATATCAGGATCTTGTACTATAGGTGATGGTGCCATCCTGGCTGGAAGCTCAGGTATTGCAGACCATGTTAATATTGGACAACAAGCAGTAGTAATGGCTAGATCAGGCGTTTCAAGCGATATAAAGCCAGGCATTCAGGTTTTTGGTTTCCCGGCAAAAGATAAGAAATTAGCCTGGCGTGAATTAGCCGCTTTAAGCAAATTACCCGAATTATTTAAGAAATTTAAGAACCTGGAAAGGCGACTTAATAAGCTTGAAAATTAAACCAGGAAAATGTTTCTATATTTCGCGCGGTCACGGATGCTGAATTCATTATCATTTTGACCAGCGTTACGACTTCAATGATAAGTATATGCTTCTTGTATTATCTGCATTCATCACCTCCATAGGGCTGATGCAGAAGCAGCGTACCAAGAAACCTTGAAAACTAAAACTACATCAAGGCTTCAAGATCCTTCATTGCACTCAGGATGACAAATGACGCTAATTTGAATTTATTATGTTTAACCCAAACGGGCATTACCATAGCCAAATTTATAGCCCGCTTTGAAGGCTTCGTTTAATAAAGATACATAATGATTTGCACTGTTTAAATCATGGCATGTCATTACGACTCTATCAGCCGCATTAACAATTAAAAACTGCTCATTATCAGTCTTTTTTACTTTATACAACAAGGACTGCGGGTCAATTGAATTCATATTCCTGACTATGACTATATAGTCCATGTGGATTAAGACGATAAGATTCACCAGATTTAGCCTCACTATTTTCTTCCAAAGTAAAAACTAGAATCCCCTGAGCCGTATGGCTTGAGCGTACAGAACGTAGAACTTTAGCCAAATTTCAAAATAATGAAAGTGTATTTTCTGACACAAAAAGGCCCTTATTACGTTGATGTTATTTTCAGAATTACAGTAATTGAGCCTTATAGGCAAATTAGCGTTCACCTTCGCTTCATTTCACCGTTTTAAACTTGTAGCTATCAAAAATCAGCTCATGCTATTTTTCTAATTGCTGTAACGCATATTGGAAAAAAGACACTTTTTTATCAAGTTTATATATTAAGTAAACAAACCGACAAAAGCCAATCCAATTCCGATATAAATTGCTGCTTCAATCGACCCTATTGCAACATTGCCTTGTTCACCCACTTCTTCAGCAATGTTAACTTTTGGTAACAAAATATATCGTAATATGATTGATAATAAGGTTTGTGAAACAAAAATAATAATTGCCATTATCACCCAGGATAATACAGAAAATTCTAACAAACCTGGATCATAAACCACCAATCCCGATGTGGCTGTAATTGCTAATGCAACGCCTAAACGATAACCTGAAAAACGAATTGCCAAGGCAATATTTCCATCTTTAATTTCACTCTGCAAGGTTTTTCCCTTATCTTTGTGTCGACGATTGAAAACTGAATTACGATAAAGTGTTGCTATTATCAAAATGAGTTGAGAAATTAAAAATATTCCAACAACCACTGCCAGCCCTAAGAAAGTTGATCCATCAACCCAAGACATGGCAGCCCGAATAATAATAGCAGTAGCAATCAGATTAAATGCATCGACTACACCCGCAGCCACATTACCAGCCATGATTTCATTGTGAATAGAAATTTGACGCAATCCAATCTTATCAAAGATTTTACGAGTCAAACCCATAAAGACCATGGCTGCAATGCCATAACTCACCATTAAGGTAATCTCCTCAACGTATGTTGCACCGGCATCACCCGCAACTACGCCCATCATTAACACGGCAACTGCAATAATTGCTCCAGCTAAAGCAATACCTGCAGCAAAGTTATCTTGTTGGGCTAATAAGTCTTGCAAGGAAATACCGGCAATATTTGTAGCTAACAATCGTAATGTAGCCATAAACCCCATTAAAATGACAAAATCAATTGCATAATAAGCTAATGACGCATCACTAAGCATAATCATCTGTGTTAAATTTTCCATTGCTTTAAACCTTGTGTTGTTATGTTATTTGCCACCAAAACCACGACTGCGAGAACTACTCCGCGCACTACTACTGTTACCAAAAAAGCTTGAGCTACGCCTAGAGGGTACTTTATTAGAAAGAGATGTCGTGTTACTTCCAAAATAACTAGAGCTTCGCTTGCTAACTCCTTTATCAGCATGACGTGCACCGCTATTAGTACTACCATATTTTTTGCCAGAATTATTGACTCGTTGACTGTATGTACTAACCCGTTGTCGTCCTTGAACTGAGCCATATTGTTTTTTTGGTTTGGCTGGAGTTAGCCCATTATTACGCATTTTTGTATCGCGCTGCGTCGTTTGATAACGGTCCTGCTGACTACCATAAGCAGTTCTCCCATAATCACGATAATAAGAGTAATGTGGCCGTGAATTCCAGTCGTTATAGTAGGTAGGATATCTGTTATACATCCCCCCCCTGAATAAACTATTAAAAAAAGCGTATTGCCCATACCAATGCCAAAATGAACGGCCTGAATTATCTTGTCGATATTCACCATATCCAGGGTTACCTATTAAATAGCTACCTGGTGTTATCGTCTCACCACGAACATTGGCAGCTTGACTGTCCTTAGGAATACTTATGGTGTTTAATTGCCCTCCAGACAATTCAGCCATGGTATTAATCAAATCAATTAAGGCATCATTAAACACTATAGGGTCTGCACCTGCATCAATTGACATTAATGACTGAGAAGTTAGATCAAACTGTTGTTTATTCTCTGGTTTACGATTGATTTTTTGTAATCGTTGTGAAAGCCCTTGATAAAGGTTTCCTTTCCTAGTGGCATCCTTAGCGAGTGCCTCTGCAACAGGCTGTAAATCAGGGTTAATTAAGGTGAGCTTTTTTGCATAAATATCAATGATTTTGGCATTGGTTAATTGCTTTCTGTCTAGTTTATTTCCCAAGTCCTTTAAATGCTGTTCAACCGAGTTATAGTTTTTCTGCGTTTGTTGGGCATAGTCATTACCACAGCCACTTAATAACAATAATAAGCTTGAGACTAATATCGGTGATAACCACTTGAGCAAAGAATTATTGTAAGCCATATTAAGGTCGTCTCCTGATTAGGCAGCTGGAAATAAATAACCCACCCATTCTACAACGGATTTTTGTTTGTATTCGATTTTGTTGCGTAGGGCGCATAGCAGGCTATGTAACCGAAGCAACAAAATCGAAGACGGACAAAAAGGTGGGTGGGTTATTTGCTTCCGGTTGCCTTAGTTTCTAATGTTAGCTAATGCTTGTTGAATTGATTGGGTGGTCGGTGGATTATCATCATTCGCTATCACAAATAAACTATTCGTTGTAATACGCGTATTCGCATGAGGGTTTGTGTCACAGAGTCCTGTGTCTGCATGCAAATAGGCGACAGCTGTGCCAAAATCTTGTTGTATTAATTGGCAAACAATATCCTTCCATAATATTCCATTGATATTCACCTCAAAACGCAAGTATAAATCACCAAATGAAGAAAACAAATTTTCAATAATTTGCTCGGACCCTGGGGCAACCAGGCCACGAATTAACATTTCTGGATAGGCCCGCATAGGTCGAATAATCACATTGGCACCTGCTAGTCGAAAACGCTGCCGATTGGCATCGTCTACAGATTCAGCCAATATCAAGGTATCTGGTCTTAGCTTTAATTCTTGTAAGCGATGCAAAATATCAAAGGTGCGACTATCCGAATCACGGTTATCTTCTTGTTTTGCCAATATGACTATGTATTTTGCTTGTTGTGCATTAACTGCGACTAAATCATCAGGATTTGTTCCACTCCCCGTATAATGAACCAGACCTGACATTTTTGATAATCGATTAGGCAAGCCATTAGGAAACTGGGTTGTTAAAATTTGCACGGTGCATGACTGCAAATCACTATGCTGTAGATGCTTAATTAATCGTAAAAAAAACTGTTCACCCTGCTGCGAAGGGGTATTTATTACTAACATATGATCTAACATGTGCCACTCCCAATAACCATGCATCTTTTTGATTCTAATATTTGCGCGATACTCAAAATAGTCACCCGCCGCTTTAGCCAAAATAAAGATGCCACCTAAATATAACAAAAGTACAGTAGAAATTTTCCCCGCTGCTGTGGTTGCACTAATATCTCCATATCCCGTTGTTGAAAGGGTAGTTAATGTTAACCACAGTGCATCTTGCCAATTAAATGCCTCAAATAGGGTCATTAAATATACATGCCCGACAATAATAATTAACAACAATAGTGCCGAGCGTATTAATGCGCGTTTTATGACATCTTCTTCAAAAGATAGCTTTGAATTTCGCCTCCAATTAATGAAACGATAAAAAAAATTCATAACTCAAGTTTGTTTAGCTGGCCACAAAGATTCTATTTTGCGTATCGGAAGATAGGCACATAAATGTACTTCCGTTCTTCCACCATCAAAGACTCTAAATTCTATGGCATGTTGCCGATCATCAGAAATCAACCAGGCAAAATCACATCCATCTTCACATCCATCTAATTGTTCAGGAAGTGGTTTATTGCGATAATCATCCTCATAACGATAAGCCAAATCAAAACCTTCCTGACGATAATTTTCAGCCACCCAACCGATTAATTCTTGCGGTAAATCATTGCTAACCACCCGAGAGGTTAAATGGTGATTAACCCCAGATTCAGCATCTAAAATCGTGGCAATATCTACTTCTGAAAATATTTTTAGTAAGGTGTCAGGATAGACCTCCAAACCCAATTCAAATGTAGTATCGTCGATTACTCTTAAACGAATCTGACTATCGATGTCATCTAATTGAAAATAAATTCGTTTATGTTTGTCTCCCCCCAAATCTAACGTCCAAATTTTAGTAACCTGAAAGCTACGATTGCTTAAATCTGCCTGACCCATTAAATTAAATTCCACCATATCACCCACTAACAAATCCCTTGGATGCTCTAATTGCCTGGCAGTAGGCGATTTTTCTTTAAACCGGTTAAATAATCCCATAATTTTCCTTGTTATTGTCTATATAAACCCATTTCTTTTTGCCAGTCGGAATAATGGTATTGATAAGCTACCATAGAACCCAATCGGTTGATTTTTATCTCATCAGCTAGTTGATAAAAATGCTTACCAAACTCAAACGCAGCTAACACAAGTCCTTTTGTTGTCCAACCATCATCTACCGGCCAAAGAGTTAAATTTTGTAATCGCTGTTTTGCCGATAATCCATTTTTAGTGGCTATGGTAAATCCCCATTCGCCAAAGGCAGGCACATTTTGATGATATTGTTGAACATGTTTGAAACCAGCATGTTTTATTGTTTTCCCAATACTAATAAATGTATTTTTCGCATGATAAGGACTTGTAGATTGCACTACCATCGCACCATCCCCAGCCAATAGATTAAAAACCTTATGATAAAAACGGGCACTATAAAGTTTATTTAAATCAGGATGATTAGGGTCAGGTAAATCAATAATCACCGTATCAAACATTTGTTCATCTCGAATCAAAGTATTTATGCTGACAAAAGCATCACCAAAAACAGTTTGCACTCTTTTATCATTAAATGCGCCTTTATTCTCAGCAATTAAGCGCTGATTAACCACTTTCCCTTGTTCCATACGTGGCGTTTTAAATAACTCAACTAAATCGTGATCTAAATCCAGCAACAACACCTGTTTAGGATTCCATCGTAACACGTCCCTCACAGCCAACCCATCACCACCACCAATAATTAAAACCTTATCATGACGAGCTGATGCAGCAAGTGCCGGATAAGTCAGCATAGCATGATAAATATGCTCATCATTACTGGCAAACTGTGTTCTACCATTAATAAAAAAGGTCAATACTGTTGGTTTAGTGGGGTCAGTAATCCGTTCGGTTATGACCAAATGCTGATATCGCGTGTTAACATGGTATACCACTTTATCCCGATATAACATATCCTCCATCTCAGCGGCCCAATCAGAGCCATAACTAAAAACCTGCAATATCCAAAGTGCAACCACTGCATGACCCATAAGCAAATAGATCGCCGATGGAATCTTATCCCTGAATAAATAAAAAAATAAAAGACCGATCAATAGATTAACTGAGGCTGTTAATGCTCCTGCTAAAGAGACCTCTAATGACAACATCAAAAAAACCCATAATAATGCACCGAAACCGGCGCCTAAATAATCAATACCATAAATAGATCCTGTATTATTTTTTAAGTGATCGGCATAAATTTGGTTACGAATTTCACCAATTAAAGGAATCTCCATTCCAATTAATGTACCTAATAGTGCTGCAACCAGATAAGGCATCCATTGCGCTATGGATTCAGCCGTTGCTACTAAACCACCTCTGGGGATTAAATCGGGAGGTATAGAGAATGTCTCGGCTAATATTTGTGGAAATAATGCGGCCAAAGAAAATACGCCACCTATAATTAACACGCTGCTTGCCCCGATTAACGCCAGACACAACTCTAACCATGCAAATCCAGCAAAGGGGTTTTTTATTTTACGAGCCAAAAAAGATCCAACCCCCATAAAAATCATCATCACCGAAATAATGCCATAAATAGCTTCTTCGACTGCGCCTAAAACCCGTCCCGCATAATGCGATAATAAATATTCATAAACTAAGCCACATCCAGCTCCGATAGCTAAAATACTTAGTACAGTCCAATCCAATTGTTTTTTTGACAATGTTTTGCCTTAATTAATAGTGCTTTTCATAAAGGGATACCACTCACACAATATTTATACGATTGACAGTGGAGCGAATTTCATTTCAAAACTGAAATTTTTAACACACAATACTATGTTTAGATATGTTTTTTTACTCTTATCAGTTATGATTTGCCGATTAAGCAAATCTTGAAAGTAGTTGTGGATAAAAAACATCTTAAAGCCTATGGAAATCATCTCATTATTGATCTCCATGGTGCAGGTCATCTTGATGATATGAGTTTAATGAAAGCGGCTATTCATGACATTATTAAGCAAACTGGCACTACCTTGTTGTTTGAAAACTTTCATCATTTCCATCCCTCTGGTATTACTGGAATTGCGTGTCTTGCAGAATCACATATTTCTGTACATACTTGGCCAGAACAAAATTTTGCTGCCTTTGATGTTTTTATGTGCGGTAAGGCACAGCCAGAATTAGCGATTACAATACTAAAACATTATTTTGGTGGTACTGAAAACGTAACCGTACTAAAACGTGGTATTAAGGCAACTTGCAGCAAATAATCTACCCATCCTGCTTGTCCTTTTGTCCGTATTCAGCGTTGTAACAACAGTTGCGTAGCCTGCTATGCGCTTTTTGCTACGCCTTGAAGACAAACAAAAATCCAGCGCAATCTGGTTAGATTATTTTTTACAGTTACCTAAGCCCATTGAAATATCAACAATTAGTCCTTATTAATACAACACTACATACAAAATAATGCGTGTACTTTTTTATTCACAATAGGAAATAACTATGAATAACAGCCTAGATAAAGTCCGAGCTGCTTTAGCTGACTACACTGCAGAAGATGGTAGCCATTTTAGTGTCACTGCGACTGAAAACGAAGAGATTTCCATGCTGACTATCATCCGCGAAGATATTGAAGAATTTGCAATTCTTGCGACAGCGAGTGACAGTCAATTACTTTTTAATGTCGCCTTATTTGATAAAGGCCAAATTATTGATGGACAAGTCGCTGCATTAAATAAAATGATGCTAGAACTCAACATGGCGATGCCACTATCCTCATTTGCGCTGACAGGTGCCCATTATTCAATTTTTGGGGCAATGTCTGTTGAGTCTGATGCAAGCCAAATACAAGAAGAAATCCTGGTTTTATCAGAAAACATAATGGATGCTCTTGAAGTATGTCAAAACTTCTTAATTAAAGCCTAACTGGAGAATATTATGGGATTTTTAAACAACGTATTTAAAACAATCAAAGGTTATGGCAGTGAAGCAAATGATGCCTTTGTTGATGCACAGGGTATACGTATTATGGAACAAGAAATTCGAGATGCTGTAGAAAGTCAAAGTAAAGCAAATGAATCGCTTACCGATGTTATGGCTGAACAAAAAGGCATAGCTCGTAAAGTGAATGATTTAAAAGCTTCCGTTGATGAATATAGTGCAGCTATTGGTAAATTATTAGACTCTGGTAATGAAACGTTAGCGATGGAAACTGCAGAGAAACTGGCAGAACTGGAATCTGAACTCGATAGTAACCAAGCTGTATTAGATTCATATAATGAGCAAGTTAAAGAGTTAAAGATTACTATTAAAGACTCGGCTAAACAAATTGAAGCGTTAAAACGAGAAGTTTCCATTGTCAAATCGACTGAAGCTGCGCAAAAAGCCAGTGAAGCCACTGCTGCACAGTTTTCAGGCACTAATTCTTCACTTCGCTCAGCGTCAGCCTCAATGGAGCGTATTAAAGCAAAGCAACAAAAACGAAAAGATAAAATGAAATCAGCGCGTGAATTAGCCAAAGAAACAAATGGTGTCGAGCTCAAAGATAAACTTGCTGCAGCAGGTGTTATCGGTAATCAATTGTCAGCAGCTTCTATTTTAGAACGATATAAAAAAAGCTGAAAAAATCAAACTGGAAGTATGGACAAGGCTTTATGCTTCCAGAAATACAGACTCTATAAATGATTTTGTATAGCTACCTAACTTTCCCTGTGATATAACCAAGACACGATAATTCCTGCAATAAAACCAAATAAATGTCCTTCCCAGGAAACCCCAACTTTTCCAGGAAAAATTCCAAATATCAGCCCACCATAAAAAAACATCAGTCCAATAGAAACGACGATGTATTTTAATTTCCGGGAAAACCATCCTGACAATAACAAATATCCCCAAATACTGAAAATAAGACCCGATGCACCAATATGATTTGCACTGCGTCCGAACAGCCAAGTTAATGCTCCACCAATAATTACCATTAGCATAACCTTGGTAAGCATTTTATTACCTTCTAACAACGCTAGAACGACAGCAAAGGAAACAAAACTAATTGAGTTTCCAATGAGATGAAATAATGAGCCGTGTAAAAAAGGTGCCGTAAAAATTCCAATCAGGCCTAATGTTGTTCTAGGCACTAACCCAAACTGTTGCAACGGTAATAACCATGAGGAGAAATAGCTGATCCACATAATTATTAGAATAGCTAAAATGATTTTGATTGACTGCTTCAATTAAATTCACTCATTTTAGTGACCATAAGATTGATTTCTTTTCAAATATTAACATTTTACAATACGGGTCATACTGATATATCGGTATTTTTAATTAGCATATTAAAATATACTTTTTTATGTGGCGTTTTTTTAATACCTTTTCACTACAGATCCTCTTTACAGCCAAATTCCTCCCCCCATTTCTTACACCATTTTATTCGTATGTCTTCTGCATCACATATCTGGATGATCAACTCTCGACATCGCTGCTGAATATCTCCTCTCAGAACAAGGTCTCTATATTTAGTAACCCAAACTATATGTACTAAAAGAATACTTATTGTACGACCACTTTGCCTCTGTTCTTTCATCCGTTAAGCTTAACACATGTGTAGCAGCTAAAGCCTTGCACTAAAGTACATAGTTTTAACTAGTGATTTGAGACAATAAACAGTGGCTGCTTGCTTTATTCTGATTCAAACAGTACATCCTGTGCCAGTTCAGGAACTTTGGCATATATCACTAGATGACCAATCTCGTGTAAAAGTCCTGCTGTAAAGAGTCGTTCACATGCTGAAAGCATGCATTTCTTTACCAACAATCTTGCAGTTATGCCACAGTAGATACTACTGCGCCAAAATATTTCTTGATTTATCACAACTGCCGGAATCCCTGAAAATGCTCGAATAGCCAAGCTGCTCAATAGTAGCTCATGTAATTGTATTCCCCAATCAGGGATATCGCTTGCTTAACCGTATGTGCTTTACGTGCATAGCCAAAAAAACGGCTATTGGCAATTCTTATGATGCGTGCAGCCAATGCGTTATCGAGATTTATAACTTTTACAAAATCGTCTATTCTAGCCTTGGGTGTAATTACCAGTCTACTGATATGATGATAAACATCTGGCAATGTTATGTGTTCTGCAACGCTTATCACCAGATTATGAGCAGGAGTCATATGAATATCTAACTCCTAATATTAAGCCACCGGCTCTGCCGGTGGCTTAATATTAGGAGTTAACCTACAAACGCTAAAACCGAGAGTAAGCTGTGACCCTAGAAAAACCAGTTGGATCATGGTTTCTAGGGTGATGGATTAATAGTCATAAACCCTATCGAACTTAAATGAACTAATAACAACTAATAATTTCTAACGCATAAGGTTAGAAAGTGTTCCTTCCTTAACCTATTGATTGGGAGAATCTTCTATGGAGTCACTCTTTCATTCATTATTGATGCTAATGCTGGTCGTTTGGAGCGTAGCCGTGGTTATGCGAAAAATTGGCTTACCAACGATTATGGGTGAGTTGATTATGGGGGTTGTAATCGGCCCGGCGGTGTTCGGTTGGGTCACACCCAATGAAGTAATAGAAACCTTGGCGCATATTGGTATCTTTTTTCTTATGTTACATACTGGCGTTGAAACCGAGCCCGGTGAATTTTATAACGCTGTAAAAGACTCTTTTGGTATTGCTTTAGTCGGAGCCATCGTCCCTTTTTCGGTTAGCATGGGAGTAGCCTTAGCATTTGGCTATAATATGGTTGCTTCAGTTTTTGTCGGATTAACCATGACAGCCACGGCAGTTGTAATAACCCTTAAGATGCTTAGAGATCTGGGCTTTCAAGATACGCGCATATCGAGAATAATTGTTACAACTTGTGTAGTCGATGATTTACTCACCATGATTTTTTTTAGTTTCGTGCTGGGTTACCTAAGTGGAGACACTGTGGATATTAACCACGTAATGATTATTACAGGAAAAGTGATACTATTCTTTACTGTAACTCTTGGCATAGGTTTATTAATCTATCCACGTCTGACTTTTCCATTTAAAAGCAAACAAGGTAAAGGCTTTACCTTTATTTTAGTCCTCGGCTTTGCAGCCGGGCAATTTGCAGAAAACCTGGGACTGCATTTTAGTATTGGTGCCTATTTTGCCGGATTATTTTTTGAAGAAAAAGTAGTCAATAAAAGACTGTTTAATATAGTAAACGATAGACTTTACGCCCTTTCCTATTCATTTCTTGGTCCTATTTTTTTTATCTCGGTAGGCTTTCACATTACTTTTGATCTGTCCATTGTTTTAATCTGGTTTTTAATCTCTTTAACACTTGCCGTCAGTATCGGTCAGATTTTAAGTGCAGGACTGATGGCCAAACGTAAACATTTCAACTGGATTGAATCACTTACCATTGGAGTCGGTCATTGTGCCCGTGCAGAAATGGCATTTATCATTGCCTCGCTGGGCTTAGAAATGGGGGCTTTAGATAAAAATATTTTTTCGGTTCTGGTATTCACCGCCTTTTTATTGAATCTGGCAACACCCTTAATGCTTAAAGGCTGTGCCAAATTATTAGAGAGACATCCTGCACATTGGGAATATTGAAATGAAATCTATAGTCGATAATTTTCGCAGTAAAATTAATCAGGCTTATCTGGCTGATGAATCTGACATGATCAACACATTATTGGCCTATCTGGATGATTATGATGCAACAGCAATCCATCACCGGGCCTATTCATTAGTTTCAGCGATCAGAGCTAATAAAAACCAACAAACACTGGTTGAAGCTTTTTTACACGAATACCAGCTTAATTCTGAAGAAGGCATCGTTTTGATGGGAATTGCTGAAGCTTTATTACGCATCCCTGATCACTATACTCAAGATTTGTTTTTACAGGAAAAATTAACTGATGCTGATTGGCATCAACATCTGTTTCACAGTGATTCTTTGTTGGTCAATTTTTCAACTCGGGCACTCGACATTACTAGAAAAATTGAACAACAATTTAAGCAAAATGAAGCCGATCATCAACAGGTTTTTTCTCGATTATCTGCTCGACTAGGCCTGCCATTAATACGTAGTGCATTAAAACAAGCCATGCAGCAATTAGCTTACCAATTTGTTATTGCTGAAACTATTGAAAAAGCATGGGTTCAAGCTAGCCTGCAATCAGATTATCTATACTCTTTTGATATGTTAGGTGAAGCGGCTTTAACCGCAAGCGAAGCTGAACGTTATCTGGGAGCCTATGCACAGGCTATTAAGCATTTAGCTAAACAGGCTAAAGCAAATGATCCTTGTAGCAATCCGGGGATTTCCATTAAATTATCCGCTCTTTGTCCAAGATACCAACCGTTACAACATAAACAAGCGGTTCAACAAATTAGCAGCAAACTTTTATTTCTGGCAAAAAAAGCGCGGGCTGCAAATATAAATATCACTGTCGATGCAGAAGAATCAGAACGTCTGGAAATGTCACTGGATATTTTTAGCAATGTAATTTCTACTCCAGCTATACAAGGTTGGTCTGGATTTGGAATAGCTATACAGGCCTACCAAAAAAGAGCCATCAACACACTTCATTTCTTGGCAGAATTAGCCAATTCACAGCATTGTATAATACCAATCCGCCTGGTAAAAGGTGCATATTGGGATAGTGAAATTAAACGCGCTCAAATTAATGGCTTGAAAGACTATCCAGTTTTTACCCATAAAACAGCCACTGATATCTCTTATTTAGCTTGTGCCAAACTAATTCTTGCTAATACTGAGCACTTTTATCCACAATTTGCTACCCATAATGCTCACACCGTTGCTACCATTTTAGAGCTAGGAAAAAAACACCCTGGCTATGAGTTTCAGCGTTTACATGGTATGGGTGAACAGCTATATAAACAATTACTAAAACATGGCAAAGGAAAAATTACTTGTCGTATCTATGCACCGGTAGGAAATTATCAGGAGTTATTACCTTATCTGGTTAGACGTTTATTAGAAAATGGTGCCAATACTTCATTTATTAATCAGCTTGAAAATCCAGACATCAGAATTGAAAAAGTTATTGCTGATCCAGTTGCTCATTTGAAAAAGATGGCTAAGTTGCCTACACATTGTGTGTTACCTAAATATTTATTTGGCAAACAAAGGCTTAACTCAGAAGGAATAAACTTAGCTGATCAACAAGTTTTAACTGTATTACAGCAAGCTCTGGAGCAACTAAAAACGCAAACATGGCATGCCACTCCCCTGATCAATGGACAAGCTATTACCGGACATAAACATAAAATTAGCAATCCGGCAAATAGTCAGCAGACCGTTGGGAGCATTATATTCAGTGATCAAAAAGTAATTGAAGCAGCTATTAACGTAGCCTCTTCAGCATTCAAACTCTGGCGGTTATCGGTTGTGAAACAGCGAGCCAGTTATCTAAATAAGGCGGCTGAACTACTGGAACAAAACAGATTTGAACTGGTTGCACTGTGCGTACGTGAAGCAGGAAAAACAATTAAAGATGCATTGGCAGAAATTCGTGAAGCCATAGATTTTTGCCGGTATTATGCACAATCTGCCATTGAGCTATTTGAACAACCCTTAACACTAAATGGCCCTACAGGGGAAACTAACCAGCTTTATCATTATGGCCGAGGCGTATTTGTCTGCATCAGTCCATGGAATTTTCCCATTGCAATTTTTATGGGTCAGATTACCGCTGCATTAGCTAGCGGAAATACGGTGATCGCCAAGCCAGCCAGCCAAACACCTTTAGTGGCTATGCGCTGTATTCAATTATTACATCAGGCAGGTATTCCTGAAGATGTGCTGCAATTTGTACCAGGCGATGGTGTCAGTATAGGTAAGTATTTATTATCAGATAATAGAATTGCAGGGGTAGCATTTACCGGTTCCTTAACCACAGCCCGCAACATAAACCAACAACTTGCCAAACATCTCAGCATTATTCCTTTAATCGCTGAAACCGGGGGCCAAAACGTAATGATTGCTGATAGCTCAGCCTATAGTGAACAACTAATACAAGATGCCGTAGAATCTGCGTTTAACAGTGCTGGCCAACGTTGTTCGGCGTTACGGGTTTTATTTATTCCTCATTCTGTGGCAGATAATATTATTACCAGAATCATTGGTGTGATGCAGCAATTAATCATATCTGATCCTCAGTGCTACGAAACAGATTGTGGACCGGTAATTAACTCAAGTGCGGTTAAACAACTGACGGACCATGTAGATATCATGCGCAAACAAGCAACGATTTTGTTTCAGGCAACGATAAAAAGACATCAGCAGAGTTCCTGTTTTTTCCCACCCACTTTGATTGAACTGACGTCAATATCGCAACTTACAGAAGAGAACTTCGGCCCTGTATTACATATCATCCGATATCAAACTAGCGAACTTAATCGGATTGTAGACGATATTAATGCCAGCGGTTATGGTTTAACACTAGGTATACACAGTCGCATAAACAGTACCATCAACAACATCACTAACAATAGTAAAGTGGGTAATATTTATGTTAATCGTAATATGATTTCTGCTGTAGTTGGGGTTCAGCCTTTCGGCGGTATGGGATTGTCAGGCACTGGACCCAAGGCGGGAGGACCTCATTATTTACTCCGTTTTGTCAGTGAACAAACGGTAACCACTAATACTGCTGCCATAGGAGGAAATACCAGCTTACTGGCTCAAAAATTAGAATAGACTAATCATCTTCCCATTCCCATTCGTTGGCACTAAGCCGAACATCAAAACGACATGCTTTAGCATCTATGTCGCGCTCCATCCATTTAATATGGTGCGCTCCGTTTATGTTACTCAAACAACCTTCGATAAACCCCCATCCTGTCCAGCAAACTGGTTTTTCTATAGGACCATGACCATCTGCGTTTAAAATATCATAAAATACACAGTGACAAATATATGCATCCTTATCTTCCAATTTAATTTCGTATGCAAAACCAAGATTACGGAGTGTCACAGTAAGAATTTCTGTTGCAATTTTGGTATCCTTACCTTCGGTGAACATAACACCAATTTCGCGCCCAATTACACGCAACAAAGCAAACGCTCCTTTCTTTCCAACAACTTCTTCAAGTTCGTTTCCTATGTCATAAACGAGCCGTGGACTAGGCGGTTGGGTACGATCTGCATCTTGCACTGTATGTAATAAACCTATTGCTCTTTCGCCAATCAATCCACGCAGCTTATCGAGGATAATGTCAAGAACCTGCCAACTTAACTGTTGAATGTCTTCATCACTTTCAGTCATTATGTCGCACCATATAACAAGTATATAAAAGGAAAGAAAAGGATTATAATAGAGTAGTCGGCCTGCTTTAGCAATACCTTTTCCAATAATAAACTAACTGCCAGGAATAGCAGCTTGAATGTCAAGCAACAAATAAACTACAATCTAAACTTTCCCTTTTTAGTTGTCTGTTTATAGGGGCTTATACTAAGGAACTATCATGCTTATGCTTCCAGACATTTTTCAAATCGTTATCACAGGATTACTGATTCTGGTGCCAATTGCCTTGATTTATAAAAAAGCAGGATTTAATCCAATGTGGGGAGCTCTTGTGTTCCTGCCAGGGGTTGGCTTACTGTTAATATTTTTACAATTGGCATTATTACCTTGGCCTAACCAAAAGCAAAGCGGTAGGGAGTTCTAATGGAAATCCTATTCTTTTTTCTACTGCCATTTTTTATTGTTTTTACACTCTGGCTAGGTTCTAAAATTTTAGAAAAAGCAGGGATCGATAAAAAGTGGGTTTTTTGTCTTTTAATCCCGGTGGTCAATATTTTTATGATTTGGGCTTTTGCCTTTAGCAACTGGCCAAATTTAAAAGACGATGTGGAACAGGATCTAAATTAAAACTTGAGAATACTGTATGGCTGATAGTAAACCAAACACACAAGAGCAAATTATTTGTACCTGTACAGGCACAACGAAAGAGAAAATTGAACAACTTATTGATAAAGGTGCCGACAATTTAAATAAAATATCATCCGCTACTGGGGCTTGTACAGGGTGTGGCTCTTGTAATATTTTAATATTGGAATTACTTGAAAAATAGGTTGTGTACTCGGTTCACAAAGTAACCTGAATGATTCAGGCTCTTTTAGATTCCTCCTCTGATCGGAATGACGCATTCTCAGCCGAATGCCCCCAAATTTCACTTCGTAATTAACGTAAACGCTAATACAGTTCAATTTTTCACATGGCGCAAATAAAGTTGAACCTACTCCTTAACTTTCCATGTCGTTTACTCTTGTTTCTAACCAAAGGAGGCAGGTGGCTTCACCCATGTTGTAAATAGTGAACTTACTATTTTGACAATGGCAAAGATAACCACTGTATATATTAATGTTGAAGTTACATATGGAAGATAGTACTGCGCAACTCTTGAGGTATATTCAACCCAGCTTAAATCAGCGAATTTACCTGATAACAAATAAAAACTACCATTTGAAATAGTAAAAGCGATTGTTGTGGCGGCAAACAGCATACCAAACTGAATCATCAACTCCGTCAACTGCAATGTTTTAAATCTTGCACAATAACGACCTGCAAGCCATAAAGTTGCATAGGTTGGGATTAAAAAGAGATAGGCCGGAGATATACAATAATCACTAACGCTAAATTGTGAAATTGCCACATAGTCTATTAATCCAGCTTCTACTAATAATATTGTAAAAAATTTCCAGCCACCTCCCCATAAACCGGCTAAGAAGAAAACTGCTAAGGATGCATCCGGCAGAGAAATTGAGTCTCCGAAATGATGAAACCGGGTTGCCAGCATTAACCCTACCAAAGCCAAAGGCATTCTCATTTTTTTGATGTTGATATTCATAGATTCTCCACTTCATTAAATCCTCTAACACTATTAGTGTTACATAAGTACAAGTATGATCTTTTTTCTAAACAATTAATAGGTATAATTTACTGACGCGAAAAAATTTCTATCTGCCGTATTAAAGCCTCTATTAGTTTGGTACTGGTCGTTCAATAAATTATTAAGTTTGGCTTTTACAGTCCAGCTATTATTTAATTGATATGCAGCTCTTATATCCCAGACGACAGAGCCATGTGTCTTAGTTGTTCTGCCACTAAATAGTGTGTATGAGCGATCACCCATCACAGCAAGTGTTGACCCTATGGATAAACTATCAAAAAACTTTCTAGTAACATCTAAGCCTAAGTGTAATTGAGAACGATTTGATAAGCGCTCGTTAGTCACACGGTCTTTAGGACTTATAGCACTTCCATTCAAAGCAATATTCCAGTCATAAATTTGAGTAGATATTTCTCCCTCTATACCATCAATCTGAGCTTTATCAACATTTACAGCTCGAAATGTAGTTCTATCAAAACTTATCAAATTATCTATATCAGTATGATAAGCTCTTAACATCCAATTCCCCCAGTCATGCTGCCCTTCAAACCCCACTTCAAACGTGGTTGATTCTTCAGGATTTAAGTTTGGAGTTCCAAAACCAGGAAAATATAAACTATTAAACGTTGGCGCTTTATAGCCACTACTAAAATTTGCCACGAAATCCACATCACTATCAGCAAGCGCAATTCTAAATCCGGCATTACCCGTTACATGAGATCCGAATTGTTCATCTTCGTCACCTCTTACTGAAGCATTAAAATCAATTAAATCAAACCAGCGACCGTAATACTCAGCAAAACCTCCTATATCATAGCGATTGCTTTCAGCATATGACACATGGCTTTGCACATGATCGTCCCTAAAGTCAGAACCTATAATAATTTCATGATTAGAACTTAGGTTTATTTTATTGGATAAGGATACCATTCGGCGTCGAGTATTAAAAAAGTCACCGTCAAGCTGATCACTTTCATCACGAGATTCACCAAATGTTAAAATAGAAAGCCAGTTATCAAAAAACTGCATATTTGCTGATAAGCCAATATTTTGAATCACAAATTCATTTTTATCATTCCCAAAACTAGTATCAAATTCATTTTCACCCTGAGACCTAAGAACAAAACCCTCCGCACTATACTTGTCATTAAATTGATAACCTAGTCGAACATTAAAACTGGTGTTTTCATAGCCATCCCTGTCATTATCATTTGAGATAGCAGATGTCGCATTGAAACCAGCGGTTGTTATATGAGAAGCGCCGACTGAATACCACGCCTGTTTATATTTACCACTCACATTACCACTAACCTGAGCTGTATCATAAGAGCCTCCTCCAGCATCTAAAGATATTGTAGGTTTATAGTCTTCTTTTTGCTGTCCTTTTCGGGTAAAAATTTGAATCACCCCCCCTATGGCATCAGAACCATATAAACTGGATTGTGAGCCTCTAACAATTTCAATACGTTCTATTTGATCAATGGGTAACGATGAAAAAGGAGCTGTTCCCAATGTTGCTGACCCAATACGCACACCATCAATCAACACTAAAACATGACCACTAGAAGTTCCACGGATAAAGACACTACTGTTTTTACCAGGCCCACCACTTTCACTGACATCGACACCGGTCGCACGTTTCAGTAATTCGGGTACACTTAGCACCTGCAAACGTTCTATATCTTCGCGCGTAAAGACAGTACTAGCGGCAGTTAAACGATCTATGCTCTGATCAGTTCTGGTAGCCGTAACAATAACATTTGGAAGTTCAACTGCTTCTTCAGCCTGTACTTGTATAGTAAAAACAAGTGGAATTAGACTAAGCGCTGATAAGGAAGGAAATAAAAAATTTTGTTTCATAATGTCCTCTGCACCACCCCGTGCAAATAGATTAAATTCGCAGGGAGAACAAAAAACAGAAATAGATAGTAGTTGTTATCTATTTCGTAAACAGCCCTCCGCTGCGCCGAATAAAACTTTCGGGCAGGTTTCCGGGCTTATAAGTCGATTTTTTCTGATACATCACCTTCCCATATCATTGATACAGTGGTATTTAACGTACCTTTAACTTATCTACCGTTGCGGGGGCAGCGTCGGAGTTGTTTCTATGTGAATCGCACCGACTTCCCTTTTAACCCTTAAAAAATATTTTAGGGCACCAAAAAGTTGAGGAGCGAATTATAGAGAGTTGTGTGGGTAAAGCAAGTTTTTTATTTAAGCATAAAAACCATAATATAAACATGGCTTTATATTAAAAACAGGTATAACGTGGTGAAACTATACACAAGGATCTTTGGGGCGCAACCCATCAAACCAATATTGATAGAGTACTAACCTTTGGTGACCCAAACAGAAGTTAGATTAAGTGTTTTTTTTACTTTAACTGCGTAGGCTGCAGCTTCATACTTGGTTTTAAAACCTTTCACAGTCAACCGGAACCAGTTTTCACCTTTTACTTTAACTTGTTTAACTTCTGCAGGAACACCTTTTTTGTTAAATTCTGCCGATTTTCTTTTTGCATACCATTCTTGTTTAAATGAAACCAAATTAACAACCCAGACAATTTTAACTACAGCCTTTTTCGCTTTCCTCGATCTCGATTTACCTATTTCTAATGTCTCAACTTTTGCCAACAACAATTCTATAGCTTTTTGTGCATGGTCATTTTGAATGACCAAATCGTCAACAACCGGTTTTAAAGGATTAGTCTGTATTGAACTATCTATTTCATTCAACTTAGAGCTGAATTCTTTATCTTTTGCTACTAATAAAAAAATTTTTTCATTGACGGCTTGAATCTCTTCAGTATTATTTTTAGCCGCTAAAATTTCAATTTCTTCTTCTAGTGTTGCTACTAATTCACTTAAATTAGTAACATCTGATTGAGCACCATAACCTATTACCCCAAGTCCGCCTCCAATGAGTAAAGCAAGAATAGCAATGCCAATGGCAACATATGTCATGACAGGGACTTTACTATGGTTTTCTTTTATTAATTTGTTTAATTTGCGCTGTTCTTTTTGCAGACTGTCTATTTCTTCTGCAGTCACATCCACTTCATCGGTTGGCGCTGCCAATTCAGCTACTTGCAGTTTGAGACTTGTATTTTCGCTGCTGAGCTGTTTTATCTGATTGTTTATTTCAACTAATGCCTTATTTACTTTTTCTATCTCGACAGTAGACATAGAAACTTCTGGACTAGCCGCTTCAGTGGCCTCAATCAGTTCGGGTTCAGGGTCTAGTTTATTGCTTTCCGTTTCAATCTGACTACTTGCGTCATCAGAAGTCTCTATATCAGCTGTAAGCTCATCATCAGTAAATTCATCATCCGCAGAAATATCAAAATCCGCCAATAGAAAATCATCTTCTGCTTCTGCTTCTGGCTCAGGCTCAGGCTCAGGCTCAGGCTCAGGCTCAATTATATCTTCAGAAAATTCATCAATCTCTGCAAATTCATCGTCCTCTACTGTTGCTTCAACGGCTGCTGAATTAATTAAATCATCTACATCAAAATCATCCGTATCATCAATAGTCTCTTTTTCTTCAATTGTCTCTACTACTTCAGTCCCTTCAACTATTGAGTCAATTGTTTCATCATCTGCAAATTCATCGAACTCATCTGTTTGTTGTTCAGCTTGTTCCTGCTTAACATCTTCATTAAGACTTGCATCAAGTAATTGATCTACATCATCAACAGTGGTTTCTTCTTTATCATCAAAAGCATCATCCATTAATAGTCTATCAATAGCATCTTCATCATCTATTAATTCATCTTGCCTGTCTACTGATGCCTCTACTTCATTAAGCATTGCATCCAAATCATCTGCAAAGTCATCAGTTTGCGAATCATTTTGTTTATCTTTAGAATCTACCATTTTTACTCCCACAAACGGGTATCGAAGTCTTCATTATAAGAATAGTATTAAAAGTATAGATCTCTTCTGTTGAACGCGCTCAGAATATGTTCAGCAACCAACTGGCGCATCGCTAATTAGGAAAATGTCACAATGTAAAAAAATAATAATAGGATTCATTTATCTTTAAGGCATCTTTTTGCTTTTAATGCAAATCGAGTTATAAAAGTTATTCTAACTATATTTAGTCGGCTGAGTATAAAATTTCCGTAATTAAAATTTTTCCTCAGTTTGATGGATATAGAAAATTTATCCTTATAAAGTATAGGGTTTAAAACCATATCTACAGCGAGAGTCCTTTTTTCAACATTTATTTTCTTTAAACATATTCCCAAAAACAAAATATTTTACATGGCTATGAACTAACCCCAGGTTGGGTTGAAAATAGGTTCATAATTAGCTAAACAATTTTCAGCGTGGAAGTGAGGCTTTTGCCTCGCCTGAATCATGCCAGACTAAAGCCTCACTTCCAAAAGATAAACTGTGATTTGAATATAACTATGATATTTTTTTATAATTACCGCATGTTCTAACCCGAGACCACGGATATCACACAAGTCAAAATATTATTTTTTAACTGATTTTGATGCTAAACTGAACAAAAAATATGGATGCTCTCTATGCAACTTACTGTTACAGTGTTAGGAAACAAATCGGCCCACTTTATTGCTGAAATTCTAGCAGCCATTTCTAGCTGTAATTGCAGTGTCTTAGAACTCAGATTATCACGTCTTGCACAATCAACTGCGTCCTATTTGTTAGTGGACGGTAATTGGAATCATATCGCTAAACTAGAATCCATTCTCGATAGCCTGCAAAATCGTCTGGAAATACATATACAGACTATAAGACCCGAAAGCAGTTATAAAAAGAATGATGGTATTCCGTATTCTCTGGAAACCATTTCACTTGATCGTAACAATGTAATAGAAGACATTACTGCTTTTTTATTTGAACGTGAAATTGTTGTAGAAGAAGTCAATGCCAGTTGTTACCAGGCGCCTTATATCCAGACCCCAATGTTTTCAACAAAATTCATCCTGCTAATTCCTCCCGAAGTACGTTTACTTGCTTTGCGGGAAGAGTTTCTTGATTTTTGTGATCACTTAAATATAGACGCCATTATTGAACCCATAAAACGATAACATGACTAAAATAAGTATAGGCAAGCCCGTTCCTTCCTTCGAAGCTGATTCAACTGGAGACACTCCTTTTCAACTTTCAGAATACCAGGGGAAAAAAATAATCATTTATTTTTATCCAAAAGATAACACGCCCGGCTGTACTCAGGAAGGAAAAGATTTTCGAGATAATATTGAACAATTTAAAGCACTTAATACCGTTATATTTGGAGTTTCCAGAGACAGCGTTAAAGTACACCAAGGATTTAAAACCAAACAGGAATTTCCTTTTGATCTATTATCAGATAAAGAAGAAAAACTCTGCCAGTTATTTGATGTTATCAAAATGAAAAACATGTACGGCAAGCAAGTACGAGGCATTGAACGCAGTACTTTTTTAATTGATGAAGAAGGTATTCTGATTCATCAATGGCGTAAAGTTAAAGTTAAAATTCATATAGATGAAGTATTAGAAAAAATTACCGAACTATCCTAAGAAGTGAGGATTTTATTGTATCCAATTAGTAAGTTGGTTACGCAACAACGAAAACTGTTACAACCTACTATATTTACCCATCGACCCGATATTGCTAGAATACAAGGCAATTACTCAAGTTTTTCCTGTACATTCCCTTTTTTTCCTTTGAGAGAAATATTATGAATATCCAATCAACAGGCAATAAAAAACTTTTTGTTTTAGATACTAATATATTGATGCACGATCCTTCATCAATATTTCGATTTCAAGAACATAATATTTTTATCCCGATGATTGTTTTAGAAGAACTTGATCGAAGTAAAAAAGGCCTATCCGAAGTATCTCAAAATGTCCGTCAAGTCAGTCGTTTTCTTGATGAATTAATTCAGGGTGCCAATCAAAAAACGATTAATGATGGCCTCCTTCTATCGCGTATAGAGCATGGACCCAATACAGACAGCATCTTAGATGGTCGACTTTATTTTCAAACCAGCCAGTTATCATCGTTATTACCTGATAGCATGCCTGGGCATATTGCAGACAATTCAATACTCAATGTTGTTTTGGCACTGGTAAAAAAACATCCTGACGTTAAAGTTGTTTTGGTATCAAAAGATATCAATATGAGAATCAAGGCTGCAGCTCTTGAACTCAATGCAGAAGATTACCATAATGACCAAACACTTGAAGATATAGACCTACTTTATAGTGGAGCGACGGCCTTACCTAATGATTTTTGGGATGTTCATGGTAATAAAATGAAGTCATGGCAAGAAGAAGACCGAACTTTCTACAAGCTAACAGACGCGCTGGTTACTGACTGGTACCCAAACCAATATCTCTATATGGAAAATGAATCAAATTTTGAAGCGATTGTCAGATTTTGTGATGGAGAAACCGCTACCCTGGAATTGGTTAAAAACTATCGAAATAAACATAATAATACTTGGGGAATTACTGCTAAAAACAGGGAGCAAAATTTTGCACTCAATGTATTATTAGATCCAGATATAGATTTCGTGACATTACTCGGTACTGCTGGCACGGGTAAAACATTACTGGCCCTTGCAGCAGGCTTAACCTTGACTATGGAACACAAGACCTATCAGGAAATTATAATGACTCGAGAAACCGTTCCTGTTGGTGAGGACATTGGTTTTCTTCCTGGTACAGAAGAAGAAAAAATGGCTCCCTGGATGGGTGCTTTAATTGATAATCTGGAACTACTAGGGAGTCGATCAGGAAGCAATGAGTGGGAGCAGGGAGCGTCACATAACATTTTGATGAACCGGGTAAAGATCAGATCATTAAACTTTATGCGAGGACGTACATTTCTTAATCGCTATCTTATTATTGATGAAGCACAAAACCTGACATCCAAACAAATGAAAACACTCATTACCCGTGCTGGACCAGGAACAAAAATCATTTGTATAGGCAACCTGTCTCAAATTGATACACCTTATCTAACTGCCACCACATCAGGTCTAACATACGTAGTTGACCGTTTTAAAAACTGGCAACATGGCGCACATATTACATTGCGTAGAGGAGAGCGCTCCCGTCTGGCTGATTATGCTTCTGATATTCTTTAGGAATGAGGATTTATGTAGGACAGACTTCAGTCCGCACAACCGCTGTTAACAATTAATATTGTTTGCCATAGCGGACTGAAGTCCGCTATGGCAAAAGTTGATTCATGTCTAAGGCTAAGATTTCTCGTTTCACTCACAATGACATGTTTTTAAAAAGAAGTATCCAACCGGCTTTCGACTATAGTTGGCCACGCATTTAAAATAGCTTTAACTGTAGTCGCGAGTGGAATTGCAAAAAACACCCCCCAGAAACCCCAAAACCCGCCAAAAAACAAAATAGCCACAATGATAGCAACGGGATGTAAATTAACCGCTTCTGAGAATAGCAAAGGAACCAAAACCACTCCGTCAATGGCTTGAATAATTGAATAGGCAATCGCAACATATAAAAACTCATCCGCAGTGACTCCCCACTGCATAATGGCAACCCCTAATACCGGAAATGTCACTAATGTAGCACCTACATAAGGTATTACCACTGAAAGCCCCATTAATACAGAAAGTAAAATGGCATAATTCAAACCTAATAGTGTATATGTCAGATAACTGGCAGAAGCAAGAATGATGATTTCTGTAAATTTACCCCGTACATAATTTGCTATTTGCATATCCACTTCTGCCCATACCCGGACAGTCAGGCTCCTGTCTCTAGGCAAAAAATTAACAAACCATGCAATCAGTGTTTTTTTATCTTTCAGGAAGAAAAAAACCATCAGTGGCACCAGAAACAAATAAACAATTGCAGTGACCAGTCCCACTACCGAGGCAGCTGACATAGAAATCAATTCCTGACCGTATTTCAACAACTCATCCTGCAGAGAGATCATAATCCCCCTGATATTGTCTTCAGAAATATACTGAGGATGAAGTTCAGGTAAACGCATAATATCTGCCTGCGCACTTTTGATAATATCAGGAATTCGCTGAACCAACTGAACCGCCTGAACTGAAACCATAGGCATTAATACAAATAGAACTAAGCCTAAACAGGTCATAAACCCGGAAAAGACTATATATACAGCTGCCATTCGCGGTAATTTTTTTTCTAACTTAGAAACAATACCCTGTAGTAAATACGCCAATATAACTGAAGCAAATACGGGCATCAAAATATCTGACAAAGTGTAGATAAGAACAAAGCCAACAATTAAAATCAAAGCCAATGCAATAGCTTGCGAATTTGGCAAAAAACGCTTAAAACTTTCTCTAATAAAGCGAAAATTGGAAATATCAGATTGTGAATTCATATTTTTATAGTTATTTTTCTATTCACTAAATTTAGGGCGGTGGAAACAAACAATCCCATATCCTTAATAACTAAGGAAGGAAGGCATACAATAATTCTCAAAAATAAACATAAACTAAGGAATGGGCACGAAATAACTTGAGCAAATAGCGAAAGATTTTTGTTCATCATCAAGGCGCACAAATATGAGCATAGCAGGCTATGTGATTGTTTGTGCAACGCAGAGGATGGGCAAAAAGATAAGCTAGTTGCTCAAGTTGTTTCATGCACATTCCTAAGGCATAAATTCGTCAAATATTTTCTAGCATTTGTCTTCTAATGGTAACCTATTCTACATCAATGAAAAGCATTCCATGCTTTTAAATATTGGCATTATATTTTCCCATAGCAAAAAAATTAAACAGGAATGTCCTTCCTGTTTAATTTGTTTACCCTTGAATGTGTCACTTCATTACCGATAACAAGCCGTGTTTAAGTCACAACTTCTAATTCCGATCAAAATCTAAAATAGAAGCCCGCTGAATAATCCGTATTTGCTCTCGTTAACATGTTGTCATTTGTATAATAACTTTGATTATCTGTATATGACTGATAATTATGCTTATACTCCCGATCATCATATCTTCCTCTATGCGCATAACGGTCATTATGCTTCAAGATTCTTATTTTCTCGCTCACATAGTCCAAATATTCCATTACACATCTTTTATCTGCATGACTTAAATAATGACGCCGACTTATATGTCTGATTTGTTTTGCTACACGCCTTTGTTCACGGCGTAATTTTTTAACTTCTCTATGTGTTAACTGCCCTTTATGTATCCCCCTCTCAATACGTGAATCCTGTCTATGCTGGCGACGCTGCACATCTTGCCAAAAATATGAATTATTATATCCTCGATCTCGATGTTCAGAATGTTCCCATTCTTCTGCATGACTAGCCCAAGGAAAAGACATTAATATAATTGCTAGAGCTAACATTTTCATAACTTTCTCCTACTGTTTCAGTGTTGTTTTATGTTGGGTTTAGAATATCGTACTGACACTGAATAATAACTGAACAACGTTTAATTAAAACAAAAAAAACCTCCTGAGGCGATACCAAAGGAGGTTGAGCTTCGCAGTATTAACTATCTGCTTTCACAACGAGGAGGTAATGAAACGGGTTTAATCTAATCTTTCTGTTAAAAACATGTTACTAAACAAGGCGGCTGCACCAAACATAACTGTTGAAATAATAAATGCGCCTGAAATAAATCCCCACATTCCTGTAATGAATAGTAATCCAATCGCTATATCTTCTTTTTTGCCTGCCAAATCTGTTATAAAACCGTGTCGTCTTAAGATTAAATGTGTTAAAGGTAAACAAAATCACCTTAAAGTTGCTGCATAGTTTACCTGTTCTCTGTACTTAAACAATATAGCCAATTATTGATTTATTATTTCCTTTTTGTTTACAATATAACTAATTCACCCTCCTCCTTAAGCTTTAAAATGTCTTTGTAATTGCAAAAAGCGCTCAATTTAAGCGATAATAACTGGTTACACTATTTAATAAGCAACACAATAGACATCCGCTTGTCTAAGTGGATTGTATATTTTGGATGATACTATGAAAAAAACGATGTACGAAAAGATCTGGGACAGCCATCTTGTGGTTGAAGCGCCAGGTCAAGCCCCTTTACTTTATGTTGATCGTCATTTGATGCATGAAGTGACCAGCCCTCAAGCATTTGAAGGATTAAGACTTGCTAATCGTAAGGTGCGTAACCCTCATAGTATTTTAGCAACAATGGATCACTGTGTTCCAACTAAAGACAGGGATTTACCTATTGCTGACCCTATTGCAAAAAAACAAATAGAAACCATGGCAGATAACTGCCAGGAAAATGGGCTTAACCTTTATGATATGAAAAACCCAAATAATGGCGTTATTCATATTGTTGTACCAGAACATGGTTTTGTTCACCCAGGCATGGTAGTTGTTTGTGGTGACAGCCACACAGCAACTCACGGTGCATTTGGTGCACTCGCTTTTGGAATCGGCACGTCAGAAGTAGAACATGTAATGGCAACTCAAACATTGCCCCAAATGAAATCGAAAACCATGCTGATCCGCATTGATGGTGCTCTGTCAAAATTTGCTTCAGCAAAAGATATTGCTCTGGCCATTACCGGTAAAATCGGTACCGCTGGTGGAACAGGACATGTTATCGAATATGCAGGTGAAGCTATTACCAAGCTGTCTATCGAAGGCCGAATGACACTTTGCAACATGGCGATTGAAGCCGGTGCTAGAGCAGGTTTAGTTGCTCCTGACCAAAAAACCTTCGATTACTTACAAGGCCGTGAGTTCGCACCTTCAGGTGAAAACTGGGATAAAGCGCTCGCTTACTGGAAAAGTTTGCCTAGTGATGAAGGTGCAGAATTTGATACTATTGTTACATTGAATGCCGCTGATATTGAGCCTCAAGTAACCTGGGGAACATCACCCGAACAGGTAACAGGCATTACCAATGTCATCCCTGCCCCAGAGGATTTTGACGATGAAATCAAACGTCAAGCCTGTGAAAATGCTTTAAATTATATGGATCTAAAGGCGCATACAAAAATTACTGACATTCCTGTTGATCTGGTTTTTATTGGCTCCTGCACCAATGGTCGTATTGAAGATTTTCGTATAGCGGCTGATATCACCAAAGGAACTAAAGTTGCTGATAATGTAACAGCAATTGCTGTTCCCGGTTCTTATCACGTTAAACAACAGGCTGAAGATGAAGGCCTGGATAAAATATTTATTGATGCGGGTTGGGAATGGCGCGAGCCTGGTTGCTCAATGTGCCTGGCAATGAACGGTGATGAATTAACTGTAGGACAACGTAGCGCATCAACTTCAAACCGAAACTTTGAAGGTCGCCAGGGCAAAGGTGGACGCACACATCTAGTGTCTCCTGCTATGGCGGCTGCGGCAGCTTCTGCCGGTCATTTTGTTGACATACGAAACATTTAAAGTACAGGAATAAATACTATGGAACCATACAAAAAACACGAAAGTATTGCTGCACTGATGAATCGCAGCAATGTTGATACCGACCAGATTATTCCTAAGCAATTTTTGAAAAAAGTTGAACGCACTGGGTTTGGAATACACTTGTTCCATGATTGGCGCTTTAACGAAGATGGTAGCGATAATACTGACTTTGAACTTAATAAACCGGCATTTAAAGATGCACACATCCTGGTAGCTGGCGATAATTTTGGCTGCGGCTCTTCACGGGAACATGCCCCTTGGGCTATTGCTGATTATGGATTTAATACCATCATCTCTAGCAGCTATGCTGACATCTTCTACAACAATTGTTTTAAAAACAGCATATTGCCTATTATTGCCACTAAAGAACAGCTGGCTAGCTTGATGGACGAAATAGCAGCAAATGAAGGCGTACGCTTTGTGGTTGACCTTGAGAATCAGGAATTAACAACTCCTGCCGGCAATGGATTCAAATTTGAAATCGATCCTTCCCGTAAAGAAAATATGATTAAAGGCCTGGATGATATAGGGCTAACACTTACGCATATTGCTGAAATTGATCAGTATGAAGAAAAGCACAAACAATCCTACCCCTGGCTTTGGGCTTAATCCAAAACCCATCTTTTCATTTAGATACGTAGAGTAAACAAAGAAACGTACCCAACAATACACAGTGTATTGCTGGGTACGCATCGATTTCCCTAATCCATAATCATCAGCATTCTTTCGTTTTTCCAAGGCAAAAACATGTCCACACCCTCTAGACACATCCAACTAATGGACACCACTCTACGCGATGGCGAACAAACTCAAGGTGTATCCTATTCACCCGATGAAAAAGTCAATATCGCCAAAGCACTTTTACATTCACTACAAGTAGATCGAATTGAGGTCGCATCTGCGGGTGTTTCCGAAGGTGAAAAACATGCTGTCTCACGTATTAATGAATGGGCGCTTGAAGAAGGCTTCGACGGTCGCGTTGAAGTCTTAGGTTTTGTTGATCATACTCGAAGTGTAGACTGGATTAAGGATACGGGCGGCAGTGTTATCAACCTACTGACAAAAGGCAGTGAAAAACACTGTCGTGACCAACTTGGAAAAACCCTGGAACAGCATCTAGAGGACATACTCAAGACAGTTAACTACGCACTTGAGAAAGGTCTGAGAGTTAATGTTTATCTTGAAGACTGGTCAAATGGCTACCAGGATAGCCGTGACTATGTTTTTGCATATATGGATAAGCTTCAACATGCCGGCATTACTCACTTCATGCTTCCAGATACACTGGGTGTAATGTCCCCGGAAGAAGTATTTGATAGTCTTAGTGACATGTGCGACCGTTACCCTGAACTACAATTTGACTTCCACCCTCACAATGATTATGGCTTGGCCACAGCAAATGTAATGGCTGCAGTGCGCGCCGGTATCAGTGCAATTCATTGCACCATTAATTGTCTGGGTGAACGTGCAGGAAATGCCTCATTAGCCCAGGTGACAGTAGTATTACGTGACAAAATGAAGATGGATTTATCCATAGATGAAAGTCATTTGGTTCGTACTAGCAATATGGTGGAAAACTTCTCTGGCAAACGTGTGGCTGCAAATACCCCAATTATTGGCGCGGACGTTTTCACCCAAACAGCCGGCATCCATGCTGATGGTGATCATAAAGGCGGATTATATAAAAGCAGTTTAGTGCCAGAACGTTTCTCACGCATCCATAGCTATGCTTTAGGTAAAATGAGTGGCAAGGCATCTTTAAAAAAGAACCTGGAATTTCTGGAACTTGAACTCTCTGAAGAAAATCAAAAAAAGGTTCTAGCTCGAATTGTTAAATTGGGTGATTCGAAACAAACGATTACTACTGATGACCTGCCTTTTATCATTGCAGATGTGCTCGAAAGCAAAAATTATCAGCACATTAAACTACTGAACTGCTCAATCACCAGTGGCCTTGATCTTGAAGCAACCGTTAGCTTGCGGGTTAATGTAAAAGGTGAAACACACATTGCTTCCGGCTCAGGAAACGGTGGTTTTGACGCTTTTATTGATGCTATCAATAAAGTAATGAAATGTCATGACTACACTCTCCCTGCTTTAATTGACTTTGAAGTCAGAATCCCCAAAGGCGGTCATACCAGTGCTCTAACAGAATGCGTTATTGTCTGGGATTGTGACAATAATAAAATACTCAAAACCCGTGGTGTGCATTCCAATCAGGTTTTTGCAGCCGTTTTAGCGGCGCTTAGAGTTATTAATATTCAACTACATGAAATAAGCCAGAATTAATAACAAAATACAGTTGCATGCAATCCAGCATACCTATATGGGTTGTACAAAAATCATTACAGCTCTCTGCTGTTATTTATGATTATCCACTGTTGGAGGGATTATATTACCCTGTGCCTGCAGGGTAAGTGCCTTAGGATTTGATTTATAGTGCTGACGAACCACATCTGCTAAAGCCAACTTAACCTGCTCATCAATTAAACATGGCTGTTGATCCGGTAAAACCCGTAAAATCCCCTCCAGCAACTGATCTTGCGGTGCGGCAAGCTTTTCCTTCCAACAAGATAATAAAGCTTTATCAATATTTGCTGGTAGCGAACCCATAATTCCTACGTCATTTTGATTATGCACCAACAAACCGGAAGTCGTCCCTCTATCCAGAGTCAATACCTGAAACAGGTATAGCGTATGGTAAGCCAGTTGCTTGTTATAATCTTCTTCAGTAGGATTTGGATGATTTTTAATAGCCTGCTGAAATATTGCCATATATATATTAATGACAGCCATTCCCAAATTTTTTGCTAAATCAAAATCAGTCTGCTCACTGTTACCAGTGTATTCTTCCAGATAAAAATGTGACACTCCCCGATGCCGTTCTAACGCTGGAATATAAAAGTACCGATCCCCCTGGTCAGCTGCAACAGCATACTGTTCAGGCGCCACTTTTTTTAATTCGTTGCTAAATAACACTGCTGCATCCGCATTTTCCAATGCCGGATTAAGATCAGCCATCATTCGCCAATAGCCCTTGCCATCTTTCATTTCAGTCCAGCTGATATGCATATGAACTGAAGGTGCATTTGGATTTAGCGGATGAATAATGGTAGATAATGCCGTTGCAGAAGCTAACGTTTTACTCAAATCATTATCATAATGGATTTGTGACACATTAACAGAGGCTCGATTAAAAACCATAGCATCTGTCGCCACATACCGCATCCCCCCGCCATGCATCCCTTCATCTCGAAACCATTCCACAGCTTCAAATGAAGACTCACCTTGCGCAGATCCGGCAATTTTATTCAATTGACTGACAAAGTAGTGTTGTAGATCTTCAACCAGCGAGTTCGCAGCCAAAGCATTAATTGATTGGGCTTTAGTTCTATACATAATATGCAGTTATTGTTTCTTATTATATAAAAAAGGGCAAAGCTTGCACTTCACCCTCTTTACAATGAGTTTTCCAAATTCAAAATACAGATTATACTTTTGGCATGCCTGTTAATTTTTCAACAACCTTATCACCAAACGCTTCAGTGCCAATCATTTTTACACCTGAATCAGACTTGGAAAGATCAGCTGTAGAATAACCATCTGCAAAAACACCTTGCATAGCAGCCCAGACATTTTTAGCTTCATCAGCCATATCAAAACTGTTTTCCAGCATCATAGCAACAGAACCTATCATTGAATAAGGATTCGCTATATTCTTACCAGCGATATCTGGTGCCGATCCATGAGAAGGTTCGTAATAGGCTTTTTCATCACCAATACAAGCTGAAGGCATTAATCCTAAAGAACCCAGGATCCCCCCCCCCTGGTCACTTAAAATATCACCAAACATATTTTCCATTACCATCACATCAAACTGTGTTGGTTTAAGGCATAATAATGTTGCTGCGGCATCGACTAAAATGTTGATCACCTCAACTTCCGGATAATCTTTAGCCACTTCTTCCAGAATTTCATTCCAGAGCACACTGGATTTAAGCACATTGCTTTTATGAATATTATGTAAGACTTTCTTGCGGGTGCTGGCTAATTTAAAAGCCTGTATTAAAATTTGACGAATTTGACCCTCATCATATTCCAGCGTTTCTTTCACATAACGTTGTCCTTTTTCATTGATACCTGTTTCTTTTTTGCCAAAATACAGTCCACCCACCAGTTCACGGACGATAACAAAATCAATACCTTCTCCAATAATTTCTGGCTTCAAGGGTGAGAAATGTGCCAGCTCTTTAGGTAAAGAAACGGGTCGAAAATTTGCATAGGTATTGTAACGACGTCGCATAGGCAATAATGCGCCACGCTCAGGTTGCTTATCTACAGGAATATTCTTTGACTCTTCATGGCTTAAACCAATAGGCCCTTTTAAAATAGCATCTGCACTGTCACATATATCTTTTGTTTCCTGAGGAAAGGCATCACCTGTTTCAAAATACGCACAGGCACCAAATAATGCAGGTAGCAATTCAAATGTCACATCATTACGCTCTTCAACAAGCTTTAAAACTTTTATTGCTTCCTGAGTAATTTCAGGACCAATGCCATCACCTGCCAAAACTGCGACTTTATAATTCTTCATTATTTACCTTATTCTACCTTTTAAAATATGTGTTTGAAACTACAGCTACCCAGAAACATTTGAGTATAAAACTGCCTATTTTACATTATCTTTTCTAATTACGTATGACTCTAAGCTTTTCTGAAACCGCAAAAGTCTTGCCATCCCGACGTAAGGAAGAATCTTGGCGCCAGGTGTATCGCATGCAATCAAGATTTCTCCCGCTGGTCGAAATGACAGATAAGTG
Source organism: Methylococcaceae bacterium (assembly GCA_021647585.1). Taxonomy (GTDB): domain Bacteria; phylum Pseudomonadota; class Gammaproteobacteria; order Methylococcales; family Methylomonadaceae; genus QPIN01. The sequence goes on from JAKIUK010000008.1 coordinate 48,063, forward strand.
ATTTGCAGGGCCTGCCATTGATTGAACACATTCATCAATTTAAAAATGGCTGAGGCTTGAAGATAATCAGCATCTTTTACATTTCTATCTATTGTCGTAGCAACTTCAACAATTGATCCGTTTTGCTTTGCATTAATGCCACATCCGCACGCGACTCTACATTTAATCTTACTACGGGTTCTGTATTAGACATGCGCAAGTTAAATCGCCAATCGCTAAATTCAACACTAATGCCGTCGGTGGTATCAACATGTTCAGCATCCGCTTTATAAGCATCTAGCACTCTGTTAATGGCTGCTTCAGGATCTTTGAGCTTACTGTTTATTTCCCCGGAAGATGGAAATTTGGCTATCCGCTCTTGCACCATGGATGACAAGGATTTTCCCTCTACACAAAGCAATTCAGCAACCAGTAACCAGGGTATCATGCCACTATCACAATAAAAGAAATCCCTGAAATAATGATGAGCACTCATTTCGCCACCGTACACTGCATCTTCTTTACGCATACGTTCTTTAATAAAGGCATGCCCTGTTTTTGACAAAACCGGTACGCCTCCTGCCTGCTCGATTATTTCTTTTGTATTCCAGGTCAAACGCGGTTCGTATATAATTTTTGCACCAGGCTGTTTTTTTAGAAAAGCATCCGCCAACAAGCCCACAATATAATAGCCTTCAATGAACCCACCTTTTTCGTCAAACAAAAAACAGCGGTCAAAATCTCCATCCCAGGCAATCCCCATATCTGCACCATGCTGTTTGACCATAGTACTGGTATCTGCCCGGTTTTCAGGTAATATGGGGTTAGGTATTCCATTGGGAAATGTAGGATCAGGTTGATGATGTACTTTAATAAATTCTATAGGAACTGAAAGTGCTTTTAACTTTTGCTCCAAGGCATCAATCACATGACCCGCTGCACCATTTCCAGAATTAACCACCAACTTAAGTGGTTTAATATTTTCTACATTCAAATAACCTAATAAATATTGAGAAAAATCATCCAGAATTGATACTTCGGCATAATCTCCTTTGCTCTTTTCTTCCTTATTTGCTTCATCCAGCCAGGGCTGCTGTTCAGCCATTGCCTGTATATCACGCAAACCTGTATCACCAGAAACCGGTTTGCTTTGTTCTCGCACCAGCTTCATGCCATTGTAATTAATTGGATTATGAGAGGCTGTCACTTCAACACCCCCATCAACACCTAAATGACTGGTAGCAAAATAAATTTCCTCTGTGCCTACCATGCCTATATCAATGACATTACAGCCTTCTTCCTGTAATCCCCGGGTTAAAGCCATTTTCAGAGCCTCACTGGTCTTCCTGACATCCCCTCCCACGACAACAGTGTTTAAACCCAATGTTCGGGCAAAAGCCCGTCCTATCCGGTAAGCAACATCTTCATCCAACTCTACTTCAAGCTCACCTCTAATATCATAGGCTTTAAAACAAGTTAATTTGTTTTTCATCTTTCCCTCACGTGTAAACAAAATAATTGATTAAAAATCAATAGACTCAATATCCGAGCGATTCTTGGTTTTTTTGCCCAGATTTTCCACAAAACCCAACTCAACTGATTTCTCCCCAGAACTATTGTACTGGGTATTTTAAAACACCTACTTTTAAAATTCATAAAACTTATTGTATTAAATAAGGATAACAAAACCCATATATGAAAAAAAAGTTATAATAGACTGTTTTATACAAAGAGGACTAAAAAATGACAGATAACTGGATTGCTCCTTCCATCCTTTCTGCAGATTTCGCCAAACTAGGTGAAGAAGTTGATAACGTTTTAGCTGCTGGTGCTGATGTTGTCCATTTTGATGTTATGGACAACCACTTTGTACCAAACCTTACTATTGGTCCATTGGTTTGTGATGCTTTAAGAAAACACGGTGTAACAGCGCCTATAGACGTCCATTTAATGGTTGAACCTGTTGATAGAATCATTCCTGATTTTGCTAAAGCAGGTGCCAGCATGATCACTTTTCACCCTGAAGCTTCGACTCATATTGACCGCTCTTTACAAATGGTTCGTGATGCGGGTTGTAAATCTGGTTTAGTATTTAACCCGGCAACATCTTTAAGTTACCTGGATTACGTAATGGACAAAGTTGACATTATTTTATTAATGTCTGTTAACCCTGGTTTTGGTGGACAATCATTTATCCCATCCACATTGGATAAATTACGTGAAGCCAGAAAACGTATTGATGAAAGCGGTTATGACATTCGTTTAGAAATTGATGGCGGTGTTAAAGTAGATAACATTGGTGAAATTAAAGCCGCTGGCGCTGACATGTTTGTTGCTGGATCTGCGATTTTCAGCCAACCTGATTACAAAAAAGTAATTGATGATATGCGTGCGGAAATGGCTAAAGTTTAAACTTACCAACACAGCATATTACAAGGGCGCACTGATTAAATCAGTACGCCCTTTTTTATTCGTAATAACTGAAACTTTAAACCCTGATAAACAGCCTGGAGTACGCCTTTACGATTATTACTTTAATCGACACAATTTTCTATTCTGATTCTGTTCAAAACAGGTTTATTTTCTGCATAAAATTTCGAACTGGTAAATGCAACTGCATTTAGCGATGTACAAAACCTGATTATTGCTGTCTCTTTCGTTTTATCACTATCAAAACATCTAGATATCTCATTTAAAAAATGATTGAGTTGGGATTTATCATCGACTAAACTTTTATATAAAAATCCTAGTGTACTCTTATCACCATAAAATGCCTGGACACTGAGTAAGTTCCCTATACTGAGACAAGAATTGAAATGCTTTAATCGCATCGGTTCACAATTAGACTGATAATTTATTAATCCATTGTCAGCATAAACGTTTCCATACTTCATTAATCGCTTATCCATTATCTCTCGAAATCTTATCGGATTACTCAATTCGTTATAACCACTAGGGAATAGAGCCTTAGTTTGTGGAGCGCTTTTTAAGGGCATGAAGATTCCCTTGTTCAAAAATAACTCTTCGACAACAGGCTGGGATATATCTGTGATTTTTATGCCATCTCCTAACTCACAGGCCCAGCCACGATGGTTAGCATCATAATAATGATGCAGAGTTGCTTCAGGCGTATTACTCAAATAAATAGCAGGGCCGAAAGAAATATTTGAATCTTTGCCTTTCGCAATTTTAGCCCTTTCGAAACCAAGTAACCGACCTTCCGCACGGGCCAAGGCCTGCCCATTAACTGCGTAACTTTTCTCAACTTTTGCAACTGTAATGAGTTCATCATGAGTTTTGGCAAGATCCTTAATAAACCCTGGATTTACTTGATCAAAAGCTAGTGCAGAAAGCCCTTGGTAAGCCTCTTGGGTCATCCCTAACAATTTAACTTTATCTATCACTCCTTGTCGCATAGGGACTCTCAACCGTCTGGGCTCAATGCTATTTTTCGAATTAATTGCTAGCCAGTAATTCTGTGCCGCAATCAAGTAATCTGGATCGGAGGAAAAATCATATAACCGTCCAACCGAAACAGTGCCGTATACACTTTTTAATCCAAACAAATACCTTTGTAAAATTTCAAGATCGCCACTAATACTGGATAAATATTTTCTTGCCTTGATACCTGCATAAGCAAATTGCTGCGCTTCATTATAGATTTTAAATTGATGATATGACGATTCCGCTAATCGCTTAAACTTATCTTTATGACCTGAAGTAAAAAGCATACGTTCCTTATCATTTGGATCACGTAAACAGCCTTCTGAATTCAACACTTTATTCAGTTGTTTAATTGAATCCAATTTCGCCTGACTAGCCATAAACTTCCCCCCACAATCTGCCCCAAATAACTGAGCAGACTGAAATAGCAAAAGCAACAAGGCCCATTTCTTGGTTCTCATGGCTTAGCGCGCATCAATTGCTAGATCAACGCTATCTGGGTTATACCACAGCACATCAGAACGCCCCATTTCCATCACTGCTACACCTGCTGGAATATTTTCGAAAACATCCCCTTTCACTTTCGATAAGTATTCGTTGAATTTTACAGCTTCAAGTTTTTTGTTGACCGATACAAGCCCAATCTTCTGTGCCCAGTTATCTATTTCGGCATTCGATAAACATCCCGTATCATTTGCTGAATATTCACACCGCCGTTTGGCAAAACGTCCTATTATATAATCGACATAATCATGGATATTATCGATACCTGAATCAATAGCAATAGGCAATTGCAGACGATAAGCATAGGGACTGCGATAATTATTTACATCAAAATCACATTGGTCACTTTTATCACTACACCTGCGAGCATCTACTTCCATCTGTTTCAGACTTATTAGTATTTCGTCTTGTGCATTTTTAAGTTGTTTGATTCGATCTGATGCAGTTTTTCCCATTTGAAGGAACATATAATCTGAGGAATCATTATTTTTAATCTGACACTTTTCAAATGCTACTCTGGTTTTTTTGATCCATTCTTCCGTGCAAAAAATTTTCATCTCTTCCGTTTTCCCATAGTCTCGCAGTCCAACATATTTTTCTGGCTCATCCAGAATATGCTGTATATCATCATAAAGCGTATTGTAGGCACCCCAAAAACTGGCTAATTCCCCAAATTCAGTCTCTTTGTCAGGCAAAGGCTTACCTGGCCAGTTTGATAACAACTCATAGGGCGTAATCGCTATCTGAAAATCTTTTGGAGCGACATAAGCGTCCATAGAGATAGTTTCTAATTTTGCTTTAAGATCTTTTACTGTTGCAGGAATAGTATCACCTCTACCACCTGTCATAAAAATGGCAACATCCATTTGCTCATGGTCGTCTTTATTTTCTGCGACAGCATCAACTTTTGCCTTCACCTTGACACCCCATCCACTACCGCTCATTTCAGCACTCAGTCTTTCTTTAACAACTTTCGAACTTGATTCCATACTGATCATGGCAGTGAGCTTTGCCCCCCCATAAATGGCTGAAACAAATGAAGATCCACAAAGACGACGAAACTTATCAATCCCTCTTCTCGCCATCTTTGCCGCATTATCTGTTAAACGAATCGAACCGCTAGAACCTCCCCGTTCATTAGTGGCATCCTGATACTTGCTAACCAAACTGTTTTCAGAGGGTAACGGGGATGTATAGCGCACGCCATTTTGTACTATTGCATTCATTACAAAATGTGATTTAGAGCTGGTAAGATTTTGAGATTTTGCAAATGAAGCTTTGCCTTCGGCTTCAAAACCTATTGCTTTCACTGAAGCCTCGGCCGACATCCCCAAACTTTGCATCAACTCATAACTATCGTTAACTTCACTCATGGTCATATAACGCGTTTGAGCAGGCTCTTCGCCCGGAACAAATTCCACACAAATCGTTGGAATAGGTTCTGAATCGCCACGATTCCAGCCCCATCCTAAAGCAACCCCAGTTGCAGGGCTTTCAACAATTTCAATCGCATCAACGGCATCAAAAGTCGCAAAAGCAGATGAATCTGCTTTACCTTGTTTGGAATTTGGCACTTGGTGCCCATTCTCTCCATCAGCTGAAGGCTGACAGGCAACCAATATAAACAGCAAACAAACAACTGCAACCAATAGCTTCTGAAATGATTTATTCACCATCTTATTTACCTCAGCTTTTTGAGAAATTGTAAATTATTTGATTATTCATTAAACAGTAGCACACTTATTGTTCTTTTTAGTATAAGTACAGCAATTAATAGATATTAATTGCATTTGCTAAAAAGCCTGCATCAACAAGATTTTAAAACTAATTAAATATTGTGAATTTAGAAAAAAATTAAATGGCTATTAACCTTTTGCAGGTTACTCTCGGTTATAACGATACCCTGGACTAGTACTCCATCAATACAACAATGACAGAGTACTCGTTTCAAGTGACCATGTCATTCCGACCAGTGGGAGGAATCTTGGGTCTTGGTTACTACTGAGCAAAAAGATTTCTCCCGTTGGTCGAAATGACGGTTTATTAAAAATATTAAAACAGCGAAGGATTACTTATTCTAAAGTTTAACCTGTGCTTTAGTAATAGCCATTAAATAATAATCAACAAATTGAGAACAGATATATTCCAGATCTAAAATGATTTAAATCTTCGTCAAAAAGGGAACTGAGTTTTTCCCAAAAATTATGCAAAGAATAAGCTAAGGAAGGTGGTAATAAATAATCATCTAAATATCATGCAGCAGTTTATTTCTGTTTAAATCTTCTCAAGAGAACCATAGTTATTCTATGTGACGAATGAGAAGATTTAAACAGGGATAAAAAGGCAAGTGAAATTGGATAATTGTTTGTTTACGCCTCCCTAAATATTAGAACATTAAGGTCAAGTCTTAACAGGCATTTTACATTGCAGCACCAGACCCCGTTTTTGGGTCACCCATTTGCCTGCCCATGCACTATATTGATGCCAATTTTCATCTGACTCGTTTTTATTTTAGAAGGTAATCTAATCCGTTTAACAGAGCTGTTGTATAATGATTCCTTAATATTAATTCAATAATGAAAATGAAAAAAATAACTGTAGCTGCAATTTTATCAAGTACCTTTTTCTTCAGCGGTAATCTATATGCAGAAAGCACCTCACTAACCAATCAAAACATTCAAGGTTCGTGGACTTTGGAATACACTAAAAAATCCGAGAAATCAGAAGAAACCGTTAAACGAGAAGATACTTGGATATTTAATGATAAAGGCACTGTTACTATTACACATATACCACGCGAAGGCGGTTATTATGATCAAGCTCCAGTAAATTATGAAATTGAAGATGGTAAATTAAAAATCTCTATTTTAGGAAGAGCAGGAAAATTTGATAAATTCTCCGTGATCAACAAAGAAGAAACAACTATGACACTTAAAGCTAGATTTGGCGATATTTATCAGTTTATAAAAAAATAACTTTCTAAGGAATGCGCACAGCATAAGTTAGGTAATTGGCGAAGTAGTTTGTTTGTTTTCAAGGCATAGAAATGGGCGCGTAGCTACCATCTCTACAACGAAGAAGATGGATGAAATACAAAGCCAATTGTTAAAAATTATTCTATGCACGCTCCTAAGCAATGTAGGGTATGCATTGCGTGCCAGCAGTCAGCCCACAATCAAAAATGGCTTCGTAGCCTCCATACCACTAAGTAATGCGCCTACGGCGACTCCTAGGTTAAAGAAACTCGGTAATGAGTGCTTTTGCTGTGTTGTTATTTTCATTTTTATCTCACCTAACATAAAATATTGACTCAATTGAGGTTGAGATAAAATAGCTTTCCCAATAAATTATTGTCCGCAGAAAAACTCTCAGTATTCCAACTATTTTACCCAAGCGGCAATTTTTCGCCTTAACCTACTTTTTCTAGCAAAAAAACCAAAACAAACAACAATAAACAACTGTTATAAAAGCACTATTTATACATTGGCACTCAAGATGCTGTAATCACATCGAAAGCAATTTTTATATTGAGGAGTCAATAAAATGTCACAAGTAATAAATACCAATGTTGCCTCGCTAAATGCGCAGCGCAACTTAAACCGGTCTCAAGGAGATCTTGCCACTTCGCTGCAACGTTTATCTTCTGGGCTACGAATTAATAGCGCTAAAGATGATGCTGCAGGTCTTGCTATTTCTGATCGAATGACCTCACAAATCAGGGGCTCTATACAAGCCAGCCGAAATGCCAACGATGGTATTTCTTTAGCTCAAACAGCTGAGGGCGCATTGGGTGAGAGTACCAATATATTACAGCGTATTCGTGAACTGGCCATTCAAGCGGCCAACTCGACAAATTCATCTTCTGACCGCTTAAGTTTGCAAGCCGAGGTAAATCAATTAGTATCAGAACTCGATCGTATTTCGCAAGCAACTACCTTTAACGGTCTTAAGTTACTGGATGGTTCGTTTCAAGCACAGTCTTTTCATATAGGTGCGGATGCTAATCAATCAGTGAATGTAACAATTGATGAAGCGACTTCAAACAATCTAGGGATTGAGAAGGTTTCTACAGAAAATGATGTTAAAGGTATTGAAGGAGCCACATCAGGCTTTCATGCACAAATTGGTAGCGCCTCAAATACCTCTCTCGTAGATGCAGGTGGCTCACTTACAACGGCTACTGATTTAATAGCATCACCGCAAGTATTTACTATTACAGACACTAAAACAGGTGGCGTAGCAGTCCAGACCGCAACTGTAAGTGCAACTACCCGAGATGCCGCTGAAATAACCAGTTCTTTAAACAAATTAACGGGAGTATCAGCAAGTGCAACTAACAGCGCACAATTTGATATATCCGGTATAACTGGTAACATCAGTTTTGATTTGATAGTTGGTGATGTTGATGAAACGTCAAAACCAGCCTCTGAAACTCAATCCATATCAATTACTTTCAATGCTAATACCTTTGAAGATGATTTCGACCAAGCCATTCAAGATGCCATAACTGCTATGAATATAGGCGCATCTGATTCTGACCTAAGTTATGATGCATCCACTAAAACTATCAGCAGTGCCAGAGGTGTTAATATTGGAATTGATACTTTAGCTGGTAGTGCTATATCTTTTGATGGCACTCCTGTCCCAATTGGTGATGCTGCCGTAAAAATAGGTACCTACTCCATAGTGCTAGATGATGGCTTTACAATAGGGTCAGATGATGCCGGTGATACATTTATTGTTGATGGCGGCACCCTCACTCTGGGTGCAATGCCTAACACCTTGGCCGGTAACAACGTCGTTGCACAAAACTTAACTCTCTCAGGGACTGGCTCCCAAACTGTAGCTATTCCAGAAAATGCTACCGCTAAACAGATTACTGAAACTGTTAATGCTGTTTCTGATGTAACAGGTATTAGTGCAACAGCTCGCACCACAGCAACTTTAAGTAATTTATCTGCTGATGGTGTGATCTCTTTTAAACTAAATGACATCAATATTTCTGCTAATGTTATTGATGGTGATTTAACTGCTTTAAACAATGCACTTAATGATCAATCGGGGAAAACAGGCGTTTTTGCTAAGCTTGATTTAACGGATTCAATTATCACCTTAACAGATAATACCGGTAAAGATATAGATATACTGGATTTTAACAATTCTTCTGCGACCACAACTACTGCCGCTACATTGAGAGTGACTGGTGGTGATAGCAGTGGTTTTGTTACTTTAAGTACTGGTGGTACTTCTACATTAAATGCTGACTCAACGGTTATTGGTGGTAATGTCGAATTTAAATCTACAGCCATCTCTTTTAGTGTTAGCTCCAATGTTTCAGGACAAAATGGAGGATTGTTTGCTGGTGCAGCCGACGAACTAACTTCCAGTAGTCTAGAGAATGTTGCCTCTTTGGATATTTCATCAATAGCAAGTTCCAACAGAGCGATAGATATCGTAGATGGTGCATTACAACAAATTGATGCAACCCGCGCTGATTTAGGTGCGATACAAAACCGGATGGAATCCACTATTTCCAACCTGGCTGTGCAAACTGAAAACCTAAGCGCTGCCCGTTCAAGAATTCAGGACACGGATTTTGCTGCCGAAACAGCTGAATTAACCCGTAACCAGATTTTACAACAAGCGGGTACTGCTATGCTGGCCCAGGCAAACCAGATTTCACAAGGTGTGTTGTCTTTATTGCAAGGTTAATGGTAAAGCGAAAGCTTCTATGGGGGCCGACTCCCCTCCCATGGGAGCTTTTGTCTTGAATCACACAGTTCAAGACATAAAAAAACAATCAGGAGCTAACAAATATCCTTTACTGATCTACTGCTAAATTCTCCTTTATAATTCTTTTACTTTCATCAATACATTCTTTGGCATCATTTTGCCGCCCTTGCTTAATCAAAACTTCTGCCAATTCAGTAAGCCAGATAGCATGCAACCCTTTTTGATTACGATCCTCTGAATCGTAAATTTCAGCTATTGCTCTGCGCAATAAATCTTCCTTGACTTCCGGCTCATTTATTTTGCCCGCTAATTCTGCCAAACCATATAATACCGGTGGATAGTTTTCTTGTTGTTGCAAACATTGATGGTAAATTTTTTCCGCTTGTATCAACTCACCTTGCTGAGTTAATTTCTGGGCTTGTTCGATTTCTGTTTGCATTTGTGGAAATGCGTCTTGCATGAGTGCTTTGCTCACTATGATTACCTTCGTATTGTTTGTTATAAACAACTATAGCTTATTTTCCATATTGCCACACATTATCCCAGAAAAACCAGTTACATCATGAAGAATATGCACACTGGGGCTATTTGACAAAAGTTGAATAACTTGCAGCAGTTTCTGTGTCAGCTAGAACTGGTGTGTTGTTGCTAATGAGAAAGATTTCTCCCGTTGGTCGAAATGACAGATCAATGGATCTACTTTACTAGTACTCCAACAACTTTGGTTTGATGGGTTGCTCTCATAACGGGGCGCAGTGCTTTAGCCTGCTTTGGTTGCCAAAAAAGCAGGCTAAAGCACTGCGCCCCAAAGATCCTTACTCTCGAGGGATGAAACACCATCCATCAAAGTTGCCAGACTACTAGTTCTGTACTGTTAAAGTAAATTAACACTAACAATCTCATGTTTTTTTTAAAAATATGGACGGGCTGGTTGGCAGCCAGCTACTTTTCTATCCATATTGCGCTAATAATGCTTGCGTATCCAGTAATCCCTGTTGAATTAATGCTTCCGGTACATCAACATTCTGACTCAGGGAAATCACTCTAACTATTGATGCAACCTGCTCAGATGACATTAATTGTTGCGGCAAAATTTCACTGTATAACCATACTGTAGCTTTATCTAATGCCGGGACTTGTTTTTCTCCCCTGATAGCAGTAGCCAAAGCCATAAGTGTCGAAACCAATATTTCCAAGACCCCAGCATAACATTGCTGTTCAACTAATAACTCTGCTGAACGTAATTTATCCTGCGCTATTTTAAACAGAGGATTAATTATCTCTTGCGGCTGTTCTTCGGCTTCATAAATAACGGTTACATCTGCCACCGGTGAAGCTGTTCCCAGGCGTTGCAGATTCATTAGCAGTTTTGCCTCTATTACCACGACGGGAAGTTCGGTTTCGGATAGTTCTTTAGCTAAAGTATCGTCATTCTCTTCTGTCTGATTAAGCACTACCAACAAGCCACCACCTGATCCTAGAATTCGTTCTATTCGAGTACTAAAAGTTGTTTGAATTTTTGTGATTAATTCTCGGACCTGTGCATTATTATCTTCCTGATCTTTTCTGCTATGTTCATCAACAGTGTGTTGCTGATCTTTATTTTCTTGCACTTCAACCACAGCAACCGGTTGCTTAGAGCTCGCCTCCTGTTCAGTTACTGCCAAATTATCAATTATACTCTGCAACATTTTTTTGGATACACCAGCCACATCTTCAGTGGCATCAGGGCTAATTACATTATCAAATAAATCGCGTTTACCTTTAACCAGATTGGCAACCTGCTGTTCATAAGAGTCTTCCGCTAATAACAAAAAAACTTGTACTTTTTGTTTTTGTCCCAGACGATGAATTCGTGCTATCCGTTGATCTAGTACAGCAGGATTCCAAGGCATATCCAAATTTATTAAAGCTGAAGCGGATTGCAAGTTTAATCCGACACCACCTGCATCTGTCGATATAAACACTTGAACCGCTGCATCATTTTGAAATTCATCCATCAATTCACCCCGTTTATGAGTCGGTATACCGCCATGCAGACTCACACATCCCAGGCCTAATTTACGAACCAATGATTCAACCATTTCTGTCATCATCGCCCATTGGGAAAAAACTACTACTTTACGATTACTTTGCAGACATAACTCTTCTAATAGACGATATAATTCATCCAGTTTAGGTGATCCTTCTGTTACTTTATCAACCAGCCCAGCTGCGTTGCACACCATACGCGCTTGCTGTAATGCTGCCATCAGCTTATTGGATTCACCTGGGGTTAAAGGTCTGCGTTTGGCTATATTTGCCAGTCGGCCAGCAGAAGACATTGCCGATCCATGTAACTCCTGTTGTAATGCTGTCATTGGTATATCAAGACGTACTTCTGTTCTATCCGGCAATTGATCATTCACTAGACTGCGGTTTCGCCTTAACATTACAGAACTAATTCGCTGACGTAATTCTGACAGATTACGATAACCGATTACTTTCCCGCGTTCGTCAGTAACATGAAAATCCAGTAAACAACGCCATAACGGACCCAAGACTCTGACATCGACAACTTGTAACAAACTGTACAAATCTTCAATCCGGTTTTCCAGTGGCGTTCCTGTTAAAACAAAAACATAACGTGATGAAATCAATTTAACCGTGGAAGCAATTTTAGTACGCCAATTTTTAATTCGTTGTGCTTCATCCAGTATCAGTAAATCCGGTTTTAAGGTTTCGCTAATAACCGTTAAATCTCTTAACACCAGCTCGTAATTGACTATGTAAAATAATGCATCTGCACGGTATTGCACCTGCCTGTTTTCTACTACACCTTGAATAATTTGTACCGGGTATGAGGTAAATTTTTCTATCTCCCTGGCCCACTGATGCTTTAAAGATGCAGGGCAGACGACCAATACTTTTTTAACACCCGTATGCTCAGCTAGCCATGAAGCAGCAGTAATTGCCTGCAGTGTTTTCCCTAAGCCCATGTCATCGGCTAATAATGCTCTTCCCCTTGACGCTAAAAAGGCCACCCCTTCGCTTTGATAAGGAAACAAACGGGCTTTAATACCGGGCAAAATACCATTGGTTTGCAATATCTGTTTAGAAATTTGTTCGGCTCTTAAATGCTGTATCGCATCCTCAGCACTTTGTCGAACATATAACAGGGCATCATGGCCTATATATAGGTCATCTCTGGCATTAAACTTTTCTGCAAAGTAATTAAAATCATCGGGAACTCTGCCTTTAAATCGGTTTTCAGCATCAAAAAATTCAGCCAATTCATAAATCAGGTTATCTTCAATCTGTGGGGATTTATGTACCCGAATGACTGGCTCTGTAGCAGAATCCCATGCTAAATAAACAAATGAAACAGGTGCCCCCTGAGGCAATAGTTGCTTATACTCAGGTTGTTTTTGGGCATAATGCAAAACAGCTTCTATATGTTTACAGGTTCCTAAGCGATTAGTAGCTAAATCAGGACAAGTACAATAGTTTTTGCGTTGATCTAACGATCTGATGTAAACGTGGTAGGCCGTTTTTCTATAGGTTGCAGAGATAATAGATTTGGCCTGCCAAACACCAAATGCCAAATTTCCGCTGATTAATTTAACACTGACTTCATTTCGTCCTTTCTTAATGCGTTCCTTAATCGCTTCATCAACTGCGCCACCAAAAGTATCTTCTTCCTTATTGATACAATTGTCAGCATAACTATACAGAGTAGCTATTGCATGTTTGCATACTTTTTCTTCTGAAGCACAATCGCAACTGACATATAAATCATCCTCACTATCTCTAGATAATTCCACCCAATAAGGCTGATCCCTAATAGACCATTCTACCTGGGCTGTCAGCAGGTCATCTTGCACATCCAGTGCGAAAACTCGGTTTTCAGTAAAATAAGCTAAGCCTTCTTTAACTGTATCTGTTGAAGCTAAACTATTTAACTGCTCGGTATCGTAGAGGAAAAAATCAGTGCTCATTTTAATTGTTTTTTGTAAATACTTTTAAAAATAAGACGGGATTTATCTTAAGGCAAATAACATAAACTTGTTCGTATGCTTGTATGGTCTTGACAACTATAACTTATTTTCCTTGTTACTACACTTTGTGTAGAAACATAATATATAACGTTAAGTTAACCAGCGGCCGGTGAATTACCTGTATGTACGTGTATAGTTTCACCACGTTATACCTGATGATTAAAAAATAAAGGACAGCCCTGATAACATATTAAAACTTTCACCACAAAGGAATTAATATGAGCCAGAGCTATCACACGAATGCAAAAACGAATTCACATTCGAGAGAAATTATACAACAATCTATGCTCAGTAACATTGAGCTATCCAAACGCTTTGAAATTAATGAGAAGACTGTTTCTAAATGGAGAAACAGACCGGAAATTGTAGATAAAAGCTCGCGACCACACACTATTAAACGCTCTTTAACCGATCTGGAAAGAGAAGTGATTAGGGTTGTTAGAACATTAACATGGCTAGAGCTTGACGATTTGGTGGACAGTGTTTTGCCATCTATACCTAAGGCGAACAGGAGTAACGTCTACCGAACTCTGAGGGGTTTTGGTGTGAATAGAGTGCCAGAAGAGCAAAAGGAGCAGGCGAAGAAATTCAAAGCATATGAGCCTGGGTATTTGCATATGGATGTGACGTATTTACCTAAGCTGGAAGGTATCAAATACTACCTTATTAAAAGCCGATTTAGATAAGTTCTTGGTGTATTACAACCTTAACCGAAGGCATGGTAGCTTAAAAAGAGAATTAAAGGTTAGAACGCCCTTTGAAGCTGTCCAATGTTGGTATAGAATGAATCCAGAATTTTTTATAAAATCACCCGATATGTTTCGAGCTGAACTTTTAATAAATCAGGGTACAACGTGGTGAAACCTGACACGGTAATCGAAGGAAAAAGTTGCAGTACTGACAGCACTTAGGTTTACTTCTCGCGCTAAACTGGGTTCGGTTTCGGTATTAGGATAATCCCATAATGACATTTCACCATTATAAATTACAACTTGACCATCAATAGGACCAGAATCTGTAACATTGTTTTCAATCCAGTCTGTGCTCCATGGTGAGGTTCCATTATTGTTACTGCATGAGTCAGTATTAAACGGGTCTCGAAAGGTTTCACCTGCATTGCTTGCAGGAATAGTGCAATCCACACGATTTTGGACATTTAAGTCAGAATGTTGACCCACTCCAGAATCTAATACTGCAATGGCCACACCTAGATCAACGGGAACGTAGTGGGCTGAATTTGGATTCGGCAGCTTTGCAGTTGCGTGAGCGGGTTTAGAAGCAGCTTGTACAGGAGAGTTGATGGAAAGGAATTCAATTCCTGCAAAACTGGCAATCTGTTCCAGTTTGTAAGCTGGAATCTGAACTAGCTGAATAGGTATATTATAGAATTTCTGTTTGATTGTTCCGCCAATTGCTTCAATAAAGTTTTGATTTTCAGCATTAGGCATTTGATTATAACGTATGATCACTTCAACAAGATCTGATCCCCTAGTTTTCGCCATCTCTACAACGCCTTGGCTCATTCGTTGGGTTGGATTTGATGCTGGCTGTCCCTTATCAGACTGAACTGCCTGTTTCTTTTATATGATATGGTTGCAAATGCGAACCTTTTTTCCGATCAGTGAGCTATCGTAAGATTCATTCTCTTCAAATTCATCTAGCTCGATAATCGATGGGTATACTTGTTGTGCAACAACCAAGTTGGGTGTTATCTTCTGCCAAGTATAGTATTGCAAATACAGTAGGCCGAATAAAAGGAAAATCAGTAGTAAGGATTCATAGAGACTACATTGGAAAGAGAGGAAGTAGTAAAGGATTTCATTTTTGGTCAACAGGATATTGTGTAAGTACAGTTGGATTGGATGAGGAAAAGATAAGGAAGTATATCCGGTATCAGGAAGAAAAGGATCGTAGATTAGAACAATTTGATATATTTGAATAATTAAACTGTAATGGCGGGTTCCAAAGCCCCTATGGGGCTTCCTCAAACCATCTGCTATGCGGGTGGTACTTGATTTAAGCTTCTGTATAATAAGCATTATGAAAATTAGTTTTTTAGCTTCTCACGGTGGTTCAGCAGCGAAACATATTATTACTGCTATACGCGAAAAAAATTTAGATGCACAAATAGGCATTGTTATAACCAATAATAAAAATTCTGATATTTATCATTGGTGTATTGATAATGCAGTTGAAGTGGTTTATCTAAGTGGAAATACACACCCTATCGAAGAGGAAAAGGATAGAGTTATTCATCAAAAATTACTTGCAGCGGGTACCGATTTAATTGTTCTATCCGGGTACATGAAAAAAATTGGACCTGTCACACTGGCCGAGTTTTCAAATAAAATATTGAATATACACCCGTCGCTTTTACCCAGGCATGGTGGAAAGGGATTATATGGTGATAGGGTGCATGATTCCGTGCTTAAGGCTGGAGACAAGCAATCAGGTGCTACTGTACATTTTATTAATGAAGAATATGATGAGGGGCCTATTGTTGCACAGAAAACAATTAATGTGGTTGATGGTGAAACAATAGCATCATTAAAAACCAAAGTTCAAGCGATAGAATGTGAACTCTATTTAAATAGTATTAAACTAATAATGTAGCAATTATATTGATTACCCCCTCCTTAAGCAATATAGTGGTTTACTTACATACAGACATTGGTGACATAATAATTGACGATCAACCATTGCATATTGGATTTCTTATGCTGATAATGTAAGTTTTATACCGAAAATGGCTAGTCAGTGGGCTCAATCAGTCTAGTTTAATTTGTTATGGAGTCCTTTGCCACAAATCATATTAAGCCTGGAATCTACTTAAGCATCTAGGGAACTTGAAAACAACGAGAGTGGTAATTTACATTGCATACAGTTTTCTTCGGTATTTAGTTTTTGATTTGGTGGATGTTGAAGATTTAAAGCCGGATTATAACAAGCAAGTTATGAATTTTTAACATGAGTAGGGTGCATGGATAAATTAAATAATATGCACGCTTTTTGTCGCAGTGTTGAGCTGGGCACCTTTGCTGCTGTGGCAAGAGAACTGAATGTTTCTGCCATGATGATTAGTAAATATGTCGCTCAGCTTGAGCGATCGTTAGGCGTAGTTCTACTAAACCGAACCACTCGAAGTTTAAATTTAACCGAAGCTGGACAAGCTTATTACAATAGAAGTAAGCTGATTTTAGAAGACCTGGCAGAACTGGATGACTCTACTTCCCAAATGGGAGGAAGTGTTAGGGGGGTACTTAAAATTAGTGCGCCTATTGATTTTGGCGGTATTTATATGGTACCAGTGATTGAAGCATACAAAAGGAAGTATCCTGATGTAAAAATTTTGTTGGCCCTGGATAATAAATATCAGAATTTAAGAGATGGTCTGTATGATATTGTTATTTTAGTAACAGACAAACTGGACTTAGGTGTAGTTGCTAGAAAAATAAAGCAAACCGAGCTTGGAACATATGCCTCCCCAGGTTATATTGAAAAAAATGGTTGCCCGGAAAATTTAGCTGATTTATCTAATCATCAATGCCTACATTATATTAATACCCCACATGGCGACTACTGGATTTTTTATAATCACGGAGAGGTAGTAAAGATAAAAAATGATTGGTACTTTGAAACAAATAGTGGGAGGGCTTTGTCGCAAGCAGCTGCATTAGGGATGGGAATAATGCGTGCGCCCAAATTGTCAGTGAATGACTATCTGAAACAGGGTAGGTTGGTCGAAATTTTACCTGAGTATCGGATATCTGCGTTGTCAATTTATGCGACTTATCTGCAAAAACGTTTTTATCCAGCAAAACTTAGTTCCTTTGTTGATTTTTTGCAGAATTATTTTAGCCTAAGTGTAAAGTAATATAATGAATGAAATAATCTGGAAAATAAAGTGAGTCGTCTGTTAAAAGAAAAAGAGGAAAAACAACTATCAAAACAGTAAGTATATTAGGTAGTGGCTGGCTCGGGTTGCCATTGATTGAAAGCCTGGTTAGTATGGGTTACAGTGTTAAAGCCTCTACCACTTCAACAAACAAAGTATCTCAGATAGCAAAGTTAAAAGCAGACCCATTTATTGTCGATATTGAAAATATTTCTAGTAATATTCAGTCTTTCTTAAAATCAAAGATTTTGATTATTAATATTACATCTAAGAGCATAGGGGGCTTTCAATCGCTTCTTCAAGAGATAGAACAGTCAGACATAGAAAACGTATTGTTAGTCAGTTCCACTTCTGTTTATGATAACCAGAATAAAACTATCTCTGAATCTGACGATAATGAATTATCTAATAAACCTTTAGTTATCATTGAAAATCTGTTCAGAAATAGCAGTAAAGTGGTAACAACCATAGTCAGGTTTGCTGGATTGATAGGTAATAACCGTCATCCGGGCAGATTTTTTAGCAGAGGAAACTTTGTTATAGACCCTGACTCGTTTGTAAATTTAATCCATCTTGATGACTGTATAACAATCATCTCACAAATACTTCAGAAAGGAATCTGGAATGAAGTCTTTAATTGCTGTGCCGATACTCATCCAACTAAACGGGACTATTATACTAAAGCAGCAAAATCAATAGGGGTAGTTACCCCAGTTTTTGGAACCTCAGACTCAAAATCATTCAAGATAATTAGTAATGAGAAAGTAAAACGACATTTGAATTACACTTTTTTACATGCTGATTTGATGGGTGATATCAATCATTTGTGAGATATTAATAACATTCCACTGTTACAGTGGACTCAGCATGGAGACGTACAGCTCATGTACGTTTGAAAATCATGAGTGTTACATCATCTTTAAATGAATCACTTTGACAAAACTGTTTTAATTGTTTGATTATTATTTCAATAATAGTTTGCGGTGTGTGGATAGCATGTTTATGCAAAATTTCACAAACGGGTTTTATGCCAAAGAAATCACCTGCCGGGTTTTCTGCCTCAGTGAGTCCATCAGTATAGAGCAAGATTAAATCACCTGAATTCATTATCAGCGTTTTTTCTTCAAAAATAACATTCTTACGCACACCTAAAATCAATCCGTCGGCATCTAATTCAGTGCATTCCATCTTTGTTTGTCTGAGTAATAGCGGAGGAGGGTGGCCGGCATTTGCAAAAGATATTTGTCCGTTACTGGGGTTGTATTGTAAATAAAATAAAGTAATGAAATAATCGGAGGTATCCAGATCCTGATACAGAAAATTATTTAACACATTTAAAGTTTCGGCAGGATTAGCAGGCCAATTTGCCTGAGTGCGAATTGCGCTACGTGTTTCTACCATGAATAAGGCGGGGCCAATTGAGTGACCTGAAACGTCAGCCATTACTATATCCAGATTTTCGTTGTCTCTAAAGAAATAATCAAAATAATCACCGCCTACTCGGTCAGCAGGTAAACAAAACCCGGTGATTTCAAAGTCATCAGTTTTGATTGCTGCAGACGGAAATAGAGATGACTGTATACGTCTGGCAATATTCATTTCGCTTTCTGCATAGGCTAAACTGACCTGGGCCTGTCTTATTTGGTGCTCGGTCTGTTTTCTCGCAGTGATGTCATGAATGAAACCGCTGAATATATAGGCATTACCCTGTTTTAATGGAGAGATAGTGAGTTCAACGGGAAATTCAGTTCCATCTCTACGAACAGCAGTCTGTTCGAGTAGTTTTTTTAAAATAGGTCCTTTGCCACTACGTAAAAAAAGCTTCAGTCCTTGCCTATGTTGATTTTGGAATCGTTGTGGAATGATCAGATGATCTAAGGGTTGGCCTATTGCCTGTTGTTTTGACCAACCAAACATTTTTTCGGCATGGTGATTCCAGTCGCTAATTATACCGTAGGAATCCATAATAACGATGGCGTTCAGTGCGCTTTCAATAATTAGACGCGTGCGTTTTTCACTGTCTATTAAGGCATCTTGACTGCGTTTTTGAGATGTAATATCACGATCTACGCCACGCCATTTTATTAACTTTCCTTCACTATTAGTAATGGGTAAGCCAGATGATTCAGTTATAACCAGTTGACCATTGTGATGTCGGTAATGGTTACATAAAGCATAAAAGGGTTTATGTAATGATGAGTTTATTTGTAAATCTGATTTGTCTTCAGCAGTTAACAATTCATTATAATGTTTGCCAATTATTTGTTCGGGACTTATGCCGAGAATAGTGTTAACGGCGTTACTGCTGTATATATAATAACCTTCCGGATCTTGTTCCCACAGCCATTCCCCCGTCATTTCTGCCATCTGGCGGAAACGTTGTTCACTTTCAATTAATGCATTTTCAGCCACTATGCGCTGAGTTATATCATCTTCGACGGCTAAAAAGTTGGTGATTTGTCCTGCTTCATTTTTTACCACACTAATAGATTCATGAGCCCAATAAATATCGCCATTTTTCTTTTTATTTTTAAGTTGGCCTTGCCATTCACCAGTTTCCAGTAAACTATGCCACATTTCCTGGTATTGTTCTTTAGTTGTGTTACCTGCTTGTAATATTTTTGGGTTATGTCCGATTAATTCACTAGTTGAATAACCGGTAAGTTCTATGAATTTTGGATTTACGTATTCAATTGCGCCTTTGGCATCAGTGATTACAATAGCACTTGCACTTTGTTCAACAGCGGTTTGCATAATCAACAGATTTGTATTTAATTTATCAATGTTGTTAATTATGTTATTTGAGTTTAGTGTTTTCATAAGTCAAAACAAATAGGGATGAGCTGCCTGAAAGTTATTTACTTTTGCTGATGGGTTAAATGTTGGGGGGAGCCAGGGTTCACTTTCTTGTTTACATAAATAATTGGCTAGCCATAAGGCCTGGTGACGAATGGGTTTTATAAATGCATATAATTTTCCATTGGGTAGTTCTGCTACATCACCTAATGCATAGATATTTTCATCATTAGTCTGTAGTGTCTGCTTTGTTTTAATGCCACGGTTAGTATCAAGTCCTGCATGTATAGCCAATTCTATTCGAGGTTTAAATCCACAGGAAACTATAATTCCATCATATTCAGTTTGATTGATGTCTGACATTACCCACATTTTATGGTCTTTTTTTTCAAAGCCTTTGACAGTCTGGTTTAAAAGTACATCAATTTCAGATGCTTCCAGAACCTTGAGTAATGTTGTGGAGTCCTGTTCTACGAGTTGTCTTTCCATTAGTCTGTCCATGGCATGATAAACACGCACTTGATCTCCTGCAAGAGCAAGATCAGAAGCTATTTCACATCCAATTAAGCCGCCACCAATAATGGCCCAGTGGGGTTGACTGTTTTTTTCTAAAATGGATTGCCTGAATTTTCGTAATTGTTTTAAATCAGCCAAACTATTAAACAGAAAGAAGTTATCACGATAAGGTTGAAAGGGGGGAGGGATGAATGCGGCTGAGCCCATAGCTAGAATTAATACGTCGTATTGCAAAGAGTCAATTTCATCAACGCCCTCTATATTAACAAGTTGCTTGTTACGGTTAATACGGGTGACTTCTACACCACTTATGACACAGATATTGTCGTTTAACAATTCATTAAAGGATTTAATTATAATGGATTGCTCTATATCCTGATCACTAAAACCCAAGGAAAGAAGGGGTCTGGAATAAAATCCTTCGTCTTCTTTAGTTAAAATTGTGATCGTTGTATCGGCGGATAACTTACGTAATTTTTCTGCGAATGTAATACCCGCAATACCCGATCCAATAATGAGAACTTTCATGGTATTCCTCGTATTCCTCACCGGTTGAAGGAGTAGGGTTATTATTACTAGTAGCTTGACAACTTTGTTTTGATGGATAAACTTTTTGTAGAGCGGACTTCAGTCCGCTATGAACAAATAGTTAGTTTTATATGTCAGTTGTGCGGACTGAAGTCCGCTCTACATAATTCATCAATCCAAAGTTGATGACTACTAGACTGATTAAGACTATTCTAACAGTATGGGGTTCAAAATATAGACCTGGGATAATCATTGGGCATGGAGAGATGGGAACTCTGGTCGAAATAAACAAAAATGACTATTAACCTAGAAAAATCAGTTAAATTACGGATTATAGCACAAGCCATTGATTTAACGTAACTTAAATGAAAAGTGCTCCTGCTTTTTCTGCATTCACCAGCTCCATATGGTTCAAAAAAATACCCACTTATTTGACGTTTGTAGATTAACTTCACAAACGGTGTCATTCCGACCAACGGGAGGAATCTTGAGTCAAAGCATAATAATATTCGCGCCAATAAGAGTCAGGAATTGTATAAATAATTACTAAAAAGTCCAGACTAACGGAATAATCCATAATGCTATGCTGGCAACTATAAGACTGAGAGGCGTGCCTAATTTGACATAGTCTATGAAGCGATAACCACCTGGACCAAATACCATCAGATTGGTTTGATAGCCTATGGGCGTAATAAAGCTGGCGGAAGCAGCTATCATAACCGCTATGGCAAAAGGTGCAACATTGACCCCCAAATTTTCTGCAGCACTTTGTGCAATTGGAAACATGACGATGGCAGCTGCGTTATTAGTAATAGTTTCAGTAAGCATCACTGTTGTTAGGTATACTAAGGCCAGCATTAACCAAGGATCACCATTAGCAATCAGTAAAGCATAATTGGCAATAATATTCGCCAGTCCAACCTTTTGCACTGCTGCGCCTAAGCCAAATGCGCAGGCTATGACTATCAATACTTTATAATCAATACTGCGGCGGGCATCTTCAACATTTAGACAACGGCTAATCAACATGGCTATCGCTGCAAGAACAGCGGTTTGTAGAAAATCCATGCTGCTGAAAAGCATGAGTATAATCATTGAAATCATTATGCCTAATGCCCAAGGGGCACGATCATGTCGTAATGTAGATGAATTTTCCAGTCTGCTGATCAACAAAAAATCACGGTTATTTCTGAATTTGAATAAAAATCCTTTTTGAGCTTCCAGTAAAAGAGTATCGCCAGGTTGAAGCTTGATATCACCAATTTTACCTTTTATACGTTGACCATTCCGGGCAATAGATAGAATGACAGCATTATAGCGATGGCGGAAACGCGCCTCGCGGATAGTGAGACGGTTTACCGGACTTTCAGCAGAAATGACGGCTTCAAACAGTCGCCGTTCATGTTCTTTACCATCCAGTTTAAATACTTGGTCTGAGGAAACCACAAGACCACGGATTCGTCTTAGTTCAATGACGGAATCCACTGCTCCTGCAAAAATAAGACGGTCCTTTTTCTGGATTACCGTATGGGGAGATACCACGGGAAAAAGCTCACCATTGCGAACAATTTCAATTAAAAAAAGGCCTGGTAAGTGCCTTAATCCCGCATCTTGTATCGATTGTCCGGCTAGCTCACAATCTGCATTTACCTGCATTTCTACTAGATATTCACGAACATCACTAAATTTTTCAATTGCTCCCTCTCTGTCTTCAAGAAGGTATGGACTGGCCGCGATCAGATAGAAAAATCCAGCAATTGTAATAGGCACTCCAACAGCAGCTAGTTCAAATAAGCTAAACCCTGGAAGCCCTGATTGTCGCATCAAGCTATCAACAACCAAGTTGGTACTGGTACCAATTAGTGAGCAAGTACCCCCTAAGATTGATACATAGCTCAATGGCAAAAGAAAATTTGATGCTTTAAAATGACTGCGTTTACACCAGTCTTGCACTGCACTGGTAAACATTGCAACCACTGGACTATTATTGATAAATACACTAAAAGTTGCTGCGGGTATTAATAAACGTATTTGAGCGAAAGTCATATTGTTGGGTTTGCCCAATAGCAATCGACTTAGCCATGCAATAGCTCCGGTTTCTCTTAACCCAGAAACGACGACATATAAAACAGCAATGGTTGCAATACCAGGATTGGCTAATCCAGCTAAAGCTTCAACAGGTGTCAGGATTCCACTTATTATTAATAAACAGAGGGAGCCTAATAATACGGTATCAGCAGGGAATCGATTGCTCGCTAGAATTAACAGTGTGCCAAATAATATGAGTGTTACTGCTAAAAGATCAATGGGTATCAAAAGTCATCCTTAATTTATCTGTCTGATAGTATATTAAACATTATGGTAGAAGATATTTCCAACTATAACTGCCGAATTATTTTGCAGCACTGGAAGTTGGGTTGAGGAACTAACCCCAACAAACCCTTACGCAACTGTCGATCAAACCATGCAATACCGCCGATCCAATATTCCAGGAGCGTGTTATTTTTTTACGGTCAATATAGCTGAACGGAATAAATGTATTATTAATAGATCATATTAATGAATTACGCTGAGCATTCAAAAAAATCACCCCTTTATTATTGAAGCAATGGTTATTCTTCCAGATCATATACATACTCTCTGGCAATTACCTGAAAATGACGCTGATTTCCCTACTCGCTGGCGATTAATTAAAAGCACATTTTTTCGTGCTTTGCCTCAAACTGAACGTATTTCAACAAGCCGAAGAAAAAAAGGAGAGCGTGGAATTTGGTAGTGTCGTTATTGGGGGCATTTAATCAAGGATGATAAAGATTTTGAAAGTACATTCATTATAATCTGGTAAAACATGGCACTATTCAATCACCTGTTGATTGGCCTTATTCAAGTATACATCGTTTTATCCAGAAAGGGATAATCCAATCGGATTGGACGGTAAAAGATGATTTTGATGGTTGTTTCGGCGAAGTTTAATTATTGTTGGGTTTCGTTCCTCAACCCAACCTGCGCTGGAACAGCTACCCAGAATAGGGAAAATGGTCGCTGAAATTTGCGATGAGGATGTGAAGGAGTTATCTCTGTATTCCTACCGAATTATCTATGAAATCAGAAGCCAAAACGTATTCGTTTTGGCTGTGGTCCATTAAAGAAGAGATTTAATAGCAGAGGATATTGGAAAATAAGTTAAGGCTGTCGCAATAATGTGGCATTGCAAGACCTGAGCCAGTCATTTTTAAGTCGGGTTGGGGAATAAACGTTATTTGTCAAATGTCGGATAACGCTGCCGCTCATCCAACTTACAGTTCCGGCTTACGGGTTGCATGGCGGAAGGAGATACCTTCGGCTTTCATCACCCAGTCAATCACAGAACCACCTGTTTGACAGGCTCCCAGACAATGCCAGAGATTAGTTTTGGGAGTAATCACCAAGGTTGGGGTTTTATCATCGTGGAAGGGACATAATCCCACTACGTCTGCTCCGTGGCGTTTTAAAGCAATGCCAGCGGACTCGGCTAAACGCTGCAGGGATATTTCTTGTTTTAGGCGTTTAATTTCAGATTCAGGGATACGTGCCATAAAACCTCCGATGTAAAAATACTGTCAAGATATTTAGAGTAAAATAACTCTGTTGTAGAGTGCTCTATTTTAGAGTAAAGTCAACACCTAAATCAATTCTAATCAAAACTGGGGGTACACTAATGGCGTTGACAACTCACTGGACAACCCAAATGGCGTCAAAAGACAAAACTTTTTTATCAGCAAATGGGGCAACGAATTGCTCTATTTCGTAAAGCACAAGGCCTGACTCAATAACAACTGGCAAAAATATTAGATATTTCCCAGCAAACATTGGCTCATTATGAAGTGGGTCGATTGCGTGTTGCAGTTGCTATGCTACCCATACTGGCAAATGCTCTAAGCGTTTCAGTGGGAGAGTTGATTGAAGAACAGGTTGCAGGGACACCCTCTAAGCGTGGACCTATTCCTAAATTGCAAAAACAAATAGAGCAAGTTAGCTTGTTACCACGCACAAAACAAAAATTTGTTATGTATATGCTGGATACAGTCATTAATCAACAGTCAGCAGGATAAAAAACATATTCAGCGGTTAATTATTTACTTTGAGAGAAATAAAAATGAATACACCTAAACAAGCGGCAAGACAACTTCTTGATCATTTACCCGATCAGGCAAGCTGGGATGACATCATGTATGAACTGTATGTAAAGGAAAAAATTGAGGCAGGGCTGTCTGATATTAAAGCCGGTCGAACGATTCCGCATGAACAGCTCAAAGCTGAACTGTTAAACAATGAAAATTGAATGGTCAGCTCGATCCAGAACTGATTTAAAAGAGTTAAAAAATTATATTGGGCAAGACTCACCCTATTATGCGCGGCGATTTATTGCACGGATAATTCTCAGTGTAGAAAAGTTAGAAGATTTTCCAGATATCGGTCGAGGAGTACCGGAAGCCGAAGAAAGAAATGATGTCAGGGAATTGATTTTCCAAGGCTACCGGATTATTTATTTACGTCAATCCGATCATGTCTATATCGTGACCGTGATTCATGGAAGTCGGGATTTATCAGGCATGAATGATAAGCCTTGGGATGTAGGGTGAAAGTGTTGGGGGTGCTATAACGGATTGTAGGGCGGAAAAGTGGAGCGCATTCCGCCAGTGATCGTAGTAGCAAAGAAAATGTCGGAAAACGCTTTACGGTCCCGCCTTACGTGTTGGTAAACATTGCAACCACTGGACTATTATTGATAAACACACTAAAAGTTGCTGCGGGTATTAATAAACGTATTTGAGCGAAAGTCATATTGTTGGGTTTGCCCAATAGCAATCGACTTAGCCATGCAATAGCTCCGGTTTCTCTTAACCCAGAAACGACGACATATAAAACAGCAATGGTTGCAATACCAGGATTGGCTAATCCAGCTAAAGCTTCAACAGGTGTCAGGATTCCACTTATTGTTAATAAACAGAGGGAGCCTAATAATACGGTATCAGCAGGGAATCGATTGCTCGCTAGAATTAACAGTGTGCCAAATAATATGAGTGTCACTGCTAAAAGATCAATGGGTATCAAAAGTCATCCTTTATTTAACTGACAGGTTATTAAATATTATGGTTTAAGATGTTTCCACCTATAGTGTCGTGTTAGGTGGTCTGACGAAATAAAGTTACCAACCATACTTGTCTTTTTGCTCCCGACTAAATAATCTCAATCTCTACATTGAATGACAATGCGCCTCTTAAAATTATTTAGTCGGAAACAAAAATACTGTGCAATCTTGGTGACTTCATTCCAGCAAAGCACCTTATCTTTTTGTTTTTAAATGAAAGTATCAGTAATTATATCTACACTAAATAATTTAAGGTAGAATATTAACGTTTTTAACCAAACATTATAATTCTTTAATATGGATATTATTCAAGCTATCGCACTTGCCTTGTTACAAGGATTAACTGAATTTTTACCTATTTCCAGTTCAGCACATTTGATTTTATTGCCAGTGCTAGTTGGTTGGGAAGATCAAGGGTTGGCATTTGATGTCGCAGTTCATGTGGGTACATTAACGGCAGTCATCGCTTTTTATCGTAAAGATTTGGTACAGATTATAGCAGCATGGAGTCGTTCTGTTATCGGGAAAGGCATGACGGATGATGCAAGACTGGCCTGGTATGTTGTATTAGGCACCATACCTGTCGGGTTAGTGGGGATCACTTTGCCTGATGTGGTTGAAACAGTTTTACGTTCACCACTAGTGATTGCGGCTGCTACCATTGTTTTTGCATTTTTATTGTGGTTTGCTGAAAAGCAGGCAAAAGAAACGCGTTCTACTATTACTTTGCTGGATGCGGTAATTATTGGGCTGTTTCAGGCGGTTGCATTAATTCCAGGGACTTCACGATCAGGTATTACCATAACTGCTGGCTTAATGACGGGACTGAAACGAGAACATGCGGCACGTTTTTCTTTTTTATTATCTATTCCGGTCATTGCTTTGGCAGGGATGGTTAAAGGACTGGAACTTTTTAAAACGGCAGTACCCGTGGAGTGGGATTTGATTTTAATTGGCATTTCATTGTCAGCTATTGTCGCTTATCTTTCTATCGGCTGGTTTTTAAAGTTACTGGATAAAGTGGGCATGATGCCTTTTGTTTTTTACCGTTTAGTATTGGGTGTGTTCCTCTTCACCGTATTTTTCGGACAATTTTAATAACACAAAAACAGCGCCTGTTCCCCCGTCTTTTGGTGGAGTGGAACAAAAAGCCTGAACATCTTTATGTTGACGCAACCAGATATTGACATCATTCTTTAACACAGGCTGGTTATCAGGTGAGCGATAACCTTTGCCGTGAATAATATGCACACAGCGATAGCCATCTTCAACACTAAAATGCAGAAACCGTGATAACTGATGTTTTGCTTCCTGGCTGGTTAAACCATGTAAGTCAATTGAGGCATCAAAGCCAAAATATCCTTTACGTAGTTTTTTTAATACATTTTTTTGTAAGCCTGGTGCGATAAAGCTGATACGATCTTCCTGATAAAGGGTCTCAATCTCCATAGCAGAAGATTCTTCAAAACTACCTTTAATTTTTTGTGATTCTTTTTTGGGATAAGGCTTGGGTTTATCGTCAGGCGTTAAAACTAAAGTATCGCTTTTTACAGCTTTAACTTTGCCAATAGTTCGTCTAAATAAAGCAGAGTCATCTGCAGAAAGCTTTTTTTTTGCCACGATAGCTGAATATTGAATGTCGTTTTTTGCTAAGATGTTTGATTTTATAGTGTTTTAATCTAATATGCACATTCTTATAAGTAATGACGATGGATATCTTGCCACGGGACTGTGTATTTTAGCGGAGTCTTTAGCTAAATTTGCTGAGATTTCTGTGGTAGCACCCGATAAAAATCGCAGTGCAGCAAGTAATTCCCTTACTCTGGAAATGCCTCTAAGGGCACAAAAATCAGAAAATGGGTTTATTCGAGTGGATGGTACCCCAACAGATTGCGTACATCTAGCAATAACTGGCTTACTGGATAATGAGCCTGATATGGTATTTGCCGGAATTAATCATGGTTCAAATTTGGGTGATGATGTGTTGTACTCAGGCACCGTTGCTGCTGCCACTGAAGGGCGGTTTTTAGGTTTGCCTGCAGTTGCAATTTCATTAGCTTCAAATGACCCACAGCATTTTGAGACGGCAGCTGAGGTTGCGACAACCCTGCTGCAAAAAATTGTTCAAAATCCTTTGCCTAAAGATACCTTGTTAAATGTTAACGTACCCGATATTGCTGTTTCAGAACTTAAAGGCTATCAATCAACTCGTTTAGGACAAAGACACAAAGCGGAACCCGTGGTTAAATCTTTTGATCCACGAGGTCGGGATATTTATTGGGTAGGACCACCGGGTAGTGAACAGGATGCCGGTCCAGGAACAGATTTTTTCGCTATAAAAAATGGATATGTATCAGTTACACCACTGCAGCTTGATTTGACCCGCTACGATAGAATGAATGAAATAGAAAACTGGTTGATTCAAGGAGATATGGCGTGAATCAGCGTATTCAAGGGATAGGTATGACATCACGTAGAACGCGTGAACGTATGATTGAACGTTTAAAAACACAAGGTATTTATGATCCTAAAGTGCTTGCCGCTATGGCTGAAACTCCTAGGCATATATTTGTTGATGAAGCCCTGGCAAGCCGCTCCTATGAAGATACTGCATTACCCATAGGGTATAACCAGACTATCTCTCAGCCGTATATAGTGGCCAAGATGACTGAGTTATTATTGGAAAATGGTCACTTATCCAGAGTTTTAGAAATAGGGACAGGCAGTGGTTACCAGACAGCGATACTTGCAGCCTTGGTTGATAAAGTATATTCAGTTGAACGCATAGGACCTTTACTTAAAAAAGCCAAGAACAACCTATGGGATTTGAAACTTAAAAATGTCAGTTATCAACACAATGATGGGGGGTGGGGTTGGCCGGAACAAGCACCTTTTGATGGTATATTGGTCGCAGCAGCACCCTCTGAAATTCCAGATACATTATTGCAACAACTGGAAGTAGGGGGCGTTATGTTAATACCTATTGGTTCCAGGCATCATCAGGAATTACATAAAATAACACGCACAGTTGAAGGGTATGAAGACAAAGTTTTGGAGCCGGTAAGTTTTGTTCCTTTTTTATCAGGAAGAAGTTGATGTTTAAAAAATTGTACGATAAAGCACTGGATTGGTCTAGACATCGACATGCTGCAAAATATTTGTGTGCTTTGAGTTTTTCAGAATCTTCTTTTTTCCCCATACCGCCAGATGTTATGTTGGCACCCATGGCACTGGCTAGACCTGAAAAAGCAATCAGGTTTGCTATGTTGACGACAATTTTTTCGGTATTAGGCGGCGTGCTAGGGTATGGTATAGGATTTTTTTTGTTTGATTCTATTTCTCCCTGGTTGCAAGGAACGCATTATTGGGAGAAATATTTGTTAGCAGAAAAATGGTTTAAAGACTGGGGGTTCTGGGCGATTTTTGTTGCTGGTTTTTCACCGATACCGTATAAGGTTTTTACCATAGCCGCAGGTGCGCTACAAATGTTTTTTTTACCCTTTGTATTAGCATCTATGATCGGACGTGGAACGCGTTTTTTTCTTATTGCGATGCTTTTAGCTGCGGGGGGCGAGAAATTAGAATCTAAATTACGGCAATATATGGATATTTTAGGCTGGGTTGTCGTTGGCTTGGTTGTAATTGGTGCTGGTGTTTATAAGTATCTGTATTAGGGGGCACACTCTCGTTCGGACGCTGTTGTGTGGTTGATACTGGAATCAATACTGATGTGATTAAGAGCGTTGTAGTAAACAGATGCCAATGCTAAGGGACAATCCTTTTTATTGTCCTTGCCAGAAGTTACCCCAAACGCTCAACAATATCGAGTTCGTTCGGTATTCTAAGCTGAGAGCCATCAATCGCACTGAGTCTATAACCATGCCAGATCTTGATGTCAGATGGGTATTATAGTACGCCTTAACAACTTCATAGTGGTTGAGTTGGTAATTCAATTATATCTGACTACAAAGGAGAACTTAACCTTCATAAAATACTTTATCTGATTGAAATATATCGATAATAGCCTGTTAAGTAAGCAGTATTAGATTCTGACACCATTAACACTACATTAACATATTAAAAATTAACAGCAACGGTTATAAAAACAATAAAACAGCACAGATTACAAAAAATATAAGCGCTATTCTAGCCCAGACTTTAATAGTTATAGTCACTTTATGGTCAATGTATAGATATCTGGTTGCCGATAGAACTGCAAAAAATATTGCTAAAGCACCGAGAATTATTATTGCTAGATTCATGATGAGCTATTTAATTAGTTAATTTTCTTTATCAATATTACTATCAATATTTTCTTTGTCAATTGGCCAACTGTATTCCTCCTGCCTATTATTTTCGCTACTGGTAATTGTGAGTCTAATAGGGCAGAATCATAACTTAGATTAAAATTTAACGGACTTTTTATGGCAGCTATCATTCCTCATATAATTGATCAACATGCTGAAGAAACGGCTTTTCTTTGGTTGTTACGGAATAATGCCGTACATGCTCCCCATTATGATCTCAATGACTTAGTCAAACTGGATGATCGTGTGGATGCGCATCTTGATGGATTAAGAATAGCTGGGGAGTATGGTTGGCAAGCTTGTGTTGAGAACTTGCAGTTCAAAGACTCTGGAGAGGTATTTGCAGCAGCTGTTATAGCACTTGAAATGTCCTCTACAGAAAGAATTGATTTGGTTTATAAAGTTGTTGAAGAAGCTCCAGAGGCTATTGAAGGTCTTGTATCGGCATTTGGCTGGACTGAGCCTCAGTATTTAAAACAGAAGGTTAAAGCATTATTAGAATCGACAAATCCATTGTGGCGTGGGGTTGGCATCTCTGCTTGTTCTGTCCATCGAGTTGATCCTGGAAAGTTTCTTGAACAGGCTATTGTGGATGAAGATGTTCAACTGAGAGTGAGGGCCGTTAAATTAGTTGGGGAGTTAGGAAGGGTTGATTTAAAAACTACTTTGCTTGAACAGCTTAAGCATGATAATAAGCATATACGATTCTGGTCATCCTGGTCTGCTGTATTGACGGGAGATCGTGAGCAAGCTTTATATTTATTAACACAGAATATTGAATCAAACTCTGAATTCTGTATTCCAGCTATGCAATTAGCTTTACCAATTCTCGATAGTCTGTCAGTAAAGAAAACGCTGAAAGTGCTGGCAGATAATAAAGAAACATTACGCTTGGCAATTATTGGCGCGGGCATTTCTGGGGACTCTTGTTATTTACCCTGGTTGATTCAGCAAATGAATATTGCAGAACATGCCAGGGTGGCATGTGATGCATTCAGTCATATTTGTGGATTAGACTTAGGGTATCAGGATATGGAAGCTGATCTCCCAGAGAATGCATCGGCTGGACCAACTGAAGACCCAGACGACGAGAATGTTGCAATGGATCCTGATGAAGATTTGCCCTGTCCAAATGCTTTATTAGTGCTTGAGTGGTGGCAAAAAAATAAGCCTAATTTTAAGCCAGAAGTCCGTTATTTATATGGTAAACCTGCTAATGAGTGTCAATGCAAGTGGTTACTTATAAACGGGACGCAAAGGTTACGTTATGCGGCAGCTTTAACTTTGGCTTTAATCCAGCCTGGTCAAGCTTTATTTGAAGTGCGTGCAGTGGGTAAAAAGCAGCAGAAAACGTTGAATTGTTAGTAACAATATAAAAACTGATATGCAAAGGCAGTATTTTTGACCTACAATCTTTTACTATAACTATTTCACGTAACTGTTCAAAAAATTCAACGTTGTAATGCAATAAACGATGTTGCAATATGGTTGTTTTTTCATTACATTATAATTTACCAATATTTAAGCGAATAAAGCAACTTATAGTGTTGAACAATGCTTTACTCTTTTATTAAGTGATTGAAAGCTGGAAATTAAAAAATTCGCAATTAACGTTGACTGGTCTTTTTAAAATTTTTCTGATTCCGTAAGCCAAACGACAAGTTTGTGGGCAATATTAGTTGCAGCCTTGTTGAGAGCCCCGACCACACCTTTAGCATTTTGGGTGGATGTTGGTATTTTGGAAACGAATTGTTTCGTTGTTATAACTGTTCTAGTAATATTGTCGATGAGATAAAACTGTATCCTGATGACGCCTTCTGATGTTCCATCAAAATTGATATGGTGACTAAGGTCTAGCAGTGTACTTTCTAGCAATAAATCAGCTGTTGAAACAGATGATGGGGGAACCACTGCCTTAAATGAGTGGCTTTCTTCTATGCTGACCTGAAACAGGGTCTGAAGCATTTTGACAGGTGTATCATTCCAACGACTGTAGAGATAACTATTCCAGCTATACTCGGTGTCACTGTATAGAATTTCTGTGCCTGTAAGAGCACGAGTAGCACGGATTGGAGCAAGTTTAATAATATGAGATGAATTTTTTTTTTTGTTCTATCTGTATATCATTGTTATTCCACCTTGGAGATATCGTATAGAGATCGACAGGAGGATTAGTTTTGATCAGGCAACCAGGAAGTAGACTGATAAATACTAAGGTTATGTAAACATTATTTCTCATTTGTATACTTCCTCACCAGGCCCCGGTTTAGGCTGAGAGCGTTTGAATAGCAGATCACTTGGACTGGCTTCAAAACTTTGAGTTGTTCTTTGCAGATATCTTGCCAGAATATCCAGTTCTGAAAGCAGTTGATTAAATGATTCCATACTTTGCTGTAAATCCTGGCTCATGTTACGACTTACAGTGGTAGAGTTTTTTTCCAGACTGTCAGCCATTTTGGTAACACTAACAGAGGCTATTTCAATCTTTTTAAAGGCTTCGGTAACACGTTTTTCCATGATAACACCATTATCAACCAGGCTCTGGAAGCTTTCTTTTTGTTCTCTCATATCTCTGGCAAGAATCTTTATTTCAGAAAGAGTGGATGAAATATTGTTCAGGTTTTGTTCACTGAGTAATTGGCTGAACTTGTCTAAAGCCAGAGCTATCTTTGTTGTTAGAACTCCCATGGATTCGTCAATTCGAGCAAATGTAGATGGACGGGCAGGGATACTGGGGATCTGTTCCATGGAACTTGTTAATAACGGAGTATCTGGACCACCAACACCTTCCAATTCGACATAAGTTAGCCCAGTAAGTCCAAACGATTTTAGTGTAGCCGTGGTATCCGTTTTGATTGGAGTATTGAGCTCGATTTTTAAAAGTAGCTCTACCTGTTCTGAATTTTTTGGGTTTAGTCCAATATGTATTACTGTTCCAACGTTAACACCCCGGTATTTAACAGAAGAATCATTGCTTAATCCTGCTACAGATTCTGACATATATACATGAAAATAGTTGTATTCTTGCTGACCACCGTATTTACCTAACCAGTAGGCAAAGCTTATCAATCCGGCTAATAGCAGTACAACAAATAAACCGACCAGTGTGTAATTGATTTTACTTTCCATTTTGACTTCGTATCCGTCCACGAATACCCCCGAAAAATTGCCTGACTATGGGCTGGGGATTTTCTATAATTTCATTAAGAGTGCCTTCAGCAATGACTTTTTTTTCTCCCAATACGGCAAAGCGGTCAACGATGCTCCATATGGAATCCAGATCATGGGTAACCATCACCACAGTTAAATCAAGAATTTCGCGTAGTTCGAGAATTAAATTATCAAAAGCTTCTGCTCCGACAGGGTCTAAGCCTGAGGTGGGTTCATCAAGAAACAATAACGCAGGGTCCATGACTAAAGCTCGGGCTAATGCAGCTCGTTTAACCATACCACCACTTAATTCGGCGGGGTAGAGCTCAGCAGCGGTTTCAGGAAGCCCCACCATATTAATTTTCATCCGTACAATATCCTGAATTAATTTTAATGGAAGGTCTGTATATTCTCGAAGTTTAATCCCAACATTTTCTGCAACGGTGAGTGAAGAATAAAGTGCTCCGCTCTGGAAAAGAACACCCCAGTTTCTTCGTAGTATAGCTGAATCAGTTCGGGAGATTGTTGACAGTTTTTGTCCAAGAACACTGATCTCTCCAGACTGTGGGTGAAGCAGCATGATCATTTGTTTCAACAAGGTTGTTTTTCCTGATCCACTGCCACCAAGGAGCCCATATATTTCGCCTTGGCGCACACTTAGATTAGCACCGTCATGGACTATATTTGTACCAAATCGGGTAACAATATCTGATACTTCAATAACAGTGTTACTCAAATGCCTAGCTCCGTCAATAGTACTGAAAAAAGTGCATCACAGGCAATCACCAGAAAAATAGCATTAACAACACTAATAGTAGTATAACGTCCGATACTTTCTGTGCTTTTGGAAACCTGAAAGCCTCGATAACAGCCGATAGCGGCGATAAGCCAGGCGAAAAATGGCCCTTTACAAATACCGATCCATACATGTTTTATATCAAGAACAGATTGTAAGCGGTGAATAAACTCGGTAAAAGAGATATGCAGGTGTAGATGAGAAATAAGCATGCCGGCAGCAATACCAATAATGTCAGCAAAGAAAATTAATAACGGCAAGGAAATCATTAACGCTAAAATACGAGGCAGTACCAGAAATCGATGTGGTTCAAAGCCCATAGTGCGCATGGCGTCTATCTCTTCAGTAAGCTTCATCACGCCGAGTTGTGCAGTATAAGAGGAACCCGTGCGACCTGCTACGACTATGGCTGTGATAAGTGGCGAAAGTTCTCGGGTGATGGAAATGCCAATCATGTCTACAATAAAAATATTGGCGCCAAATTTTTCAAGCTGCACTGCCCCTTGATAGGCGATCACCACGCCGATTAAAAAACTGGTAAGGGCCACAATGGGGATTGCACGCAAACCCGCTTCTTCAATATTCTTGACAATGGCGCCAAAGCGGATAGAGCGTGGATGTAGTAATGAGTACAATAAGTGGACAAAATTTTCTCCAACAAAAGCGAGAAATGAAGTGATATCCAGAATAAATGCAACGGAACTTTTGCCAATGCTATCTAAGGGTTTCAGAAAAACAGAATAAAAATCAGCGGGTTTTCGAGTATCTTTGCTAGTGTACTTACGCAGTAGTCGATACATTTTTTCATGCTCACTCTTCGCACCGATTACTTTAATGTTGCAATGGTTTAATTTTAACAAATCATAATAATTGATAAAAAGCATTACGCCTGCCGAATCAATATTTTCGACATTAGACATATCCCAGTGTATGGTTACATTATGGTGTGTCCTGCAAAATTGATCCAGTATCATATTGGCATCGACAAGTGCATTATTTGTCCAATTGCCAGAACTCTTGAATACTATGGTGGCATCAGGAGTTTTAAGGACTTTTAACTGGGCTTTGTGAGAATAGGTTGTATGCATCGACAATATTTAGGTTATATACAGATTAAATTCACTTTCAGCGGTTAACGACTTTACTTTATATTATCCTTGGTAGAGTCTAATGTCTGTACTTTGATGATACTATTAATGAGACCTTGCGGTTAAATATTTATTGATTTTTTTTAAATATTAACAAGGCACAGGTTAAACTTTAGAAAAAGTCATTTCTGGCTGTTTTAAATTATTAAGAAGATGCTTTTTCGACCAGCGGGAAAAATCTTGTTGCTCAGAAATGTACTTAGACTTAAGATTCCTCCCTCTGGTCGGAATGACACCGTAGATTGAAGTTAATCCACAAACGTCTAAACAGGGGGTAACCCGAGCCGAGTTTAGTTAACAGTTATTTAATTTTATCACTACTACCAAATTCAGTTAATAAAGTAACTCAGTACACTACTTGTCAGGTTTCACTACGTTGTACCATGATTTTTTAAAAGGTCAGCCCGAAACATATCGGGTGATTTTCTAAAGATTTCAGGATCTATTCTATACCAACATTGAAGAGCTTCAAAGGGTGTTCTAACC
>JAKIUK010000070.1 GCA_021647585.1 Methylococcaceae bacterium
CGATTTTTAATTGTATCTGTTCAGGAAACCGGGAAAGCATCTGTGGATATTTATCTGCCAGTGCTTGCTGGAGTTTTTGCGTAAATTGATGTTCTGCCTGTTGCTGGAACATCTCAAATTGCCGAGGGGTTATTTTTAGCATTCCTTTCTGGTGTCTTTTGCTTGGCTGTGTTGCTGTGTTATTACCAGGACTGATAAAATCGCCTGAATTTCAATTCACACTGGATTTGTTCTTTAGGACTAGTATTTAGCTTCTGTATACTAGCATAAATTTTTCCAAACTGTTAATACTATCCTGCAGTCTAAATTTTGATGCAATTGAACAGTAATAACGGGGCTCTAAAAATAATACACAGCGTGCTTTCAATCGATTTAAGTTTGTTTGCTAAATTTTCCATAGCGTAACAACATGCAGGGTAGCAGTAATAAATTTAAAATTGTAGAAGAAGCCAATCCTCCAATAATAATGGCGGCCATAGGTCCCATGATTTCTCTACCTGGATTATCGCTGTTAAAGGCAATGGGAAGCATGGCTAATGCCGTCACCAGCGCGGTCATTAATATGGAAGGCAAACGTTCCTGAGCGCCTAACACGACAGTCTCCATATTCCATTTTTTGTCTTCAACATCTAACAGATGTTGGTAATGGGATAACAGCATAATACTGTTTCGTACAGTTATGCCGAACAAGGTGACAAAACCTACGATAGAACCGACAGATAGGGTTGCTCCGGTAACAACAACAGCGGCAATACCACCAATGAATGAAAAAGGTAAATTTGCCACTGTCAGTAGTACATGGCGAATATTACCTATGGCAATGTAGATAAGCATAAGTACACCCGCTCCTGCCATTAAAGAATGTAACAGCAGATCTTCTTTTGCTTGCGCCTGTTCTACTGCAGCGCCAGTAAATTCAGGGTAACTGTTGGCAGAAAAGGAAATTTCATTTAACACTTTGGTCTTAAGTTCATGCATAAATGCATCCATATCCCGGTCTATCACATTACTGGTAATCGTTTGTTTGCGTTGCGCCCCCTGATGAAGAATGTTATATCGTCCTTCTGAATATCTTATTTCTGCTACTTGAGAAAGTCTGATCAAGCGACCATCTTCTGTTCGGATCGGTAGATCAGCTATAGCTTGCGGTTGCTTTCTTAGTTCCGGTGCCAAGGCCACAGCAACATTGTAAATTCGGTTTCCCTGAATATTTTTACCTGTAACATGGCCTTCATAAGCAGTTTGTAATGTGTTAATAACTTGTTCGGGTTTAAGTCCCCAAAGTGCCAGTTTATCCAGGTTTAAGTGTATCTGTAGTAAAGGTGTTCCTGGCGGTGAACGCATTTGTACATCGGCTGCACCAGGAATATCACGCATGATTTGAGCAACATTTTGTGCTTTGATATCAAGACTATTTAAGTCGTTTCCATAGATATTGACTACTATGGGAGAGGTATAGCCAGTTATGGTTTCGTCTACGCGTTCGATTAAAAATGTATTGGCTTCATACAAAATACCTGGAAAATCATCCAGAATTTGCCTCAAGTTGTCGAGAACCAGTTGTTGTTCTGCGCCCGAAAGAGGACTAAGACGCACCTCGTATTCGCTATAGTGACTCCCAAAAGTATCCGCACCTCGTTCTGCGCGTCCAGCCCATTGTGACACAGACTCTATGCCTGGAATTTCCAGAAATTGTTGGGTTAATTCAGTGCCTATGCGAATGGATTCTTGTAATGATGTGCCGGGAATACTGGTGGTATGGACAATATAATGGCCTTCACGTAATTCAGGAAGAAATTTATTGTCCAGATTAATGAAAGTAAGTAATCCGGCAACGCAGACAACAAGGCTACTATTCAATACTAATTTAAAATGATTACTTACCCATAACAGAGCTTGCTTGTAAATGGGCTTTATCCATCTAATTAATGGAGGGTCTTGTGTATCTTGAACTGAGTGAGAGCTATTGCCAAGGAATAAGTAACATAAAGCCGGTGTTAGGGTTAAAGCGACAAGCAATGACATTAAAATGGCAAGAATATAGGAAAATCCTAGTGGCGAAAATAATCTTCCGGCAACACCGGATAAAGTTAATAAGGGTACAAATGCCAAAGCAACAATAAAACTAGCATAAACGACAGAACTTCTTACTTCCATAGAGGCTTCGTAAACTACTGTGGCAGTTGCTTTTGGCTGAGCCAGTAAACGATTTTCCCGTAATCTACGAAAAATGTTTTCAGTATCGATGATAGCATCATCAACCACTTCACCCAGAGCGATGGCTAGTCCTCCCAAAACCATAATATTCAGATTGATACCGCTTTCCAGAAGTACGATGATGGCAGTGATCAGAGATAAGGGAATAGCAGTTGCTGAAATAAGAGCGGTGCGAATGTTAAACAAAAAAAGATAAAGTACTGCAATAACAAAAAACCCACCAATTAATAAATGACCTGACAGATTTGATAATGAGGTTTCAATATAATCAGCAGGACGAAACAAGTGTGAGTAAAATTTAATATCCTGTTTTTTAAAAATACTGTCAAATTCTGTTAGTGCAGCTTCAACCTGTTTGGAAACAGAAAGCGTATTAGCCCCAAACTGACCAATAACCATCATTACTATGCCAGGTTTACCCTTGATTTGAGCGGCTCCAATAGGGGGTTCAGCTGCATAGGTGATTTTGGCAACATCGCCTAAAGTAATGTTTGTGCCTGAGTGGCGTTTGACGATAATTTTTTGAAATTGCTCTGGTGTAGCAGGTTGTCCAGAAATTTGTATGGTAAATCGTTGATTGTCATTTTCAATAAAGCCGCCGCCCTGAATATCACCTGCTTTTTTTGCGGCATTAACTATATCCTCAACTGCCAGATTAAAGCGATGCAATTGTGCAGGATTGATTTGAATTTGCAATTGCTGTATTTCACCGCCAAAAATATTAACATCTGCAACACCTGGGACAGCGAGTAAGCGTGGGACAATTGTCCAGTCAACTAGGCTGCGTAAATTCATCAGGCTTTTAGAATCTGAACTTAAACCTATAGTGAGTACTGTGGCTGATGATGAGGATAGAGGGAGAGGAATTGGCGTTTCTATACCAGCAGGTAATTTAATGGATAGACTGTTTAAACGTTCACTCACCAGTTGCCTGTTACGATAAATATTACTGTCCTCTTCAAAAATAGCAGTAATAATGGATAAGCCCTGTATTGATTCCGAACGGATTGATTTAAGCCCAATCAATCCGCTGATACTGGTTTCTATTTGTTGTGTCACCAAAATCTCTACTTGTTCTGCAGAAAAGCCGGGGGATTCAGTTTGAATAATCACTTGTTTTGGGGAGAATTCTGGAAAAATATCCAGACCTGCTGTAGAAAAACGGTAACTTCCATAGAAGACTAATAACACCGCGAGTGCTATAACGATGCCGTAAAATCGAATTGAAAAGCGGACTAAGGTTGAGAGCATGATTTTATCTAGTGGAGGTTCGTAAGTTTCGTACCCAGAGTTTAGTAATAAGGTACGAAGTTGTCGAACCTACTGTTTTTATCACCCTGAAAAATCAAGCGATAAAAATTCCTGGGCTGGCTGTACAAAGTATACAATCAACAGCATTAGTCGTCGTCATCCTCATCCGGTATTTGTGATCTAAATTCATGAGATAAAAGCATTTGTGTACCGGTAACTACAATTTCTTCGCCATCGGCAATTTGTTCAGCAATAAAATAGCCATTTGAAACTTTAATTGGAGAAGTTACATTGCGATGAAAGAAGTGTTCTTCATCTGTTTTTATAAAAACAAAAGATTGTCCAAGGTGCCAGGCAAGAGATGATTCTGGGATAATAACACCTTTCTGATAGTGTTTTTGCCGAGGTATCCACGCGGCAAAGTTCATGCCTGCTTTAATCGCTGGATTTTGGGATAGAAAAAAATACTGTAATCCCTGTGAAAATGCATCAACTTGAGGGGATATACTAATCAATGAAGCTTTAAACGCAGTATTACGGTCAGCTGTCGGGTTTATATAAATGCTACTAGTTTTAGATGGTAAGGTGCTTTTTGCTGGCAGGGTAAGTTGCAATAAAGTAGACTTTCCAGTTATTAGGTTTTCAAGTTGTTCAGAATGCTTGCTAATTGCCCATTGCGTCAGAATTTCTCCCCACTGCATCTGACTGTTGTTGATAATGATCTGGCTTTGATAAGTGCTAGATTTATAAGCCGCCTTGTCCGATTGCCATTGGGCTTGTTGTGATTGTAGCTTTCGTGTAGAGACGATTTCATTTTTATATAAATTACGCAAGCGAGATATGTTGTTCTCTGCTTGTGTAAGACGTGCCTTTGTTCCTGCTCTGTTTGCAGTGGCGGTCAGGTATTGTTCTCGAATAGCAAGTAAAGGACTTACGCTAATTGCTTTACCATAGACAATAAACTCCGCTTGAAAGTCAACTTGCTGGAGTTTAACTGTTTTTAGTCCTGATGATTGCTGTATTTCCTGGTCAAGAAAAATAACAGCCTGACCATTGGTTACTTGTATAGATTGCAGGTCATTATCAATATCACCTGCTTCAGTTGCAGCAATATTTATAGTATAAAGTGATATTAAAGCGAAAAAAAAGCTAAATGAGTAACGTTTCATAAAAACAAAATGGGCTGAGTTAGTTCGATTATACGATGTGTTTTTATACTAAATAAATTTTTTTGTTGTTTTTAATGAATAGCGGGTTATCCTTTACCTTAGGAACGTGTACAGAATAACTTGAACAATTGGCTTTGTATTTTGTCCGTCTTGTTCGTTGTAGAAAGGGTTGCGTAGCTTGCTATGCGCTCATTTCCACGCCATGAATACGAACAAACTACTTCGCCAACTACCCAACTTATTTTAATTGAATTTAAAATTAGATATTGAGAGACTTTAAATGAGTGATCTGCCGGAAAATCTGAAATATGCTAAAACCCATGAATGGTCAAAACTGGAAGATGAAAATGTTGTTCGTATTGGTATTACTGACTTTGCTCAGGAAGAATTAGGTGATTTGGTTTATATAGAATTACCTGAAATAGGTAAACAGGTAAATGCAGGAGCACAATGTGCTGTTGTTGAATCGGTGAAAACAGCTTCAGACCTATTCAGTCCAGTGACAGGAACTGTTGTTGCCGTTAATGAAACCGTGATGGACGCACCTGAGAAGGTGAATGATGAGCCATATGATACCTGGTTGTTTTGTATTAAAGCAGACAAACCTGCTGAATTGGATTCGTTAATGGATGCAGTTGCTTATCAGCAAATGGTAGACGAATAACTGGAGTAATGAGTGACTTTTTACAACGAAAAAGGTCTAAAGAGATTTACAAATGCTTTTTTATTTTCTTTTGCCGGGTTTAAAGCAACCTGGAAATACGAAGAGGCTTTTAGACAAGAGGGTATTGTCTTTTTTCTGGCAGTACCGTTAGCGATATGGCTGGCTGATAATAATATTGAAATAGTTTTATTGATAGGTTCGGTTGGGTTAGTACTAGTAGTTGAGTTATTAAACTCGGCAATAGAGGCGGTTGTTGATAGAATCGGCGTTGAGTATCATGAGTTAGCTGGAAGAGCTAAAGATATAGGGTCAGCTGCAGTTATGTTGACAATAATGTTGTCAATAACTACCTGGTTACTAATTTTATATAAACATTAAGAGGAACAAAATGAGTGCATTAATATGTGGGTCTATGGCTTACGATACCATCATGGTATTCCATGATAAATTTAAAAATCATATCTTGCCGGAAAAAGTCCACATGTTGAATGTTTCTTTTTTAGTGCCGGTAATGCGCCGAGAGTATGGGGGATGTGCCGGGAATATTGCGTACAATTTAAAGTTGTTAGGCGAAACTCCGGCTATCATGGCCACAGTCGGGCATGATTTTGAGCCTTATGCACAGTGGTTGAATTGCTGTCAAATATCCACTAAGTATATACAAACGATGGATAGTGACTATACAGGACAAGCTTATATTACTACGGATGAAGATGATAATCAGATTACCGCATTCCATCCGGGAGCAATGAACTCATCACATAAAAATTCGGTGCCGGAAGATGATGAAGACATTAGTATTGGGATCGTTTCTCCCGA
This sequence comes from Methylococcaceae bacterium, assembly GCA_021647585.1. Classification (GTDB taxonomy): domain Bacteria; phylum Pseudomonadota; class Gammaproteobacteria; order Methylococcales; family Methylomonadaceae; genus QPIN01. The sequence goes on from JAKIUK010000070.1 coordinate 6,121, forward strand.
TGGTAAGGACGGCATGCAATTACATGCAAAAGAATTTGCAAATTTAGGTATTCCCTTTGTGTTTGACCCAGGTCAGGGTATGCCGATGTTTGATGGCGCAGAGTTGTTAGAACTTCTGGATTTAGCGACTTATGCAACATTTAATGATTATGAATCAGAGTTAATGCAAGATCGCACTGGATTGGCTCTGGAACAATTGGCAGAACGTGTTGAAGCATTAATTGTGACTATGGGGGCTGAAGGCTCGAAAATTTTTACCGGTGGAAAATGTTATGATATCCCTTCTGCAAAAGCGAAAGAACTTGCTGACCCCACGGGTTGTGGAGATGCATATCGAGCGGGTTTGTTGTACGGAATCATGAATGATTTTGACTGGCAAATTACCGGTCGAATTGCTTCACTATTAGGGACCATAAAAATAGAGCATCACGGTACTCAAAATCACAGTTTCACTATGGATTCTTTTAAAGAGAGATATTTTGAGAGTTTTGGTAGTTCGTTTTAATTCATTTCTATGTCTTGTTTGAAACAGTTTTCAATGGCTTTGTAATCAATTGAATTTAACAAATACTGAAAAATTACTTTCTATCATGGCGCATTTGCGCCATCCGGAAAAAGGCTGTCCCTGGGATTTGAAACAGGACTTTTATAGTTTGATCCCCTATACCATAGAAGAAGCCTATGAAGTTGCAGATGCCATTGAACGAGATGATCTGGATGATTTACGCTCTGAATTAGGCGATTTGTTATTACAGGTTGTGTTTCATGCCCAAATTGCAGAAGAACAGGGCCTTTTTAATTTTGAGCAGGTCTCAGAAGCAATTACTAAAAAGCTGATTAGCCGACATCCGCACGTTTTTGATGATGTAACATACCACAGTGATGAAGAGCGACAAAAGGCCTGGGACGAAGCAAAATTACAGGAAAGAAAAGCCAACAACAAACACCTTGATAATGAAAGTGTGTTATCAGGAGTGGCAATTAATCTTCCTGCTTTAATTCAGTGTGAGAAGATTCAGAACAAAGCGGCCAGTCATGGGTTTGACTGGCCAGAAGTAGAACCTGTTTTTGACAAAGTCATGGAAGAATTAGAAGAGGTAAAAGAAGCATGGCAATCAGGTGATCAGCCTCATATCCAGGAAGAAGTGGGAGATTTATTGCTTGTAGCTGTTAATTTAGCCCGTCATCTGAAAGTTAACCCTGAAACAGCACTTAAAGAAGCGACTAAAAAGTTTAGCAAACGTTTTAATTATATTGAACAGCAAGTAGAGTTATCCGGACGAAATTTGCGAGAATGCGAGTTAGCAGAACTGGATGCTTTTTGGGATGAAGCAAAAAGAGTGCTAAAGACAAAAATATAGTGCAGGACCTGTCCGCAGTGTGATTTAAAAAGTAGCATAGATTGTTATTATGGATCAACTAGTTCTACTTTTTCAGATTATAAATGTAGGGTGCGTACAACAACAATGCACCAGAAAATATTTTTGTATAGTAACCATTCAAATGTGACAAAGTAAAACCAGGCCTTCAACAAGTTTTTTTATTCCTTAACAGGCCGTTTATCCAGTTTTCTCTGTAATGTTCGTCTATGCATATTTAAAGCACGTGCAGCAGCAGAAATATTGCCATCATGTTGCATTAACACTTTTTGTAAATGTTCCCATTCCAGACGTTTTATTGATAATGGATTCTGATTGATTTCAACTGAAGAATCACCTTTGTTTTTGTATAAAGCATTGACAATTTCATCAGCGTTGGCTGGTTTGGTTAAATAATGTATAGCGCCCAGTTTAATCGCTTCTACTGCGGTAGCAATGCTGGCAAAACCAGTAAGCATGACGATCTGAGTGTTATCATCAAGGGACATTAGCTTTTTTACCATTTCCAGTCCAGAATCAAAGCCAATGCGCAGATCAATGATTGCATATTCAGGTTCGGTCTGTTCTGCCAAGGCAATGCCTTGTTGAATATCATTAGCAACAGAAACTTGAAAGTTTCTTTTTTCCAAAGCCGGCTTGAGGACAGAACAAAAAGTTTCGTCGTCGTCAACTAATAGCAGGTTCGGTTTGTCCATTTCCGTTGTAGTCATGGGTAGTCTCGGTTATTAATAAAGGGAGGGTAATTTCAACACTGGCTCCACCCCATTCCATGTTGTTGAATTCTATTTTACCGCCTAATCTGTTAATAGTTGAATAAGTTAGGAATAAACCAACACCCAGTCCTTGTTTGCTATTAGTAACAGGCTGTTTTCCTGCAAAATCAACTATTTCTGAAGGGAAGCCAGGGCCAAAGTCTCTTATCTTAAGAAGTAACAGCTCACTGTTCCAGTTAACACTAAAGTTAATTCCTTTATCAATAGGCGTTACTTGTGCCGCATTATTCAAAATATTAATAATAGAATGAGTCAGTGTTCTGTCGGCAATAATGGAAGCGTTAACTTCAATTGAAGAGGGTGAAATAAATAAATTCAGTTTGCTGCTAGTATTGACAGCCCGCCATTGATTCAGAACTTCATCAATATATTCAATGATAGACATGGGTTTTCCCGATTCAGCTCGCATTTCACCGGCTGAGGCTGAAAGTAATGAAAGAGCTTCTTTGCAGCGACCGATTTGCTGATTAAGAATTTTTATTTTTGAATGTAAATCTACAAATCTATGCTCAGGGTACTCCAATTCCATTTCATGAATTAGAATTGCCATGGTACCCAAAGGGGTTCCCATATCATGTGCTGCACTTGCAGCCAGAGTACCCAAGGAAACAACACGTTCGTTACGTAAAGCATTTTCTCTGGCATCAGCAAGACTACGTTCTCGTTCTTTGAGTGTTTTTGATAATTCCACAACAAAAAATGCAACTAAACCAGCACTAAAAACGAAGCCAAACCACATACCAAAAATATGCAGATTAAAATAGTGTTCATCTTGTACCAAATGCATGTAATGCTGCAATTCAGGGCCCACCAGTCTGGGGTCAGGAAGATGAGGCTCAACAGCAGGCAAGGGAAGGTTATAGGCAATTAATACAGTATAGGTACTGCAAGTCAGAATCACCATATTCCAGGCATATGCCTGGGGTAGCATGATAGCAGTAAGAATTAAGGGTAATAAAAACACCCAAATGATAGGATTTGATGCGCCTCCCGTTAAATAAATTAAAGCTCCCAGCGCTAAAACATCAATTGAAATTTGGGAAAAAATTTCCAGTTCGCTGATAGGTTCATCGGTCTGTAAACGCATCCAGGTATACAGATTAACAGCACAGATAGAAAAAATAACCAGCCAGAGCTGTTCCTCTGGTAATTTAATCTGAAGGCCATAGACAGAGACCAGGATGAGTATTGATTCGGACATAATCATCAGGTTTCTGAGAATATAGAGCCATTTCAGGTTTTCTCTTATTGTCAGGTTTGATTTTGGTAAAACTTCAGCAAGCATGATGGGGTGGGTAAATTCTGAATAGCCTCATTAAGCATAACAAAAATGATGTTGCTTTCAAACTAATATAAAACAACAGGGTTATGAACATAGTACAAGTTGCTTGCACTGGCTCCATCACGACACGGTGCGAAAGTGTTTATGAAGCTTTATAGTTACTTTGAACCTAGAAAGATCAGTTGGGTGAGTGAGGTAACACGGTGGCAAAAATTTACTCTCTCATACGAGGTCGCGGCTTACGCCGTGCGATCTCGACTCCACGTCAATACCGTGCGGACTACGCTCCTAGGAGCCTGTCATTGATGTATTGACAGGTTGTTTCTTATTAATAGCCCTCCCTTGCTGGGGAGAAGTCAATCCATTCTATTTTTCAAAACCAAGAGAAAAAGCATTATTGAATTATTTATTTTCCCCTCACCCAACCCGTTCCCCTTGGAGAAGGCTTATGCTTTTTCCCCGTCAATTCAACATTGATGGAGTACTGGTTATACTCACTATTCAATATTTATGCACATCCTAAGGAGTGAGGATTTATTTAGGTTCATTGCAACTATATCTAGTTGTGTGTATTCTGCATGCCATGCGAATAAATCTAATATCAGTAGGAAACCGTATGCCCGGGTGGGTTCAACAAGGGTATGATGAATATGCAAAGCGGATGCCTAAGGAATGTGAGTTAGTGCTTAAAGAAATTATGCCTGGAAAACGTGGAAAAAATAGTGATGTGGTAAGGATAGTTAGAGCTGAAGGTGAGCGAATGATTGATGCTATTCCTGCAAGAACTCATGTTGTCACACTTGATATACCTGGTAAACCGTGGACCACAATAGAACTTTCTATGGCTATGAAACGATGGTTAGAGAGTGGTCAAAATATTGCTTTAATGGTAGGAGGACCTGAAGGGCTGTCTGATTCTGTACGTGAATTAGCTAAAGAATCATGGAGCCTATCCCGTTTAACTTTTCCGCACCCTTTGGTTAGGATTGTAGTTGCAGAGCAAATGTATAGGGCATGGAGTATTTTAAATAACCATCCATATCATCGATGACAAAACAATTGGTCTTGGCTTCAGCTTCTCCACGGCGCAAGGAATTGTTGGATCAAATTGGTGTCAGTTATACTGTGTATCCGGTTGATATTGATGAAACGCCAAAACAATCAGAAATACCTCAGGATTATGTATTCCGAGTGGCGGCAGAAAAGGCAGCAGTTTGTATGCTGACATTGAATAGCCCTTTGCCCGTTTTGGCTGCTGACACCAGTGTCGTTATTGATGGATGCATCTTGGGTAAACCGGAAAACAAGGAACATGCACATGCTATGCTAAATAAATTATCAGGGAATTGGCATAGCGTATATAGTGCTGTCTCATTAAGATGTTGTGCTATTAATGAAGAGATCAAACATTTTCAGGCGCTGAGTATAACAGAAGTAAAGTTTAGAACCATTCAGCCTCATGAAATTCAAGCTTATTGGGAAACGGGTGAGCCCTTGGGTAAAGCAGGTGCTTATGCTATACAAGGGCTGGCAAGTGTCTTTGTAGAGTCTATTAACGGAAGTTTCTCTGGGGTTGTTGGTTTGCCTTTATTTGAAACAGCAGAATTATTATCTAAGCAGGGAATAAAAGTTATCACATGAGTGAAGAAATTTTAATAAATGTTACTCCTCCCGAAACACGTGTGGCGGTTATTGAAAACGGTGTGTTACAGGAACTTATTATTGAGAGGGATAAACAAAAAGGTCTGGTGGGTAATATATACAAAGGGGAAGTTTGCCGTGTACTGCCGGGTATGCAAGCCGCTTTTGTTGATATAGGGCTGGAAAGGGCAGCATTCCTTCATCTTTCGGATTTTAGTAATAAAGAATTAGAGCATAAAGGGTCAGAAAATATTGAACATTATTTGCGCCAGGGGCAATCAATTGTTGTTCAAGTTACCAAAGATCCTTTAGGAACAAAGGGAGCGAGATTAACAACAGAAATATCTATTCCCTCCCGGTTTCAGGTATATATGCCTTTTTCTAATAACTCCGGCGTTTCCCAAAGAATAGAATGTGACAAAGAGCGTAATCGCTTAAGAGCCTGTATTGAGCAATTTCAGAAAAAAAATGAATGCGGTGGATTTATAGCCAGGACAGCGGCTGAATGTATAGAAGAGCCGGTGTTGTTTTCTGATATGACATTTCTTACTAAGCTTTGGGAGGCTATTTCCGAAAAAATAACGCTAGCAGATGCTAAAACTTTAATTCATGAGGATTTGTCTTTAAGCATCCGGACATTACGTGATTTGTATAAAGAGGGTATAGAAAGAATAAGAGTGGATTCGCGTGAAACACATCAGAAATTAGTCGAGTTTGCCAAAATTTTTGTACCCGAAATTGTCTCGGTCATAGAGCATTACACTGGAGAATGTCCAGTTTTTGATATTTATAATGTTGAGGATGAAATTACGCGAGCTTTAGATCGCAATGTAAGGCTAAAGTCTGGTGGACATTTGGTATTTGATCAAACAGAAGCAATGACAACAGTGGATGTTAATACTGGTGGTTATGTGGGGGGACGCAATTTAGAAGAAACTATTTTCAAAACCAATCTGGAAGCGGCTCAAACCATATCCCGGCAGCTCAGGTTACGTAATTTAGGTGGAATCATTATTATTGATTTCATTGATATGCAGAGTGAAGAGCACAAAAGTCAGGTTTTAGATGCTTTACAGCGTAATTTAGATAAAGATCATGCAAAAAATAAGATAACAGAAGTGTCTGCTTTGGGTCTGGTGGAAATGACTCGTAAGAGAACCCGTGAAAGTCTGGAACATATACTTTGTGAACCTTGTTGTGCATGTGAAGGCCGGGGTGTATTAAAAACTGCTGAATCAATGTGCCTGGAAATATTCAGAGAAATTATTCGGGAAGTCAGACAATACAACGTGCAAGAGTTACTTGTACTGGCCTCAAATGAAGTGGTAGAAATGCTGCTGGATGAAGAGGCGGACATGTTGGCGGAGTTGGAACTGTTTTTAGATGTGCGAATCAAGTTTAGACCGGAAGCCGAATATAATCAGGAGCAGTATGATGTGGTGTTATTGTAATTTGATAAAACATTAAGGGAGATGGAAACAACTAATCATCCAATCTCACTGGCCTTTTTATCCCTGTTTAAATCTTCTCAATCGTCACGTAGAATAACTATGCTTCTCTTGAGAAGATTTAAACAGAAATAAACTACTGCATGATATTTGGATGATTATTTATTACCACCTCCCTAAGGCCATGAAATTATTGTGATTCACCACATAAAGCGTGCAACGCGACATTTTTTATTAGGGCTGTTATTGTTTATGGCAGTAAGCCTTACATTGGTGAGACTTTTTTTACTGGGCGTAGAAGACTATAAAACAGTCTTAGAAAACAAAATTCGTGAGCTTACCACCATACCTATTAAAATTGGTAAGTTGAGGGCAAACATGCGCGGTTTAAGCCCTGAAATTATTTTGAAAGATATTCGGGTGCTGGCTGAAAAAGGGGATGTTGAGCCATCAATTAAGTTAAAAGAAGTGCGTCTGGGTATTGATCTGATGCAATTATTGCTTACCCGTCAGGTTTTACCTTCCAGTTGGCTTACGCTAGTAGGCGCTAAACTTTCCATTGTGCGTAAGAAAGATGGGAGTTTATCTATTGTTGGTCTAAACACAGGTGATTCTGAGCAGCCTCTGTGGATGTTAAAAGGTGGCAGGTATGAAGTATTAAAAAGTGATATTACCTGGTTAGATCAACAACGCAATGGCACACCACTTCAATTTAATGATGTTGACTTGCTAATAAAAAATGAATTTGATACACAAAGCCATGAAGTTCATTTAATTAGTCAATTACCTAAACAGATTGGGAGTAGTTTGCGAGTTTCCATGTCTATTCAAGGCAATATTTTTGAAGCAAATGCGATTGATGGCACAGTTTTTATTGAAGGAAGCAATATTCGTCTGTCTGAACTATTGACTGGCGAATTGCCTCTGGGAATAAAAATATATGCTGGAGAAGGTAGTTTTAAAACATGGAGTAAGTTTAAAAATTCTAAGCTATCAAGCTTGACGGGTAGTATACAAGCAAAAGATATTGTTCTGCAAAAAGAAGGGGAAAAGCAAAAAACATTTCAAATAGGTTCTCTGAAAACAACATTTAACGGGGCTAGCACGGAAGTAGGTTGGCAACTCGGAGTGGCAGGTTTTGATCTGCAGACAGAAAACAATATTTGGCCTACAGCAGAATTTAGTCTTTCAGCTGATAAAGAATTTTCTCGCGTGGCTGGATCAATTGCTCAGTTAGATCTACAAGAATTGACAGCGTTATTCAAGTTCTTTGTACCTTTAGATCAGGAAAAACAGGCATTGATTTCTAAATTGAATTTAAAAGGTATGCTCAAACAGGTTTCGATTTATGCAGATACTAAAAATACTCAATATGCAGTGCATGGGGTGTTTGAGAAACTGTTTATCAATGCATACTCTGGTATACCAGAACTGACAAATTTGAGCGGTAGTATTAAGGGAACAAATGAAAAAGGAGCTATCGCATTCAACACTAGTAATGGTACTTTATTTTTTCCTAAGTTATTCAGGCATCCATTTTTGGTTGATAGAATGACAGGCATGCTGGAATGGCAGCAAATGTCTGATAAATGGCGGATAAGTTCAAACGGGTTGGTTTTTAATACCAAGGATTTTGATACTGAAACTCGAGTATCTTTAATTATTCCAAAAAATGGAACTCCGGTTTTTATGGATTTACAGACTACCTATGGAAATCTACAGGATGTGAGTCATGTGCCTGAATATTATCCTGTTTCTATTATGGACAAAGATCTGGTTAATTGGCTAGACAATGCATTTATATCGGGAAAAATAAAGCAAGGCAATGTATTGGTTTATGGAGAGTTGGATAAATTTCCTTATAAGGGTGGTCAAGGGGTATTTGAAGTGTTATTCGACATGAGTGATGTTGAGTTACAATTTAATCCAGATTGGCCAAATTTAAGTAAAGTAGCAACCAAAGTACTGTTTTATAAAAATGGTGTCACTATTGATGTATTCAATGCTAAAGCAAATAATCTGATAGTCAAGCATGCATTGGTTGAAATTCCCTCCTTTGAAACAAGTAACCATTTATCAGTGCACGGGCAAGTTAATGGGCGTATTGCTGATGGCTTGAAATATATACAGCAAACACCTTTACATGAATTGGTTGATAATATACTTGATGTCATTACACCCGGTGGTTTAACTCAGGTTAAGCTGGATTTAAAAATTCCATTACTTGAAACTGTAAGATCAAAAGTGGATGGCATTGCCTATTTTAAAGATGCTTCCTTGAAAGTTAATTCGGTCGATTTGAATGTTACTCATTTAACGGGTGATTTAAGATTTACCGAAAACAGTTTGTCTGGCGACAATATAAAAGCAAAATCATTAGGTTATCCAGTAGATATAAAAGTGGAGGGTGGGGATTCTAATACAGCTATTAATTTTGCGGGTAAGACAGATATTTTACAATTAAAGACACAATTTGACTTTTTAGATAATGAGTTTATAAAGCAGCAGATCACAGGCTCAATGGCATATGATGTAACACTGGATTTACCCGTTGCTAACAATCAATCAGCAGAGCTCAGTATTAACAGCAATCTCTTGAATGTAGCAATTGATTTGCCCGGTTCATTAAGCAAATCAGCTGAACAAAAAAGACCCTTGTCTGTAACTCTGATATTGAATGAGAAGAAATTATTGCCGATTTCATTAAATTACGATGACAGTTTGAAAGCAGCTATAAATATAGACAAAGGACAAAGTAGAATACATTCTGCGCATATAGTTTATGGGAATGGTAAAGCCATTCCTCGGGTAAAAAAGGGTATTAATATACAAGTTGAACAAGATTTTTTTGATGTTTCTGAATGGTTGGAAATTGTTAAGCAGGGCTCTAATGAAGAGCACACCTCTGAAATTAGAGTGAATGAAATGAGTATAAATACCAAACAATTACACTGGAACAATAAAAATTACGGTGTTTTTGAAATGGCTATGCAACGCTTTGATCAACAATGGCAAGGGAATTTATTTTGTTTAGCCGCGAAGGGAAAATTTTCTATACCATTAACTTTCACTGGAACAAACGAAATTATGCTGGATATGGCATATTTAAATCTTTCGCAATTAATGTCAACTGATATACAAATAGATGATATTGGTACTGAAGATATACCGCTTATTCATGTATCAAGTGACCAGTTATTGTGGAAAGGTGTTAATTTGGGAGAACTTGAAATAGAAACAGAACGATTAGAAAATGGTGTTCGGTTTAAACCTATCAATGTGACATCAGATGATCACAGTATTGCACTTACAGCTGACTGGATAAAAAATGTAAATGCTCAAGGGATTGGGGTTGTAACCAAAATTTCGGGGAGCCTACTTGCTGATGATATTGGTGAATTTGTATCAGCATTTGGTTTTGTAAATGATTTAAAAGACAGTCGTGGAAAAGTTCAGTTTAGTGGCATTTGGCCTGGAGCGCCTTATCAGTTTTCGTTGCAAAATATAGATGCTGAAATGGATATAGACTTTGAAGATGGACGTATCTCCAGTATAGAACCTGGGTTTGGTCGAATTCTGGGGCTGCTTGCAATGGAACAATGGATTAAGAGATTGACTTTTGATTTTGGAGATATATATAAGCAAGGGCTCAGCTTTAATAGTATTACCGGACATTTTAAAATGGATAAAGGAAAGGCCAGAACTGAAGATTTGGTAGTCGATGGAGTTCCTGCCAGAATAGCCATCAGTGGTGAAGCTGATTTGATTGCCAAAACCCTTGATAATATGGTGGTAGTCGTGCCGAAAAGTTCGGGAGCAGTGCCTATAGCTGGTACAATTGTCAGCAGTATTGCAGGAACAATCACTCAGGTTCTTACCAGTGATTATACAGAAGGATATTTCTTTGGTTCCAAATATACAGTCACGGGTAAGTGGGACAATATTGAGGTCACACCAATGCACGAGCAGGATGGCATTTTGAAAAAAACATGGATGGGATTAACTGATTTTTCCTGGATGAAACCCTTAATAGAATAACCAATGAGAAAGAAAAAGAGATAAAGTATGAGTAAATGTGCTGCCATACAAATGGCATCCAGTCCAAATGTAGCTTCAAACTTATTAGAAACAGAAAAATTAATTGCTGAGGCCGCGAAAGATGGAGTGAAGCTAGTTGCTTTGCCTGAAAACTTTGCCTTAATGGGCGTGCATGAACTTGATAAAGTTAAAGTTCGGGAGCATGATGGCAAAGGTATTATTCAGACGTTTTTGTCTGAAACTGCAAAAAAATATGCAGTCTGGATTGTTGCTGGAACTGTACCTCTGGTCGCTAATTCAGACAATAAAGTCAGGGCAGCCTGTCTGGTTTATAACGACAAAGGAGAAAGAGTTGCTCGTTATGATAAAGTGCATCTATTTGATGTCAGCGTACCGGAAACAGATGATGAGTATAGAGAATCTGATTCAATAGAAAATGGTAATGAGCCTTTGGTAATAGAGACACCCTTTGGAAAGTTGGGTATCGCTGTTTGTTACGATTTACGTTTCCCCGAGTTTTTTCGTAAAATGTTAGAACAAGGTATGGAAATAGTGGTCGTGCCTTCTGCTTTCACCGCTGAAACAGGCGCAGCACACTGGGAAGTATTGTTGCGTGCCCGAGCGATAGAAAACTTATGTTATGTGATTGCGCCCAATCAAGGTGGGTTTCACTTAAATGGTCGCAAAACATTTGGACATAGCATGATTATTGATCCGTGGGGTGGTATTCTGGACTGTTATAAAACCGGTTCAGGTTTTGTTAGCGCAGAAATTGATATAGAGCGATTGGAAAAAGTCCGTGCTTCGTTCCCTGTTTTAGATCATCGACGTTTTTACTGTAATTAATATGAAATTAAACAATATCGGGTGTTGGTTCTTAGTCTCGTTGCTGATAGTTTCTTGTTCTGATATCAAAAGTACGCGATATCAGGATAACAGTGAGCTTGAGATGCCGCCGAGGATGAAAATTGTCGAAAAACCGAAAGCGATAGTTGAAAAAAAGCAAGAGAAAGTTGAATCTGGATTAAGTAATGACATTTTTTTAGCAGGTTCAACAGAAAAGCCAATTATTAAAATCAAAAAATTATTTGATCGATCATGGAATATTGTTGAGCAAGCTTTAAAACTGAGAGAGATTGAAATAAGTGATAAAAACAGAGAATTAGGTGTTTTTTATGTACTGTTTGATCCAGATGCGCAAACTTCGGGTACATCGGGGTTGTTTGATAACTTAACATTCTTCTTTTTTGAAGATGAATATGAAGAAGCAGCTTATAAAATACATGTGGCATGGCGTGACAGTGATACGGAGGTCAGTGTAGAGTTGGTTGATCAAGAAAATAACGATTTATTAGATGATGGTGAGGATGATTTTGACGGTGCTGTCGATGGTGGCGCACAGCTGATTAAAGCGTTGTTTAAAACAATCAGGGATGATTTACCTGTTCCTAAGTAACTATTAAATAGCAAGAACATAAGTCTACCCTAGTACTCAGAATACTATCTAAATTACCTTTTTAAAAATATCTGAATGGAAATATTAAACCAAGTAAAAAAATCAATCCTGACACCGTATGGTATGCAGGACAAAGACATAGATCAGATTATGGATAGTATGCTTAGTGCGACTGTGGATAATGCTGATATCTATTTTCAGTTCAGTCATTTTGAATCATGGGTACTAGAAGGCGGTATTATCAAAGAAGGGACTCATAATATTGAGCAAGGAGCTGGTGTTCGTGTGGTATCTGGAGAAAAAACGGGGTTTGCATACAGTGACCGCATAGAACTCTCGGTATTACTTGAAGCTGCCAGCAATGTTAAAGCAATAGCCAGACAAGGACAAAATGCGCAAAACAAACTGGAAAAGAAGACAGCTTGGCCCAGTTTTTATGAGCCAATAAATCCTTTGAAATCATTGGATGACCAAGAAAAAATTGAACTGTTACGCAAAGTAGATATAGAAACACGTAAATTGGATAGTCGTATTGAAGAGGTTATTATCAGTTTGGTTGGCGTGCACGAAAAGATTTTAGTGGCAAATCAGGATGGTTCTTTAGTGGCTGATATTCGTCCATTAACACGTATGAATGTCACAGTTATCCTAGAAGAAAATGGCAAACGGGAACAAGGAAGCATGGGCGGTGGTGCCAGAACAAATTACAGTTACTTTTTGGATAGGGATAAAGCGCTTGAATATGGAAAAGAAGCAGTAAGGCAAGCGGTGGTAAATCTGGAAGCGGTTGATGCACCAGCAGGTAATATGACCGTTGTATTAGGTCCTGGCTGGCCTGGTATATTATTGCATGAGGCGATTGGTCATGGTCTGGAAGGTGATTTTAATCGCAAAGGTACTTCGGCTTTTAGTGGTAAAGTAGGCCAACGTGTTGCATCAGGACTTTGCACTGTGGTTGATGACGGAACCTTAGCCGACAGGCGGGGTTCCTTGAGTATTGATGATGAAGGCGTACCTACCGAAAATACCGTACTGATTGAAAAAGGCATACTTAAAGGCTATATGCAGGATAAGTTAAATGCCAGGCTAATGGGTGTTGAATCTACCGGTAACGGACGACGTGAATCCTACGCACATTTGCCTATGCCTAGAATGACAAATACTTATATGTTGCCGGGTCCGCATGATCCGGAAGAAATTATTAAATCAGTAAAAAAAGGTTTGTATGCTAAGAACTTTGGCGGTGGGCAAGTAGATATAACGTCAGGGAAATTTGTTTTTTCAGCCAGCGAAGCTTATTTGGTTGAAAATGGAAAAATCACTCGCCCGGTAAAAGGAGCCACTTTAATAGGTAATGGGCCTGATGTATTGACTAAGGTCTCTATGGTAGGGACTGATTTAGAATTGGACTCAGGTGTTGGGACTTGTGGTAAAGAGGGGCAAAGTGTGCCCGTAGGAGTAGGTCAGCCTACATTAAAAATAGATGGGTTAACTGTGGGTGGAACGAGTGTGTGATAAACAATAGTTATCTTTTTTAAAAAAATACTTCTACCCCTAGAGAGAGTTATTGTGCAAAACCACGAAGAAATTAATCGATTAAAAAATCTAGTCCAAGATATATTGGATGAATCAAAAACACAGGGAGCGACTTCCGCAGAAGCAGGATTAAGTGTAGATAATGGGCTTTCAGTTACCGCGAGACTCGGTAAAGTAGAGACTATTGAATACCATTGTGACCAGAGCTTAGGTGTTACTGTTTATATTGGAAAGAACAAAGGTTCTGCGAGTACTAATGACTTTTCTGCAGATTCAGTTAAGGAAACAGTCAAGGCCGCATGTAGTATTGCCGGTTTTTCCAGTGAAGATAAATACGCTGGTTTACCTGACAAAGAAATGTTGGCTACTGAATTTCCTGATCTTGATATGAACCATCCCTGGGATATTAATGCAGAGTCCGCAATAGAATTGGCGGTGGAATGTGAAGATGCAGCTCGATCATATCATGCAGAAATAAATAACTCTGAAGGTGCAACAGTAAATAGCCATCAAGGTATACGAGTTTTAGGAAATAGCCTGGGTTTTTTACAAGGCTATCAGGCCAGCCGTCACTCAATGAGTTGTTCCGTGTTGGGTGAGCGAGATGGCGGTATGCAAAGAGATTATTGGT
>JAKIUK010000071.1 GCA_021647585.1 Methylococcaceae bacterium
GTTAGAACTCCCTTTGAAGCTGTTCAATACTGGTATAGAATAAATCCAGAAATTTTTAGAATATCACCTGATATGTTTCAGGCTGACCTTTTAAAAAATCATGGTACAACGTGGTGAAACATGACAAATAGTGTATTACTCTAATATCATCGGACAGTTTAATATTTATCCAGTTAATTTCAACTAAACTTAGCTTAATCGGAGTCTGAATTAGAAAAATCCTTTTAAAAAATATATACTAGGCACCTAACTGATTCTATAGAAAAGGAGATTGAAGGTGGATGCGTTTTTTAAGAGTGTGCCTGCGTTATTGGCGGTTGCAGCAAAAAGTCTCTATGGCATTCTTGGTCTGATGGTAATAGCTACTGCAGTAGTTGCATCAATATTGTTTGATGATTCTACTGACATAACTAAATTGGGTGTCATTATTCTGTTTCTTGTAGGCATCGGGCTATTTGTTTATGCGATCCCAAAAATTCAACAATCTGGCAATTTACATCAATCTCGTAACAAAATTATTCAAGAGCCTAGATTTTTCACTGGAAAAATCAAGTTAGGTCTATTTACTCTGTTTTTTGCAGGTATTTTTGTATATGCTTTTCCAGTGTTGCATGTGCCTCAACTCAATATTTCGGATCAATCACAGGATATTACAATTCCAGAACCCAAGACATTTGATAAATCAACACATCCAATTCTCATTCAAAATTCTGGCATTGGGAACCAGTGTACAGAAGTTAACCCATCATTAAAATGTTTATGGATACGGTAGGAGGAAGAATGATATATAGGTCAATAGCTATTGTTTTAATGTTTTTAATATGTAATTTGAGTGCGCATGCAACGACAGAATGCAATACGAAATTAACGAATCAGGATCGTTATGAAGATCTCAATAAAACTCTACAATGCCTATCTTCTAGAATACAAAAATTAGAGCAACAGATAACTATACAGAATAATAATATTGTAAAATCTGTATCAGTGGAAAATACTAATGTAGCAACTGATTATTTTCCTTTGCCTACATACAAAGATGAAAATTTCTTGGTGACATTGAAATCATGCACCAAGAAAGGGAAGAATATTAGTTGTGTTTTGGAGTACAAAAATATAACCGATACGAATGTTGAAGTTGTTATTTCTCGATCAACTAAAGTGGTGGATGCAAATGGAGAACGTTGGGACTATGAGAACGATACTGCTATAGGTTGGCAAGGTTTTACAGAAATTATTCAAAATACGCATCTGACCACCAAATTCACGTTTGAAGCTCAAGGAAACACGACAGGAACAAAGTTTAGTCTGTTCATAATACATAGATTAAGAAACGTAGAGGGATTTAAAATAACCTTAAATGATGTTTTTATTAATTGAGTATTCTGAGTAGACTAGATTCACTGTATTTTTGAAAAATACAGCTAAGATTCACTATTTTCACTGTATTGAAAAATACCATGATACCAATAGCTATTTCCCCAAAGTGGATGCTTAATACTAAAATCTAATCGGAACTTTTGATCAGAAATACGTGTTTCAATGATGGTTGCAGCACCTAATAACAGCCAATCGGGGAAAGTAATCCGTATTCTGCCACATTGCCAGATATGACCGTTGCTACGGTAGACTAATTCACCGTTGTTGACGGAAACTTTAAGAAGCAAGCCGAAACCGAAGCGAACAGTTTCTATCAGTTCATGATTTCTTAGATAAACCATTCGAGAATAGAAATAGTCTTTTTTGTTATCAGGATATTTCAGTGTGCGTTGCCAATATAAATTAGCATTCTGCATTGAGATGGTTTTTTTTACCACCGTCTCAATATTCTTACCGCGTCTGCAAACCAGCCCTCCACAAAGATGAATCAGGCTAATGAGAGGAAACAGGATAATTGGGTAACCAATTTCCATATTACCTTTTATGCAGGTATTAGAATCACTGGGGACACTGTAATGACGCTGGATAACCAGCGGCAATTTATTCCAGTCTTCTCCCAGAGCTTGTTGTAACAAAGGCATATTGTTCATCTTTAACTCCTAGAATAATGAGGTGTGAAAAACCATCATTGTGGTAATGCCCAACATAGCAAAGAACGCAGGCATACCCAACAACATCCATATTTTTGAATAATAATGATAACTATCAGGTAATGGTTTTTTTTCAGCCAGTGATTCGTTTGCAATATCCCGCGTACGAATCTGTATATAAACAACAGGTAGCCAGCATATTCCAGTTAAAAGGTATAGAACAATTGTCTGTATCATCCAGCCATCCGTCAGTGACATACCCAGTTGTTCCGCCATCATTATTCCTGTTAGTGGTTGAATGATAACAGTAGGTGTAGTGAACCACCAATCGGCCAGTACCACATGTTTGCTAGTGGCAGCAATTGCGGCATGGTTACCTGAACGATCAGCCATAACTTTATAGAAAACCGTACCGAGACCCAATCCAAATAAGATAATTGCACTGAATATGTGGATCAATTTTAAAGTTAAAAATATCATGGTTTTTCTCCTTCCAAATTTAAATAAACAAGTAACGTTGCTAATAAAGGGATATTTTTCAAAACTGGACCGAATGGATGCAGCCAAAATTCAGGCAAGGTAAAAGTGATCGTCAACGTGTACAGAAAAATGATAGTGAGCTGAAAGAATATTAATGGTCGGATACGATATGCCAATAAAGTAGCTAATCCCAGAATAATGTCCATCAAGGCAAGGCCATATAACATGACAGGTGCAGCACTGCCGGTAATTCCTGAAGCAGATAAAAACTGGTAACTTTGTTCCTGAGGGAAGAAAAAAAGGGAGACTATACCGCTCCATATCCATAAAAAAGCAATCGATAAACGTAATAAAGGACGTAGAAAATATAACCCTGCATGCCAGCGTTCTGCCTGATTTGCTGGTTGTAACAGTAATAGTTTTTGCAGACTTTGTGTGGAGCGGCCAAGAAAATGTGTTATCGGCCCTGCATCCGCAGAATTCCCTCTACGTAACATGGCTATATTTTCTGCATTAAAAGCAGGTTCGCCTAGCCATTGTCCGATAAACACTGATCGTTGTGCCAATTCACCAGAAAAGGAGACAGTAGGGGCTTGTTTTTTTCCCAAACGTCGCCGAAGTTGTGCTAACAACTGTTTAAAACTAATTGCTTCTGGCCCAACTAATGGCAGGGTCTGCTTAACGGGGGATTCCAGATTCAGGCACTGAATAATAGTTGCTGCTACATCGTTGACGTGGATTGGTTGCATCATTTGAATGCCTCCATCAATCAAGCCATGTACAGGTAATGCCGCTAAAGCATGAAATAAAGCCATACTTTGTGCGCCATCGCCGTAGATTATGGAGGGCTGTAGTACATACCATTCCACATTCAGATTTCTAAGTGCATCATCGGCGACTTTTTTACTGAGATGATAAGCTGATTGAGCTGTTTCATCAGATCCAAGTGCGGATATCTGGATGATTTTTCTAACTTTAGCTTGTTCTGCCGCTTTGAACAAGGCAGCCGGAACTTGAGCATGGAGAGCTTGAAACGATTGATCTTTTGACTCGGCAATAATACCAACACAATTGATAACAGCATTGATGTTTTGTAGATGTGGTAACCAATCCGTGAAATTTGTCATGTCGTTATAATTCAGTTGCAGGATACGTGTATTTTTCGACTTGAAAAACAACTTTTTAGGTGTACGGCAACAAGCAAGCACCTCATGATTTTTCTGTTCTAGTGCTTGTAAAACATGATGCCCGACAAAACCACTGGCACCTGTTAGTAAAATATTCATGAATAACTCCTAGCAAATATCGAATAGGGAGAGTGACGAATTCCGGCAATTAAATCTCTGATTCCACAAGCTAAAACAGCAAAGCCAAAGAATATTAACAGGGTGGAGAGATTGCCATAATCAATAACAAACAAGCGGGATGATTTGAATGACCAACTCCAAAGTATTGGGATCAACAATGCGAGATAAGCACCACCATTCATACTTAAAATTAGGTGAGTAGTTCTCTCTACAGCAGATAGTTTTCGGGTTTGGTCTTCAATAATGAAATCGTATGCAGTTAATACCATCTCGATGAGAAGTGTCAGGCCTAACACTATAGCCCAGTATCCATGGCATTTAAAAAGTGCCAATGCAAAAAAAACTAAAGCGTAAAGTAATTCTCTAACGCCATGTATTTTTTGTTCCAATGCTGCAGAAGGTTGTTGTGGTAGTTTTTCCTGATATTCATGATTCCACAGAACATCGAAACCACCCAGAATAGCTTGAAAAATTAATAGATATAATACGATTGTCATGCTGATCACCTCTTGGTTGTTATGGTGAGACAAACAATAGCAAGGAAAAAATGATTAGCCTTCCTGTTTTATATAATTGGAATATAAATTAATTATTTATATTAAAATCAATATGTTGCAAAGTTTCAAAATGATAATAATGTAAGTTTTAAACCTAGAAAAATCAGTTGGACATGGAATTTGTGGAAAATCTGGGCAAGGTTGAAAATTGCTCCTGCATTTTCGACATTCTACTCATCCTTGAGTTTCAAAGACAAATAATCACTCGCAGATAATGGCCATAGTCCTTAACAAGAGTGATTCTGCAGGATTTTTTGTCCAGATTTTTTCACAAAACCATGGAGCGGTTGACCCCCACCAAATGGGTGACTCACATTTAACTTGACTACCCACTACATTCAATAGCTTTTGTAAATTTTCAGCGATCAACTGATTTTTCTAGGTTAAAGGTAAAAAAGGGAATAGATGAGTTATTGTTTTAAAAATTGTTTGCGATATTGGCCAGGTGCCATGCCAACAATATCGCGGAAAGCAGTGTAAAAATTTGATTGGGTACTGAAACCGACTGACAATCCAATAGATAAAACTGAAGATGTTGGTTCAGATAAGAGTAGTTTTTTTGCAGCTTTGATTCGATGGTTGCGGATGTATTTTGAAAACCCCTGTTTAAATTCGGTATTAATCAGTTCGGATAATTGATGGGAGTTTAATTGCAGTTGTTCTGCCAGCATGGATAGACTAAGGTTTTCCATAATATAAAGCCTCTCCTGTTCCATTAGCTGACTCAAATGAACAAGCTTTTTATTGCAATCAATATTTTTCAGTGTTGATTCTGCATAAGTAGCTTGGGCGGCTTCAGCAACATCAACTGTGATTGATGGAAAACTCAGTAAGGTTAAAATAGCAGCAAAAAAGGCAAGACCAACCAGGATACTGTAGCCAATAATAAAGCTTGAGTTGCTTACCAGTGGCCAAATAAAACCGAGCAAAATCACGCTTACAGCAATGGAAAAAAATACCGCGAGAGCCAAAAGTTCCAGCTTGAATCGTTGCCGTTGTTTACGCAATAAATAAACCGCCCGGGCCAACCATAATAAATAACCGCTACCTATTAAAAAAGCCAGCGGCAACATCCACTCTATAGGAAAAAACAAACAGATAGACAAAGGCAGTGCGTGTAATATTTGCCATTGATTAAACTTAGTCTGCATCGTCAGTAATCGGCGACTGTAAAAATAAAAACAGGGAGCGACACAGTACAGTAACGCAATATATAAAGGCGAAAAAACCAACAAGGATGGGTCAAGAATAAATTGTAAATTTAACCATTGAATAACCCCAAGGCAAACGACAAGAATAAAACCAGCCAGTTTTGATGAAAACTGCTGAGCTTCAAATTGTTGTAGAAGATTACCTGAAATCAGCAAGACAGCAGTAAAAAGAGAAAAGCCGATTAACAGTAAGGCGATAAGTTGCATTTAGATTATATTTTTGTGTTATGGAATGGTTGTTTTATCAGTCTTATAATAGGTTTTCAGTTAAAATACCACATTGCTCATCCCTAGTTGTTAAATATGAAAAAACATTCTCCCCAGGCTGAATTTGAATCATTTTCCTTCTCTGATGATATTTTGTCAGCAATTAAGCAAATCGGTTTTGATAAACCAACCGATATACAGGTAAAAACCATACCTGCTGTGTTAGAAGGAAAAGATGTGCTGGCGCGTGCTGATACAGGCTCGGGAAAAACAGCGGCTTTTGCATTGCCTTTACTGGATAAAATGAGTAATCAGAATATCTATACTCAAATAGATCGTTGTAAACGATTTAATGCAACTGAAAGGGTAGCCAGTAATTGTGTACAAGTGTTGGTTCTAGTTCCTACTCGTGAGTTAGCTATACAGGTTGCGGAGGTGTTTGCCCAGCTTTCAGCACATATTTATCCTGAGATTAAATGTCAGAGTGTTTATGGTGGAGTAAAAATTAACCCGCAAATGATGGCTTTAAGGGGAGGCGCTGATGTTTTGGTGGCTACTCCAGGGCGTTTGCTTGATTTAGTAGACCAAAATGCCATTAAATTTAATCAAATCAAAGCATTGGTTATTGATGAAGTTGACCGATTGATGAAAGGCGATTTTCAGGAAGAAATAGAACGCATTATTAAGCTGTTGCCTAATAAACGCCAGAACTTGATGTTTACAGCGACTTTTCCAGACAGTATTAGTCAATTGGTTCGAGAAGTGCTGAATGAACCTGAAATTATTAATATGGACGAGTTTGTTGATGAGCTGGAGATTGAGCAACGCGTGATTACGGTGAATCATCATCAGAAAAATGATTTATTAGCACATCTGTTGCATGAAAATGATTGGCAACAGGTATTGATTTTTTGCAGTGCCAAGCGTACTTGCGATAATCTGGTTAAAAAGCTAGAAAAAAGAAGTATTGCAGCGGTTGCCATGCATAGTAACAAAGAGCAATCTAAACGTATGGCTGCATTAAAGCGCTTTAAAGCAGGAGAGATACGCATTTTAATTGCAACCGATGTGGCGGCACGGGGGATTGATATTGAACAGCTGCCTTGTGTGATTAATTATGATCTGCCTAGATCACCTAATGATTATGTGCATAGAATTGGGCGTACAGGGCGCGCAGGTCAAAAAGGACATGTTATTTCTTTAATTGCCCATCATGAATATCAACACTTTTTAGTGATAGAAAAACATAATGCACTAAATTTAGAAAGAGAGGTATTGGATGGTTTTGAGGTTGACGAAGTAGCTCCACCCTTACTGCGCAAAAGCCCTAAAAAGAAAAAAGCAAAGTTAACAAAAAAACAAAAAGTGAGGCAGTCAAAAGAACAACAAGCTGTTACACAGGCTGATAAATTAAGAGTTGATGAGAATGTTGAGGAAGAAGAACCTGCTGTAAATGCCCATATCTGGGGGAAGTTATAATTTTTGGGGGTTGTTTGAAATATTCAGGATGCAAGTCCAGTGATATTTTGTAGTGGACTCTTTAAAGATAATTTTCCTGAGTTAGAATTGCCAAAATGATGACTTTTTTATTATCATTTAATAACTGGGAATGATCCAAGAGGTTTTTTAAAAGTCATTTACCACAATGTCATTAAGCTGAGGCGATTATATAGTATGTGCTGACTTTAGGAAGCGCATCAATTGAGAAATGAGAAATATGCACTTAGTTTCTCAGCACACCCCCATCGAATTTCTTAACTGAATGACCTTGCTGTTTCCCCTGTTTGTTTTTGTAACACGGATGAAATTTATTTTTTTTAAAAGGTATTCTTAAACGAGATCTCTATTATTTGAGAAGGAGGTGCTGCTGCTTAATCTGATCTTTCTTGGTTCAATAGATATTACATAGTAATTAGACTACACTTAACCAACACACAATTTTATGTGATTGTGGATGAATAATTACGTGAATAGAAACAAGTTTTCAAATAAGAATTTGTGTCACTTATATTAAAGGCTGCGCTTAAATGGTTACGATCTTAATTTATTCTCTATTGAGTGGGATTTTTTTTATTTTAGGTTGGTTCTTTGGTAAAAAAATTCAAAAAAATGTTTATGACGACTTGTTCTTAAATCAAGAAAACTTACATGAAGAAAACCGGCAACATCTTTTACAAGAGCAAACTGTAATAGCGGATCAGTTTTTTCAAGCGAATCAATTAGATTTGGAAGAAAAAGGACAAAAACTAAATAACGCATTTCTGGAAAATGGACAAACCATTGAAGCAATCGCCGCTGAATTGAAAAACGCGCAAACTGTGGTGGATAATGCATTTTCTTCTTTACCCGATATTTATACCTCCAGCCAAAGAACCAAGGATGCGACCCAAAAAAGTAAATCAAGCATAGATGCACTTTCACACTCGGTTGATTCCTGGCAAGGATCAATGCAAACACTGCAAAATATTCAAGGTTTAATTGATGCAATTCATGATAAAGCAACCCAGATTCGTGATGTTTCTTCTGAGGCAAATCTTTTAGCTCTCAATGCATCCATTGAAGCAGCCAGAGCGGGTGAACATGGCAGGGGATTTGCCGTGGTTGCTACCAGTATGCGCGAACTTTCAAATAAAAGTGCAGATGCGACTATAGATATTAATTCGGCCGTTGATAAAACACGTACAGAAGTCAGCAAAATTATTGAAGGTATTTCGGATAGTGTTAATCTATTAACAGATGTTTCTTCGGGTGTAACCGAAAGTTTTGCTGAAATTGAAAATGAAGTAGGGGCGATTGATTCAATTGCACAAACTGCTTTATCTGATGCTGAATTATCAAAAGATAAGTTTCGATCGATTAATACTGAAGTAAATACTCAGCTTGAAAGTATTACCCGATTGTTAGCTGATACCTTAGGCGAAGTTACCGGTAGTAAAATTGAAGATGTCTCTGTTAGTGATGATTTTTCAACTATGAGAATTATCGATGTACGTAGACCTGATGAATATAATGGCGAACTAGGGCATATACCCGAGGCAGAATTAATGTGTTTACAAGATAATTTTGATCAGCAATTACAACGTTTAGATAAAACAGCACCTCATTTATTTGTCTGCCGAAGTGGCGGTCGATCGGCCAGAGCAGCAAGAATGGCACTGGGTCACGGGTTTAAACATATATACAATATGCAGGGGGGGATGCTGGAATATTGTAGAGTCAATGGAACGCCGGCAAACGCTTCAATACCTGCGTCAACACATTCACAATAGGTTGCACCGTTTCTTTGTGCAAACATTTTAGATTCAATTTAATGAGTATTATTTCGAGGAAAAACAGTGATTTTCAGACAACTATTTGATAAAGCAAGCTGTACCTATACCTACTTAATTGCAGATCTTGAAAGTCACGAAGCACTTTTTATTGATCCTGTTGAGGGTAATATTGATGATTATCTGGCTTTGCTCAAAACCTTAAATTTAAACTTAGTCTATTCTTTTGAAACCCATGTCCATGCCGATCATATTTCTGCAAGCGGATTATTAAGGCAAGCAACGGGGGCGAGTACCTGTATTGGTTTACATTGCGGTGCAGAAACTGCCGACTATCAATTAGAAGGGGATGAAACTTTTACTCTGGGTACTCGTGTCATTATTAAAACCTTAAGCACACCAGGACATACACCTGGAAGTATGAGTTTTTTATGTAATGATCGCGTTTTTACTGGAGATGCTTTGTTTATTGGTGGTTGTGGGCGGACTGATTTTCAAAATGGAGATGCTGGTGACTTATATGATTCTGTCACTCAGAAAATATTTTCCTTGCCAGGTGAAACACTGGTTTATCCTGCACATGACTATAAAGGAAATTTTGTGAGTTGTGTTTTTCAAGAAAAAACCAAGAACCCACGACTGGCAGGAAAAACCAGAGAAGAGTTTATTGAAATTATGGGCAACCTTAATTTACCTATGCCTAAATTATTAG
Organism: Methylococcaceae bacterium; assembly: GCA_021647585.1. Classification (GTDB taxonomy): domain Bacteria; phylum Pseudomonadota; class Gammaproteobacteria; order Methylococcales; family Methylomonadaceae; genus QPIN01. Next base: position 9,771 of record JAKIUK010000071.1, read on the forward strand.
ATAAAGCAGTGCCAGCTAATCTTTATTGCGGTATTGAAGAGGAAGAAGCTCAGCAAATGGCCAATGACAGTGAGTTTAATCAGCCGGAAAATGAGCGTAGAGGTGTGCAGGGTAGTATCAATCATGCCAAGAATAGAATAAAGCAAGTTGATCTAATCACAGCAAAAAATATGATTGAATCCAATAATGTTATTATTCTAGATGTGCGCGAGCAAAATGAATATGACCTTGGACATATTGAAAATTCTATATTACTACCCAGAGGCAGAGTTAAAGCGGAAGTTGAATCGGTACTGACGGGTATAGGTAAGGATAGCAGCATACTTATCTATTGTGCTTCTGGAAACCGTTCAGCACTTGCCGGGAATGTAATGCAAGAACTTGGCTATTCAAATATTGTATCCTTGATAGGTGGTTATATTGCCTGGAAAAGGGGTTGAAAGAAAGATAAAAAAGCAGAAATTACTATCATATATTAATGATTCATTATATTATGATTAATTGTAATTGTGTTTTTTTTTGGTTTAAATATATTTAATTTCTCAATTTAGAGTGATTTTAACCTTTCAGGAGTTTTTTATGCTTTTTAAACAGTTATTTGATAAAGAAAGTTGTACCTATACCTATTTGATTGCTGACCTGGATAGTAAAGAGGCTATCTTTATAGATCCGGTTGATAGCGAATTGGATGGTTATCTGAACTTGTTAAAAGAACACGATTTGACTTTAAAATATTCACTTGAAACGCATGTACATGCCGATCATGTAACCGCAAGCGGTCAATTGAGACAACTATTAGGGGCAAAAACTGCGGTTAGTTCCCTATGTGGTGCTGAAAGTGCTGATGTTCAAATTCAGGATGGTGACACTTTTGAGTTTGGTGAAAATGAATCAATTAAAGTAATTGCCACACCTGGCCATACACCTGGCAGTACTTCTTTTTTATGGCGTGACCGGGTATTTACGGGAGACGCTTTACTAATAGGTGGATGTGGGCGTACAGATTTTCAAGGCGGCGATGCTGGTGCACAGTATGACGGTATTACTCAGCGGTTATTTACTTTGCCTGATGATACTATCGTTTATCCTGGACACGATTATAACGGACACTGGATTAGCAATATTTCACAAGAGCGATTGACTAATCCCCGCTTGGCAGGAAAAACTAAACAACAGTTCATTGAGATTATGCAAAATCTTAATTTACCAAAACCTAAGTTAATTGATTTGGCAGTGCCAGCAAACCGTTATTGCGGTATTGATGAAGAGCAGGCAAATCAAGCGGCAGAACCACGTATTGAAGGGTCAGACCCCAAACGTCAAAATGCATCTATGCAAGATCTGATTATGGCGGCCAAGAAAAATATAACTGAACTCAGTCCAGCAAGAGCCAAAGAAATAATTAGCAATAGTGATGTATCGATTATTGATGTAAGAGAAGAGAACGAATTTGCTGCGGGGCATCTGGATAATGCAATTTTATTACCACGGGGAGTTCTTGAGTTTAAAATTGGAAATTTCCCTGAATTAGCGGATAAATCTGGCGCAATTATCGTCTATTGTCGTACTGGAGGACGTGCAGCCTTATCTGCTAATACATTGCAAAATATGGGCTATACCAATGTCTTGTCGATTGCAGGTGGTTATGAGGCTTGGAATCAACAAAATTAAAGAGTAGTATTATACTAACTATATATCAACTGGAGCATACTTTATGGCGCAAGCTATTGATTTTGTTTCCAGTTTATTTAATAGGAATATTGCTTTGTTAGGATGTGGCTAAATGATAATTATTTGTACTAAGATATTTAAGTCGTATTGTATTCTAAGCCATATCTCTGCTAATTTTTAGAACAAAGCGATATTTCCGTATGTACACAGAGAGTTGCTTACTTGGCAAATTAAGATGTTGATTATTTGTTATTGAGGAGAAATATATTCAACGTTTCTGCCTTGGTATTAAAGTAATAATAAATAATGTACGATTAAAATTATAAAATTATAAAATTATAAAGTGAGGAAAAATGTCTGAACAACACCATTCTGTACTAATTGTCGGTGGCGGAGCTGCTGGCGTATCAGTAGCTAATAATATGCACCGGAAAGACTCATCAATTGATATTGCCTTGATTGAGCCTTCTGAAAAACACTACTATCAACCTGGATTTACGATTGTCGGGGGTGGTGCTTATACACTAAAAAGATGTACTAAAAATGAGGCTGATTTAATAAACCCTGGTATTAACTGGATTAAGGAATATGCTGAAAGCTTTCAACCCGATGACAACAAAGTGACTTTAAAGTCCGGTGATGTGATCAGTTATGATTTCCTTGTTGTATGTCCAGGTTTACAATTAGATTTTAATAAAATTGAGGGTCTGGAAGAAACCTTAGGTAAGAATGGGGTATGTACCAATTATTCAGTTAATTTTGTTGAATATACCTGGGAAACTTTACAAAAAATAGAATCAGGTAACGTCTTTTTTACTCAGCCCCCCATGCCAATTAAATGTGCGGGTGCTCCTCAAAAAATCATGTACCTGGCTGCTGACCGTTTTCGTAAAAAAGGGATTGCGGACAAAACCAATGTCGAATTTTTCAATGCCGGCCCTGGTATGTTTGGTGTTCCTTTTTTTGCTAAAGCGCTGAATAAAGTTGTTGCTGGTTATGGAATTAAAACCAATTTTGGACATAACCTGGTTGCCATTGATGGAAAAGCTAAAACAGCAACATTTGAAACCGCGGATGCTGATGGTAATAAAACCACAGTAACAAAAGAATTTGACATGATTCATGTTACTCCACCTCAAAGTGCTCCTGATTTTATTAAGCAAAGTCCTTTGGCAAATGAGGGTGGCTGGGTTGATGTTAATCAATTTACATTACAGCATAATAAATATAGCAATGTTTTTGGCTTAGGTGATGCAACATCTACACCCAATGCTAAAACCGCTGCAGCAGTACGTAAACAAGTACCTGTTGTAGTTGATAACATTCTTAAACTAAAAGTCAGTAAAGAGCTTGTTGAAGGTTATGATGGTTATGGCTCTTGTCCATTAACCACCTCATTGAGTACTTGTATGGTTGCTGAGTTTTCTTATGGTGGAAAAGTAACACCCTCATTTCCGTTTCTTGACCCTAGAACCAATAGCCGGTTTTGGTGGTATGGTAAAATTTTTGGATTTCCATGGTTGTACTGGCACATAATGATTAAAGGTATACGTTTTGATGTTCCGACTAAAGAGTCTTATGTGGAAAAGTTGGTTAAAGAAGATGCTGAGTCTTAAATAATCAATGGTGGCTTAAGGCAACAGGCGTATTTTTCTATATGCCTGTTTGTTTTACAAAAAGTTAAATAACCTCCGTGGTAAATGTGTATTTGATATTTGTTTAAACGGTAATTGTAACAACTTATTCTATATGCTATTTTCATTATATTTTGTAGATATATGTAGGTAAGCACTATGTCTAATCGTGAGTCTGATAAAACCCGGAAATTACTTGCTACCATTCAAAAGTTGGGTAAAAGTTCTGAGGAAACAACACAAACTGTTCAAAAAATAAAAGTAATCAACAATTCGCTGGTAGAAATAACCCAAAAGCAATATGAAGTTGTTAATCAAGTTTTTGCGGATGGTGAACAGATAAAAACATTACTTTCTGAATCAGTCAATAAAGCTGACAATTCTCTTTCAGTATTGAATGAAACCGTGCAAAAAATGGAAACAGAATTCAGTCGTATTGAAGAAAGTATACAGTTGTTTGATAAAATAAGAGAAAGTACACAATCGCTCAATAATGTAGCCCGACATACAAAAATGTTAGCACTTAATACTGCTGTTTTAGGTGGATCATTAGGTATAGAAGGAAGTGGAATTAACATTGTTGCAGATGAAATGCAGGAATTGGTTAAAACCTGTGAACAGGTATCTAAACATATTGATAGTGTAGTCACGTCTGCAAGAGATAATGTTCAGAGCATAGTCGAGCTTAATAGAGGTTATATGCAAGCCAGTCTCAAAAATACCTCATCAGTAGAGCAAGCATTACAAACATTAATTAGCCTTTTTAAAGGCAATGAAAACAGTCAATCTGAAGAGCATGGTCCTTCAGTAAATTCAATCATTACTGCTGTTGGAGTCATTGAACAATTAGCAAACCAAGTGACAGGTATAGTAGACGAGACTAAATTAAATTCAGAAAACCTTAATAATGAAGTTGAGGTGTCTAATCAGGCACTTTCTGATTTAATCGGTGTTGTGACTAATACGCCTATTACTAATCTTTCTCCAACACAAGCACTTGAACAGTTATCATTATTCCGCATTATTGATGTTAGACGACCTGATGAATTTAATGATCAGTTAGGACATATTCACAATGCCAAACTGTGTACTATTAATGAAACCAGTTTTAAACAAAAGCTTAAGTCTTTAAACAAAAACCATCAATATCTATTTGTCTGTCGCAGTGGAGGTCGCTCTTCACGCGCAGCGCGAGTTGCCCAAACTTTGGGATTTACACACATATTTAATCTGGACGGCGGTATGTTAGCCTGGGATAAATGTCATTTACCGGTAGCAAAAAATTAATTTATAGGCCCCTTACACTCATGGCTTCAATACAACCCAAGCAATGGATCTACAACTGTTTTCCTATTACTGGCTGGTTAAAAAACTATTCAAAACAAGATTTTAATGGTGATATATTTGCAGGCATTATTACTGCCATCTTATTGGTTCCTCAAGGAATAGCGTATGCCATGTTAGCTGGATTACCTGCTCAGATGGGTTTATATGCCAGTATTCTCCCCCCTGCTATTTATGCGTTATTTGGTACAAGTAAAACCTTATCAGTTGGTCCTGTGTCCATTGCGGCTATTATGATTGCCAGCGTCTTATCTGCTCCTGAAATTACTGTACTGGGTAGTTCGGTGGAAAATGCCATTATTTTAGCGGCTGAAGGTGGATTGATATTATTGCTTATGGCAATGTTAAGAATGGGCGGGTTGGTAAACTTTATCAGTCATCCTGTTTTATCTGGTTTTACTAGTGGTGCAGCAATATTGATTGTATTAAGTCAAATACCCCACTTACTTGGGTTGTCAAGAAACCCATGTGGTATAGATTTTTCTTGTTATGGTGATTATTTACAGCAGATAAATCAATACACAACGGCGCTTGGTTTTTTCAGTATTACATTTCTAATACTGTTTGGCTCTCCACTAACAGCAATTCTAAAAAAGATTAATGTTAACAAGGTTTATGTGACAGGCATTAGCAAATGTGCACCATTATTAATTGTTGTTATAACAACATGTATAGTGGCCATCTATCAATTTTCAGAATTACATCATGTGGCCATTGTTGGAGAAATTCAATCTGGTTTTCCAAAGATTGGCTTTGACTTTATTCATAGTTCGGCTCAATGGAAAGCATTGTTGCCTAGTGCAGCATTTATAGCCATTATTGCTTATGTAGAAAGTGTAGCGATTGCCAAAGTGACGGCTAATTTAAGGAATCAAAAAATAAACCCAAATCAGGAATTATTAGCTCTAGGGGCTGCTAATATAGCAACTGCATTTTCTGGCGGTATGTCTGTAGCAGGGGGGTTTAGCCGGACTATGGTTAACTTTTCTGCGGGTGCACGTACCCAGATGGCGATGTTAATAGCCGTCATTCTACTCAGTATCGCAGTTATTTTTTTTACCGAACAATTTACTTATATTCCTAAAGCCGCCTTAGCGGCAGTTATTCTTATTGCTATTTCACCACTAATAAAACTACGTGGAATTATTAAAACATGGAAGTATGACAAAGGGGATGGTACAGCCGAACTTATTACTTTGCTCGGCGTGCTTATTTTAGGAATAGAAGAAGGTATTGTGCTGGGTGTAATAATCACCATTATAAGTTTTTTACGTCGAACCAGTCGACCACACATTGCTGTCGTAGGTCGAATAAAAGAGACTGATCATTTTAGAAATATTAATCGACATCAGGTGGAAACCTGGGAGAATTTACTACTGATTAGGATTGATGAAAATATTAGTTTTGCTAATGTAAGTTATATTATCGATTTTATAGAAGACAAAGCCCTTGAATATGCCAATTTAGAACATCTGATATTAATATTTTCATCGGTAAGTTATATTGATACTACGGCTTTAGAGGCTTTGGAAACACTGGTTAATTCACTCACTAAAAAAGGGGTTGTACTCAACCTTGCAGAAGTTAAAGGTCCTGTTATGGATAAACTGAAGCAGACAGATTTTTTGCATCATTTAAGTTCTGGTGAGGTGTTTTTTCAAACCATTGATGCAGTTGATAAACTAGAACAGAAAAAGATATAACTACTTAAGTATCACTGGGCGACCGTATATAAAATCAAGCTGGCTGACCCCAATACCGCTTCCAGTCATAACTAAATAGCAGTGCCTCACACACAACCTTAACTTGCATTTAAATAAACTATCCGTCTTTTCTGTTCTAGAAATAGCCTTTAGTAAGATGAAAATAATCTAAATTTTGACCCATATGGGTCATGTGTTTTTTCTGTAGTTAGTGTAGCGTATGTCTAAAGCTACTAATTCTGGAGAAAAACATGTTTTTTAAGAAAATATTTTTACTACTGCTATTTATTATTTCTATAGGAAATGTTGTATACGCTGGTGGTGTAGGAGAAGGTTGCTCAGCATTTTATCCATGTGATGATAAATTAAGTTGTCAGCCATTTGTTCAAAAATGTTACAACTCACCTCGAAAAGAAAATCAACCGTGTAGCTTAGGTTATTATTGTGAAAGTGGTTTGACTTGTGAAGCTGGGTCACAAGTATGTCGTGCGCCTGGTCGAGCCGGAGATGCATGTCATTTAACGCGTCCATGTGGTTCAGGGTTAAATTGTCAACCTGGTGTTCACAAATGCTACAACGTTCCACGATTGGAAAATCAACCGTGTTCGGCAGGTTACTCATGTGGCACAGATTTAACCTGTGAAGCTGGGAGTCAAGTATGTCGAGCAAAGGGAAAACTTGGTGATGCCTGTCATGCTACCCGTCCATGTGGCACAGGGTTAAGTTGTCAGCCTGGAGTGCATAAATGTTTCAACTCACCTCGATTGGAGAATCAACCATGTTCTGCAGGTTTTTCATGCAGTAAGGGTTTGAGGTGTGCGGCAGGAAAACAAATCTGCGAAAAACCGGAATTGAAACAATGTATTAAAAATATGGGTGGTTATTCAATAAAAGTTGAATGGTATGATCCGACTGATCTGGTTCTTGCCCCAGATACTATGAGCTTAACGGCCAAGGAAGGGGCTAGCCCAGCGCAAGTTAATAATCACATCACACTTTTTCGATCTAGCTGTAATGATGCAGACAAGTATCGGACAGCGATAGTTAGGGTAATAGGGGGTGACAAAGCAAATACAATTATTACAATTGCCGCTGGGACTACTGTTGGAATTGTAGGGGCCGCTGTAGGTGCGGCGGTTTGTATTGGTAGTGCTGGAACGGGTTGCCCAGTTGTTGCGAGTTTAGCAGTAGCAATTGGTACTACTATTGCAGAAGGAGGTGCTTTAACAGGTGGACTATTTTTGCCTGATGCAAAAGAAATTGTTTACATAGGTATGCCTGAAAAAAATGTTGAAGTGCAGCTAGGTGGTACTATTTGGGAACCGACCTATTCAGCAGGAAATTTACGTGGTGGACCTAGAGCACATGATGGTTCTTCAGATCAAGCATGTGTGGAATTAGTTCAAGGAAAAGTGGCTTGGAATAAAGCAGGTAATAAAAAATGGAATGAGGTTAATATGCGTAAATTATGCAAGAATACAATGATGCCAACTGCGAGAATAAATTGTTTTAATGATGGAATTAGCAAACATGGACAATGGGCTAGAGCTATCAAAGAATGTGCGCCCGAATAGGGGTATGATTGGATTTATTAATACATATATAAGTAGTGTTAGAAAATGTTCTAACGTTACTTAAGAGGAATAGGGGACAGACCACGATTAATTAGGATTTAATAGCGAATGTTTTCAATTGCCATCAGATTCTATCACGTGGATTTCTTTCTATCCGCTGAAAAGAAGCATTAAGTTTAATTCAGAAAAAGTGAAATTAATCGTGGTCTGTCCCCGTGCGACACCCGTGCGACACTTGATTCATCACTGGTAGCGGCATTAGGGTCGGCCAACATGATTTTGCCGCCTACTCAACTTTAACTTTTCAAGTTGGCCCCTTGAACATTGATGCAATACAGAATTTTAGACAGTATCTAATTTGTTACATTTTTTGTAGAGGATGATTTTTTTTGTTTTTCTGCCGTTTCTATTAATTTTGGAAGGGACCTTTTTATCATGTCGTCATATATGACCTTAACTACATTAACCGCAATATTTGAGAATTGCTTTCCAGCATTTGAATTGAGAAATGCTATATATTCATTTACTTCTTCATTTGTAAACTCTTGATAAGTAAAGTGAGACATAGCAATCATTTTTTGCCACATTCCTTGTCTAAGTATTGGAATCATGATTCCAATTTGGGAATTTATTTTTTCTTCTGAAACCCCTTCACTTTCGGGGGTGATAGCACGTATACCAGATATAATAGTTCGCATTAAGGACTCAAATATAGAAACTGCTGAGTCTGTTAGGCCGGCAGCTTTTTCAAACGTTTGAAATAAAGCTATTCTATCTTGAGAAGGTGGTGAGGTCTGTAAATCCGCCAAATAGCGTAGTAAATCAGCTTCCGCGTTAGGACTAGAAGCTGTAACTTCCGCTGAGGAAAACCGTTGTCCTAAAGGAGAATCTAACCAAACTACTATTTTCTTTAAGTTATTTAAATCTATTTTGTTAAATATAGTTAAATGCACTTGCTCTTTTGCCAAAGATTCGTTGAAATTCTCAATAAAAATCTTGGTCACTAAGTCATCGATTTCTGGGTTTCTTGATGTTGTTCTTCGTTGAGTTTTTTGTGCTTCAAATTGTTCAGGAATACTTTCTATTATTAGTTCAATTCCTGATGCTTTAACAATTTTAGTAACAAGTTCATTTTTTTCGTCGGCACTACTGCTAGCATTTAAAGAAAATAGAACTATAAAGCTGGCAAAAAAAACATTTTTAATCATGATTTATTTTTAATTTATTAAAGTTCAAGGGGGCAGCCAACAATACCGCTTCCAGTGGCAAACTAACTGCATGAATTACAAATAAGTAAGATATATATTTAAAGTTAAGCTTTAATATTTATTTGGATATAATTGAATTTACAAAAGTAAAGGATCAGGTCTTTACTTTTGCTGCAATAATAAAGACCTTGGTCTTTTTTGGTCTTTTTTGGTCTTTTTGTGTTGTCCAATCAGGTTGGTTGGGAACAATCACTTGCTCTCCACGGGTTAAATAATCGAAAGTTATTCTATCTCTAAAGTGTGTCCGCCTTTAGCAAAATCTTGTCGAATATCATCGAGTACCTCATTAATATCTTGAGCTGTTAAAGCAATAATTTCATTTGGTTCATCCCAAAATTTTATTTCATTCGAATAAACTGCAAAGCCCAGCTTTTCATTAGGGGGGAAAAACATTTCCCCTGGCACTGTTACAGTTTTCCCCCCTAACTCTACTTTTATATGGCTTCGAGATACGTCTATAATCATTGTATTCCCCTTGTAAATAGTACAGTTTCAACTTTAGTGACCGGATCAATCGTAATAATTTTTTCAACATTAGGATTTTTCTTCAAAGCTGGTAATTCAGATACTTCCCACACATTACCTGGTCGTAAATCTTCGCCAATTACTGCTCTCACAGTGCCAGTACTGCCTTTGGCATAGTCCGCCGAAATATCCTTCCAAGCTTTAACAACTTCAGGATTAGTTGTATCCCATTTCGGCATCTCGATATTTCTTTTTTCGATAAGAGCTTCTAAAGTTGTACCATTGTTTTCTTCAGCAATCTTTCTCGCAATATTTTCTCCACCACGACCATTCGTTCTGCCAGACCAAAAAAATGCTTCATTTGGCTTTGTTTCAACTGGGTAGGTAAGTTTGATTTTTTTCACCCCAACATCAGCATCAGCAACAGGACATCTCTGAATAGGAGAAACCTTATCATCGAATTCGTTTATCACTGGATTAACTGAAGCTGCTTTCGCTTTTTGAGTTGCGCCAAAAACATCCTCTGCATTCTCAACTTTTTTAGCAGTTTTAGCTGCATCGGCAACATCATCTGCTACACTAGCCACTTTTCCCAGCTTTCCTGCTTTTGCTACCAGGCCGACGGGTACCAGTATACTTCCTACTTCGAACACTGCACCTCCGGCCATGTCTCCAAAAAACTCTGCTGAACGTCCTTCTGCTGCCGCTAGGTCTTTGGCTTGCTCAAACCGGTCATAAGCGGCCAGTGTGCCAT
>JAKIUK010000072.1 GCA_021647585.1 Methylococcaceae bacterium
GAAAATGAATCTTGAGAAAGTCATTTTTGGGTTTTTTGTAGTACTCGCTTTGACATTGAATTTTGGCTTTTTTCTAGGGGAGATGGATAATCCGGCCCATCATAGTGTATTTGAGTTATTTGCAGTGATTGTGGTGAATCTAGTTGCAACTGCATTGAAATTTGGCGACCGCTCTCAAATTGGTGCGGTTTTGTTGGCAACTAGTCTGGTTGCTGATCTGGAGTTATTGGCCGCAGCAACCTATTGGACTTTTGCAGTTCATATTACAGAAACCGGACTGACACCTGATGTTATGGCCAGTATAATTTCTTTGACGGGGGGGGCATTATTGGCAAATGTCATCTCAACAGTTATCCTGGTTTCGGAAACATTGTTTAATCGGCTATAAGTTTCTATCGAATGAAATCCATTATTTTTATATCCCTGGATTATCTTGATTAGTAAGACGAGACCCTGCAGTCTTGATGTGTATAAACGCCTTTTTTAGAGATTAGCTATGGCAGCATCAGTTGATTTAAGCCGCGTTACTTTTATAGTAATGCGAGAAATGCGGGGTCCTTTGATTGCCTTGCTTACTGTATATTCAATTTCCATATTAGGTATGGTTTTTATACCTGGTATAGAGATAGAAGGTGAAACGCAGTATATGAGTATTTTTCATGCGTTTTATTTTATGACCTATACGGCAACAACCACAGGTTTTGGCGAAATTCCGATCGTGTTCAGTGATGCCCAGCGTTTTTGGGCCATTATTTGTCTATATGTGAGTGTTATTACCTGGTTTTATGCAATAGGTACTATTATTCACTTAATACAAAACCCTTATCTTTTACGCGCTATTTCTGAGTGGCGATTCTCCCAAGGCGTTCGCCGTATCTCAACCCCTTTTGTTATTGTTTGTGGTTTCGGAGATACGGGAAGTGTTTTAATGCGAGGCTTAAGTGACTATGGTATGCCTGCAGTCATTATTGATAAGGATGAGGAGAGAATTAAGGCATTGCAATTACGCAATTATAAAGTGGCTACACCTCGGTTTTGCGGTGATGCCAGCGTACCTAAGCACTTATTAGAGGCTGGATTGCGTCGATCTAACTGTAAGGCTGTAATAGCCATAACTAATGACGAAGAAGTTAATCTAAAAATTTCTGCGCTGGTTCGCTTATTAAATCCAGATGTGGGTATTATCAGCATGTCCAAAGTCGAAGTGTTTGAAGAAACATTGGCCACTCTAGGGGGTGAGGTACATATTGTTGATCCGTTTAAAACCTTTGCCAAGGTTTTAGCAGCAGCTATGCATAATCCAGGTTTTTATTCTTTTAATAACTGGCTGGTTAGGGATAAAAATGCAACGCTGGATCGATATACCATGCCTCCATGTGGTACCTGGATAGTTTGTGGTTATGGTCGGATGGGACATGAGGTCAATCGGGTGTTAAGTAAATACGGCATTAAAACGGCTGTAATAGATCCACATGATAGTAAAGAAGAAGAACATATAGATCGCTATATTGTTGGTAGAACAACAGCCAAGACTCTTGCTAAAGCGGGTATTGAAGAAGCCGTTGGGATTCTGTCAGGAACAGATGATGATGGACATAATTTGGGTATTCTGTTAAATGCCCGCTATTTTAATAAACATCTATTTACTATTGTTCGTCAGAATAGGCATGAGAATGAAGTAGCATTTCGTGCGACGGAAGTCGATATGATCATGCAACCCACATTGGTGTCTGCCAGGAAAATATTGTTTATATTGATTGCACCATTATTAAAAACCTTTTTTCGATATTTATTAGAGATAGAGCCTGGTCGTAAAGAAGAAATGGAATCCATTATCCAGCGTTTGCGAGAAAAGGTGGGAAATCAGAAACCATACCTGGTTACAGTGAATTTTACCCGGGAAAAAAGCAGGGCAGTTATACAGTTATTAGATCAAGGGGAAAAAGTTTATTTGAATGATTTAATCTTAGATCCAAGAGGTCGGGATCATAAACTGGATTTGGTAGTATTTGTAATAAAATCAGGTGACCAGGAAATAGTTTTACCACCCAATAATTATGAAATACAAGAGAACGATCAGATATTGTTTTGCGGGACAGAACTTGCGCAACGTTTATTTAATGCCACTATTAACAGTGAGTATAAGTTATTTTATATTCAGCATGGTGTTTATAAGCCCAGAAGTTACTTTGCGAGATGGCTAATTAAAAAAATGAATAAAGTAGGAGTATAAAGGCTAAAGGCTCAGGTTAGCCTTTAGCCTGTTGCCTTTAGCCTGTTGCAATATGTTTTCTTAGTTCTTTGGGCATAGAGAAAACTACTTTTTCCTCAATTCCCTGAATTTCGACAGCACTCTCACCTCCCCATCGTTTTAATTGGCTAATAACTTCCTGGACTAATACTTCAGGTGCTGATGCACCCGCAGTGACACCAACTACTGTAGTATTTTTAAACCATGATTCCCGCATGTCAGCAGCAGTATCAATTAAATAGGCAGTTTTACCCAATTGTTCTGCGATTTCTCGTAAACGGTTTGAATTAGAGCTATTGGGTGAACCAACAACCAGAATCACATCAGTAGTTTCAGCTAACTCATGCACTGCATCCTGACGATTTTGGGTGGCATAACAGATATCATCCTTTTTTTGCTCTTGAATATGAGGCCAGTATTTATGTAAGGCATCGACCATGATTTGTGTGTCTGTCATAGATAAAGTGGTTTGTGTCACATAAGCGAGATCTTTCGGGTTATTGAGCTTTAAATTTTGCACATCCTCGGGTGTTTCTACCAGAAACATATCCCCCTTTGTGGATAATTTTTCATACTGCCCCATCGTGCCTTCCACTTCAGGATGACCAGCATGCCCTATAAGTATTACTTCTCTTCCTGCTTTAGCGTGTTTGGCAACTTGGATATGTACTTTAGTAACTAGAGGGCAAGTCGCATCAAAAACTGTTAAATTGCGGTCTTTAGATTCCTGTTGGACTTTTTTGGATACGCCATGGGCACTAAAAATTAAATAAGAACCTTCAGGAACTTCACTGACATCTTCTATAAAGATAGCTCCTTTAGCACGTAAGCCTTCAACGACTGTTCGATTATGAACGACTTCATGACGAACATAAATTGGTGCACCAAATGCTTCAATGGCCTGGTCTACTATTTCAATTGCGCGGTCTACGCCAGCACAAAATCCACGAGGATTAGCGAGTTTAATTTGCATATCTTGACTTCTTTACTTGGTTAATATTTGGTTATTTTAACTTAAGTTTTCGTTTGAGACGATAATTAACCTAGAAAAACCTTTCTCAACAGATTAACTAGATCTACTTTGTCAGATTATAAATGTAGGGTGCGTTGCACGCACCAAAATTATTTTTTATCCTCCATTGCCGAAAGAGTGCGTACAACGCACCCTACGAAGATACTTTTGTATAGTATCCATTCATATGTGACAAAGTATAACTAGATTAAAGATTGCTTGAATTGAATCAGGTATTGATGAATATCTTCATGGTATGACATTAAAACAGGAATAATGAGTAATACTAAAATAGTAGAGAACATTAATCCGAAAGCAATTGCTGCTGCCATAGGTATGAGGAACTGGGCTTGTAATGAGGTTTCAAATAATAGCGGTGCAAGTCCGGCTATAGTGGTTAATGAAGTTAGTATGACGGCCCTTAAACGTTGGCAGGCAGCTTCAATTAATGCTTCTTTCATTGCCATACCTTTAGCTATTAACGTTTGATAAAAACTGACCAGAATGATGGAATCATTGATCACAATGCCAGATAAACCAAAAAAACCGAACAGGGATAAGATAGTCAAGTCTATACCTAGCAGTAAATGACCGAATAATGCACCGATTAGACCAAAAGGAATCGCAGTCATGACTACTAAAGGCCAGCCATAAGAGGCAAATACCCAGGCTAATACCAGATAGATTAGAGTTAACCCCATAATCAAACCATAGCGCATATCAGCCATAGTTTCTGCCTGGTCAGCAGAGCGACCCTCTAAAGAATAATTAATGCCGTATTTAGAAACTAAGTGAGGTAAAGTGTTTTGTTCCAGAGCAGATAAAATCATATTAGCATTATTAACTTTAGGATCAATTTCAGCTGAAATCTCTACAGCTAATTGACCATCTGCATGACGTAAAATTTCAAATCCGCGTTTTGAAGACCATTCAGCAACATTATCTAGAGGTACTGTTTCTCCGGTATTTAAGTGTATTTGCAGGTGGTTTAATGCGGCTAAACTTTGCCTTTCTTGTTCAGGAAGCGTTATTTTAACTTCAACTTCATTGACTCCATCTTGAAATAATTGAATCAATTTACCATCAAAAGCGGTGCGCAGTTGTTGGCCTAGATCAGCAATTGTCAGGCCTAGCGCTTCTCCAGTAGCACTTAATTTATAAACCAATTGATTACGGCCATAAGGCATGTCATCTTCAATATCACTTATACCGGGAATCTGTTGAATTGAAGCAGAAAAATCCATTGCTGCCTGTTTAAGTTGATCAGGATTATTTCCAGTCAGACGGATAGATAAATCACGACCGGGAGGACCAGCAATACGACTGGTGATCGTTAAATTATCCAGACCTGCCGGTTGCTTTATGCGTTGTTTCCATGCCTTGATGAAAGTTAAGTTTCGTACCGTTCTATGGTCAGGCTGTTGCAGCTCAACAGTTATTGATCCTAAATGATCTCCATTGTGTTGTGCCTGGCCCCTGTTTGATAAAGCAGTGCCATGACGGCTAATTTGAGTCAACACCAGAGGCTGACTGGAAAGCGCCTGATCTGTTTCAATCAAGGTTGTTTGCATGTGTGTTAAAAACTGTTTTACTTGAGCTTTCGGTGTGCCAGGAACAAAAGCTATATTGGCATAGATGATGCTCGTTTCTGGAGAGGGAAAGAATTGAAATTTTAATCGATGGCTGGCCAATAGACCTAAGGTAATAATTAATAGCGAAATAACAAGGCTTAAAGCAATTGCTCGATGATTAAGTGTCACAGTGATTAATTGCCTGAATTGGTTGTTTTTCCAGTCATCAAAGCGCTGATTAAAACGCTTATGCCAGCCCTGTTTTTCTTCGCGCTGCATTTTTAAAAATGAGTGGCGCAGATGACCCGGCAACACAAAAAAACTCTCGATCACTGAGGCGATGATGACAGCAACGATAACCAGGGGTATGGCAAATAAAATTTTTCCTGTGGGCCCCCCAATCAGCATCAAAGGGATAAATGCAGCAATGGTAGTCAGAGAAGACGCTAAAACGGGTGCAAACATACGTCTGGCACCCCCTTCAGCTGCCAGTAAAGGCATTTCACCGGCTTGGTAATGTGATAAAGCGTCTTCACCGACCACGATAGCATCATCAACGATAATACCCAGAGCCATTATGAGTGCAAACAAACTGATCATATTAATACTACCACCTGCAAAATACATGATCAAAAGGGTTGCCATAAATGAAACAGGAATACCAAAAGCAACCCATAAGGCGATACGAGGGCTTAAAAAAAGGTAGAGAATGGCAACAACTAATATTAACCCACCCCCACCATTTTTAATCATTAGATCAATCCTATCTTCGATTAATTGCCAAGACTCATCGTAAACATGAAGGATAATACCTTCGGATAGCGATGCCTTCGTTTTTGTAAGCCAACGTTGAAAATTTTCAGCCGATTTAAAAGAATCACCTTGTTCCGCGCTACGTAAAACCATTTCAACGGCTGGTTTACCGTCGACTGATAGGATGACTCCCCCTTTTTTGTTTTGACGCTTAATAATAGCAATATCACCTAGATTAATACGTTGGGTGGTATCACTAATAATGGGTAATTTGGCAAATTCTTGTTCGTTTCGACGCTGGTCCAGGCTACGTAATTCTGTTGCCGCATCATTTTCTCCAAAAGTACCTGCTGGCAAATCACGGCTGAGCTCTTTAATACGTTGACCAACTTGGTCTAAACTTAGATCCAGATGCTGTAATGTGTCATGGGAAATCTGGATTGAGATTTCTTGATCAGGTAAACCAGATATATCAATTTTATCTATACCTGCATCTAACAGTTGCAGTTCATAGGAATTGGCAAGATGTCGTAACTCAGCAAGGCTATCTGGACCATAGATTAATAACCGTGCCACTTGTTCATAGCGGGCAAGATTAATAACGCTGGGTTCTTCCGCATCACTAGGCAGATTACGAAATTCGTCAACTTTTTGTTTAACCTGATTTAAAGCAAGAATTATATCAGTCCCTTCCACTAATTCCAGGGTAATGGAGGCAAGGCCTTGTGCCGAAGTGGAAGTGAGTTTTCTTAAGTTATCAGTTGATCTTAAAGTTTGTTCTAAAGGAATGGTAATTGCAGTTTCAACATCTTCAGCACTTGCGCCACTCCATACTACGTTAACAGTTATGTAATCCAGGTCAAAGCTAGGGAAGTAGCGAATATTCATTTTTTGCAGGGCAAAAAATCCACCCAGGATCATCATTAGCATTAATAAATTGGCTGCTACTTTATGATGGGCAAAAAAACCTAACAGATCTGTATGTTGTTTCATGGTAGTACTATGCTAGATTCAACTTTAAGACCGTTAATAGCATTGGGTAAATGCGTAATCAGAATTTCATCGCCTTGATGTAATTGAGGACTTATTACCAAAATCTGTTCGGTTTTATTAACAGAATAGCTTCCTGCAATCAAAACATTGACTGTTTCTAAACGATTATTAACAACTCGATAAATTCGATTGTTATCGTATAGGGCAGAGTAGGGCAGTGCGATAACATTTTTTTTATCCGGGCGTTGCAGAGATAAACTGAGAGAACTTCCAGGTCTTACCCATTCACTACCCGCGCTAATGTGGAACAGAGCATCAATTCCTCGGGCATCAGCAACACCTGACAGGCGGTTAAGTGTCAGTTTGAGTGTGGTTCCCGCATAATCAGCTGATGCACTTAAAAGCTGTTTAGAATGCAGTGCCTTTTGTATTTCATTTTGAAATGTAGTTGGAATTTTTGCACGAACTTCCAGTTGATCTGTTGAATAGAATGTAAGTAATATTTGGTTTTCTTTGACCTGGTCTCCAGCAGTTACTGAGAGTTGTTGTACAAAGCCGGCAAAAGGCGCAATAATTTTGCTACGTTCCAGATCCAGTTGTGACAGATCAATATCTGCTTCAGCATAAGCTAATCTTGCTTTAAGTTGTTGTAGGCGTGCTATGTGGTCATCCAGAGCCAGTTTACGATCAGTGAAAGCTAATTGTTGGCGTTTGAGATCTTCTTGAGCCTGTTCAAGAGCAGCGGTGGAACCCAGCTTTTTATTTTTAAGCATTTGTGCCCGTTCTACGGCAGATTGCTCTAATTTTAGAATTGATTTTTCATCTACAAAAGCCGATTTATCGGCTGCATAACGAGATCGCTCACTTTGTATTAATGCTTTTAGTTCAGATGCACGGGCTTTTGCCTGGAGTACACGGGGTTTGAAATCTCTTTCATCTAGAGCTAATAAAAGTTGCCCTTTATGGATGGGATCACCTTCCCGGACTTGAATAGATGAGACACGGCTATTCTTAGGCGCTGCAGCATTTACCAGTGCGGGTGTTTCAATTTTTCCATATAAAGTTAAGCTGGGTGAATGTGTTTGCGGGTTGGCAACAAGGGTCTGAACCTGCCAGCTACGTTCTATAATTAAGGCAGCAGGAGAAGAGGGTTGAGTCATTTTTAGGAGAGCAAAAACAGCGATTCCTACAACGATAATAATAATGGGAGATAGCTGTTTTAGCGAGGGTTTTTTCATATTTGAGATGTCAAGGATTAAAATGTGGGCCAGAATGTTTCTGGACTTTATTCTGAGTATTTCTGCTCTGCAGTAAGCTGGACTACACTTTAAATATACCGTGACAATAGGCCAAGAGGGGTGCCTTTGGGTAATGGGATTTTAACTTCATACCCTCCACCAGCAGCTTCTTCCATGTCATGACCAAGCATATCTTGCATACTTTCTACTGTAATATTTTGATTACCATCGGGTAAAATTAGTTCAAGTTTGTCACCCACTGCAAATTTGTTTTTTACATTGATTTCAGCAAGCCCGGTGTTTTCGTCATAACTTCTGATTTCGCCACAAAACTGCTGCTGATGGCTTTTAGAATAACCGGTTATATAATTCTGATGTTCGTGAGTATGGTGACGTTGATAAAAACCATCGGTATAACCACGGTTCGCCAGGTTTTCCAGTACGCCAATTAATTCAGGTTGAAAATCACGTCCGGCTAATGCGTCATCAATCGCCTGTCTATAGGTTTGAGCGGTACGAGCCACATAATAATGGGATTTGGTTCGCCCCTCGATTTTGAGGCAATCAACACCGATATCAACCAGTCTTTGTATATGCTCAATGGCACGCAAGTCTTTAGAATTCATGATATAGGTACCATTTTCATCTTCCATGATAGGCAATAATTCTCCTTTTCTACCTTCCTCTTCAAGAAAATAGGTTTTATCTGCCAGAGGATGTCGTTCAGCACCACCACAACTGGCGTGACTGATATCAGACATAGAAATAGCGGCATTATCCAGCACATAATTACCTTCGGCATTTTCATGGGCGGGTAAGGTGTCATATTTCCAGCGGCATGAATTAGTACAAGTACCCTGATTAGGGTCACGATGATTAAAATAACCGGAAAGTAAACACCGACCTGAATAAGCAATACACAAAGCGCCATGAACAAAAACTTCTAACTCTATATCAGGACAATGCTGACGAATTTCTTCTACTTCATCCAGCGATAACTCACGGGACAGAATAATTCTTTCCACTCCCATACTTTGCCAGAATTTTACGGTTGCATAATTAACGGTATTGGCTTGTACTGATAAATGTATCGGCATTTCAGGCCACTGCTCACGAGTCATCATGATTAAACCGGGGTCTGCCATAATCAGTGCATCCGGTTTCATCGCGACGATGGGTACCATATCAGCAATGAAAGTTTTTATTTTAGAGTTATGTGGAATAACATTAGTAGCAAGAAAGAACTTTTTCCCCAATTCGTGAGCTTCATTAATGCCTTTAGCCAGATTATCTTCCAGAAAGTCATTATTACGTACGCGAAGGCTGTAACGAGGTTGACCTGCATAAACGGCATCTGCGCCATAGGCAAAAGCATAGCGCATATTTTTTAGGGTGCCTGCTGGAGAAAGCAGTTCGACTCGTTTCATTAATATTTTTTGTTAGTAATCATTTACCTAGAAAGATCAGTTGGGCGCGAGATTATAGTGCAATCCATTGGTTTCACAGTGCTTTGAAAAAATCTTAGCCTCACCCATTCGGTTAGGTGGGTATTTTTTTGAAGTTCTGTGGAATCAATGGGTTGTGCTAGAATCCGTGATCCAACTGATTTTTCTAGGATTAAGTTGCTATTTTAGCATTATTATATAAGGGCGTTGAGTATGTTAGTTATAGGTTTTATTTTATTGGCGACTTGTCTGGTATTTGGGGGAGCCTTTGTGTTGCTCAGAACAGCAAAAAAGCCAAAAGTTCCAAAAGGCTTTAAACCCAGAGAAAATGAAGATGATGACTCTAGTGGATGGTAAACTTTGGTAATATGCATTTCGGATAGATATTTACTATTGCAAGTTACTCTCGATTTTGACGTTAAGACCGGGTTAACTTCAACTTACGATGTCATTCCGACCAGTGGGAGAAATCTTGAATCTAAGCCGATTTCCGAATGACAAAGATATCTCCCTCTGGTCGAAATGACAGTTTAACCTGTGCTCTATTTAGCCATTTAGATTATTTACTGCAAATTACCTAAATATACAAAAGTAAGGCATTGCTATGTTTTATTGATATCTATCATTGGTAGGTTTTACCATTATGTTTTAACCAGCCATCAATGTGCCGACCTGCTGGATCATGATGAGTCCAATGAACAATGCCACCTTTTGCATTCCATTCATATTCCCCATAAAACGTTACGCTATCTCCAGCCCGTAATCCGTTGATTTTAGGTGCTAAATCAATATTGTGAGCAATTAAGAGTGAAAGACGATTAAACTTCAAAATAAACCTCTGGTGTCTGGAACCGTCAAGGTCATCCGCTAAAACCTTGATTACCGTACCTGTTCCCTGAACCTGAATGTCACTTTGTTTGTTGTTATATGCTGTCTGGATAGCAGTCTCAGCATTCTGTGCCGGTGAAACAGTACTGGGTAAAGCAAAGTTTTCATTCTGTTCTAGTCCATAGACCAATACTGCAAAGACGATTAAATAAAGAATTTTTTTCATATTTATGGAACCTCTAAATAATTTCCAATTAATGGGGGGGATGTTTTTAAGGTATTGATATTAAGGAAGAAAAAAAATATTTCTTGTTTCTGTCGAAATGAAACGAATAATAGCTTCTTTAATTCTACTTTGTCAGATTATAAATGTAGGGTGCGTTGCACGCACCAAAATTATTTTTCATCTTTCCATTGCCGAAAGGGAGCGTATCAACAACGCACTCTACGAAGATACTTTAGTATAGTGTCCATTCAAATGTCGCAAAGTAGAATTAAATAATGAAACTGTTGACTGGCATATCACAGCAATAGCAGGATGTCAGTTTGTGGTGTATTGCTCTAACTATTTGTCAGGCCTGATGATAAATATATTCAGTGACGGGCTTGTTTTGAATTAAATGTTCAGCAATAATTCTGTCCAGTGTTTCACTATTAACAGCATAATACCAAGTACCCTCTGGATATACGCAGAGGAGGGGGCCTGATTTGCAGGTGCCTAAACAACTTGTTCGTGATCTTATCACACGCAACTCACCCTTATCCAAACCCGCATCTTTTAGTTTTTGTTTAAGTTCATCATAAAGAGCCTGTCCTTCACCTTTCTGGGTGCATTTTGATCCCACACACACCAAAATATGGCGATGATAATCCATCATCTTAGGTTTAATTATTTCAGACATATTTGTAGTCCTGTTATTTAAAGAGTTATATTGGATTGGAAACTAGTACTCCGTCAACTTTGGTTTGATGGAAAGGCGCTCTGTTGCCTGTCATTCCGACCAGCGGGAGGAATCTTACCAGGTTTTGGAAGACAATATTTCTCCAACTGTGGAGACGAACTGTACTAGGGAGTGAAGATTTTATTAAATGGTTTGTTACAGTTAGATATTTTGAATAGCTTGAACAAATAGGTGATCTTTCTCTCAGGAAAGGGTTGGGAGGCTAGAGTATGTTTCTTAAAGCCTATCAGATGGATAAATATTCATTGAGTAAATTATTCGTTTCCCGGTTATCAGCATAACATTTTTTAATATCTAACATTTCCTCAAGATGTTCATTAAATAGCTCGACTAAGGTAGGATCAAAATGTTTCTCAGACTCAGAGTTAATTAATTCCAGGGCGTTCTCTAAAGGCCATGCCTTTTTATACGGTCGCTCCATTGTAAGGGCATCAAAAACATCGACAATGGCAACAATACGACCATATAGGTGAATGTCACTACCTGTTAGTCCGCGAGGATAGCCACTACCATTCCATTTTTCATGATGATGTAAGGCGATAATACCTGCTTGTTGTAATAGATTGTTTTTTGATCGGCTTAAGATTCTTTCACCAATAATGGTATGCTGTTTCATAATCTCCCATTCTTTGCCCTCCAGTCGACCTGGTTTAAGCAAAATTTTATCTGGAATACCAATTTTACCTACATCATGCATAGGTGCAGCATATAACAGCGTTTCTGCTTCTTTATCGTTCATGCCCAATGCTTTAGCCAAACACTGGGAATAATGGCCAACACGTATAGTATGCATGCCTGTTTCAGAATCACGAAATTCAGCGGCATAGCCTAGGCACTCAATTATTTCTATTTGAGATTCTTTTAATTCTTGATTTCGCTGGCCTATGGTTTTGATGATAGATTCGGTAAAACCAAGGTGTTCTTTACGGACAAGGTGATCTGTAAGTAGGTGATGGATGCGAAATAAAAATTCATTTTCGATAATAGGGAAATTAACAAAGTCTTTTATAATCGAGTCTATAGGTGGGATGTGATTGTTACTATCATTGACCAAAAGAACAGGGGGCAAGGGCTCAATTGAATCCAGTTTATTTAATTTATCAGATAATTCTGAGAGCGTTAAATTGATTGAAGAGCTAAAAATAACAAGATCGGGTGGGCTGGCTATATATTTTTCGATAGCCATTGATAAATTACTGGCACAATCAACTTTATGGTAGCTATTGGTATTTAGCAAGTTGGTAACACAATCTATATGTTCTGTGCTAATAATTAGAATATTGGCATCTGTAGAAAGGTCTAGTAAATCAGTTATCATTATTTAATTATAGTAATTTAATATCAGTGACTTGAAACATACATATGACACGGAAGTACATGGTTGAATAATAGCCAGGTCAGCTTATTTACCTTGTTAAGAAGGCAAACGAAGGCAATAAGCTCAGAACCTGGTTTGGTACACAGGTGTTGTCAGTTGATTCAGTAATCACTCACAATGAAAATAAAGCAAGTTTAAATTTCCGTTAGGACTTATTTGAGAATAGACTATAAATTGTGAATAGTACAATGTAATGTGTACGGAGTAATCAAATACGGTACTTTGATATTTTGTGATTTTAAGTTGTAACTTTTAGAGTAAAAGTAACGGGTCCATCATTGGTAAGCGATACTTTCATATCAGCACCAAATTGACCAAATACGGTTGAGGGGTATATCTTTGAAGCCTGTTCACAAAAATAGTTAAATAAGGCTAAACCCTTTTCGGGAGTGGCGGCGGAAGAAAAGCTGGGGCGATTACCACTTTGCGTATTTGCTGCTAAAGTGAATTGAGGAATAATCAATAGCCCGCCTTTTGTATCTCGTAAACTCAAATTCATTTTATCGTTTTCATCCGCAAAAATACGATAGTTAAGTATGCGCTCGAGTAAGCGATTAGCTTCTTTTTTGCTATCTTCTTTTTCTATGGCAACCAAAGCCAAAATGCCCTGTTCAATGTTTCCTATGGTGATGTTGTTAACCACTACATTGGCTTGGGTAACGCGTTGAATGATTGTAAGCATAAAGTGATGAATTCTATTGTGTTGGGAATTGAATGGTTAAACCTAGAAAAATCAGTTGGATCACGGATTCTAGCACAAGCTATTGATTCCACAGCACTTAAAAAATGTCCGCTTAACCTAATGGGTGAAGCTCAGATTTTTTTAAAACACTGTGAAACCAATATCTTGCACTATAATTCCGTGCCCAATTGATCTTTCTAGGTTAAAAGCCGCATAAAATCCGGGTTTTATGCAGACTGATCTCTGTTTTGCTAAGCAACAAGAAGATAATAGCAGGCTGTTGAAGGGTTTTGTTCTGCTATACTCAAATAAATAAAATTATATAACTATTAACAAAGTACAGGTCAATCTTAAAATAGTTTGTCATTTCTCCCGCTGGTCGGAAGACAGTACATTAAAATCTTTAAAACTGTCAGGAGTGGCTTATTCTAAAGTTTGACCTGTGCTTTAGATTTATAGCCATTTAAAATTATTAATTCCTAATATACAGACTCTTACTGTATAAACGTGAGAAAATATTTTACACTGAATTTTTCAAGATTATTTAATAGCCACTATGTTTTTTTTGTTATCTCTTTTATTAATTGTTCCCATTTCGACACAAGCAGAAATGTTTCAATGGGTTGATAATAATGGTAGTAAGAATTTTTCTGATAGGCCCCACCTGGGCGCCAAACCCTTAAAAATTAAATCAGGATATACATACCATCAGATAAAAAAAGTTTATGATGGTGATACTATTTTATTGACTAATGGTCTAAAGGTTCGCTTATTAGGAATTAACACACCAGAAGTTAAGAGACGAGATAAATCAACTCAGGCTGGCGGGGAAGAGGCTAAACGTTGGTTGCAGAAGAAATTAAAAAACAAAAAAGTAAGACTGGAAAGTGATATAGAAAAAAAAGATAAATATGGACGATTATTAGCACATGTTTTTACTGAAGATAAAGAGCATATAAATATTGAGCTGGTTAAACAGGGATTAGCCAGCGTTAATATATATCCACCTAATTTGAAATACACTGATGAATTGATAAAAGCTGAGCAACAAGCAGAACAAGCTCGGCTGGGTATATGGAGTTATCAGCAATATGCACCAAAGCCGTTAAGTCAGATTTCGCAACAGCGCGTTAAAGGCTGGCAAAGAATAACGGGAGTTATCAATAATATTCGTTATAGCCGTAGATATATTTATCTTGATTTTACAGATACATTTGCATTAAAAATAGAGCGGAAAGCAGAAGGTTTATTTCCGGTGCTGGAATCTTATATGGGAAGACCAATAGAAGCCCGAGGTTGGGTACATAGACACAAAAAACGCTACAGTATGATAATTCGTCATCCCAGTGCGATAATTAACAGATAAATCTAAATGACTATTAACCTATCGTAGGTTACTCTCGATATTAACGTTTGTAGATAAACTTCACAAATAGGAAAGACTAGCAAAAGACTAGGATCAGGTCTTTATTATTGCAGCAAAATTAAAGACCTGACCCTGTGCTTTCCCCCTTTGCTTTTCGACTGCGTATCCAATGACAAGAAACCGCTGTATTTTTAGTTGCTGTTTTTCGCAATAATTTCTTAACCGCCTGCAATCCCTCTTCAGTAATCACTGTTTGCCATGTGCGACTACCGATTCTGTTAGCAAAAGCATCTAATACGCGGCGGGTCCTATTAAGTGCTTTGTGTTCATATTGTGAAACAAAGGTAACCATAAGCCTTCTTTAATCGTACAAAAGAAGTAAGGCATAAAAAATAGCATATATTGATGACTTATTTGATGTGTTATTTTATGCCAAGAGAGGTTTTTTATGCGTACAACAATTAATATTGATGATGATTTATTTACCAAAGCGGTTGAATTAACCGGTGTCCATGAGAAAGCAGCACTCTTGCGTGAAGGCTTAAAAGCTTTGATTGAACGAGAGAGTGCCCAGCGATTGGCATTGTTGGGTGGTTCTGAACCTGATCTTGAGCAGGTACCACGTCGGCAATCTGGTTTTGTTGAATAATGGCTAGGGTATTGGTTGACACTTCTATTTGAGTTGATCATTTGCGTGGCAAAGATGAGCATTTGATAAATTTGCTTAAACAGAATCAAGTACTGATGCATCCAATGATTCGGGGTGAATTGGCTTGTGGCTGTTTGCATAATCGGGATCAAATTTTAAGTTTATTAAAAAACCTGCCATAGGTGTCCGAGACAACACATGATGAGGCTTTATATTGTTTGGAAAAACACCTTACTTTGGACAAGGGATCGTCGCTTGCATAAATTAGCATTAACATTAAACGTGTGTTGCAAGTCTTCCCTCTGAAAGGAGTGAGATTTATGAGGAACTTTTTGTTCACATTGTAAAACGAAGGTGGCCATCATAATTGTCCATCTGTGTTGAATATTTTTATCTCCATTGTTTTGCGTTTTAGAATAGGGCATGCTAATGTGTATACATAAGATATATACATGAGGTGCTTTATGATTACAACACGCGTATTTAAAAGCGGTAATTCACAGGCGGTACGCATTCCTAAGGAGTTCCAGTTTGATGTTGATGAGCTGGAAATCTTCCAGCGGGGTGAAGAAATTATTCTACGTAAAAAACAAGATAATTTAGCCGATGTGATGGATTTGTTTGCGGCACTTCCTGATGACTTTATGGAAAGTGGGCGTGATGATCCTCCGCCACAAGAAAGGAATTTCGATTTATGAAGGCGCGATATATGATGGATACAGATACTTGTATTTATTTGAAAAATCGTCGACCACCTGCAATAGCAGAGCGTTTCTGTACCTTGCAATGGGGTGAGGTTGTGATATCTGTTATTACTTTCGGTGAACTTTATAATGGCGCGTTGAAAAGCAGGGAGGCTGAGGCAGTTTTGAATAATGTCTATAGGCTGGGGGAGCGTTTGCCAGTTCAGCCAATTTCGGTAGAAGTTGCCAAAATATACGGCAGCATTCGTAGCTCACTGGAAAAGCAAGGCAATATAATTGGTGGCAATGACCTGTGGATTGCGGCTCATGCTTTGACCTTAGGTTTGACTCTGGTGACTAACAACACTAAAGAATTTAGCAGGGTGGCAAACCTGAGTATTGAAAATTGGGTTTAGCCTAAAATAATATGCGAGGTAACGATAAATTAGCTGTCGGTTCATCCACACGGCTGTGGGGAACATTAAAACCAATGACAGGCGCATATCCAGCCGCTAATATGGCTGCTTCGCTAATACCATATAAACAGGCGGTTGCAGAACTAATGCAGCGGTTGGGTATATCTGCACTATCCTATTGATTGCGATCATAGTTTCGCCCCTTCCAGGTAATACCCGCTTGTTTGGCTAATAATTGATAGCTCTTTTTTACCCGTGAACCTTCAACCTAGAAAAATCAGTTGGGCGCTAAATTTCATGCAAGTTCTTGAATATCGCGTCTAATTAGGTTTATTTACACTCACCTATTTGGTGGGGAGGAAAATCGCTCCATGGTTTTGTGAAAAATCTGGACGAAAAATACTGCAAAATCACTCTTGACAAGGACTATGGCCATTATCTGCGAGTGATTATTTGTCTTTTCCGCCCAGATTTCCCACAAATTTCATGTCCAACTGATTTTTCTAGGTTCAATGCCACGTAATTGTTCTACACTACGCCGTTCGGGTGGCTTTTCTCCAAAACGAATCTCATACATTTTTCGAACAACTTTTAAACGTGCACTATCGTCTAATGCTAATTTTGCCTGATACAATAAACGATCCGAGCGAGCTCCTCCAGGTTGACCAGAAGCATACAGTCCTACCCCGGCTTCACCTACCCAAACTAACAATGTACCCGATCAGGCCGCCAAGCTGACAGCATGATGCGAAATTCGTGTTCCAGGTTCAAGCATAATGCAAGCAACATTGCCCACAGGAATATGGGTGCGAACACCTTCTTTGTCTATCTCAACAAAAGCGCCGTCTTTAACATCAATCTGGCCTTTTTGCAGAAAAACCATGGAAATACGTTCTTTCATGGCAATGGGTTTTTGGGGAGGGAGCATCAGGAATCCGGTAATAACAGGTTTTGAAAAGGGTTATGATTTTTCCAGCGATAGGTTCTAAAATCTCTTAAATCAGTAGATAGGATTCGGCCATGACCTAACTCCTCGGCTAATATAACTAATGAGGCATCTGCTAAGTCCATGGGTAAATCCGCGTATTTTTTTATTAACTGTTGGATTCGTCCTAATTTATTTTTTGTAATATCTGAAATTGCAATATAATCAGCATCTAATGCAGAAATAAAACGTAATTGACTGGGCACACCTAAGGCTTTTTCTAACAAATAGCTGGTTTCTGTTATTACCGGCCAAGTTGTGATTAATCCCTCATCCAAATTCTGCATACAGACTACAGATTGTTGATGGTGTTTATCTTTAGCATTGAAAAATGCATACCAAAAACCTGTATCAGTCAATATCATGTTTTTCTTTCCAGCCCTGATAGATATATTCTTTATAATTTTCAGATAAATCAGGACCTTTTCCTGTTCCTGATAACATTTTGATTAATTTCTGATTTTTTTCTTTTCCCGTTAATTTGGTGTTTTCAGTTTTTTCATAAAGCAGATCCAAAGCTTGTTTAATAACTTCTGTAGTATTTAAATGGGTTCTTTGTTGAATAGCTTGAAGTTTCTGTTCGTAACTTTCATCAATACGGGCGGTAATTCGCATGTTGCACCTCTTGTCTGACTGTTTGTCATACAATTATAGCGTTAATAATTTCAAGACGGTAAAGTCTTTTTATTATGTGCGTCTAATCATTAACAAACCACAGCCAAAAGCCTTTGACCGGCCAATCCCATCAAATAATATTTTTTTAAATTTATCAACATCCGTGATTTGCAATGTCCCCATAAAATCAACGGAACTAAACCCTTTCTTCTCGGGATTTACCAATATTGCCGACATCACCTAAAGTAACAAATGATTTTTTAATCAAATTAAGATACCGGCGTTGCTGCTCTTTGTCCCATTCTGCCAATGTGTAGTCAGCATTTATCTGTAAATCTGCTATTGCTGGACTGGATAAACGGACTGCTTTAAAGTTTGGCAAAAAAATTGTCCAATTCTTGTTCAGAATTAAAGATATGAGAGTCGCCTTGCTCAATAGCACTCTCACCCTCAGCAATTGCCGCTCGTAACTGCTTCAATTTTAAGACATGCATTTCTTCTGAGCATTTGAATACACGTAGTGCCTCTCGCACTACTTCACTGGCATTATTATAGTCACCTGATGCTGCCCGCTCTCGAACAAAGATTTCTAACTGTGGTATTAGGCTAAAATTCATTTTATTTCTCCAAATAGTGTGTTTAAGAATTGATGTTAGACTGCTCACAATGTTATCTAAAACTTTGCTATCAATCTATGTTACCTTTTTTCCTGCACTAAATTTAAATCAAGGTAAATCAAGGGGTCAGCCAGTTTGATTTCTTACATATAAGCCACACTTCATCAATAAACTGTTCTTACTCTTTATTTAGAATAGAGACCATAAAGTTTATCTCTTTTTCTTTGCTTTTTAGCGAAATAACTCTAACAAAACTTTCACCTCTTTCATTTGTAACAATTGATGAGTCGAGCACAATATTTCTTTTTATAAAATTGTTATATGTATCGCAATTTGGTTGCTCATTGATAAATATTTCTCTTAATTGAAAAGGGTAAGTATTTTCTATTTTAATACTTTGAGTATACGCTCCAAAATTCAGTCCTAAGAAAAACAGAAGGCCATTTGAAATAATAAATAACAGAATATATTTTATTTTCATTGAAGACCTACTTATTAATAAAAATTAATACTTTATCTGAAGGTCTTTTTCTATAATTTGTAATCAACAAAAATAACTTTTAATATTTTCATTTGAAATTCGAATACAACCATGAGAACAATACGAATACTTTGCTGAATCTTCATCAACGAAAAACCCTAACATCCATTGAGGAATTGGTGGTTTTTCAAAATACCCTAATGCACCATCAAAACCACGAGTACCATGAATTCCATAGGTTGTATAAACGCCTTTGAGATTTAGAATTTGAAGAAAATATGGGCCGTATGGATTTCCCCAAGGATCTTTAGACCATGGCACTGGACCAAACTTTGAATTTGTCTTGTCTTTTATGAATTTACCGGCCTTAAAACTGCCTGTAGGTGTATTAGTACCATCGCAACCAGAAACAATATCAACCTCGAGCAATATTTCGTTGAAGTCGCTTTCTGTCTCTTTATTACCTTTTCGTACCTTTAGAATTTTATTCGTGATGTTAATATCCATTCTCATATAACTACCTTGTGACACTTTTTGCGTTCCGCTGCATGCGCTTGTTGGACGAAGCCGCTATCGCGGAGAGTAAGAGCCGGCTTCATCGCAGAATTAAGTGTAACCTCATTTCCCCTTATTCTCAGAACAGGGTAACTTGCAAGCTCATTAAACTAACCATGAGGTTGCACTGTAATGACATCATCTATTAAGTCAAAATACAACCATTATTATTCCCAACATTGTAAGCATCTAAAACTGCAAGGTTTACAACCCAAAACAATTGAGGCTTATTCACGGGGTATTCGCCGCATTGCTGATTATTTTGACGGTCATCTGGATGATCTTTCTCAAGACCAGTTACTGGATTATTTTCATTCCCTGCTAGATCGCCTTTCCTG
>JAKIUK010000073.1 GCA_021647585.1 Methylococcaceae bacterium
CATCTTCCGACAAGTTAACTTTATATTTCTTGGCTGGCATGCTATAGACTCAAATATCATTTGGTTACAATTAATACTTGAGATAATACATTAATTAACCATCAAACCAAAGTTGTTGGAACACTAGCTCCTTTTTTGTATCGACTACAAAAAGATTATCCAAAAAATTACTACGAGATCGTGTCAACTATTCAGACTATAACTCCGTTTTTCCACGATTTCTATTTAGAACCACGCGGAAATGATGGTGCTGAGAAAATTTTATTAAAATGGCTACATCGTGATAATGAGGAACCTTTCTCGGCTAACCAATTATCTGATGGTACTGCACGGTTTATCTGTTTAGTAACACTATTCCTTCAGCCTGATGAGCTACGACCTAATACAATTGTATTAGATGAGCCTGAATTAGGTCTACATCCGGCTGCTTTGGGAGTGTTAGCAGAGATTGTTAAATTTGCAGCAAAAAAGAATCAAGTAATTTGTTCAACTCAGTCTATCTCCTTTGCAAACTTATTTTCACCAGAAGATTTCATTGTAGTAGATCAAAAAAAAGGGGTATCTAATTTCATAAGACCAGATAAAAATAGTTTAGAACATTGGCTGGATGATTATGGTATGGGCGATATATGGAATAAAAACCTTATTGGAGGTCGTCCAGAATGGTAAGACTTTGTATATCTGTCGAGGGAGATACAGAACTACGGTTTGTCCATAGCTGTTTTGTGCCTTATTTCGCTCAAAAAAATATATTTGTTACTCCAGTTTCTCTAAGGGGTAACATAAGTGTAGATAGAGTAAGTCATGAATTAAAAAAACTACTTTATAACTATGATGTGGTTACCACATTATATGATTTTTATGGCTTTAAGAATTTAAAAGAAGGTGAAACAAAGGATAGCTTGGAAGAACGTATTTTGAAAAGTGTACCTGAAGAACTACGAAATAAATTAATTCCATACATTCAGATGTATGAATTTGAAGGTTTGTTATTCTCTTCACCTTCTGCTATGGCAAATATTCTTCAGAAAAAAGAACTCGAGTTGTGGGCACAAAATATTTTAGATCAATTTAACGGTAATCCTGAATCAATTAACGACTCTACAGAAGCAGCTCCATCAAAGCGCCTCGCGGAAACATCGTACCGCAAAACTACACACGGTCCCAATATTATGAGTGAAATAGGACTAGATGAAGTTAGGCAGAAATGCAAAGGTTTTGATGGTTGGCTCAGTTTGCTGGAAAACTTACATTAAAAATTTCAGATCTATTTTTTCAGTGAGAAAAGAAATTAGATGCGTTTTCTAAGTTTTATGACCAAAAAATCAATCAGACAAGCTGGTTATTTTGACGTTGAGCTGTAGAAAAACTGAAGTAAAACAAATAAAACCCGAAAAAGTGTAGCCACTATCGTAGCAAATGTTAATTTGAGTTCAGCTTTTATAAAATGGCTATATTTTATTACCACCTCACTTAACTTTCTAAGCTATATTGCAAATTTCTAATATTATGTCAAACAAGAAGCCTCTCGTTGAGCATAAATTTTTTTCATTGTTTGATAGATCGACACTGCTTTCGAATTGGGTAGAATTCGAGAGCTATGTTGCACCTTGGTAAATGGTTGCACGGTCTCAATCCAGGAATTATTTTCAATGGCAAACACAGCGCGCAGTGCAGCACCTAAAGCGGCGCTGTTTGAGGTGGTTTGCAAAACATCAACGGGACAGCTAAATACATTGGCCATAATCTGTAGTATCGCTGCATTTTGTGATGCGCCACCCGTGGCACGAATCGAGGTAGGCTTTAATCCTGCTGCAGTTGCGTGATTGCTCATTGCCATCATCTGGGCTTCTATAACTGCTCTGCAATTGCTATTAATATCCGTTATTTCCAGTGAAAATCGCTGCACTCCTGCATGTTCCACTTTAGGAACAATCTCAGTTTCAAACCAGGGTATCATCATGGCACCCTGATTTCCTGGCGTTGTGGAGTCGAGACAGGCACTAAACTGTTCCCAGGACAGTTGATATTGTTGTCGTATCGCCTCGCGAGCCAGTGCGCCATTTTTAAAGCATAGCAATGACATATAATCCAGCGTTGGCGCTATAAATGTATGTGCCCAGGGGCTCATGGATTCCGGTAAATCCTTAAACAGTCCAAAGCAAGTATCGCTGGTACCCAGACTGATAGCCGTCATACCGGGTTCAACTAGACCCAGACCTATTAAACTGCTGGGATTATCACCACACCAGGGCAAAACTTTACAGGCTGAATTAAAGCCATAACGTTGGCTAAAATACGCTGAAATGGTTCCAAGTATTAATTGCGGATTAACCGGTAGTTTTAGTTTATCCTGCAACTGATCGCCGCAACAGGCAAGCGCGACGGGATGCCATTGTTTCTTGCGAATATCCAGTAGATTCATCCCTGATGCATCGGTAAAATCAATACCCATATGCCTCCCGGCAAATAAGGATGCCATGAAAGAGGATACCAGCATGATCGCTCTGGTATTTGTATAGGCATCTGGCTGTGTGTCAGCAAATTTTTTGATTTGTGCGCCAGTGAATCGCTCAACGGCAATTGACCCTGTAGCCTGGTTAGCCTTGGCTTCACCACCCAATGCCTTGGTAATTGCAGCACACTGCTTAGTTGTCGAAGCGTCCATCCAAATGGGGGATGTATTGCGGGTAAAACACTCTTGTAACTGTTCGTGTAATGATATTAGCGGGTTGCAGTTTTTTAAGCATGTATCAAAGCCAGCACCTATATAAACGGAACCATGCTGCTGTGCTGCACCGGCAACAGCCACTATTTCCTTCATAGGGACGTTATTAGCCAGCATTTGTATCAATAACCGATCTAAGGCTTCAACCCACATTAAAGGGGGCGCATGAACAACACCTGGCATTGTATTGGGCAGAAAACCATCAGTCACCGCATAAGCAGGCAGTTCAATCGAATAATTCAGTGATTGCTCATAAACCACAAAACCTGATTCAGCATCGATTAGAATAGTACTGAGGCTTTGAGTGCTGCAATCTAATCCTAAATAGTAACGACTCATTTTGTTATTTAGTCTTCATTATTTTACTAAACCACCGACAATATAACGATTAAACAGACTTTCACGCAATTCCTGGCGACCACTGGTTTTTTTTGGCTCTCCTTGATTTATCGCCCATTGTTCAAGCTCAACTAAAGTGGTATTACCTTGCATTATTTTTGCCCCTATACCTTGCTGAAACCCGGAATAACGTTGCTGCAAATAAGACTCCATTTCACCATCCTCAATGATTTTATTTGCGATTAATAAGGCATGTGCCAAGGTATCCATACCACTGATATGTCCATAAAATAGATCCAGCGTATCAAAAGATCCTCGCCGCACTTTTGCATCAAAATTAAATCCGCCTGAAGTAAATCCGCCCGATTTCAAAATAATCAACACTGCCCATACACACTCATAAAGGTTAGAGGGATATTCATCCGTATCCCATCCTAAAATCGCTCCGGCATTCGCATCAACACTGCCCAACATTCCTGATGAAGCAGCAAGCATCAAATCATGAGCAAAGGTATGATTGGCCAAAGTACAATGATTTGCCTCAATATTCAGCCGAAAATCATCTTGTAGGTCGAATTCCCGTAAAAAACCCAGTACAGTCGCTGCATCATAATCATATTGATGGGTCATCGGTTCACCTGGTTTAGGTTCAATATACAGTACACCATTAAATCCTTGAGCTCTGGCATAATCTTTGGCCATATATAGGAAACGTGCCATTTGCTCACGCTCCTGTTGCATATTGGTATTTATCAATGAACAATAGCCTTCACGCCCACCCCAGAATGTATACCCCTGGCCTCCTAACTGAATGGTGGCATCAATGGCATATCGCACTTGTGCAGCGGCATAAGCCATGACCAGAGGATCAGGGTTAGTTGCTGCACCATGGGTATAGCGAGGGTGTGAAAACAAATTCGCTGTGCCCCATAACAGCGAACAATCGGTTGTTTGTTGTAAAGCTTCCGCATGATCCACCATGATTTGCAAATTTGCAGCGCTCTCACTGATGTTAGCGCCTTCCGGTGCAATGTCCCGATCATGAAAACACCAATGTGGCACGGTAAGTTTTGCAAAAAATTCAAATGCAGCATCCAGAGTATAACGGGCATTATCCATATCAGAACCGGATTTATTCCAGGGGCGGTCATATACGCCGCCACCAAATGGATCAGAACCTGTACCCTTCATAGTATGCCAAAAAGCAACAGCAAACTTTAGATGCGCCCTCATAGGTTTACCCGCGACGATACGGTTAGCATCATAATATTTAAACGCAAGGGGGTTATCGGATTCAGCTCCTTCATATTGGATTTGATCCGAAACTTCAGGGAAGTATTGAGTTGTCATTGTTACTCCTTGGAATAAATTCAGTCGTTTGAAAACTGCATCTGTGGCCGTGCTAAGTAGTGGTAGAGTTTACTCTATTTAACACAGGGGGCAGTAAAGAATTGTAGCAATGAAAACTCTATAGTCTCATTGTGGGTGAAGCTTAAGTTATTTACTTTTACATATGTTTATTGATGGACTCTATTGGGTTAATTTAAGTCGATCAAAGATACATCAAAAGAGACGCTAGAGGGGGAAGAGAATGCAAGAACTTTGGAGGTGATTAATATGCTATTTTAGTATGTCTGATAGCGCATATAAAAAGGACTGTGATCAATAAGTTTATCCAGAGTAAAACTTTCCTCTGAAACCAGTTTAATAAGAGTCCCATTAGAAAATTTGTTGGTAGCGATAAAAACCTCTGATGAAGATGTTTTAGTTTGGATAAGAATGATTTGGTTTTCTATGGTTTCAGGGGCGTTAATTCGACCTGATAAAGGTGTTCCTGTAATTTTTTCTATCAGAATATGGTTTGTGCCTGATGCATTTGTAATTCTGATTTGTCGAATAATACCCAATTCAGGAGGGTGGTTTGATGCACAAAGCAGGGTGAGATCACCAATAGAGCAGGCCATTGGATTGCTTTCAGCAATAAGGTGTTGATTGTTTTTTATTTTAAGAATTTTTACTACTTCAGCTTCGGACAGAAAATTATCACTACTGTTTGGGGTGTTCTGGTTAAGGGAGAATTGATTGTTATTTAACTCCACGGGGTTGAGTAAGTTATAGTTTGGTGATGCAGTCTTTGCAAGTTGTGAGCTAATTTGCTGGATTTTGTCTAATTTTTCAGTTTCCTCCAGATATTTTAAAATATCAATAAAGCCAACAAGTAAGTGATTAATAACAAAATCTGAAGGGACAGGGGAGTTAATTAATTCTCTGTAACCTGAGATTTGACAGACAATATATTCCAAAGCTTCTTTCTTCAGGCTTGATGAAAAAGCGGTAGACTGCGTGAATGATAATAATTCGTTAGTGTTTATGCCTATAATTGAGTCATTTCTTAGTTGTGCACTCCCTGTAGCGTAAGGTGGGTGTG
This sequence comes from Methylococcaceae bacterium, assembly GCA_021647585.1. Classification (GTDB taxonomy): domain Bacteria; phylum Pseudomonadota; class Gammaproteobacteria; order Methylococcales; family Methylomonadaceae; genus QPIN01. The sequence continues at coordinate 5,496 of JAKIUK010000073.1, forward strand.
TGCTATTGATGTTCCAGGAAAAAGCATTCTCAGTAGTATATGTTGTATTTAAATTCAATAAATGTGCATGTTGTTCTGCAATGGAAAACAATTCCTTAATGAGGTCTGCATGCTGTTGATAAGGCGCTAATATTGAAAAAAGAATATTACGTTTCAGAACAGCTTCAATAGTTGACAGAGATTTAAAGTTTTTTAATTTATGTTTTATTTGCTGTTGGAAAACGTTTCGGTTTTGGGCCGAAATAAAGATTTCCCCCGTTTTTTTCCATAATGTAGTCGATGGGAATTGGTGAAAAATAGTAGTTATACGCTGTGTACGTCCTATTAATTGTAATGCAATATATAAACACTGATTTTTTTCATCATCAGGAAATGATTTTTTTGTTGTGAAAGCATAAAAAGCAAGACTTAAACTTCTTAGTAACTGGATGCAAAGCTTTTCAACTTTTCGGGATTTGTCGTTGGCGTTTTTGTTGGATTCTGTTTGATGAGATGATTCTATATCCGTAGAAATATAGATAACTGTGGGTGTAAGTTGTATCAGTATTCTAAAGATTTTATCAGCATCCGTATTTATTGCTCTAAGTAGCTTGATAACTTTATTTATCTGATTGGCTGAATTGACACTACTAAGCTGGCTTAATGATTGTAGCCAGCTTGTTGTTGATTCTTCTGATAGTTCAAAGGGGAGTTTTGTTGTTGTCATGAAAACACTTCGTGTTTTTTATCTTCTGTATTTTAATTCTAGTCTGTTTTGAAAATAATTTTTGCTGAATTAACCTAGAAAAATCAGTTGAGAATGGATTTTGTGGAAAATCTGGGCAAAAAAGACAAAGAATCGCTCGAAGATAATGGCATAGTCCTTATTGAGAGCTATTCTGCAGGATTTTTTGTCCATATTTCTTCACAAAACCGTGAAGCGAATATCTCTCGCCCAACAGGTGAGTGCTGATAAATTAAGTTAAACTCACTAGTCAATAGCTTAAGTACATACTAAGCGATCAACTGATTTATCTAGGATTAAGCGATGACAATTTTATATAAGACTCCAGCTTGCTCCCTAACCAGTTTGGGAACCAGATATCCGGGTAATTGTTTTTTTATTTGGTTCATGAGTGTAATAGCTGAAGTTTGATCAACTTCAAAATGGCCGGTTCCCATTGCTTTATCAAGCAGATGTAGGTAGTAGGGCATAATACCGAAATCAAATAGTTTTTCACTTAATTCACATAGTTGTATGGCATCATCATTAATACCTTTAAGTAAAACGGATTGATTTAGTAAGGTGATATTACAATTGTTTAATTTCTTGCAAACCTGCTTCACATTGAAATTTAGTTCATTTGTGTGATTAGAATGGACAACGAGTACTATGGTCTTTTTAATAGCGGCAAGTGAGTTGCAAAATTCAGGACTAATTCTACTGGGTAATATGATGGGAATACGACTATGAATTCTTATACGTTTTAAATGTTTGATTTGTTCCAGTTGATGTATCAGAGAAAAAAGTTTTTTATCGCTGAGCAGTAAAGGGTCGCCACCACTTAAAATAACTTCCGAAATAGTGTTATTTTGTTGAATATAGTTGACTGCGGTGTTCAATTTTTGCGTGCTGAGTTGGAAATCAGTATATGGGAAATTCTTACGAAAACAATATCGGCAATTAATGGCACAACTACCCGTTGTAATAAAAAGAACTCTACCTTGGTATTTATGAATAACCCCTGTTTCTGTCATGGCGTTAAGATCCCCAACAGGGTCGGTGTTAAATCCAGGGGATTCTATGTTTTCATCCAATACAGGCAATATTTGTTGAAGTAAAGGATCATTTAGATTGTTTTTTTCTATTCTTTTTGCAAATTCCCGTGGAACGCGTAATGGAAAATCGGGTGATTTTAAAATGTTGTGGTTGCTTGGCGATATGCATAGGTATTCACAAAGTTCATGGATATTGCTGAATCCTTCCGCCAGCTCTTGTTGCCATGTTTTTGTATTTTTCTTCAAGTTTTTTCCTGTAATAACTGAGTCACTGTTTCTATCGTTTGGTAGCTCCATTATAATGCCTGTATTACTGATTGTTTACATGAGAAAAAAATGGCTAAGTATAGTACGAATGAATTTAAGGCAGGTTTGAAAATTATGCTGGATGCAGATCCTTGTGCAATTATTGAAAATGAATTTATCAAACCGGGGAAAGGCCAGGCATTTAACAGAGTAAAGATTAGAAATTTAAAAACAGGACGAGTAATAGAGCGTACATTTAAATCAGGTGAGTCAGTTGATGGGGCAGATGTTGTTGATATCGATATGCAGTATTTGTACAGTGATGGTGATTTTTGGCATTTTATGGTGCCTGATAGTTTTGAACAATATCAGGCCGATAAAAATGCAGTTGCAGATGCAATTAAGTGGTTAAAAGATCAGGATATTTGTACCATGACATTATGGAATGACTCCCCTTTGTCTGTTACTCCACCCAACTTTGTTGAATTGGCAGTGACAGAAACGGACCCGGGGTTAAAAGGTGATACTTCGGGTGGCGGTGGCAAACCCGCTACTATGGAAACTGGAGCAGTGGTCAGAGTACCATTATTTGTGCAAATTGGTGAAATGATTAAAGTAGATACACGGACAGGTGAGTATGTTTCGCGTGTAAAAGAATAGTGCAAAGAGCAGCACAAGAGCATTGGAGGCCTTCCTGTGATTTAAAAGCTATACAATTAAGAGCGGAAATGCTGGCAGTAATCAGGGCTTTTTTTTACCAAAGGTCTGTGCTTGAAGTGGAAACGCCGCTGTTATGTCATGCAACAGGGACTGATCCGCAACTGGATTTTTTTTCAACGGCTTACCATCATGTACCTGGTATAAAGAAAAGCAAGAATTTTTTTTTGCAAACGTCACCTGAGTTTGCGATGAAAAGATTATTAGCTGCAGGAAGTGGTTGTATTTTTCAAATTTGTAAGGCGTTTAGAAACGGGGAGTCTGGACGCTTTCATAATCCTGAGTTTTCTATTCTTGAGTGGTATAGGGTTGGATTTACTTTACCTCAGTTAATGGATGAAGTGGCGGAGCTGATCGTTGAAATATTGCCAGGAAGTTGCAAAGTTAATGATATTCAAAAGATTAGTTATGTGGAATTATTTGAACAGATCACCGGCCTGAATCCGTTAGTTTTTTGCCAGCAGAGTTATAGTCTGTATGCTTCAAACAATTCCATTAGTGACGCAATTACTTTATGTGGTAAAGACCATTCAATGTGGCTGGATTTTATTTTTAGTTATAAAATACAGCCTGTTTTAAATGACCAGTCACTCTATATGGTTTATGGTTATCCAGTCATTCAATCTTCTTTAGCTAGAATAAACAAGGATAATTCGGCAATAGCGGACAGATTTGAAGTTTTTATTAATGGTATAGAAATAGGAAACGGTTTTTTTGAATTGGCAGATGCTAGCGAACAGGAACAGCGTTTTGATCAGGAAAATAAATCAAGAGCACAAAGGCAACTGCTGCAGGTGGATAAAGATAAGCTGTTTCTTGATGCGCTAAGATCCGGATTGCCCAATTGCAGTGGAATTGCAATAGGGTTGGACAGGCTATTAATGATTGTTGCCAATGCCGATACATTGAATGAGGTAATCACTTTTCCTTTTGATCGCGCATAATCCTAGAATAATCAGTTGGGCACGGATTTATAGTGCAAGCTATTGGTTTCACAGTGCTTTGAAAAAATCTTAGCCTCACCCGTTAGGTTAGGTGGGCATTTTTTTGAAGTGCTGTGGAATCAATAGTTTGTGCTAGAAACCGTGATCCAACTGATTTTTCTAGGATAATCCTAGAAAAGTTATTTGAATCAAGGTGAAAGCACTTTATAGCACTATGATTTTGCGTCCAACTGATCTTTTTAAAATAAAGTGTTCCTTATGTATTACTGTTGCAGTGGCTTAGAAAAACATGGGCATGATATACTTTAAACCTTTGAACAATGATGTTAGTAAACAGGTAAATTTGTGAAAATAAAAATATTTCACCCATTAATGTTGATAGCAATATTTGGTACTCAATCTGTGAAGAGCGAGGATAGTTTTGTTGTTGAAAATATTCAGGTCAAAGGGTTGCAGAGAATCTCAGCGGGTACTGTTTACAATTATCTTCCTGTTAATGTAGGCGAAGATTTCTCTTCGAATAAAGCCAGTTCCGCAATTAGAGCGTTATTTAAAACAGGATTTTTCAAGGATATTTCACTGGAGAAGGAAGGTTCCACTTTGGTGGTTAATGTCGTTGAAAGGCCTTCAATTGCAAAAATAATTTTTGAAGGCAATAAAGACCTTAGTTCAGATGATTTAACTTCAGCACTCAAAAAAATTGGTTTGGCAGAAGGGAAAGTCTTTAATCGCCAAATACTGGATAAAGTTGAGCAGGAACTAAGACGACAATATTTTAGTCATGGAAAATATGGCTTAAAGATAAAGACCGATGTTTCCAGATTAACCCGGAATAGGGTTGGTATACATATTGATATTTCTGAAGGGCGTGTTGCACAAATCAAACGAATCAATGTGGTAGGAAACAAAGTATTTGAAAATGAAACGTTACTCAAAGCATTTGAATTAGATACTACAAACTGGTTGTCTTTTTATACTAAAGATAACCAGTATTCAAAACAGAAATTATCTGCTGACCTCGAACGTTTACGCTCATATTATCTGGATCGGGGATATATTAATTTTTCCATAGAATCTACTCAGGTCGCTATAACGCCAGATAAAAAAGAGATCTATGTTACGGTTAATGTCAAAGAAGGTGAGCAATTTGTACTTGAAAAAGTTATGCTTGCAGGAAATCTTGTGATTGAACCTGAAGAAATAATTAAGTTGGTTCAGGTTGGACCTGGTGAAATATTTTCACGTAAGAATGCGACTGAAACATCAAAAGCAATTTCTGATCGATTGGGAGATGAAGGATATGCTTTTGCTAACGTAAACATGGTTCCTGAAATTAATGAAGAGCAAAAAACAGTTGCTATGACATTTTTCGTTGATCCTGGAAAACGCGTTTATGTGCGTCGGATAAATATGACGGGGAATACTAAGACCAGAGATGAAGTTTTACGTAGAGAATTAAGGCAAATGGAATCCAGTTGGGCATCAACGGCAAAAATTGAGCGTTCCAAAATAAGGCTGCAGCGTCTGGGGTATTTTGATGAAGTTAATGTTGAAACACCACCGGTAGTAGGTACTGCCGATCAAATCGATATAAATTACTCAGTGGTTGAAAAATCATCAGGTAATCTATCGGCAGGAGTTGGGTTTTCTCAGACTCAGGGGATAGTTTTTAATGCAAATATTTCACAGGATAATATATTTGGTTCAGGGAAAAGGATTAATTTAGCTTTTAATAACAGTGATGTATCTACTCAGTATCGCTTTGGATATTTTGATCCTTATTTTACCCTGGATGGTGTTAGTCTGGGATATGACATAGGCTATAGTGCAAGAGATGCGGAAGCAGCCAATATATCTAATTACTCAACAGATGTAGTTAATACAGGGTTGAATTTTGGACTGCCATTGAATGAAAATGACAGATTGAGATTTAATATTAATCTTAAGCATACCAAGTTGAAAACATCAGATTTTTCTTCGACAGAAATTACTGATTTTATTCGTGATAATAGTGATAACTATACTACTTTATCTACTTCTATAGGGTGGACTCACGATACCCTGAACAGAGCTATTTTTCCGAGTGAAGGTGGACAACAGAGGTTATCATTACTTGCAACTGTGCCAGGGAGTGAGCTGGAATATTATAAGGTTTCTTATAAGCATCAACAATATTTCCCCATAGCAAAGGATCTTACTTTCAGGTTATTGGGTGAAGTCGCTTATGGTGATGGCTATGGTGGAACTAAAGATTTACCGTTTTTTGAACATTATTTTGCGGGTGGTGTGAAATCAATACGGGGATTTGATGATAATACCATTGGTCCAAGGGATTCTAGAAATGATCCTTTTGGGGGCTCAAGTAAAATCATTGGTAAAGCAGAATTGTTTTTCCCTGTACCGTTTGTTAATGATGTTAAATCAATAAGACTTGGTGCTTTTTTTGATGCAGGTACCGTCAGTAATGGTTTTAGCAGTAACAACTTAAAGTATTCCGCAGGGATTTCAGGAGAGTGGTTGTCACCTTTTGGTGCTTTGGCTGTTAGTTTTGCTATACCAATGAATGCAGGTAATGAGGATAAAAAACAAAGCTTTCAATTCTCATTTGGATCTGGATTTTAATTTATTGTTAATTTAACCTATAATCCTTGATAAATCAGTTAATCGTTTGGTATGTGCGTAAGCTATTAAGTAAAGAATTTAATTTAGTTTTTCTGCTCTCACCTGTTGAGTGAAAGATATTCGCTTCCACTAAATCCATGCTCAACTGATTTTTCTAGCACTCTGTCATTGTTGTATTGATGGAGTACTAGGATAATTTACCCGTTTTATGGTTGGCTTTTTTAAATAGTATGTTTTGGATGATTAGAGACGGGTCTTGTTATTGTTCAAATAATATTACTGGAGATGGATGTAATAATGAAAAAAAGAATTTCTTTGTTTTTAGTGCTTTTATTTATCGCAAATGTAAGTTATGCGGAACTGAAAATAGGCTTTGTTAATGTAGCCAAAGTGCTTGAAAAAGCCCCGCAGGCCGAAAAAGCAAAAAAACGATTAGAGAAAGAATTTTCTCCACGTGATAAACATTTGGTTTCACAAGGAAAAGAAATTAAAACATTAGAAGAAAAATTAGCACGTGATGCTTCTGTTATGGGTGAATCTGAGCGACGTAAACTTGAAAGAGACATTATTACTAAGAAGAGAGAAGCAAAAAGAGCACAACAAGAGTTTAGTGAAGACTTTAATATGCGTCGAAATGAAGAGCTAGGTAAACTACAACGTCGCATATTAGAAGCTATTAGAGCTTTGGCTAAGGATGAGAAATTTGATTTGTTGTTAACTGAAGGTGTCATTTATGCCAGTCAACAGATAGATGTGACAGTTCAGGTGCAGGAAAAATTGGCTTCTTTGACAGATTGATTTATTTTATAAGGTTAAAGATATGGCTGGGCAATTAGATATATTGCAAATTCAGGAATTGTTACCACATAGGTACCCTTTTTTATTAATAGATAAAGTTATTGAGTGTGAATCAAAGGTGCGACTGTTAGCATGTAAAAATGTGACTTTTAATGAACCTTTCTTCCAGGGGCATTTTCCAGGAAACCCTATTTTTCCTGGTGTTTTAATGGTCGAGGCATTAGCACAGGCAACTGCTTTACTGACAGCTCAATCATCTGATGAGTTTGGAAAAGGGACCACTTATTTTCTTGCGGGTGTTGATAAAGCACGTTTTAAGCGTCAAGTAGGCCCTGGAGACCAACTTATGCTGGAAGCTGTATTTGTTAAAAGTAAACGTAATATATGGTCATTTGAATGTCGGGCAGAAGTTGAAGGACAGCTTGCTGCCAGTGCGAATATTATGTGTGCAGCAGTGGTAGGTTGATTTGATTGATTCTAAGGCGATTGTAGATTTAAATGCGGAGATAGCTGAAGATGTTTGTATCGGACCATTTTCCATTGTTGGGCCTGAAGTACAAATAGATTCGGGAACAGTAATTGGGCCTCATGTAGTAATTAATGGGCCTACCGCGATAGGAAAAGAAAATCGCATTTATCAATTTACCTCTATAGGTGAAGATCCTCAAGATAAAAAATATGCTGATGAACACACTCGCCTTGAGATTGGTGACAGAAATGTTATCCGTGAATTTACTACTATGCACAGAGGGACATTGCAAGATCATGGTTTAACGCTAATAGGTAGTGATAATTTGTTTATGGCATATACCCATGTGGCTCATGACTGTATTATTGGAGATCATGTCATTATGGCTAATGGTGCTTCTATAGCAGGCCATGTGCATATGGGGGATCATGCTATTTTAGGTGGTTTCACCTTGGTACATCAGTTTGCCCAAATTGGGGCCTATAGTTTTTCTGCCATGGGTAGTGCGATTACACAGGATATTCCGCCTTTTGTTATGGTCGGAGGAAGGCCTACACGCCCACATGGTATAAATTCTGTTGGTATGGAGCGAAATGGAATTTCACCCGAAGCTGTCAGGCAAATTAGAAAAGCATATAAAATTTTGTACAAAACAAATTTACGTCTTGAAGATGCAATTGAAGAAATGGAAGATCTTGCGGGTGAAAGTAAGGAGTTATCAGATATGGTCAGTTTTTTACGGAATGTAACTAGAGGTATTCAGCGATAAAAACAAAAATTATTGCCGGCATTGATGAAGTAGGAAGAGGCTGTATAGTTGGTCCTGTCATTACTGCTGTTGTTGTTTTAAATCCTGCAAAACCCATAGCAGGCTTAACAGACTCAAAAAAACTGACAGAAAAAAAACGTCAATCTTTTGCTGGTTTAATTAAAGAAAATGCAATGGCTTGGGCAATAGGTCGAGCTGAAGCAAGTGAGATAGATCAACTGAATATTCTGCAGGCAACTCTGTTGGCAATGTGTAGAGCTTATTCTCAACTTCAGATAATGCCTGACTGGGTCAAAGTGGATGGTACTTTTTATCCGGATATTGCTAGTCCAGGAGAAACGATTATTCAGGGAGATTCTCTGGTGGCTGAGATTTCTGCAGCTTCTATTTTAGCCAAAGTTGCCAGAGATGATGAAATGAGTACTCTGGATGCTTTTTATCCAGGCTATGAGTTTTCTAAGCACAAAGGTTACCCGACCAAGTTTCACCTGGAAAAGCTAGGTAAGCTTGGCGTAACAGAACAACATAGAAAATCATTTTCACCGGTAAAAAAACAGTTGGCTTTAGATTTAGAAGCTCAACTCGCGGTGCTATAAATTCCGAATCCGTGGCCGCGCAAAGTATAGTTTATATTCAATCTCCTTCCCATTGAGCAGCATTCAGTTATACCTTGGAGAAACAGGGTATTAAATACTAATTCTATAAAACACATACATGAAACCTGAGTTTGTCCATTTACGCGTTCATTCTGAATTCTCATTAGTAGATGGAATTGTCAAGATCAAGCCACTGGTTAAGCATATAGCAGATTTTAATATGCCTGCTGTTGCCTTAACCGAACAATCAAATCTTTTTTCATTGGTTAAGTTTTATCGTGCTACCCAGGCACAGGGTATAAAAGCGATAGTGGGTTCAGATGTTTATATATTTAACCCTGAAGAGCCCACCAGTCCATTTCGGCTGACTTTAATTGCATGTAATCAAAGAGGCTATCTTTCCCTTACAGAGTTGATTTCTAAAGCCTATCAGGAAGGTCAGCACCAAGAAATTCCCATGTTGCAAAAACAGTGGCTCGAACATAATCATCAGGGTCTAATTGCTTTGTCTGGCGCTATGGAAGGGGATGTGGGGTTGGCACTGTTGGCTGAAAACGAGAAGTTGGCCGAGCAATGTGCTTTGTACTGGGCATCTATTTTTGATCAATGTTTTTATTTAGAAATACAGCGGGTGGGGAAGCGTGACGAAGAAAAGTATATAAAAGCCTCTGTTGATCTTGCTCTAAAACTTGATTTGCCCATTGTTGCTACTAATGATGTTCGGTTTATCGATAAAACTGATTTTGATTCGCATGAAGTTAGAGTCTGTATCAACCAGGGGCGCGTTCTGGATGATACTCGGCGGCCTAAAGATTACACCGATCAGCAATTCTTACGTAGTCAGGAGGAAATGCTAGCATTATTTTCAGACATTCCTGAAGCGTTGGAAAATACCATAGAAATAGCTAAACGCTGTAATGTTGAATTAACTTTAGGTGAAAATTATTTACCCGATTTTCCTGTTCCAGAGGGATTGACGCTGGATGAGTTTTTTATTGATGCATCACGTAATGGGCTAGAGCAACGTCTATTACAATATCCAGCGGTCGGGGAGGGGAACGATGAGGAAAACCGAAAGGTCTATTGGGAAAGGCTAGATATAGAGTTAGGGGTAATTACCCAGATGGGGTTTCCCGGTTATTTTATGATTGTCGCAGATTTTATTCAGTGGGCAAAAAATAATGCGATTCCTGTAGGGCCAGGCCGAGGGTCGGGGGCGGGGTCTTTGGTTGCCTATGTGCTTAACATTACCGACCTTGATCCCATAGAGTTTGATTTGTTATTCGAGCGTTTCTTGAATCCGGAACGGGTTTCCATGCCTGATTTTGATATTGACTTCTGTATGGATAGACGGGATGAAGTCATTGATTATGTCGCTAGGCATTATGGTCGTGACCATGTGTCACAAATTATTACTTATGGCTCGATGGCTGCAAAAGCCGTGATACGGGATGTGGGAAGGGTTTCATCGTATTCTTATGGCTTTGTTGATGGTCTGGCCAAGCTTGTTCCTTTTGAAGTGGGGATGACCCTGAGCAGGGCATTGCAAGAAAGCCCTGATTTAAAACAGCGATATGAGACGGAAGAAGATGTTAGGTCTTTGATAGATATGGCACTTTCTCTGGAAGGGATTTCAAGAAATGCGGGAAAGCATGCGGGCGGTGTAGTAATTTCCCCGACCAAACTAACAGATTTTACACCACTCTATTGTGAGCAGGGTGGTGGAAATCTGGTTACCCAGTTTGACAAAGATGATGTAGAAGCCGTTGGACTGGTTAAGTTTGACTTCCTGGGATTGCGTACACTCACAATTATTGATTGGGCTTTGCAAGCTATTAATTCCAGGAAAAAAGTATCGGATGAAGCATTGGTTGATATAACTCAGATTCCTCGCGACGATGAAACCACCTATCAGGAGATATTTAAAAAATGTCAGACCACAGCTGTGTTTCAGTTAGAGTCACGAGGAATGAAAGAGCTGATTCGCAAGCTGAAACCTGATTGTTTTGATGACATTATCGCTTTGGTTGCTCTATTCAGACCAGGGCCACTGGAATCCGGGATGGTGGATGACTACATTAATGTTAAGCATGGCGCAAAAGCAGAGTATGCTCACCCACTGTTGGTGCCCATATTAAGCCCAACCAATGGCGTTATTTTATATCAGGAACAGGTGATGCAAATTGCCCGTGAGTTGGCTGGGTATACTCTTGGTGGTGCCGATATGTTACGTCGAGCCATGGGTAAGAAAAAGCCTGAAGAAATGGCAAAGCAACGCACCATTTTTACCGAAGGAGCAATAAACAACCAGATCGATGAATCAATAGCGACCTATGTTTTCGATTTAATGGAAAAATTTGCGGGTTATGGATTTAACAAATCTCATTCAGCTGCTTATGCATTGGTGGCCTATCAGACTGCCTGGTTGAAAAGGCATTATCCCGCTGAGTTTATGGCAGCCGTGATGTCTTCGGATATGGATAATACGGATAAAGTAGTGATTTTGATTGAAGAATGCAGGGAAATGAAAATAAATCTATGTCCTCCTGACATTAATCGCTCTCATTTTAAATTTACTGTTAATGATCAGAACGAAATTGTTTATGGTATAGGTGCAGTTAAAGGTGTAGGTGAAGCCGCTATTGAAGACCTGCTTAAAGAAAGAGAACAAAATGGACTATTTAGTGGGCTGTATGATTTATGCAAACGTGTCGAATTGCGAAAAGTAAATCGTCGTGTATTAGAAGCGCTGATAAAAGCAGGTGCTTTTGATAGCATAGATAATAACAGGGCCGCACACTTTGCCGAATTAACAACTGCTTTAAGGGTGGCTGAGCAGCATGGAAAAATGAGTCTGACGGGGCAAAATGATTTGTTTGGACTTTCAATACAGGTTGATCAGGAAGATAACACAGAATCATATTCAACTGCAGTTGAACCCTGGACAGATAAAGAACGGTTGGAAGCGGAAAAAACAACCTTAGGGTTGTATTTAACGGGTCATCCTATTGATCAGTATGAAGCTGAGTTAAAACATATCAGGCATGCTTGTATTGGTTCATTAGTAGCAGATGCAGAAAGGTCAAAGGCCAAAATGGAAGGTAGGGTAGTTGGGCTAATTGTTGAAATGCGAACAAGGCAAACCAAAAAGGGAACAATGATGGGTTTTGCAACATTGGATGATAGAACGGGAAGGCTTGAAGTTGCTGCATTTAGCAAAACTTTTGAAAAGTACCGTGATATATTATCCAAAGATACCTTGCTGGTTGCTGAAGGGCCATTGAGTATAGATGATTTTTCAGGAGGATTAAGATTAACGGCGGATAAGCTTTATACCTTTGAAGAGGCCAGGGAGCTTTTTCGCCGCTACCGGCAGTATATCTACTGTGTGATGTCCGATGCGCGCTTCCCCAGAGGAGGAACGCTCCGTGATGACGCCGGCTTGCAGCTCTTAAGAAAGTTCCGCCGCAAACGTCCTGACCTGCCGTTGCTCCTGCTCAGTACCGAGCAAAAAAACAGGCTGCCGGCTGAAGCGATCCCGGCGGTGTTTGTCGATAAAACCGATGAAAATATCCGGGGAAAAATTCATGATTTTTTTCTGCGCTACCTCGGATTCGGGGATTTTGTCTTTCGGCTGCCGGATGGCACTGAAGTCGGCCGGGCCGGTAATCTGCACGCATTTGAAGAACAGTTGAAAATCGTGCCGGAGGAATCCATTCTCTATCATGCCGGCAATAACCATTTTTCCAACTGGATCATGGCGCGGGCGGAAATAGCCCTGGCCGCCCGCCTCCACAAACGCTTTTACAAAGATGTGGACAATGGCGAGCTCCTCCGCGAGGATTTACTGTTTAAGATTCATGCCCTGCGCAGACTGCGCCAGCAGGGGGTGATCGCCCAGTTTGACCGTGAAGGCTTTGATCCGGAAATCATGGATATGGTCAAGATCGGCAAAGGGTCCATGGGGGGCAAGGCCAGAGGGATAGCCTTTATTGCGACTCGCATATATCATTCTATCCGCCAGAATTCCGTCCTGTCCGAGCATACGGTCAAGGTTCCGAAAACCTGCATCATCGGGGCTGATGGTTTTGATGCCTTTATCGCCGACAACAACCTGCACCCGCGGGAAGGGGAAAGCGATGACGATATTGCCGATCGTTTTCTCCGCTGTCCGCTGCCCGCTTGGCTTGAAGGTGATCTGCGGGCTTTTCTGAAGAAAATAGAGGGACCGCTCTCGGTTCGTTCTTCGAGCCTGCTTGAAGATGCCCAGTTTCGTCCCTACGCAGGCCTCTACAGCACCTTTATGCTGGTTAACGGCGCTGATGATTTTGAGGTTCGTTTTCACCAGCTGCAACAGGCGGTGCAACTGGTCTATGCCTCGACCAGGTTTGCAGGGCCCCGGGCCTTTTCCCATGCCATCGGCCAGGGCCGGGATGATTCCATGGCCGTCATTATTCAACAGCTGGTCGGCAATCGCTACGGCGACTTTTTTTACCCGGCTATCTCCGGCGTTGCCCAGTCCTATAATTACTATCCGGTTGCGCCCATGCGTTCCGCAGGTGGTATAGCGCATATTGCCCTGGGTTTTGGTAAAACCGTTGTCGAGGGCGAGCAGAGCCTGCGTTTTTCGCCTGCGTTTCCACAGAACCTACCTCAGTTTTCCACGGTTGATGATATTCTTACAAATGCCCAGCGCTGGATGTACAGCCTGGACTGCTCGCGTCCTGAACTCTTTTCACGAGAGCAGGGAAACCTGATCCGCCGGGCCGTTGATGAAGCCGCCCGTGACTATCCGGTCCGGCTGCTCTCTTCGACCTACTCTCCGGAGGAGCATCGCATACGTGATGGTGACCTGCCCGGGATTAAGGTGCCGACCTTTGCCGCAATTTTAAAATATGACGGGTATCCCCTGGCCGATCTGTTGCAGGAGCTGCTGGCCATCGGCAAAGCGGGTATGGGGTGTGAGGTGGAAATTGAATTTGCCGTTGATCTGCGCCGGGATCCCTCGCGCAATGTCTTCTATTTTCTCCAGATCCGCCCCATTGTCACCGGCAGTGAGAATCTTCAGGTTGAGATCGGCGACAGGGACAGAACAGGCGGTGTTCTTCGTTCAAAGCGGGCCCTGGGCCATGGGCGATTTGAAAGCATGCGCGATGTGGTTTTTGTCAGGCCCGAGAAGTTTGACAGCGCATTGACCCGGAAGATTGCCGCAGAGATAAGCCGCGTAAACAAACGGCTGCACAAGCTGGACCAGCCCTATCTGTTGATCGGCCCCGGCCGCTGGGGAACTGCCGACCCCTGGCTCGGAATTCCGGTTCAGTGGGGTGACATCTCCGGGGTCGGAGCCATTGTCGAGCTGCAGAACAGCAGTCTTCAGGCC
>JAKIUK010000074.1 GCA_021647585.1 Methylococcaceae bacterium
TTTGCTCCTTGCAAAACCTGCATACATCACATCCTTGTGAATAACCAGGAGCGGAGGCTTTGCCTACAGGGAAGGCAGAGATTGCTCCGGGCAATCTTTCTACACTTCCACCATCCTTGGCGGTCGTAGGTAAGGCAGATAAATGCTCCTCGGCAACTGCTCCTGCATTGCTCTACTACATGCCTTCCATGGCATTATGCATAATCTGCATTCACCCCATCCTTGTGGCTTGGGCGTGACAGGTTTTTGCTCCTTGCAAAACCTGCATACATCACATCCTTGTGAATAACCAGGAGCGGACGCTTTGCCTACAGGGAGAGTAAAGTTTTACTTTATATCATTATCATGACTTATGGCAGCTCCTGTTCCTTCTTAATTAGATAATCAGCAACCTCCAACATTTCTTTTAAACCACCTGCTCGCATACGATCAATACGGTATTTACCGTTAATGATGATTTCTGGAACACCGGCAGGTGAGTAACTGTGTACATGTTGCTGAGCCAGTTTTGCCTGATTTTCTACTGCAGCAGAATTAAAGGCTTGGGTAAATTCTTTATTATCAATACCATACTCTTTAAAGAAGTTCGCTAGATCATTTTCGGTACTAATTTTTTTTTGTTCTATCACAATTGTGGTAAATAGAGGAATATGAATTTGTTCTAAAATCTTTAACTCATGAGCAGCATAAAATGCTTTTGCGAATAATTTCATGGGTTGATTCCAAACTGCAGGGAAATACCAAAAATCGATATTATTCGATTTATTTTTTACCCATTCTTTAATTAAGGGTTCAAATTCATAGCAATGTGGACAGCCATATGAGAACATTTCTACTACTTCAATTTTACTTTTATCTCGAGTAGCGACCGGTTTATTCAAGACAACATAATGTTCACCTGCAATGAACTGAAGGTTATTTTGTTCTGATAAATTCTTTATCGCTTTATTGACTGATTTAACAGTTGTTTCAGTTGCATAAGATTGTGGAATAAATGAAACTGATAGCATAAGAGTGATTAAAGTGAATATATTCAATAGTTTGATTTTCATGATATTTACCTAACTGCAACATCGATTGAGACGATTTGTTTTTTTCCTGATTTAAAGGTTAAGGTCAAATCTACTTTTTGCCCTTTGGTTAAGTGTTTATGTGGTATTTTTAGCATTAAGTGTTTACCACCAGGCTCCAGTAACATGGTTCCATGCGCTGGAATTTCGGGATACATAATTTCCCGCATTTGCATCAAACCATCAATATTTGTCATTTCATGAATTTCGATAGTGTTGAAAAGTTTACTTTCCATTTTTATCAGAGTAACAGCTTCATTACCTTGATTATTAAGTGTCATATACCCCGCATTTACAGTCGCAGAAGTATCTGATTCTCTAATCCAGGAATTAGTAATATCAATGACATTAGCGGTATTGTTAGGTAGCGATTGCTTGTAAGATTTTGGTTTATAATTGTTTATAGAATTGCCATTAAGTCTAATAGTTTCATCATTAATGTAATCAAAAATAACCCGTGCCTCTTCTTGATTCAATCGCATATTCGGCATGATTAAATTGTTATATTTTTGATAAAGGGCTAGAGCAATAGGGTCTTTCTTTTCTAACATTTTATCTGGAGCTTTTAGCCAGTCGAATAACCATTGTTTGTCACGTCGTTTAGTTACACCAAGAAGATCGGGACCTAATGATCCTGCTATTTCATTACCCGTCAAGGAATGACATGTAATGCAGCGGGTACGGAAAATCTGTTCTCCTCTGGGTATGTTCCTTAATTTTGGCGCATTGGAAAAATCCTTTTGAGGCGTTGCTGTCTTCCATCCTGTAAGCCAATTACCAATCTGATCGGCTATAACATAAGGATTTTCGAAGGGAGAACGTTTCATCCACCGGCCTGTAGCTTGGTTTCCAATGATTAAGCTAACATTGTGGTTATTTGATCCATCCTGAATTTCCTCGATGTATAAACCAAGCTTCTTGCGCAGTAGGATAATATCTTCCATTTTACCAGTAAGAAATGTCCAACGTGCTTTAAATCGGTTCCTATATGCTCTAAGAACTGGTGGTGTGTCATTTTCAGGGTCTACAGTAATCGAATAAAAGAATACATCTTTACCCAAGCGGAGGCCCATAATTTTTTGCACTTTAGCCAGTTGCGCAGTTTCCAGTGGACAAGAGTCAGGGCAATGAGTGTAGATAAAGTTAATTACCACGACTTTGTCTTTGATAAGGTCATCAAAAAAGTGTACAGTTTTTCCATTGTGTGTCACTAACGGAACATTAGGAAAATAGTTAGAACCCCAAGGAGAGGCAGCATATAAAGTTGAACTATTACCTGTAATAAACAAGGCAAAGGCCACTACCCAAAGATATTTGTGCATAAGGCTTCCTACTAGCAATTAATAAATAGAAAATTAGATCGTAGTAAGGAACGTGCACAATATAACTTGAACAATTGACTTTGTATTTTGTCCGTCTTGTTCGTTGTAGAAAGGGTTGCGTAGCTTGCTACGCACTCATTTCCACGCCTTGAATACGAACAAACTACTTTGCCAATTATCCAACTTATTCTGCGCGCGTTCCTAAGTGTTTTTAACTCCCTACGATCTAAATGTTGACTACAATCTTAATTTATCTCCTATTGTAAGGTTTGAGATTCTAGTTGGCGTACTCTGTGAATCACCGCATCAATAGTCATTGGTGTTGGACAGTTAACAACATGTGGTGCGTTTAGGTTGTTAAAATCATAGTCATCGACGCGAACGCCAGTAGTGTCACCTTGATTAATTCTAGGTGGTGCCGGGAATTCCAGAATTTCAATTTTACCTGCAGCACGTAACTCTTTTAGTTGCCCCAGACCTTTAACTACACCACCATTTTCGACCGCTGGTACTAGCCAGTGAGCAAAACCAATGTGCCACATTGGGCTGTAACGTTGTTCGGGCATGAAGTAAGAAGGAAGACCCACTTGACTACCAAATGGTCCACCACCAAGTATGCCATTACCATCACCCTCTTCAGCACCATTAGCTGGCATAGGTGGATAGCTTGGACGTATCCGCGCAGGGGGTACGAACTGAACCAGTGGAACTGCAGTGCTGCCCAAGAATTGATGCTTGGGCACAGAAGGTACACCCATTGCTCTTGCAGGGCCATCAGGCCAGGTATCCAATACCACATAGTAAGGCAGATAATCACCACGGTCAGACCAGGATTTATGAAGTTTAACAGTCACAAAAGGATTCGGACCATCAGTGTTCATCGCCACTATATGTCCTGATTCATGTAATGCACCCCATGCATTTCCATTGTACATACAGCTGGTATTTGCTGGAAGATCAGGAAAGCTGGTACAACTTTCATCTATCCGATTATGTTCCCAGTCTTTATCTCCCCATTTGAAGATAATTGCATTGAATATTACATCCTTACCTTCGTAATTGACACGACGTAATGGTGAATAGGTGTTGTTTGGGTCTACTGGTGGTATACCCACTCGTTGAGGTTCAAGAGGAAGTATCAAGTCAGTATTTGACCAAACTGGATTAGGTAAATCACCGTAAAAGGTCCAGTTACCTGACTTATCCACTTTAGCTACAGCTGTTGCAGCTTCAGGTGCACCCACTAAGCCACCTGCCCAAGATAAGCCTAATTTTTCAGATAATTCCAAATCACTGACATCATGCAGAACATACCAAACTTCGGTTTCTACACCATTTTCATCGATATTAATACCCTTGGTGAGTGGGTAGGTTATTGTTCCACGTTCATTATCAGGTTCTGGGTCTGATAGGGCATCGCCAAGAGGGGTATCACGAATATGATCAAGTTCACCGATAACAGCGCCTTTGACCCAAACAAAGACTGGATCTAGTTCAGGACCAAATTGTCCTATCGCATCACCCGTTCTGAAAGTAGGTAATGCAACAGTATCAACATAGCTGACTCCATCCCAGGAAGGAATGGGTGTTGGCATTAACTTGACCTGACCAGGATGTTCTATGTCCCATCGTAAGAGCATGGCGTGATCTTCATGTTGAGTATTATGGCAATGTTCCATATAAGTTCCAGCGAACTCTCTAAAGCGCAGTGCTATCTCAATCAAATCACCACTGTCTGGTTGCGGCCCAAGGCGATAAACATCTTTACGCGCCCATTTTTCCCATTCAGGTGGTTCTTTTCCATCCCTTCTTAGGATAATACCTTCTTCAAAGTGAATATGTACGGGATGACTCCAGGTACCACTATTAATCAAACGCCATACTTCTAGGCCACCTGAGTTTTTAGATGGCGCTGCTGAAACACGACGTGGATCCATACCATAGCCTTTTCCTCCATCGGATTGAATTACCCAGGGTTTTTCGTCTGTGGGCTCTCTTTCAAACGCAAAAGATCGGTGAACAGCATTAGCCAGTTCTTCTTCAGTAGGTCTGCGTAAAGGAATCATGGTTTTCTTGCCTGCTACATACATAGCAGGGTCCATACTAAGATCTTTGCCCTCGTAATCGTGAACACGAAATTCCATGAATTTTCCGACTACCGGGTCACCGTTTACCCAGCGGTCAGCTATACCATCGCCATCTTCATCAACTGTAGATGCAGCATAGGAGCCATTTGCAATATCAGCAAGAGCAATTGGTTTGTCAGTGGATTGACCATTCTTATGTTGTAATAGATTGACCATATAAAGCTTGTCACCTTTTTTGAACTTACTGAAATCAACAACAATATCGTAGCGCTCGGCAATACCTTGAGTAGGTAATTCACCGTTCTCGAAATAGACAGTATGCTCCATTAAGTTACCATCATTAGCAACCATATGAAAAGGTACGGGGTTTCCAGCTTGATCCATTAGAGCCACTTTGAAATAACGTGACACTGAGCCGTTCAATATACGAAAACGATATCTACGTGCACGTACATCCAGATAAGGTTTGTATAACCAGTTCACAGTCATCACATCACCGATAAACCCTTTTAGATTAAACGGGTTAAACCAGAGTTGACCATCACTATCCCAGGCTTTTTCAGCTAATAGAAGATTGACATCATAATCACGGTTGCCCCAGTCTAGTGCTGTACCACTCGGTAGCCGCAAATTAACACCATCGTCTATGGCTTCATTACCCCGGTCGAGTGCACTGTAGTAATTCATCATTGCAGCATTGCCCTTATAGACGTTTTGCGCAGTGAAATCCAGCATGTGATCGTGGAACCAATGCGTACTCATAGTTTCCCGCCAGTCTCCAGCAATCTTTTTTATACCGCCCTTGCCATCTGGAGTACCTGACCTAGGATCCTCGGCATCGGTGTTAACTGAATCACGACCTGCAAGTTGAATAGGCCAGCGATAATCATAATATTGTCCAGGGAAGAAAAAAGAATTAGCATAGCCGTCACTTTCAGCAGGTGTATGTCCGTTATGTTCGTGAGTAGTGATGGTATGTACGCCAAAGCCATTGTTTGCGGCTACGTCAACAGGCAATGTATTATAGTGACGCATCAACACAGATTCACCATAACGGACGTTAAGCAGTTTTGGTGGCAGGGTGCCATCAAATGTCCATAATGATGTGTTCTTTTGTACTGGCATATTTGGGTGGAATTTAACTTCAATGCCTCTTGTAGTTCCTTTTGACTTTTTAGAGTCTGTTGTTTTGTAATAGAGCCCTTTTTTACCAAATTCTCCCTTTTTATATTTATGTCTTTGTTTTTTATCTCGAAGACCACCATTCATACGAGCTCCTGATTGAGCTGTCTGGAAGTATACTTCGGGTGTAAACTCTTCCCAGCGTTGATGGGACCATCCCAAACCTGGTGGACGTCCCTCAGCAGGCGGATCATCAAGTTGACGACCAATAAACGATTCAATTAATGGTTGCCAAGGGTTCAAGTCATGATCATTCGCAAACTTGGTCGGGTTAGGCCATATTCGTTGGGCAAGAAACGTATCTAGGTTTTCACCTTCAGGTACACTTTGTGCATCGGAAGGCATAGGTAAAGATTTCCAGTTTTTAGGTTGTTTTTTTTTAAATTTTAGACGACTAGTACCAAACTCTTCAAAACGTAACATTTTCTGAGAGAATGGTTTAGCATCATATAACGGACTTGGAGCGCCATTAGTAGGCACGTTAAAAATACCATCATCGCGCTGTTCAAGTTGTTGCAATACATTTTCTGCTACGGCATCAACACCTGTTCCAGTAACGCCACCTTCAAAAGATCCAATATTGACTTCTGCAGGGTCATCAGCTAAATCGCCGATGATAAGCTCGCCAAAATGTGATGGATCATCATCGGCAGGGATGGATGGGCTATCATAATTATGTGTGGGTCCATCATTGGCTTCAACATAATCGTCGTCTGAATCGCCGGTGACAAGCTCACTTAAACGTGATTGGGCATCATCTGTAGAACTGGAGGGATTGTCATGAGCATATGTAGTTGTAGAAATAAAACATGTTGTTAGTAGTGCAAGCCCTGTTGTTCTTAGAAATAACAAGGACTTGTCAATAATATCGGGTCGATTTAAAGTTGTCATTGCAGAACTCCTATAAGCCTTGAATGAGTGAAATGTTTTGATGCTGATAATCCTGTGAAACAATACGATGCTTGATACTAGCATCCAATCTTCGGTGCTCACCAAATATTGCAACTGTCCTGGAAATAGAAACAGTTCTCTTATTTAATACTTTTCTTCTAGTTTTCATGATTAATCCTCAATCTCTCAAATTTACAAACAATAAAGTTATTGAATGAAGATACTTACCGGGCTGGCTACTGGTGGTCTTGATATTAATTAACAATTCCCTAATCTTCCTCAAAATCTAAATTTGTTTGCTGTAGGTAGTAATGCTCAGGTTGTTTAACATTTATATGGAGCTGAATTGACCCTTGCAAGTCAGGAATTA
The DNA here is from genome assembly GCA_021647585.1 of Methylococcaceae bacterium. Taxonomy (GTDB): domain Bacteria; phylum Pseudomonadota; class Gammaproteobacteria; order Methylococcales; family Methylomonadaceae; genus QPIN01. The sequence goes on from JAKIUK010000074.1 coordinate 6,923, forward strand.
TTAACAAAAATGATAATTCCCTCGCGGTAAACTATATGCTTTAGAACATTATTTACGAGGTACTATTTCAACTTGAAAAAGTGAAATATTCACTATAGAAATAAAGGTTTTGATGGTAACTCGACTTATATCCCTTGAGTCAATGATTTTGTCCTTAGAGAAAATGTCCTTGCAGATTAATAAGGGATTGAATATAAAAGAGAAGACATTGTAAAGTGAATTTTTCACATATTTTATGATAATAGGTAATACTTATAATATTTCGTTTCTGCGATTATTACCGAGAACATTTAATTAAAACCAATATTGTTTTTTACATGTATTAGACGACTAATAACTCATAATTATTTTGATGATATGTTAGTGGCAAAGAGGGGTCTTGCAGGTAGAGAAAAATATTTTATCCAACCATCGGAATAACCAATACCATCCAGTCTTTATACACAGGATTAATTTTTTGCTCAAGTACTTGAAACAACCAAAGAATCCATAAACTATTTTTAGGTTGAATCAGGGGTTAATTTAATACACGGGGATAATATGAACTTATGCACGTCAACTCTATCAAGGTATGATTTTGATCAGGCAATTGAAATAGCACAGCTATCAGGTTGCCAGGGTATAGAACTTCGAATATCAGATAAATACCACGTCAGTCTGCAACAGGCACAGAGAAATGGGTATAGTATATACAGGACTGTTAAGGCAAAAAACCTGGAGTTATCGGTGTTGAATTCTGATATCTCGGTAGAAGATACAGGTGCAGTGGATCAACTACTTAAAGTAGCAGAAATAATGCGTACATCACAAATTGGTGTCGTTCTTCCACGTGCTACTCATAGAACAGTAGTTTTTCAGAGCAGAACCAATGAAGGTATTTTGTTATATGATAATCAAAATCAACCAGCAGAGATTATTGATCGACTGAAAGTATGCTTAAAAAAAATAGAAGCAAAGGCTGAACAGGCAGGTGTGCAAATTCTATTAGAAATACGTCGAGGTACAGTGATGAGTAGTTTTAGTAGTGCCTATTTTCTGGTAATGGATTTGAATCCAAAGTGGATAGGAATTACTTTTAATCCAGCTAACATGCATGTGAATATGGAAGAAGACTGGAAATTTGGACTCAGTTTAATTGGCAATTATATTGCCAATGTACATGTGAAAAATGTTCTATGCAAACAATCAGATGAAAGCATGACGCGTAGCTGGAAATCATTTGAACGGGGAATGGTTGACTGGGGGGAACTTATTACAACATTAGATCAATCGGGTTATACAGGAAATTATGCAATAGAAGATTTTCTTACGCCTCAAAACCAGGTTGATCATACTATTGATTATATAAAAAACGTTACTTTAACATTACAGAAAATGGTGGAGAGAAACCTTAATAAATTACCCATATTTCAAAGAGGGTATAATCAGAATTTTGAATTTCAGTCTCTCTCTTAGAAAGGCATGATAAACCAAGAAAAATCAGTTTGCGTATTTGGTTTCCTTTATTGATCAATAGAGATCAAATTTTTATGTATCCAGGCGAGATTATTGCCTGTATCCAAGTAATACCAATTTCTTTTTTGGCCTAATAAGCTAATCTTATTACCTACTTTAAGGGAGCCAACAATCCTGCATTTCATACTGGCTCCATCTCGGATGTTTACTCTGGACTTGATAACGGTCGCCTGTTTTGAAAATAATTTATCAGGCGTATGGTTACATTTTCTGTTTTTTGATCTGCTCCTACTAAGGCGTGTTCTTTTTGATGCAATTTTTATGGCATTTAATTCTTTATTAATACTTTCATTTAACGCTGTCACCCATTGGTTATAAACCTTTTCAATAGTTGCACTTTGCTGAATTCGAATAACCTTGTTCTGGGTAGTTATTGGGTAATTAATTCCTGAAGAAGACAAGGGTTTGTAATTTAAATTTAGGCTGCTTTGATAATAAATTCTGTATGAATCTAAATCATAAGTAATTGATACCCTGGCACCCTGCCCCTGTTTTATCGGTGAAGTATAGGCGGCCAAAATTTCAGTAGGTGATTTCACCGTGGCAGTCCACCCGGCATGTTCAGCGCCTTTAATTATTGCCTGTTGTACATCTTGGTTAGATCTTCCTTTAGGAGCTGAAAACCCCGATTGCAAGATATTGAAAACGGGTGCGGTTGTACATGCTGTGCATAGGGAAATTACACAAAAAAACACGAGACGAACAAAGTATTTTTTCATAATTGGCTAACTCAATTTTCATGATTTGACATCGTAATCTCCAAGACTATAAGAACTGTTATTTACTGTCAATCAATAAGTTTTTAAAGAAGTTAAGTGATCTCTGAATAAAACCATTATTAATCGCCTGACATGTTGGATTTCAAGTGTTATAGGGATCAAAAAAACAGACCTTATTAAAATAACAAGATTAAATAAATATATCCTTAAACTTTAAGTGGATTTTTGTAGCTATATACGAAGAAGGTATTTAGCCCTATAACGAACAATTCTTGATAAAAAATTTTCTTCGGATCTCTAACATGGGTTTTGTGTGCGTTATACAGATAAATAGGAATTAGTCAGTTACCTCTTATTTTTAGTAAACAATCGATAAATCTTCATGTTTTACTTTGGTTAATTGATCAAAATTTCAGTGCTCAGTTTTAGTGTACTGAATACAGATAAGAAAAAAATGATAATCACCGATACAACTATAAATGGCTTAATTGCTCTACTCCTCATATTACAAGCAATGCTCTTCGCCGAACTTTCCCAAGCTGTTGAATTATACAAACTGGTGAATTCAACCTCTCCTATTAAGTTGAAAGTTAAATAACTAATTCAACCTATTGAGGTTTAGGGGTCAATTATTTAGTGTTAAATGCAAATAACATGCAGTTCTTTCTTAGCGGGATAAAAAAAATGCTTTATGCAAAGATGGGATACATAATTTCTATGTACTAACATGAGTAAACAGACATCAAGCTTGACTCGCTTATTTCCAGGGCATTATGGGTACTGTTGATATACTATTGGCTGGAGCACCATCTATTAACTTACGGCTGATAGCAACATAAATAAGCGTGTTACGTTGAGAGTCAAACAGTCGAGTTACCCGGGTTTCTTTAAAAAAAATAGAGGTGTCTGCACTAAATGCTGTTTCTTGTTTCGGTAACTTGTCTTTAATAATAATTGGGCCGACCTGGCGGCAGGCAATAGAGAATTGGGAAGGGTCTTCAGCCAACCCTAATGCACCTTTAATACCGCCTTTCTTTGCCTGGCTTATATGACAGCTGATACCTTGTACTTTTGGGTCATCAAATGCCTGGATACAGACTTTGTGGTTTGCACCAATTAGTTTCCATGAGGTGGTGATGCAACCAATTTCCTCAGCATGGATAATAGACGAAAAAATACCAATTAATGAGGCGCATGAGAGTAATATTTTGTTCATATTGTGTTAACCAAGTTTAACGGGGAAATTGGATTGTATCAGAGCAACTGATAAATAACTTGATCGATTGTATTCTATAATTATGAACTGATTGCAAGCAGCCTTTTCCTTCTGAGCTGAGATCATACCTGGATATGTACAAATACAGGTACTTTCACTCTATCTTTTGAGATATACGGTATGAATACATTCCTGTAGCTTTGGAAACAGCATCTGATCGCAAGGGACGGCGGAAATGCAGATATCGCTAGGCGCTTTTATCTGCTCTGCCGTCAGCAGTCTTGAGAAGCAACTTACAACCTGTTATTTGTTAATCGATACATAAACGTATTGTTAATTTGTTTGTATGGCCCTTTATTTTCTTTGATTTTCAAAAGCTTTAATAGCATAATAAATCTGAAAAACTAACTATACTGCTTACTATGATAATACCATTTTTCTTTATATCTGGTATTTTGGCTGTTAGAATTGATTTTGGTGTTGTAATAAATAGTTGAGGAAAGGCTATGGCAGAAGTATTATTTATTTTGGTCACTGTGTATGTTGTTTATGTGGTGCATTCCATTGTTACCTGCAAGCAAAGCAATAAAACAGAAGAGGTTACTACGAAAGCACAGGCTTCAGTTGCCGAAATAGCAGTCAAAAAAGAACCAAAACAGACAGTTGCTGAGAAAAAGAAAGTCGTTGAAAAAAAGACTTTAGTCGAAAAGAAACCGGTAGCTAAATCAAAAGTCAAGACTAAGACTAAGCTCCCTGCGGGGAGTTTGCGTAACCCAGAAACAGGGGAAGTGGCTAAAATAGCCAGCCAGTATCGAATGACTAAACGCTGGATTAAAGACGCACTGGTTACCGAAGGTTTATTGCAGAAAGTCTATAAAACTAATGAAATTGATGATGCTGCGAAAGTAAAGATTGATAAGGCTCTAGTTAAGCTTGCTAAAATGGATAAATATCAATAACCATCAGCAATGGTCGTGTAGCAAGTAACGCAAACATTTCTACAACAAAGAAGCCTAACAAAATACAAAGTCAATTGTTCAAGTTATTCTGTGCGCGTTCCTAAATCAATCCAGTCCTAGTTTCTTCAATCGGTAACGTAAGGATCTGAATGAAAGTCCTAAATGTTTGGCAGTAGCGGTTTTATTCCAACGGTTTTCTTCCAGTGCTCGGCTGAGTGCTTCTTTCTCAATTTTTTCTAAATAGTCTTCTAATGATGTTTTAGAAGGGTCAAATTTTTCCGCATTAGGCAGGTCAGTATTTACAGAAAGATTTAAATCCTCCTGCTCAATAATATTTCCATCGTACAATGCTAATGCACGTTCTAGTATATTCTCAAGTTCACGGACATTACCTGGAAAGTGGTATTTCTTTAAAGCAGAAATAGCGTGTTCGCTTAAGGTGGGTTGCTGTTGATTGTTATTTGTTGATAATTTGGATAATAAATGTTCAGCCAGTTCTGGAATGTCTGTTGCTCTGTCACGTAACGGTGGAGTGATAAGTTCAATAACATTTATGCGATAATATAGATCTTGCCTGAACTCTCCATCTTCAACCATAAGATTAAGGTTTTTATGGGTGGCACTTAATAATCGAACATTTATAGCGGTCTCTTGTTGTTCTCCCAGAACCCGGATTTTTTTCTCTTGTATCGCCCGAAGTAACTTTACTTGTAAGGCTAAAGGTAAATCGGCTACTTCATCTAAAAATAAAGTACCGCCGTCCGCGGCTTGAAACAGGCCCTTTTTATCGGCAGTAGCTCCGGTAAAGCTGCCTTTTTTATGACCAAAAAACTCACTTTCCATTAATTCATGAGGAATGGCACCGCAGTTTACTGCAATAAAGGGAGCGTCATGTCGTGGGCTTTGTTTATGTATTAATTTAGCGACTAACTCTTTTCCTGAGCCGGATTCACCACTTATATAAACAGGTGCCTGGCTGCGAGCTACCTTTTCAATTTTGGTACGGATATCTCTCATTAATTGAGACTCACCCAGGAGTGTGTGACGAGTTCTCCGATCTTTATTTTGATGCGATTGCTCGGAAAGTTTAAGTGCGTTATTGACCAGTTGTCTAAGTACAGTGAGGTCAACAGGTTTTGATAAAAAATCAAAAGCGCCTGTTTTCATCGCTTTTATTGCTATATCCATATTACCGTGGGCAGTAATAACAGCAACAGGTATTGGTGTAGCACTTTTCTGTATGTAATCAACCAGGTCTAGACCATTTCCATCGGGTAATTTCATATCGGTGAGGCAGAGGTCAAACTTATTTTGTGCAAATAAAAGCTTTGCAGAAGCTATGTTTTCTGTACATATTGTTCGAATATTCATCCTGTTCAAGGTGATTTCCAATAATTCCCTAATATCGGGTTCATCATCAATAACAAGTGTTAATGGGCGATTCATATTTCAATTGTAGAATTATTTGCACTGGGTAAACAGAGCATGAAATTACTTTTGTTATTAGGGGTTATAGCATAACTTAATTTTGCTTGATTGAGTTCAGCTAATTCTCTGGAGATATATAAGCCTAATCCTGTTCCTGTAGGAGATGTGGTGAAAAACGGTTCGAAAAGGTGGCTGGCCGTTTCAGGATCAATTTTTGGACCATTATCCACTATTCTAATGTAGGGAGAATGGTCTAACAGACTGAGTTCAACAATGATTTTATCAGTTGATAAATCACCATATTCTAGGGCATTTGAGCATAAGTTGTCTAAGATTTGTTTAAGGTGGCCCATATCCATATAAACCCATAAACTTTTCTCTTTAACCACAATTTCAAAACAATCAGTCGCACAACCACTAGCAAGGATGAAGTTCTGTAGATAGCTATGAATCCACTGAGTAAGATTTATTTTTTCTCTTTTGGAAGGACGTCTACGAGAAAGTTGAAGTACATCTTCAATGATTTTATTTACCCTTAGGCAATGAGATTGTATGATTTCAGTCAGTCGTTTATCTTCATCTGATAACTGCGGAGCCTCGGACAAAAGCTGGCCTGCGTGACTAATAGCGCCTAGGGGATTGCGTATTTCATGAGCAATACTAGCAGTCAGACGACCTAATGAAGCCAGTTTGTTCTGTTGTAACCTTTGATTATAAAGTGATATATCTTCTATGATAATCATATGAAAGGTTTGCTGCTGAGTCTTGAGCAAGGAGAACCTAATATGAACTTCACTTTGATTAGGTAATCGGATGAGGGAAATATCTTGTGAAAAATCGTCCAGCCATAACTGGAATCCCTTGCTTAATTGTGTCGAAATCTCTGAAAGATTCTGTGGCTGGGTTGTATTATCATTACCTGACAGAATGTTTAAAGCGGCTTCATTGTACATTCTAATCTGCTGTTGAGAATTGCTGATAATAATGCCAGATTGTAAGTGTTGAATAATGTATCGATTGAGCTCTTCAAGGTTAGAAATGGTTTGTTGATGTAGGGAAGCCAATATTTCTGATTGTTCTGCCCGTTTGGCAAGAACGTAAGATAAATAGGCAATGGTGAAGAATGACGCTCCCAACATGCCGGCATAGGTAAATGAAGTCTTATCAAAGGCATGTGACTGAACTGCGTAGAGTTGTTCGGTTAATATGGATAAGCTTGCGAGTGCTGCAAATAACAGTGCACAACGTCCCCCAATAAGTAAACCTCCTGCTGCAATTGATACGGCGAGTAGTATACCTATACCACTACTAATTCCACCACTGGCATGCATTATTAAAGAAATAAATATAATGTCAGTAAAAATAATGATTTGAGCTTGTGTAGTATAATTGAGTATCCGCCAGAAAATAAAAATACCTGAAATTAACGACAGTAACCAGTAGCTTAGACTACTATAAGAGTATAGCTGGGCATTATAGAATCCGAGCAAAGAAGGCCCAAAGTTGCTATGAAATAATATAATAAACAGGGATGACAGGATAAAACGATAAATAAAGAAAACTTTTAATGAGGACCATGCTTGTTCGACAGGAATTCCATAGCCTTTGGAAAAAGGGCAAGGGTAAATTGTATTAGCTTTATTTGAAGACATAAAGAATGGTATTTTACTAAAAATTCGATAGAATGTGGGCAAAGAAAAAATTATCTGTTAATTAATCATAGCACTGTTAGTAATTTCAGTGCAGTTGGAGAAAAAAATGAATATCCACGAGTATCAGGCCAAACAGCTTTTTAAGGCGTATGGTATATCTGTACCTCAAGGTCAAATAGCGATAACAGCGGATGCTGCTGTTTTGGCGACTAAACAAGTTCCTGGTAATGCCTGGGTAGTGAAAGCTCAGGTACATGCGGGTGGACGAGGTAAGGTTGGTGGCGTGAAAGTGGCTAAAAATACAGATGAAGTTAAACAGTTTGCCTCTGAAATGCTAGGGACGCGGTTGGTTACCAAACAGACTGGTGCAGAAGGTCTGCCTATAGAATCAGTATTAATAGAACAAACCTCAGCTATCAAACGAGAATTTTATATCAGTGTACTGGTCGATAGAGCCAGTGAAAGGGTGATGTTTATTTCATCTATTGCGGGAGGAATGGATATTGAAACCGTTGCTGAAGAAACGCCAGATAAAATAGTGTCTTTAATGGTTGATCCTGCAGCAGGTCTGCAGTCTTATCAATGTCGGCAAGTCGCTTTTGATTTATCCTTACAGGGCGTTCAAGTCAGAGCACTTGAAAAAATCATGCGAGGCATGTATCAGTTGCTACTGGAAAAAGATGCAAGCCAGATAGAAATAAACCCGTTAATAGAAACTGAAGAGGGTGAAATAATGGCTTTGGATGCCAAAATAAATTTTGATGATAATGCGGTTGCACTGCATCCAGATATTTTGGAATTCCGGGATCAAGGCCAGGAAGATGAAAAGGAAAATAAGGCCAAGCTGTATGATCTGAATTACATCACCCTGGATGGTACTATTGGCTGTATGGTCAATGGCGCTGGGCTGGCTATGGCGACAATGGATCTAGTTAAACTCAAAGGAGGCTCACCGGCTAATTTTCTCGATGTCGGTGGCGGTACAAACACAGAAAAGGTATGCGAAGCCTTTAAACTTATATTGTCAGACAAAAGCGTAAAAGCCGTATTGGTTAATATCTTTGGTGGAATTGTTCAATGTGATGTAATTGCTCAAGGTATTTTAACCGCAGTGGATGAAGTACATGTCAGCATACCTGTGGTAGTCAGATTGGAGGGGACCAATGCAGATAAAGGCAGGGAATTACTGAATAATTCAGATTTTGGCGTAGTAGCCGCAGACAATTTGGCCAGTGCAGCCGAACAGGTTGTTGCTCTGGCAAAGGAGGTCGCATGAGCATTTTAATAGATAAACAAACTAAGCTGATATGTCAGGGCTTTACCGGTAAGCAAGGTACCTTTCATTCTGAACAGGGAATCGCTTATGGCACCCAATTAGTCGGTGGTGTAACGCCGGGTCGTGGGGGACAGACACACTTGGGGCTGCCAGTTTTTAATACCGTACAAGAGGCAGTAAAACAGACGGGCGCGACAGCAACTATGATTTACGTACCGCCGTTTTTTGCAGCTGATGCCATTCTGGAAGCAGTTGATGCAGGCATAGGCCTTATTATTTGTATTACAGAAGGTATTCCTGTGTTACAAATGCTAAAAGTGAAAGCAGCAATGGCGGGTACAGACGCATTATTAGTCGGACCCAACTGCCCAGGTGTGATTACACCTGGAGAATGCAAAATCGGCATTATGCCGGGAATGATTCATTTGCCTGGTTCTATAGGGGTGGTATCACGCTCAGGCACATTAACCTACGAGGCAGTCCATCAAACAACGCATGAAGGATTGGGACAAAGTACTTGTGTTGGTATTGGTGGTGATCCCATTCATGGCATGACATTTATTGATGTGATCAGCCGTTTTCAGCAAGATGAACAAACTAAAGGGATTATTATGGTGGGTGAAATTGGTGGAGGAGAAGAGGAAGAAGCGGCTGATTACATAAAACAGCATGTCACTAAACCCGTTGTGTCTTATATAGCGGGACGAACAGCACCTCCAGGAAAAAGAATGGGACATGCTGGCGCGATTATTACCGGTGGCAAAGGGACAGCAGAAGGTAAAGTTGCTGCGCTTAAAGCAGCGGGTGTTGAAGTGGTAGATACACCTACGCAGCTAGGTGTAGCAATGAAAGCCAGTTTATAAGGCTGTGTTCTATTCAAAAGGATAAGGATATAATATATAGAATGTGCTGACCATAGGAAGCGCATTACTACGAAAGATGCGCTTCGTACCTCAGCACATCCTATTATACTTCGCGCGGTCACGGATGCGGAATTTATAACGAGTTGATTTTTGTCAATAGCAAGATGCTGGAATGGACGCATAGCAAGCTACGCAACCATTTCAGCAACGAAGTCTATTGGCAAAAATCGACCAATAGAAATCCGCATCCGTGACCGAGTGGAGTAAAACTCTTTCTAAACAAAATACCTGTGAGGTACAGCGAAGAGACAAGAAGATAACTTAATGCTAAAAATAGCTCTAGCCCAAATAAATCTACTGGTTGGTGGAATTAACGCCAACAAAACTAAAATCATTGAAACGGCAGAACACGCACGAGATCACAAGGGGTCTGATGTTATCGTGTTTCCGGAACTGAGTGTCACTGGCTATCCTCCAGAAGACTTGTTACTACGCCCTGATTTTATCAAACAGGCAAATCAGGCAGTAGTTGAGATTGCACAGGCAGTGCATGGAATAGACATTATTTTAGGTTATCCAGAACAGTTTGATAACGACTTATACAATAGTGCTGCTGTTTTAAGAAACGGTCAAATACTAACGCATTATAGAAAAAATGCCTTACCGAATTTTGGGGTGTTTGATGAACAGCGTTATTTTAAATCAGCAAATCAAACCTGCTTGTTTGCAGCAAAAGGCCATTCTATTGCAATTACTATTTGTGAAGATATCTGGCAAAAAGGGCTGGTAGAAAAAAACAAACAGGCAGGTGCAGACCTGATAGTGACGCTGAATGCTTCGCCATTCCATGCGGGAAAAATTCATCAGCGGGAAGAAATCGTTTGCCAGCAGGCTAAGAATGTTGATATTCCTCTGGTTTATGTCAATGCCGTAGGCGGTCAGGATGAGTTGATATTTGATGGTGCATCTTTTGTGGTTAATGCTCAGGGGGAAGTGGTATTTAGAGCCAAAGAGTTTGATGAGCAGGTATCCGTTGTGGAATTTGAGAATAACAAACCGGTAAAAAATACTTGTGCGCCTTTATATAATGAAATTTCCAGTGAATACAAAGCGCTGGTTTTGGGTGTTAGGGATTATGTGCATAAAAATGGTTTTCAAGGTGCACTGTTAGGACTGTCAGGTGGAATAGATTCTGCGTTGGTTTTGGCGATTGCAGTTGATGCATTGGGTGCTGATCAGGTGGAAGCAGTGTTGATGCCTTCAAAATATACTCAGGATATGAGTAATGAAGACGCTATTCTGGAAGCAGAAGCATTGGCTGTAAAACACCATACCATAGCAATAGAACCCGCGGTCACAGCATTTACCGGAATGTTAAGTGAAGTTTTTGCAGGCACAAAAAAAGATACCACGGAAGAAAATATCCAAGCACGATGTCGAGGCGTGTTACTCATGGCGATGTCTAATAAACAAGGGAAATTATTACTCACAACAGGTAATAAAAGTGAAATGAGTGTAGGCTATGCCACCTTGTATGGTGACATGGCAGGCGGTTTCGCACCGATAAAAGATGTACCCAAATTGCTGGCTTATCAATTGGCTGAATACCGAAACAGTGTGTCACAGGTCATACCTCAACGGGTGATAACACGCCCCCCATCAGCAGAACTGGCACCTGACCAAATAGACGAAGACTCGTTACCGCCGTATTCTATTTTAGATCCGATACTGGAAATGTATGTAGAGCAGGACAAGTCTGCTGAAGAAATACACGCGGCTGGCTATCAGTTGGAAGATATTAATAGAGCCATTTCGCTGGTTGATAGGAATGAATATAAACGCCGGCAGGCCCCTCCAGGTATTAGAATTACACCCAGAGCATTTGGTCGGGATAGACGCTATCCGATTACTTCAGGTTATAGAGGAAGTTACAGTAAAAGTAGCACTTGATAAACAGAGGTTTTGGAGCTAGGTCTTCTAATGACTCATTAAATATGTTAGATTTACAAATGATCTGACCAATGAGATAAACGAAGTAGAGCTGTGTTGTCTGGAAAGACCTGCCTCCCTTGAATCAAATGTAATCTAAAATTGATGTTTAACCGTGAAAGATAATTGACCATTAGTAACTGGTAATGTTTAAATTTAGCCGTGAAAGGATGAATAACCTGAGACAAAATGTATATGTCGACCGTATGCGTCGTTATCTATACGATATGTTTCCAGAATCTGAAGAGATGCCCATAGAAAAAATGGATGAGACCATTCTCAAATAAACTGAGCGAGCACAAACGCAATATGGTCTGATACTGGAAACAGATATAGCACCTTTTATAGGGGGTGCCTGGTTAATGGCGGTTGATTTTGATGACAAATATTTAGCTGTTTAAAAAACACTGAGTGACCCGAAGCTGGCGAGTTTTGAAAAGTCAGAAAAATTATGGCAGTTTCTGGAAGATGCATTTCGGATTCTTGATGAAGGTAAAAAATAAACCCGCATATCAAATAGGAAAGGATCAATGGAATTTGGTAAATCAATACAAGAACGGTATGAGCAGGTAGAATCTACAGCCAGAGAAGCATTTGACGAACTGTCAGAAGCTGTTTCTGAAGCCGGTAAAAAATTGCAGATGGTGCAGAATATGTTAAAGCAAAAACCCAGCAACCCATAATTAGCCGTCATTCCTGCATGCTCTTAGCAGGAATCCAAGCGTCCAACGAATGGGTTCCCGATAAAAGGCTTCGGGAACGACGAATTATTAAATGCACGAATTTACGGTTTGTTGTACTAGTGTTCCAACAACTTTGGTTTGATGGTTAATTAATGTATTATCTCAAGTATTAATTGTAACCAAATGATATTTGAGTCTATAGCATGCCAGCCAAGAAATATAAAGTTAACTTGTCGGAAGATGAACGTGTTTATT
>JAKIUK010000075.1 GCA_021647585.1 Methylococcaceae bacterium
AGCCGCAGATAAAATGAACCTTGCTAAAAAGCAATTATTTAAACAAATATATGAACAGAAAAAAGCCTGATTTTTAGGGCTGGAATAATAAGGACTGTTCAGACTCATTTGTTAATTGGAAAATACTGAGTTATCGCGTCCTTTAAACAGTATTTTTACCAGGTCTTGAGTTTTTTCAAAATTTTTGCAGAGTTGTTGAAAGATGTGCTGTTGAGTTGATGAATCCAGACCCAATGCTTCCATCTGCAAATTGCTAGCTATTTCATCAGATTGTTTGTGCACTGCATATGCCATATTTGCTGCCAAACTAACCAATTGTACCATTTCCTTTGATGAACCCTGATAATTACAATTAAGATGATGTTCCATGACAGAAATCAAAATTTCAGGAAACTTTAATTGATTGCCAATTAAACCTCCTGCTATACAATAGTCGGCGCCAACAGATTGTTTCAATGCGGCACTGAGAGTCAGTGTGGGTTCGTCTTTAACCCTTTGAAATGCCAAGGCTGTTTCAACAGGTAATTTATCTGCTAGCCACAACAATCCCAGATTATGTAATAGTCCTGATGTTTGTGCTGTCTGTTCAAATTCAATATCAGCAGTGGTATTTGGTAGTTTTGACGCAAGCAATCCCGCCGCTTCAGTGACTAGTAAAGATGTGGTCCAGAAATGTTGGGTATTAAAGCCATGGCATTTTTCTGGGTCAAAAGAATTGGAAATGGATATGGCAATACTAATACTCTTGACAACAGAGGTGCCTAATCTGGAGCAGGCCTGCTCAATATTGCTGATAGGCGAAATAGGTGCTGACCATGAGGAGTTTGCTAAAAAAATCAATCGGGCCGTGATATCAGGATAGTGCTTGATGACTTTTGCTATTTGTTGATAAGTAAGCGAGTCATTATCCAGAGATTGCATTAAAACATGAATGTTTTTAGCCATTGTAGGCAATTCTATAGGCTTTAAAATTTTTTGCTGAAAAGGTGTCATCTTCTATTTATATATCTTAGAGTTAGCTTCGATAGTAATCATACTCTGGTTTTTGTCAGTTTCATAAAGTCAACATCAATCAATGCGGGGATTTCATTACTAGTAACAGGAGGGCTAAAAAAATAGCCTTGAATAACTTGGCAACCGAGACCATACATGATTAATGCCTGTTCTTTAGTTTCAACACCTTCAGCAATTATTTGATAGCCCAGGGCATTAGCCAGACCAATCATGGCTCCTAAAAGCAGAGGCGAGTGGGGGTTGCTTAAGACATCATCAATAAAAATTTTATCAATTTTTAAACGATCTAAAGGCAATTGTTTTAATGAAGCCAGGCAAGAATATCCTGTGCCAAAATCGTCAATGGAAATTGTTGTTCCGATTTGCCTCAGTTGATTAATAATTGTTAGACATTCTTCAGTTTGCATGGCGGACTCAGTGACTTCTAGCTCCAGATATTTTGCCGGAACCCCAGATTTTGTTAATATTTCTGGTAATGTGTCGATTAGCGTGGTGTCCTGAAAGTGTAATGATGAAAGATTTACCGCCACTTGCATAAATGGTAGGCCCGCGTTGTGCCAATGCGAAATTTGTTCACACGTGGTTTTAAGCGCCCATTCGCCCAGCTCAACAACTAAACCTATACGTTCTATTTCAGTAATAAATTCACCAGGAAGAAGGATACCTTTTTCAGGATGTCGCCACCGGACCAATGCTTCCATGCTGATCATACGTCCAGTCTGCATACATATTTGGGGTTGAAAATGAAGAATGAATTGTTCTTTTTCAAACGCTTCTCGCAAGAGCTGTTCGTTTTTTAGCAGAAATGTCGCTTTTAAGGCCATTTTCTTTGAATAGAAAACATAACGTTGCCTGCCTGCCTGTTTAGCTGCATACATTGCTGTATCAGCAGCTTTAATCAGCTGTTCTTCATTGTCACCATCACGTGGAAAAATAGCGATACCAATACTGACGCGAGGTTTAACCCGTTGATGATTGAGAAACAGAGGTTCGTTTATTTTCTGTAAGCAACGCTCAGCTACTTCAGAGACAAACGCATCATCGCTAATATTAATTAGCAGCATGCAAAATTCATCACCACCTAATCGAGCAGCAAAATCAGCATCACGTACTACGCCTTTTAGGCGATTTGCAATCACTTTAAGCAGTTGATCACCCTGACTATGTCCTAGGTTGTCATTGATATCTTTGAAACCATCTAGATCAAGAAAAAGAAAAGCAAATTGTTCATTTCGATGTTTAGCTGTATTGATAATAGAATGGATACGCTCCTGATAATAGCTTCTGCTGGCAAGCCCTGTTAAATGGTCAAAGTAGGCGAGGTTATGAATTTGTTTTTCAGTGATTTTACGTTTGCTGATATCCTGTACAGTTGCAGTAATGATGGCTTGGCCATTTTCAATTATTTTGACCATCTCTTGATGTACAAAAATAATTTCAGTTTGAGGGGCGTGCAGACGGTATTCGATATGTTGAACAGTTTTACTGTAAGGGGCTTCCAGAATCATATCTTTAACTATTTGTTGGTCTTCTGGCTCGATTAAACCAATATACCCCTCTAGAGTAGTATCAATTTCATCTGGTTTTATATGACATAAATCGGCCAGTTGTTCTGAAATTTGAAACTGATTTTTATGAACATCCCAAATCCAATAACCCAAGCGTGCAATGCGTTGAGCGGCAGTAAATTGAAGCTTACTGTTTTTGAGTTCAGCGGAGTCCATGCCTGCTCTTAAAATAAAACTTAATCGATGGATTAAAATAGAATAGTTTATAGGCTTAACGATAAAATCAGTAGCACCTGACTCAAAAGCTCGATTGATAGAGTCCACATCACCCAGGCTGGTTGACATGATAATGGGTACGTCAGCCATATTAATAGCTTCGCGCATTAAACGACACGTTTCAAAACCGTCCATCTGGTCCATCAGAGCATCCAGCAATACCAAATCCGGTTTTTGCAGTTTAATTTTTTCTAACGCTTGGATGCCATTACTGGCTTCATCGACTACGTAGGATGCAGCAGATAATACCGAACTGGTAATTAAGCGGAAGCTAATATCATCATCTACTAATAAAATGCGTTTATTTTGGCCAGAGCACTGTATCTGGGTGGTTGGGTCGAGACTAACTTTATTAGCTGGCGTGTTGAGTTCTCTGCTTAAAACGGTCATAATTTCAGGTAAATCTGATTTCATCGTGTTTAATAGTGCATCTATACCTTCGGTATGGTCTTGTTTGGCAATTGTTTCAATGGAAGCGGCACTATCTGCTAATTTTTTGGCACCGAGATTAGCGCAAGTTGATTTAAAAGTATGGGCTGTTTTAGTTAAAAGGGTACAGTCTTGACATTCTAAAGCATGTTCTAGAGTATCAATTTCACTAGGGGCAGAATTCAAAAATAGCGTAATCGCTTTGTTCAGTAAACTTTTGCCGCTAGTAGTTGTGTGCTCTCTTAAATTATCGAGTGGGTTGAGAGTTAAGTTGTGATTACCGGGCTGAGAATTCAGGTTTTTTTTCGTTTGCAGACTTTGTGATGTTTGTTGCTTAAGTGGTAACCATTTTTCCAAGGTATCTTGTAATTGCATTATGCTGAATGGTTTGCTTACATAATCATCCATACCAGTGCTAAAGCATTGATCAATAATCCCTTTTTGTATGTCAGCGGTTAATGCAATAATCGGGATATGTTGTTTTTTACCCAGTGATTTTTCGCGTTCACGTATTATTGTGGTAGCTTCAAAGCCATCCATTTCAGGCATATGACAATCCATTAGAATTAAATCATAGTTTTTTTTGGCAGATGCTTTGACTGCCTCAAGGCCATTGTTGACAACTTCAGGCTGGCAGCCGATAGTGCGTAAAATAGCCATAGCGACTTCTTGGTTAACAAGGTTATCTTCTGCTAAAAGAATAGATCCAGATAGTTTTATGTCTTCACTAACCGTTGGTTTTGGCTGGGTTTCTGCTTGACAACGAGTCTCTCCCATGAGTTCCAGCAGGCAATTTAATAATGTTTGTTGTATAACAGGTTTGTTTAAAAAAGCGGAAATACCATTGCTTTTGGACTGATCCTGATCAAAGGTTACGCTATCTGAACTTAGCATGACTAATGATATGGAACGTAGTTGAGGGTTTTTGTGTAGGGTTTTGGCCAGTGTCAGGCCGTCCATCTTTGGCATATGCCAATCTAGTATTGCTATCTGGTAGGATTTATTATGCTGTTTCGCATCTAGCAAATGACTGATTGCTTGAGCACCACTGGTAACACAATAACAATTGACCCCCCAATTATTCAGTTGAGCGCTTAATATTTCGCGGTTTGTAGCGTTATCATCTACTACCAGAATATTGATTCCTTTTAAGGTAGTAAAGCCAGCTTTTTGAAAGCTAAATAATGGGTTTTGTTCCAGGCAGAGATTAAAGCTGAAGCAGGAGCCTTGACCAACGATGCTGGTCAGTTTAATCTGTCCGCCCATCATTTCCACTAGTTGCCGGGATATACTTAGACCTAAACCAGTTCCTCCATGACGACGAGTAATTGAACCGTCTGCTTGGGTGAAGCTATCAAAAATTATTGATTGCTGTTCAGATTCAATACCCGAGCCTGTGTCGCTGACTTCAAATAGTAGATTTATATGCGTATTAGAATGTTCTTGCTCATTGTGACTGACTTTTAATTGCACTTCTCCGTATTGGGTGAATTTAATGGCATTACCTAATAAATTAACGATGACTTGCCGCAGTCGATCTGCATCACCACGAACAATACCGTTTAAATTATCAGGTAGATTCAATATTAACTCCAGCCCTTTCGCATGTGCCTGAGTTGCCATTATTTCTGCTATGTCTTCTAGTAATACACGCAGATCAAATTCATTATTGAGTAGTTGAAATTTTCCAGATTCGATTTTAGAAAAATCCAGAATATTATTAATAATTCCTAGCAAGGATTTAGCAGAACGGTAAACAGTATCGGCCAACCGTTTTTGGTGGCTATTCAAATTGCTATTCAATAATAGTTCTGTCATCCCCAATACACCGTTCATAGGGGTACGAATTTCGTGGCTCATGGTGGCGAGAAATTCGCTTTTGGCAATGCTGGCCTTTTGTGCCTGATCAGCTAAAATAAGGGCGTTGTTTTTTGTCTCAGTTAAATCACGAGTTCTCTGCTGTACCTTATCTTCTAGTGTGTCTTTTTGGTATTTTAGCGCTTCATTTCGGGTATGTATTTGCTCCAGCATTTCATTAAATGATTTCCCTAATTGCCCAATTTCATCAGTTGAAGTTACATTTACACGTTTCTGATAATTTCCTGAATGCCTGACTGATTCACTAATATTAACCAGTTCTAGAATAGGGTCTGAAAGTTTTTTTGCTACTTTTTCCAGAATCCAGAAAATTAGTAAGGCAGCAAAACCAAGTCCAAACAAAGTAATTGCCATTTCTTTCAGTAAGCGTTGATAAATAGCGTCAAGACTGATAACTAAAACGATACGTCCATAATCAACGCCATCAAAAATCAGTGGTTTGCATACTTGCATAAAACGCAGGCTATAACCATTAGATTTACAGTTAACCATTAAACTTTTAGGTATTTGCCATTTGCCTTGACGTAAATAAACAGCAAAAGGCTGTTGTTGATCAATTTTGGTAACAGCAGCATAAATTACATTTTGATGGGCTTTTAATGTGGCTAAAGTTTGCAGTGCGTCGGCATTGTTATCAAAAATTAGAGCAGGGGTGATGGCCAATGATGTTACTTCTGTCAGCGCATTTAATTCATTTTGTAATACTTGTTTGTTGGATAAAACAGTATTGATCATCAAAACGCTACCGGCAATTATTAGCATTAAAATAAGACTCATACTGATGAGGAATTTTAATTTGTTTCTAATAGAAGCATTATTTAAGCGGTTCATAGAGTCACTGTTAATATTATTATTAC
The DNA here is from genome assembly GCA_021647585.1 of Methylococcaceae bacterium. Taxonomy (GTDB): domain Bacteria; phylum Pseudomonadota; class Gammaproteobacteria; order Methylococcales; family Methylomonadaceae; genus QPIN01. The sequence goes on from JAKIUK010000075.1 coordinate 5,963, forward strand.
AAAGTAGTTTATTGAGTGGGGGAGGGGAAATCAACAATATTTGCAAGTTTCAAAATTCTGGAACTGATGACCAGTTTAGAGTTTTTCACCATGGGTAAATTAATGGTTAATTGAATTTTCCCCTTTATTTTTTCAAGCCCTACCATTCCCCCCGCTTGTAGAAATCGCATATTTTCTCCTACAGTCAAAATGGCTTTCCCTTTCAATTCAACTAGCAGGGGTATTAATTTATTTCTATTGAGATTGCTTAAATAGAGTAACTGACACCGGTTTAAGTTACGTAGTCGCGAAATATTAATAATATGTATGGTTTTGTTATTGATTATTTTATTTTCAAGAGCATTGAATGATTGTTGAACCACATTGTCACCAAAAACACAGAGGTTTAATGTGTCTGGCGCTTCGCTAAAAGCAAATTCAGGCCAACGGGTAAAGCGAGCAACATTGAGGGTTAAAGCAGCCAGCACAGCTTGTTTTTCAACAGGCCCTGACCACACTGAAGCAGTACTGCTGAAAAAAAGCAGTATGCTCAAGATAATTGAAAGTACTTGTTGTGTAGCGGGCATAAATAGTTATGGCTGCTAGAAGTGCCAAGCTAATTTGCCATACATGCCCCGGTTAATTTCGGTAGCTTGTGTTAACAATTCCTGCTGATATTCAAGATGTTTTTCAGCTAATAGATTCTGTCCAACCAATGAAAGTTCGACATCCTCTACTGGCCACCAAGCCAGGCGAATATCCATAGAAACATAGTCTTTAATCATTGCAGCACCAAATGCACTTATTGCCGTATTGGTACCTACATAGCGAAATACTACATCCAGTTCAATGTTTTTTCTAGGTGAAATTACACTGCGTATTGACAGATGTTGCTGTGGGCTGCGACCCAGGGTTTTTTCTACGCTTCGGTCATTATATTCTGTTTTTAATAAGCTGTAATTGGCATCCCAGCGCCACCAGTCCAGCATTTGCCAGACTGTAGCAATTTCAAATCCGTAAGTGTGAGCAGAGAAATCATTGCCAATGTTGATTGATAATCTGGCAGGGTCAGTTAGAGTGGTAGGTAGAATAACTGAACTTTTTTCGCCTGACCTCAGGTTTCTATAATCGTTGTAAAAAGCAGTGAAATCTATAGACACATTGTTGATAAAAGTGGTTCGATAGCCTATCTCATAACTAATGACTTCTTCAGAGCCAAACTGAGTACTGCCTTCAACTGATACAGCAATAGCCGGAAATACAGTATTAGTCTGAACAGAGAATTGAGGAGGCGTTACTGAGCGCAAGGCATTGGCATTCTGTTCTAATCGTGAGGGAGTTCGTACGGCTCTAGACACGGCAGCCCATAGACGATGCTGGTGATGAAGTGCCCACATTAAACGGGCAGTAGGCTGTGCCTCAAATCCTGTGTAATCGTTATGTTCAAATTTAGAGCCTAATGTAAACCACAAAGTATCATCAATCAGAGTTATTTCATCTTGCACAAAGCCACTGAAAAGTTGGTCATTGCGGCTTAAAGGGATAATTTCTGCTATATTACTGACTTTAAAGTCATCGTGGTCAAACCGGTAACCAACGCCCCAAACGATATCATTCCAGTCCAGTAGGGCAAAACGATGCTGAAAATCAATATCGGCTACATGTCGGCTTTCTGCTGCAAACGTTTCATCACGTTCATAGAAGTCATAATATACTTGCAATGAGTAATCGGATGTAGAAGAAAAAGTATGTTGCTGGCGCACTAACAGATTGCCACCAAAGGAATCAATAGATTCATTGAAATTATTTTGAAAGGGTGGAGAAAGTTGCGGTAAAGTTGTGTTTTGATTAATTACGCTGCGAAATACATCCCCTTGAATGGTTAAACTATCACGCGTGCTGAGTTGTGAGTCCATTCTGAATCCACCTTGAACCTTATCCCAGTCATCACCTGCTTCACCACCTGATTCATGCGTGTTTTCATCTCGTTTAAAGCCTTTTACATATATCCTGGCGGTAGTGTCAGCATCTAATTTTCCGCCATAGCGAAATGCGCCAAAGCCCTGTTCTTCTGTTCCGCCACCGGCAATTAATAATCCGCCTAGAGTATCCGCTGAGTGTTTGGTAATAATATTGATTACACCATTGACTGCATTGGCTCCCCATAATGTTGCACCCGGTCCGCGAATGACCTCGATGCGATCAACATCTTCCAACATCACATCCTGGTTTTCCCAGTAAACCCCGGCAAATGCTCGGGTATAGATGTTACGACCATCTATTAAAACCAGTAATTTATTGGCAAAACGACCATTAAATCCTCTGGCACTGACTGCCCATTTGTTTGCATCGATACGAGAAACATCAATCCCTGGCGCCAATCTTAATGCTTCAGGTATAGAGGTTGCACCAATACGTTTTATATCATCCTGACTAATAACATAAATTGCTGCGGGAGAATCATTTAGGGATTTTGCTTTTTTTGCAACAGAAGTGACTTCTACGTTCAGCAGGTCTTCCACACTTAAATTCAGTAATTCATTTTGGTCGGAGAATGCTTGTGAAATATAACTGAAATACACTAATGAATATATGAATAAGTGTGTAGGCAAGTAAATTTTATGATTCATAATAATATCAGGAAGTTCTTGGAGATTGGTGTCTAGCATATCAGTTTCTTAGTTTTTTTATAATAAAATCTAACACCAAGTTTGGGTTTCAATCTCCCTTAGACTCAAGATTCCTTCCGTTGCTCGGAGTGACACTGTTTGTGAAGTTATCCTACAACAATCAAAACCGAGAGTAACCTGCGATAAGTTAATAGTCATTTAACTTTATGTCTTTAAACCTAGATAAATCAGTTGATCGCTTAGTATGTTCATAAGCTATTGAATAGTGGGTACAACTTGGTTTATAAGAACCCACCTGTTGGGTGAGAGATATTCGCTTCACGGTTTTGTGAAGAAATCTGAACAAAAAATTCTGCAGAATCACTCTTGATAAGGACTATGGCCATTGCCTACATGAAAGTAGGTAAGGGGCGTAAGCAGGACGCGGAAGCTTTATCTTCGAGCGATTCTTAGTCTTTTTTGCCCAGATTTTCCACAAAATCCATTCTCAACCGATTTTTCTAGGTTAAACTCTGATTTCTAGAGGGTATGCGGATTTTAAGATTTGACATTAAAATCTCTAAAAGTAAAATGGTGGGTTAATTTACATTCAGGTTTGGTCTGAAGTAATCATTCTAGTACTGTAAGCAGTACTCTTAAAAAGTTAGGTATATAAATGAGTCATACGTTATATGAAGCCAATGTACAACGTGTCCAACGTTGTGAGTTAGCCGTTCCAGGGTCCAACCCTGGCATGTTTGAAAAAGCAATGAAAAGCGGTGTCGACTTCATTTTTCTTGACCTTGAAGATGCTGTTGCTCCAGATGATAAACTACAAGCACGTAGAAATATTATCGAAGCTATTAATGATATGGACTGGGAAGGCCATGGGGTGACCATCTCTGTACGTATTAATGGTTTGGATACACAGTACATGGTGCGTGATGTTGTTGATTTAATGGAACAGTGTGGTGATAAATTAAAAACTATTTTGATTCCTAAAGTTGGTGTGTACGCTGATGTATACATGGTTGAAGCGATGGTCAACCAACTGGAAATGCAACAAGGTTTAAAAAACAGAGTCGGTATAGAATGTTTAATTGAAACCGCACTGGGTATGGCTAATGTTGAAGACATTGCCAAGCAGGGTGCTCTGGGTGGCAGAATGGAAGCCTTACATTTTGGTGTTGCTGATTATGCAGCGAGTAACCGTGCTAGAACCACCAATATTGGTGGCTTAAATCCTGATTATCCAGGTGATCAGTGGCATGCAGCAATTAGTCGAATGACAGTAGCCTGTCGTGCTTATGGTTTACGTCCTATCGATGGACCTTTTGGTGATTTTAATGACCAAGATGGGTATAGACTGGCCGCAAAAAGAGCTGCGGCTCTGGGTTGTGAGGGTAAGTGGGCGATTCACCCATCACAAGTGGAGTTAGCAAATGAAGTATTCACACCACCAGCCGCTGAAATAGAAAAAGCGCATCGAATTTTAGCAGCATTAAAACAGGCAGCAGCTGAAGGTAAAGGGGCTGCTGCTTTAGATGGTCGATTAATTGATGCAGCCTCTGAAAAAATGGCACAAAATGTGGTAAATGCAGCACAAGCAATTGCCGCAAAATCAAAATAACAATAACAAAGGTAGAACAGATATGAACCAATTTAATTTGCTATATGAAAAACGTAAGGGCTTTATGCATCTTGCAAAAACGTTTTTAGTTTAGAAAATTATAGAGAATTTTTTTTAATTAAATTCTCATCTTAATAAAAATCTTAAATAGGAATACTATGGATATTCATGAGTATCAGGCAAAAGAAATTTTGGCTGGATATGGCGTAAGAATCGCTGATGGCGGTTTAGCTTATAGCCCCGAAGACGCAGTTCAACGTGCGAGAGAAATTGGGGGTGATGTTTGGGCAGTTAAAGCGCAAATTCACTCGGGAGCTCGAGGTAAAGCAGGTGGCGTTAAAATCTGTAAATCTTATGAAGAAGTAGAAGCTGCTGCTGAATCCATGCTGGGAAAGCGATTGGTTACGCATCAAACGGGGCCAGCGGGTAAAGTCTGTTTAAGATTATATATTGAAGCGGGGACGAATATAGCCAAAGAGTTATATTTTAGTCTTTTGGTAGACCGTGCTCATGAAAGTATCATTATGGTGGGTTCTACTGAAGGTGGAATGGATATTGAGGATGTCGCTGAAAACAATCCTGAGAAAATTAAAAAAATTCAAATTGACCCGGCCGTTGGGTTATTAGGTTTTCAGGCTAGAGAAATGGCTTTTGCTTTAGGCCTGGAACCTTCACAAATCAGTCCGGCAGTTAAATTGATTACGGGTTGCTATCGTGCAATGCGTGATCTGGATGCCAATATGATAGAAATTAATCCATTAATCGTTACTGGTGGTAGCGGTAAATTAATGATTATGGATGCGAAAATGGGCTTTGATGATAATGCGCTGTTTCGTCGTCAAAAAGTGGCTGAATTACGTGACAAAACACAAGAAGATAAACGTGAAATGGCTGCGGCTGATAGAGGCTTAAGTTATGTCGGGTTAGATGGAGATATTGGCTGTATGATCAATGGTGCCGGTCTTGCCATGGCAACTATGGATATGATTAAACTGGCTGGAGGTGAGCCCGCAAATTTTCTTGATGTGGGTGGTGGCGCTTCAGCTGAACGTACAGAAAAAGCCTTTCGTTTAGTGTTAGCTGATGAGGGTGTAAAAGCCATGTTGGTTAACATCTTTGCGGGTATTAATCGCTGTGACTGGATTGCTGAAGGCGTAGTCCACGCTGTTAAGAAAATAGACATGAAAATACCGTTGGTTGTACGTTTATCGGGGACCAACGTAGAAGAAGGTCGTAAAATTATTGCAGAAAGTGGTTTGCCAATTATTACTGCAACAACGTTGGCAGAAGCCGCTGAAAAAGCAGTTCAGGCACGAAATGAACAGGTTGCTAAAGAGCAAGCAGCAGAAGGAGCAACAACATAATGGCTATTTTAATTAATAAAGAAACACGCATGATTGTGCAGGGGTTTACCGGTAAGATTGGTAGCTTCCATGCCCAGGATATGATTAATTATGGATCTAATGTTGTTGGTGGTATTACGCCAGGAAAAGGCGGTCAGACACATTTAGATCGACCTGTTTTTAATACAGTAGCAGAAGCGGTTGCACAGGAAGGTGCTGAAGCCAGCATTATTTTCGTTCCTCCTGCATTTGCTGCAGACTCTATTATGGAAGCAGCAGAAGCCGGTATTAAATATTGTGTGTCTATTACTGACGGTATTCCTACTCAGGATATGATGAAAGTTAAACAGTTTTTACGTAAATTTCCTAAACAAGAGCGTATGGTTTTAACAGGACCAAACTGTGCAGGAACCATCAGCCCTGGAGAGTCTATGCTGGGAATTATGCCGGGTCATATTTATCAACAAGGAGTTGTTGGAGTTGTAGGTCGTTCAGGAACTTTAGGTTACGAAGCGGCTGATCAAATGAAAGCGCTGGGAATTGGTATTTCCACTTCGGTGGGTATTGGCGGTGATCCGATTAACGGCAGTTCACATCGTGATATTTTTGAGAAATTTGAACAGGATGACGAGACCAAAGTTGTAGTTATGATAGGTGAAATCGGTGGCTCTCAAGAAGTTGAAGCGGGCATATATGCCAGCAAACATATGAGTAAGCCTGTTGTTGCTTATATTGCCGGTTTGACTGCACCTAAAGGCCGTCGTATGGGGCATGCGGGTGCTATTATATCTTCTTCTGGTGAATCTGCAGCTGAGAAAGTGGAAATGTTACGGGATCTGGGTGTCACTATTGCACCAACACCCTCTGCAATGGGTGAAACGGTAGCAAGAGTATTGGCAAAATTATAAGGTGCTGATTACCCATGAGTCTCCGCCTTATAGATGAGAAAAATAGATTCCTGCAAAGAGAATGCAGGAATGACGGGACTATGTGGATACATTTTTCAAAATGGCGGAAGCTCATGGGTAATCACGTAAAGCTTTAAATTTTCTCAAAAAAACCGTATGCTGCTTTTGTGGATGCGGTTTTTTTATGTTTGTTTATAGCAGGAGGTTGCATGTTTATCTATTCATTTCCTATTTTATTTACTTATATACAGTTTGGCGAACCAAGAGAATATTTAATAGCCGTTTTGTTTTTATTGATCGTTCTGTATATAGCTACACCGTCGAATTCATATTTCAATGAGATAGAATGGAGTAAAGTCTCTGAGTTGACATTCTATAGATATCTTTTTGATTCCTGGAATGGGCATATTAAGTTATGGCTGGTTTTTTGGCCTTTTTTTATTATTCTAAATGTCAGTTTATTTGTGACAGATACCTTGGCTAAAACAGGACATTTTACTGTTTCCAGCTGGGATGAAATACATCTTATTTTTTTTACGCCTGTGGTTTTTTGGACTATTTGCATTTGGCGAAATTCTATTAATACCAGTTCTCGTTATTGGGCAGTTGTTGCGCGTTTTATGACTCTCAGTGTGTTTTTTGAATATGCATTGAAGTTAGTGATACGTATAGATTATCCTCGTATTTTTTTTGAGTGTCAGGATTTGGCGCTGGATTATTCAGCATGTTTTTAGATGACGCGGAAGGTTGATGTTTATTGGTCACATTAGAGTAACCAGCCTGCGGTATTATTTTTTATTTCTGGCATCCAGTCGGGGAATATCTTTAGTAATAAATAAAGCAGGATCAACGGGGACTTTATTCAAATAAACCATCCAGTGCAAATGGGGACCCGTTACTCTTCCTGTCTCTCCGACGGTACCAAGAACTTCGCCTTGTTTTACCAGTTGGCCTGGTTTTACGCTAATTTTATTCATATGCAAATAAGCACTTAGCAAACCTTGTCCATGATCTAAAAATACGGTGTTGCCATTGAAGTAATAGCTGCCGGTATCGATGACTTTGGCAGATGCTGGAGCCAGGATCGGAGTTCCTGTTGGGGCAGCTATATCCAGACCACTGTGAGGGCGTTTGGGAATATCGTTAAAAAAACGTTTTAAACCAAATAAACTGCTGAGTCTACCATCGACAGGGGCAATAAAATCAGCTTCAATTTGTTGTTCTGTCCAAACAGCTTTGGCTTTACTCATTGCTTTTTTATCAGCATTAATTTTTTTCAAATCTTCATCTGTAAAACCAGTCACCATACGTTTCTTTTTTATGGTGAGGTATTGCGTAGGATAATCTTTGTCAGTAATGCTGAAAGTAAGCTGGCTGCTGCTTTTTGCCGTTTTAATGGTTATTGTATGGCTACCGACTTTGGCCGAAAGTGGAATGCCAACTAATGCAATCCAATGGTCACCATCAGCAGTTACCAGTACTCTTTTGTCATAAAAAAATACTTTAGGAGTGGGTTGAGTAATTTCAGCTATCGGAAGTTTTATTAGGCCGCCGGGTACTGCAAGTTGTTCTGGTAGTTTACTCGCCCAACTCCAGACAGGGGAAAAAAGACAGCAAATTATAAGGGTACATATATTTCTATTCATTATTAATTTCCTTAATTTGACTAATCACTTCGCCATGAGCCAAACGAATGTTAATTTTATCGTTAATAGAGAGTTGTTGGCTAGAACGTATTATTTTTGAAGTATTGCTTTCGCTAACAATTGCATAACCTCTTTCCAGCGTTGCAAGAGGACTGACAGCATTCAATGTTTGAATAAGCGAGAGTTGTTTTCTGTGTAAGGATTTAAGTCTGTGTTGCATTGCCATGTTTAACCGGTTACTCAGGTATTGCTGTTGTTCTTTATAACGAATGATTCTATCAACAGGGTTATGCCGTTGTAATAAGTTATTCTGCTGACTTATCTGGTTGCTGCTGTGCTTGATTTTTGATTGTATAGTACGGACTAATCTAATTTCCAGACTGTCTAATGCCTGAGCATGTCTCTGTAATTGTTGCCCTGGGTGCAGTTGTTGCAGTCTTTTAGCCAGCCAGCTTAGTGATTGATGATGTTGAGCGAGTTGTCGTTGTATGATTTGTTGTAATTGATGCTCAATAGCTTGGAACTTGGCATACCAGGTTTGTTGATCCGGTACTACATTTTCTGCTGCGGCAGAAGGCGTAGGGGAGCGAAGATCAGCAACAAAATCAGCGATGGTGAAATCAACTTCATGGCCGATAGCGGAAATGATGGGGATTTTACTATTCACGATTGCTCTGGCTACACATTCTTCATTGAAAGCCCATAGATCTTCTAATGAGCCCCCTCCTCGAGTGAGTATGATGACATCAACCTGTTTCTGCAGATTTGCCCTTTCTATGGCTTTGCTGATTTCAAATTTAGAGTTATCACCTTGCACAGCGGTAGGATAAATAAGCACAGGTATAGCCGGAAAGCGTCTGTTCAGTACCGTTAAAATATCATGAATTGCTGCACCTGTAGCGGAGGTAATGATGCCAATTTGTTTTGGAATATCTGGAATAGCCTGTTTTAGCGCTTGATCAAATAATCCTTCATTCAGAAGCTTCGTTTTTAACTGATCAAATGCCAGTTGTAAGTCACCCTTACCCGCTTCCTGCATTTTATCAGCAATCAGTTGATAGTCTCCTCGCGCTTCATAAAGGCTGACTTGCGCGGAAATGATAACTTGTTTTCCATTTTCAGGTTTAAAGTTTAAGCGTCGTTGTTGTGACTTGAACATTGCACAACGAATCTGAGCTTTTTGATCTTTTAGAGTGAAATAAATGTGACCTGAAGACGGCGTGCTTAAGTTAGATATCTCTCCTTTAACTTGTATATAAGAAAAATAGCTGGATAACAGGTTTTTTGTTTCTTTATTCAGTTCAGAAACACTATAAATTTTAGTTTCAGATATTGGAGTTTTATTAAAAGCCATAATTTAATCGAAATTTTTCCTTATTTCCACTTCAATCGCTTGCATGTAACGTAATATAGCTGATTCTGTCTTAGCAGAAATGTTTAAAAATTCACAGCCTATTCGATGCGTTTTATTCGGTTTATTTGGGTTAAGTGGGTAGTTACTACGAATAATAATGGAAATATTATGAGTATCTGTATGATTTAGAACTAATTGACAATCTTTGAATATTGTCGATGGCATTAAAGGTTTTGCTATTTCTTTTGTTTCACTAAGAATTGAAACCCCGGTCGCACTGAGGTCAAAGAGTCTCAGCGGCAGAATTTCTTCTGTGTCTTCAGCAGTTTCTGCAATAGTAATAGTGCAAAAACTGTCTTTTGATAAAGGTGATCTTACCCGGTAATAATTGCGGCGCTGAACCCAGTAAATTTGCTCAGGAATTTTCATGGATAGTGAAGGTTGGCCTAATTTACCCGCCCTTTTTATACCTCGTCCTTCGAATAAAACTTTAATGCCATGATGGTCAGCTTTGCAATCAACTATGCCTAAACTGAGCAGTTCATTGTTAAGATATTCTTTGGGTCCGCAGTCAATGGTTAGGCGTTGTTTTTTTTCATCGATATCTATAATGGCGGTTAAAAAAGATTGGTTTTCTCCAAAATTAGCAGCAATTAGGCATTTTTCGGCCGCAAGGGTTTTTAAATGCAGCAGCGTTTGTTTTGGATTCTTGACTAAATATTCTGAAAGGTTTTGCATGAAAATTATGCTAATTTATTATTGATTAGCTGATAAAAGAATCGGTAAAGGCATAGCTTGAAGGAATATGGGTTGTGCTTTTTAACTCAGTCTTGATCTAGAGCTAAAGATATTTCAGTTTAAAGACGAGAGAAAGGTGTTGTTGCTTTCAAGGAAGCGTAGTCTGAATAAGACTTTTTTATATTTCCTTTTGCTTGAGTTCACGTTCAATATTTTGCATGTAACGTAGAATTGTCGATTCAATTCTAGGGTTGCTATTAGTAATACGGCAGCCAATACGTTCTGATTTTCCCGGGTTATTAGGATTAACTGGTAATTTATGGCGAACTTCAAATGAAATATTCAGATCATCTTCGTCACTAAGTACAAGTGTGCAATTTTCAAACTGTGCTGAAGGTACAAGTTGATTAGAAAATTCAGTTTCATCATTCACTATAGCAAAACCACTAGCACTTAGATCATGAAGTTTTAGCTTTAGTGTCGTTGTTTCTTCTGTTTCCTGATTTGTAAAAGTGACTGCACAATAACTGTCTTTTGATAATGGAGATTTGATCCTGTAAAATTGCCTTCTTTGTACCCAGTGGATTGAACTGGGGATTGCTACAGTAAACGCGGGTTGGCCGAGTTGTCCCGCTTTTTTTACTTTTCTACCTTCAAACAGGACTTTGATACCTTTATATTCTGTAGCACATTTTATTATGGCACTGTCCAGTAATTTTTTATTTAGGTATTCCTTAGGACCACAATCGATAGTGATTGTTTGGTTTTTTTCATTTATATCCATAATTGCTGTTAGAAAAGTATCTTTTTCACCTTTTCCAAAAGCAGCCGAAATCAAACACCTTTCTGCTGATAACAAGTTTAAATATGAAAGAACCTGTTTTGGGTTCCTAACTAGATACTTGGCATTGTCATCCATAAGAAATTATAGTTTATCGTTCAGGTTGAATGTTTATATTGTAGAATAAAACCTGTTTTTTTGCATCTTAAAAGGGGAAATAGATGGGATGGGTGTTTTTATTTGCAGCGGGCTGTGCTGAAATTATTTTTGCTGTAAGTCTAAAATATAATGAAGGGTTTACAAAAATGTATCCGAGTATTATTACCATGACTTCAGGAATAGCCAGTTTTTATCTGTTAATGCTGGCTATAAAGACATTACCGTTAGGCACTGCATATGCAATATGGACAGGTATGGGGGCTGTCGGAGTGGCAATACTAAGTATTTATCTTTTTAATGAATCAACTGATTGGCTCAGGATGGCATCAATTAGTTTAATTGTTATTGGGATTGTCGGACTTAAACTGACACATGTTGAATTTGGCTGAATGTTACATTTAATTTTTCAATCGCCTATTGCGCATTCAGTGTTACAACGTATTGAAAGTGGGGATGATGTTGTTTTTTTTGAAAACGCAGTTTTTAGGCTTAATAGAGACACTATTTTAAGCTCTGAATTAAAGCAAATGCTTAATAATAACGTTCATTTGTGGGTATTAAGTGCAGAGCTTGATACCCGAGGAATTCAGATCGATGAGTTGATCCAAGGGGTTGAAGCCATTGATTTTGTTGGTGTTGTTAAGCTGACAGAAAAAAACAAGGTGATTCGGTCATGGAGTTGATTATAGAAGATGTTGTTTTAGAAACAACGGAAGAAGGTTTTTTATTAGATTTAAATGATTGGAATGAAGCTATTGGGGCTGAAATGGCAAAATTAAATGGTATTGAAATAACCCGTTCTCATTGGGAAATTCTTTTTTTTATTCGACATTATTATCAGACATTTAAACATTTACCTAATACGCGTGTTTTTACCAAGGCGATAAAAAAAGAGTTTGGGGAAGAGAAAGGAAATAGTCGATATTTGCATAAATTATTTCCGCAAGGACCGTTAAAATATGCATGTAAAATAGCCGGCTTACCTAAACCGCCAACATGCTTGTAGACAAGGATATGAAAGGAATGAAGCTATTGTTATTCTCCTTTAAACCGGTGGATTTGCCGTCTTTGTTTTTTATTGGGTTTGATTTCGCGTTCTGAGTGGTTAATTAATGTGCGTTTTTCTTTTTCCAGGATAATTTGTTGCTGCCTTTTATTAATGCTTTCAGCGTCTTCCTGATATAGTAAAATAGCTTCTTTTGCAGGTCTACGATGACTATTGATTGCTAAAACTATCAGCTTCCAATGGTAAGGCTCTTTAGTGATAGAGATGAGCGTACCTTGTTTCACTTCTCTGGATGGTTTACATCTTTGACCATTTATATGGACTTTGCCACCCGATACAGCATCAGCTGCCTGTCTGCGTGTTTTAAAAAAACGTGCAGTCCACAACCATTTGTCAATACGAATAGAGTCTAAATCTGCCATAGTTTAAAGTTGAGCCTAATAGTTGTTAGGAAAGGAATTATAGCGTGTGCCGGAAACCTTGATCCAAATGATTTAGAGGAGTATACCACTGGTTGTTTTTACCTTGTCTCTCAGGAAAAACACCTAAATTAGAGAAAAGCAATACACAACAAGTCATTATTTTTCAGTCTGTCATATCTGATTTTATTGACCGAAACAACCGACTATTATAAAAACCTTGTTACTGAATATAGCTTTAGCGTTAGAATAGTTCAATTATAAGTCAGCATGCTGAATTTTATGTTTGTTATTTTACGTCTAAAATATGGGGTAATGGAAAATGAATCTTGAGAAAGTCATTTTTGGGTTTTTTGTAGTACTCGCTTTGACATTGAATTTTGGCTTTTTTCTAGGGGAGATGGATAATCCGGCCCATCATAGTGTATTTGAGTTATTTGCAGTG
>JAKIUK010000076.1 GCA_021647585.1 Methylococcaceae bacterium
GGCTGCTCCACCACTCAGATCGTGGAAGCCAGTATGCAAGCAAAGAGTATCGCGGGCACCTAGAGGTTATGAAAATGAAACAAAGTATGAGCCGAAAAGGTAATTGCTGGGATAACAGCCCGACAGAGCGGTTTTTCCGTAGCTTGAAGCATGAGCAATTGAATTACGAAAGATTTAGAACTAAAGAAGCTGCAAAACTTAGCATTTTTGATTATCTAGCTTTTTACAATGGTCAGCGGAAACACTCAAAACTAGGGTATCAATCGCCATTAAAATTTGAACAATCGTTTTATAGAAAAAAGGCCTAAGAAAGTGTCCGGTTTTTATTGACCATTACATCTATTGTTGGAACCTAGATACGAACAAAAATCCTGCGCAATCCTGGTAGGTTATTTATTGCACGTTACCTTAGTTAAAATAATTCCCAAACAGGCTTAATATTTTTAGGTAACGGAGCCAAACGGCCTAGTTCTACCCATTGGTTATCAGGTGTATGAAAATCTGAGCCTACTGATGCTGCCAGATCATATTGATTTGCATAAATCATTGAGCGTCTTATTTCATCCGGCGAACTTCGACCTGTTACGACTTCAATACCTTGTCCACCGATTTCTTTAAAAAAAGTTAAAAATCTTCTCATCCAGCTTGCTGTCATTTTATAACGCATAGGATGTGCAACCACTGCAACACCACCTGATTGATTAATCCAGTTAACAGCATCGTGTAAATCAGCCCAAACGGTTGATACAAAAGCAGGTTTACCTTTTCCTAAATAACGATCAAAAGCTTGTTGTTGCGTGGATACATAATTTTGAGCAAGCAAATAGTTAGAAAAATGTGCGCGGGTCACCATTCCGCCTTTTGCTGCTTTAATCACAGCTTCATAGGAATTTGGAATGGATTTTTTTTCAAGCTTCAAACTTATTTTTTTTGCTCTCTCAACCCGAAGCGATTGTTGTATTTTAATACCAGCAACCAGGTCTGAATTATCAGGGTCAATATTTAAGCCTAGAATATGGAAACATTTGTTTTCCCAGGTGGTGGAAAGTTCTATACCTGGAATAAAATTAATATTATTTTCAATGGCTGCTTTTGCAGCTTCTGCCAGGCCGTTTATGGTGTCGTGGTCTGTTAAGGCAAGTGATGAAACGCCCATTTGACTTGCTCGTAAAATAACATCAGCAGGCATTAAAGCACCATCAGAAGCCGTAGAGTGACAATGTAAATCATACAAAGTTGTCATTATTGATATTCACCATATAGTTTTGCATACAGACCATTATTGTTAATCAAAGTTGCATGTTTGCCTTGTTCACAAATTCGGCCTTCTTCAAATACATAAACATGATCAGCTTGTTTTACCGCACTGAGTCTGTGAGCAATAATAATGGTTGTTCTACCGTTTAAAAAATTATTCATAGCCATATGTAATTTATGTTCTGTTTTTGTATCTAAAGCTGAAGTCGCTTCATCCAGGATAACAACACTTGGGTTGGCTACAATCATTCGTGCTATCGCAAGACGTTGTCGCTGTCCACCGGAAAGACGCATGCCTTGTCTTCCAACTATAGTATCTAGACCATAGTCGAGTTCTGAAACTGTGTCTTTAAGTTGTGCGATATCCAGCGCTTGCCATAATATATTATCAGATGCTGCGCGACCCAAGGTCAAGTTTGCCCTGATTGTGTCATTAAATAATGCAGGGTGCTGTAATACGGTTGCAACATGTTCACGAATGACTTCCAGACCGATTTGGTTACTGGCAATGTTGTTAAAATATATCATTCCTTTATTCGGGGGATAGAGTCCAATGAGTGCTTGAATCAGTGTGGACTTTCCACCACCACTGGCCCCTACTAGGGCTATTTTTTCTCCTGCTTTAATTGATAGATTGATGCCATTGAGTATAGGCTCATCTTGATAGCTAAAGTGTAGATCCTTAATTTTGACTGAAACTGTTTTTCCTTCCTTGAAAGGATTTTTAAGGTGTGGATAATGGGGTTCTTGTTGTAAAGAATAGAGTTTGTTAATTCTGTTTAAAGCGGCTTTAGCTGCATAAAAGGCATGTTGAATGCCAAGAATTTCTTGTACCGGTGCCATCATGAACCAGAGATAGCCAAAAACAGCTAGCATTTCTCCTATACTTAGGTCTGAATAAAACACCATTAACATGGCTGTCGCTCTAAAAATATCGAAGCCGAATAAAAAAACCAGGAAACTTAAGCGTGCTGCTGCATCACTTTTCCAGGAAAAAGCCGCAGAATGTTTTTTTACCGTGAGGGCTGATTCTATCAATTGTTGGCAGTAATGTTTTTCTCTGTTACTGGCACGAATTTGATGAATAGCTTCCAGCGTTTCAGTTAATGATTGCTGAAATATACCATATGCTGAGTTTTCTTTTGCTTTCAGATCCTTTATTTTAGAGCCGATTTTTTTAGCAAAATAGATGACTAAAGGGTTTAGCAACAGAATAAATAATCCTAACTGCCAGTGCATCCATAACAGTATAGTTGCTGTGCCAATAACAGTCAGGCAGGCTATCAGCAATTTACTGATGGTTGAGCCTATAAAAGTATCTAACGTATCCAGGTCTGTGACCATATGCGTTACCACAGCACCTGTGCCCAGACTTTCATATTCCGACATGGATATACTTTGTAACTGATTAATCAGATTCTTACGAATACGGAAAATGACATCTTTAGATATAAAAGTGAATTTGCGACCTTGTATAATGTTGAATATGATGGATATTACTCGAAGTAATAAGCTTAAAAGCAATACAGCAATAATATAGATGATAGGCGTTTGCCATTCGCCAGGAATTAAAAGATTAATCGTTGCAATAGCATTCCCTGGATTATATAACAGGACTTCATCTACCAATAATGGCATAAGTAGTGGGACAGGAACACTGGCCATTGTTGCAAGGATGGCTATCAAATGGGCGCTGAATAGCTTTTTTTTATGCTCTAATGCAATTTGATAGATGTAATTCCAGGAAAAATGCATCTGATTTTTTGGTAACAAAGAAGAACTGTTTCTTGACACTGTTTTATTTTGTTTAAATCGAATTAAGCGTAGAATTATAACGGCCTCTTGGCTATTAGGAAAACTTCATATTTGGATGTGAATAATTTAACCATGATAAGAAATATTATATTTGCTCTGATTTTTGTATTACCAATGTCCGTGGCAGTAGCATCAAAGATGTCTTTAGAAGAGCAACGAGATACATTTTTATTGGCCGAGAAATTGAATCAAGAAGGCAAAAATAATCAGTTTCTCAGTAAATTAAATGAATTAAAAGGCTATCCTTTATACCCGTATTTGCAATATCAGTGGTTAAAAAAGAATCTGGATCAGGGGCATAAGGTTAAGAAGTTTTTAAAAGATTATAACGATACACGATACGGTGGCTTATTAAAGTATAAATGGCAAATTTATCTGGCAAAACACAAACAGTGGTCAGAGTTTGTTAGACAGTACGGTAAAACTAATAATACAAAGTTGCAATGCTATTATTTTCAGGCAAAGTACAATACAGGTGCCAGGAAGGATGCATTAATTGGGTCAAAGAAACTGTGGATAGCAGGTAAATCTCAGCCTAGCGAATGTGATCCTATTTTTAAAGTATTAAAAAAGTCCCGTTATTTTACTCGGGAAATGCTTTGGCAACGTTTTAAAGCAGCTGTAACCCATGGAAGTATTAAAGTAGCTAAGTATGTTAAGAGTTTAATGAATAAAAAAGATCAGGAAGTTGCAAAACTCTGGCTAAAAGTACATGCAAATCCTGTATTAATTATTAAACAATCAGTGTTGAAAAAAAAGCAGGCTCAATCAGGTCTGATATTTGCTCATGGTGTTGATCGGTTAGCAAGTAAAAACCTTGCCAAAGCAATTAGTATATGGGATACACGAAAACATGATTTTACAATCAATACGGCTACAATTCAGCGTATTGAGCAACGATTAGCAATGTCTTTAGCTTATCGCAGAGACAAAATGGCTTATAGTCGATTGAGTCAACTGACAAGACCTGACGAAGCAACTAAAGAATGGCGCGTTCGAATGGCATTGAGGGAACAAAATTGGTGGCATGTTGAACAGTCAATTACTAAATTAAGCAAAGAAACTAAAGAAAAAGAAAAATGGAAGTATTGGCAGGCCAGAGCGTCAGAGATGACAAAGCGACCTAAAGTTGCTAGTTTTATTTATGCTCAGTTAGCTAAGGAACGCAGTTATTTTGGCTATTTGTCAGCCGAAAAATTAAATAAAAGTTATCAGTTGTCAGATCAGCCTATTCAAGTACCATCTGAAATGTACAGAAGGTTAAAGAACAAAGCTGACTTTAGAGTAGTTGCTGAATTAATTGCTATTGATGAAAGAAGAGAAGCTGAGCGACAATGGTGGTATGCAATAAAAAAGCTGGATAAAAAAACAATATTAGCCGCTGCTAAATATGCTCAGGAACTTGACTGGAAGCAAATTGCTATTTTTACCATTGCAAAAGCAAAATACTGGGATGATGTGACTTTACGTTTTCCAATGGCCTATAAAGAACAAGTGCAGAATAACGCTAAATCACAACAATTAAATCCTGCAATAATTTACGGTTTAATCCGGCGGGAAAGTGCATTTAATAAAAATGCGCAGTCTCCTGTTGGTGCAAGAGGCTTGATGCAGATAATGCCTAAAACTGGAAAGCAAATTGCCAGAGAATTGAAAGAAAGATGGAAGGGGCAAAATAATTTATTTGATCCGTCAACAAATCTTAAATACGGATCATATTATTACAAACAATTACTAAATCAGTTTAATGGTCATTATGCTTTAGCTGCTGCTGCATATAATGCAGGGCCGCATCGGGTCAAACGTTGGTTGCCAGAGGATAGTCCACTATCTGCAGATATTTGGATAGAAACCATACCTTTTAAAGAAACCAGAGCCTATGTCTCGGCGGTTTTGACCTATGCATTGATATATCAGAAAAAGTTGAAAAAAAATATTTTGACGATGAAAGAATTTATGCGTGATGTTGCTCCTGGATAACATTGAGCGTACCAAAATTTGTTAAATTCTTTATCCCCTCCATTGCTAAAATTTATTTGTTATTTCGAGTGAAACGAGGAATTTTAAGCTTAGACTATTGGTTATTTTTACTTTCGTTGCTTTTGAATGGATACTCTACAAAAGTATCTTCGTAGGGTGCGTTGCACGCACGATTTGGGCAATGGAAGGGTAAAAAATAATTTGGGTGCGTGCAACGCACCCATTTATAATCTGACAAAGTAAAATAACAGACATAAATATTTCTTGGTAACTGCTCCTTGCGTTACCCTACTTTCTGCCTCCTTGCAGTCATCCCGCCGGTCGAAATGACAGCAAAACTGGTGCATTAAGGTGGAAAAAATTTTTTTGACCATTTATATTGGAAGTTTTGTAACTACACCAGCAGTTTGTTAAGGACTGTAGATGGAATTGTATAACTAAAATTTCCGTCCAGTGTTTGAGCAAGGTATAATGCAGAGTTGACTATAAGATGAATTAATTAGGTATACACTCAATGGAAAAACAGCATAGCTTTACGCGCGAAGAATTATTAAAGTCAGGAAGAGGGGAGTTATATGGCCCTGAAAACGCGCAATTGCCACTTCCGAACATGTTGATGATGGATCGTATAGCTCATATTTCTGATGAAGGCGGAAAATTTGGCAAAGGTGAAATCATAGCGGAGCTTGATATAACGCCTGATTTATGGTTTTTTGATTGTCATTTTCAAGGTGATCCTGTTATGCCTGGCTGTTTGGGGCTTGATGCCATGTGGCAATTAATTGGCTTTTATTTGTGCTGGCTGGGTGGGCCAGGTAAAGGACGTGCATTGGGCTGTGGTGAAGTCAAATTTACTGGTCAGGTTTTACCTACTGCTAAGAAAGTGGTTTATAAGATAGATCTTAAGCGCGTGATCATGCGTAGACTGGTTATGGGAATTGGTGATGCGACCATGGAAGTTGATGGAAAATTAATTTATGAAGCAAATGATCTAAGAGTTGGATTATTTACTTCGACTAAAGATTTCTAGAGGAACAATAATGAAAAGAGTCGTGGTTACAGGTCTGGGTATTGTATCCAGTATTGGGAATAATCGGGATGAAGTGGTAGAGTCTTTAAAGCTTGGGAAATCAGGTATTGTCCATGCTGATGTCTATGAGGAAATGGGCTTCAGAAGCCATGTTCATGGTGAAATAAATATTGATTTGGATGAATTTATTGACCGTAAAGTGAAACGCTTTATGGGAGAAGGTGCCGCATACAATTATATTGCTATGCAGCAGGCAATTGATGATTCGGGATTAACTGATGATCAAGTTTCTAATTTCAGAACCGGGTTGGTGATGGGGTCAGGTGGACCTTCCACTTCAAATGTGGTTGCAGCCGCAGACATCTTAAGGGAAAAAGGGGTTAAAAGGGTAGGTCCTTATATGGTGCCTCGTACTATGTCCAGTACCAATACTGCTTGTTTAGCAACACCTTTTAAAATTAAAGGGGTTAATTACTCCATCAGTTCTGCATGTGCAACCAGTGCGCATTGTATTGGTCATGCTATGGAATTGATACAAATGGGCAAACAGGATGTGGTTTTTGCCGGAGGTGGAGAAGAACTTCATTGGTCCTTGTCTGTGTTGTTTGATGCGATGGGTGCGTTATCTTCAAAATATAATGATACACCAGACACAGCATCAAGACCTTATGATGAAACCCGGGATGGTTTTGTGATTGCTGGGGGGGGTGGTGTTTTAGTGATTGAAGAGCTGGAACATGCCAAAGCACGTGGAGCTAAAATACTAGCTGAATTGGTCGGTTACGGAGCAACGTCTGACGGTTATGATATGGTTCAGCCATCAGGTGAAGGTGCAGTGCGTTGTATGCAACAGGCGATGGCAACTGTTAATGATTGCAAAATTGATTATATTAATGCTCACGGCACCAGTACACCTGTTGGTGATACCCGAGAACTAGAAGCATTACGTTCGGTATTTGGCAATGATGGCGTTCCTGCTGTAAGTTCAACGAAGTCTTTAACCGGGCATGCCTTGGGTGCGGCTGGTGTAAATGAGTCGATCTATTCATTGTTGATGATGGAAGAAAACTTTCTCAGTGCCTCGGCCAATATTAAGCAACTGGATCCAGGAGCAGAAGGTATTCCCATTGTTAGGGAGCGCCAGGATAATGTAACCTTAAATACTATTATGTCTAATAGTTTTGGTTTTGGGGGTACTAATGCAACGTTAATTTTTCAGCGTTATTAGGGTTAACATAAATGCCTGATCCCATGTATTCTACATGGGATCGTAGTTGATGCTGTTATAGCATATGATGTTCTTGTGCAATTCATACCAAGTCGTACTTTCTTTAGGGACAGCAACTTTCTTGTCCTTACCAATCAGTACTTTAATAATATATGTCTAACCCTGAAAAAAAATCTAGAATTGAATTTAACAAATTGCATAAACGTCTACGAAGGAATGTAGGAGAAGCGATAGCGGATTATAATATGATCGAAGAGGGTGACAAGATTATGGTCTGCTTGTCGGGTGGCAAGGATTCTTTTGTCATGCTGGACATACTGGTACACTTACAGAAAACTGCACCCATTACATTTGAAATTATTGCGGTAAATCTTGATCAGAAACAACCTGGATTTCCAGAGCATGTATTACCAGAATATTTGAAGTCTATAGATGTTCCCTTTCATATTATAGAGCATGATACCTACAGTATAGTTAAACGAATTATTCCCGAAGGTAAAACAACTTGCAGTTTATGTTCACGCCTACGAAGAGGTACGCTTTATGGCTTTGCAAGAGAGCATAAAATAACAAAAATTGCATTAGGACATCATCGGGATGATATTTTAGAAACCTACTTTCTTAATATGTTTTTTGCCGGCAAGCTTAAAGCAATGCCGCCTAAGTTATTAAGTGATGATAAACAAAATATCGTAATTAGACCTTTAGCTTATTGTAAGGAAAAAGATATCAGTCAATATGCAGAAATAAAAGCATTTCCTATTATTCCCTGTAACTTATGTGGCTCTCAAGAAAACTTGCAGCGCCAGGCAATGAAAGAAATGTTAACAGGCTGGGATAAACAATATCCTGGACGTTTAGAAACTATTTTTTCCAGTCTTCAAAATATTTCACCCTCCCAAATGGCTGACACCCATTTATTCGATTTTTCGGGATTGCAACGCGCTGAGCTTGATGAGCCTGGAACTGTTTCTAATGATGCAGGTCTTGAAATATTAGAAAGATGAGATAGAAATTTCTTTTCTTTTCGTGCGCATACGTCTTCTTGAGTTTGTTTATCATCCTTCATCCTAGAAAAATCAGTTGGATCACGGATTCGAGCACAAGCTCTTGATTCCTCAGCACTTCACAGATAATTGCTCCTGCATGATCTGCATTCAGTACATCCTTGTACTTCAAAAAAATACCCGCTTAACCTATGGGTGAAGCTCAGATTTTTTTAAAGCACTGAGAAACCAATATCTTGCACTATAATTCCGCGCTCAACTGATTTTTCTAGGTTCATAGCTATTTGCTACATCATATTCAACTTTTCCACAGCCTATAGAGTCCAATATGGAATTATTGGTAGATATTGCCAGTTTAGCACTGTTTCTCAAGGGAAATGTCTAACAATTAACAAAGTGGTTGATTGATGTTGTTGTAGAGCTAAAGCTAGAGCTAACCATTGTCATGTTATCTGTTTATCCAAATAACACCTCACTCATGGAAAAATAGATGGCCATGAATGCAGAAAATACAGAGCTGGCAACAAACCGCCATGGTAAGGGGATAGTATTTTGAATGACATAATTGACGGGTAAAGCAAGGGGTAAACAGTAAGCAAAGGATAATGATGCAACTGTTAAAATATCCAGAGAAAGACTGTTCCATTGCCCTGACAGCAGATTAATAAACACTAAATGTCTTGCAATCCACAATGGATTGAAAAAAGCGGCAGCCATGAACATACGTTTAAAAGCATTGAAATAACCTGGCTGATTAAAATATCTGTTCAGCCAATGGAAATAAGCGGGAATTTCTATTGCATATAAGCTGGCTCCTAATAGGAACATGCCTATCATACGAGGGTAATAAAAAGTACCGGATATAATTGTGGCATAAGTGTCACCCGCACAATATATCAGGCCTCCATAGAAAGCATTTTTAAAGGTTATTAATTTCATTTTTTACTATACAATACATGAAATACTTTTTTTTGAGTCATTTTTGAACCAACAATAAACTTTCTGGCAGGCTGCTTGAACCTAGAAAGATCAGTTGGGCGCGAGATTATAGTGCAATCCATTGGTTTCACAGTGCTTTGAAAAAATCTTAGCCTCACTCATTCGGTTAGGTGGGCATTTTTTTGAAGTACTGTGGAATCAATGGGTTGTACTAGAATCCGTGATCCAACTGATTTTTCTAGGTTGAATGGCTATTAACTGCAGTTTAAGATGCAAAAACCAGCAATATTGAGTCTTCGTTGAAATCGTTGATATGACTGAATAAAACCGGCTTCCTGGAATAAATTATGATAGCATACAGAGACTAAATACTAGTCCTAAAGAACAAATTCAGAATGAATTGAAATCCAGGCGATTACATCAGTCTTGGTAATAACACAGCAACACACCTAAGCAAAAGACACGAAAAAGGAATGCTAAAAATAAATCCCCAGCAATTTGAGATGTTCCAGCAACAGGCAGAACATCAATTTGCGCAAAAACTCCAGCAAGCACTGGCAGATAAATATCCACAGATGCTTTCCCGGTTTCCTGAACAGATACAATTAAAAATCGTCAGTAACATGATTGATCGAGCCAGTCGCTGGGGTATAAACTGGAAATCGTCATTAGTCATATTCGCAGAACTGATGATCTCAATAGCGCCAAACTTTGATCAGCAAGTAGATATTCAAAGAGTACTGGATAGTGACCCAGCGCAAGTCAACCAGCAAATCAAATCAATAACCGAATATGTTCCAGATGCTGCCTGGTCAGAAGCTGAGGCCAATACTGATGATTTACCCTATTTCTTATCAGCAGAATTCCTCAATACCCCGTTAACAGAACAAACCGCCAGTGCAATCCCGCTGGTTTTATGGGACAAAGAGGCAGAATTTGATGCCCATCAATATGCAACCAGTGCGATACAATATGCCAATCAACTGGAATTCAATAATATAAATGATGCCCCAATAACCATAGTGGTATGGCGTAGTCTCTATGGCATTCGATTTAACAATCCCGAAGTATATCCCTGGGTCACAGATATAATGGATAGCAAACGACCCGCAAGGGAAAGAATAGCCATGCTGAAATATAGAATAGCGCTAGATCACGGACGAATGGTGTAAGTAGATGGCAGAAAATAGAGGATTATTAGGCGATAGCTGGGCCTTTACCGAGGCATTAGGGGAAGGCGTATGGGATGCCGGCACGGGAATGGTCAAAGGACTGGGTGATTTAGCAAAAGGCGGCTATGAACTAGCCACCGAAGCCAATGCCAGAGAATCGGCCTGGGAAACCACAAAGCAACTGGCTGATGCGGCAGCAGACTACGGCAAATCAGTGATAGAAAACCCGGGAGAAGCATACCGATATGCACGGGATGGCACACTGGCCGCTTATGACCGGTTTGAACAAGCCAAAGACCTAGCGGCAGCAGAAGGTCGTTCAGCAGAGTTTTTTGGAGACATGGCCGGAGGTGCACTGTTCGAAGTAGGAAGTATACTGGTACCCGTCGGTCTGGTAGCAAAAGCAGGAAAACTGGGAAAAGTGGCCAGTGTAGCAGAAGATGTTGCCGATGTAGCTAAAACAGCTAAAAAAGTTGAGAATGCAGAGGAAGTACTTGGAGCGACTCAAAAAGCGAAAGCAGCTTCAGTTAATCCAGTGATAAAAGAATTCGATGATAAGGTTTCGCCTATTCAGAGATGTCCTATTGCTGATAGTGATGTTGGAAGAAAGAATATAGACGTTTTACCTCTACGACAAAAGATTAAAAACCTGTCACCTGCTGAACAAAAATTAGTAAAAAATTTCGATGCAGGGTTTACTCCGTTAGGTGTTTCCAAAGAAGGTGCTCTGGATTTTATTTTGAATACTAAAACTGGCAAAGAACAATTGAAACTAGCTAAACTGGGTGATCCAAGTGCTGATCATGCAACAATATTAAATCGTGTTCTTGAACAAGTGGAATCTGGGGTTTCTGTTCCCGTTAAAAAAGATATTACTACCCCATTAGTCAAAATCGTCCCTGAAAATAGAACTAGTGCAGGGTCTGGGCCATTTTTTACAACACCTGAGCAACTGGAAATTGCGCGGAGTAGCGG
Organism: Methylococcaceae bacterium; assembly: GCA_021647585.1. GTDB lineage: Bacteria > Pseudomonadota > Gammaproteobacteria > Methylococcales > Methylomonadaceae > QPIN01. Next base: position 11,404 of record JAKIUK010000076.1, read on the forward strand.
AAAACCTCTATCTGATGTGTTTGGTTTGCCAGGAGGTAGTGATGCGGAAAGGTTCAGAGTTTTTCAGATAAACCCTAAGGGTAGAGCTGCAGTATTCGAATCTACTATTGCGCCAACATCTGAGCTAGGTGGAAAATTGAAAACACAAGGTGGGTTGCAACAATTTTTAGCTCCTAACAGAAATCAATTTGAAGATGCTGTTGAGATAGGTTTAATTAATGATAATTTTTGAAGGTTGATAATTTAAATGATAACTTTAAAACAACTTGCTATTGATTTGGAGTCAGTAGCAAAAAAATATGCTAATCAAGATGCTGAGGTAAAAAAACTTCTAGATTCGCTTGATGATATGCTTTATAGAGCGAAAAATGGAATTCAAATTCATACAGAAGAGAAAGTACCTGGTTTTTATTGGTTTTCAGAAAGGGACTTATCAAAGTATAGAGATTTAGAGAAAGCATATTCACAATTCTCAATATTTGTAGCTGCAGGCACGAGAGAACGATACGACGAGTTGTTAAAAGCTGTAGATGATGCGCTGCAATAACTCGTGTTCAAGAGGGAAATAGGGGACAGACCACGTTTATTTTTGGATGGTAGCGAAATACGAGAAATAATCGTGGTCTGTCCCCTATTTACAGGACAGCCAAACCTAATGAAACCCTTTATAAGGTCGTTCCAAAAGGAAATGAGGTTACTGGTTATACTCCCTATTTTATGACAAAAAAACAACTTGATGTGCTGAAGGAAAATCCTAAAAATATCCCTAACACGATGGGACTGCCTAAAAGTAGTGAGGCTGTAAAATATGATGTTTATCAAATAATGCCGAAATCAGGAAAAACACCAAAAGTATTTGACAGCAAAGTAGCATCGACGACAGAAGGGAAGGTAGCAAGAATAGGAGGTGGTGATCAAACGATTGTTCCGAATCGGACCGACTGGACAAAAGCTGAAAAAGTAGGAGAAATTTAATATGGGTATAATATTTGAAGTAGATAGGCTCAAAAAAGAAGCGCAAGTATTAAGAGATATATTATTGCAGTACAAAGACCAAGAAAAAGATGCGAATCTTTGTTTTAATACTCTTGACCCTACTATTCAGAATGTGCTTAATGGAAAAGTTGTAAGACCAATACCAAAAGGAGATATTGACTGTGGCTATTATTTTACGGAAGGCGATTTACGCCCTATTCCTGGAATGTCAAAGGCTTACTTTACTTTTTTTCATCATATAACTGGGCAAGATACTCATGAGCGTAGAAAACGACGTGCCGCTATAGAAAAAGAAATAGAAGATGAAAAAAATAACCTGTAACTCATAATATTCGGGGTCAAAGATCAGGGTCAGGTCTTTATTATTGCAGCAAAAGAAAAGACCTGCCCCCGGTCTTTGGTCTTCTGACCCCGGCCTTTGACCTGCTGGAATTATCGACCTTGCTCGGCCGCACACCTCTTAAAATTAGAAAGACATATCTCCAACTGGACGAGCGAATGTAAATCTGCCCGGCCCCATTATTAGAATATCTGATGTCTTCTCAAAAGCATTATGAGGGGGTGAAATTTGAGCTAAAGCAGTAAATGGACTAAGCGCCGCAAAGACCCCTACTCCAACGGCAGTAACTGCTAATCCAATAGGACGATAAATTAATATGTCTGGGATTACGAAAAGAGTGGAATAATTTTTTGCATTATCTTTAGCAAAGGCTTGGTTAGAGCCAAGTGATGTCGATATCAAGAACAAAATAAGAAATATATGTTTCATAAAAATTTCAAACCTAGAGTCGCTGAAAACTATCAAAAATATGTTTTTAGTATAACATGTTGGTTGTTTAAGTGATATTGAAACACCAAGCAAAAAATGTAGTTTAAATAGGTTAGTCATTTACTGGAAGACTAGGGATAATTATCCATTAAGTAATAAATGCACATAAATACTGGCAAAATAACCTAGGGCAATGACAGGTGTCCATTTTAAATGACTGAAAAAAGTATAAATACCACGAGCTTGTCCCATTAATGCCACGCCCGCAGCAGAACCGGCTGAAAGTAAACTGCCACCGACTCCTGCAGTTAATGTGACTAATAACCACTGGCTTTGTGACATATCTGGGTTCATGGTTAATACAGCAAACATGACCGGTATGTTATCAACTAAGGCTGAGATTATTCCAACTAAAATATTAGCGTAGGTTGCGCCTAGCTCACCATATATAAATTCAGAGCTTAAACTTAAGTAACCAATAAAACCTAAACCTCCAACTGCCATTATTACCCCGTAAAAGAAAAATAAAGTGTCCCATTCAGCAGCGGCTATATGGCTAAAAATATTAAAAGAACGTTGCGTGTTTTGTTCGCAGATATTTTGCTTTGATTGTTCCTGATGACGGTGTTTTACGCGTAGATAATAAGCAAAAAACTTTAGATATCCAAGACCTGTAAGCATACCAAAAGCAGGTGGCAGGTTTAAGAAACTATGAAAGCTCACAGCAGTAATAATAGTTAAAAGAAACAGCCCCACAGTAAATAGGCCACCATCTGCCATTTCGACAGATTCATGTTCAGCAGCTTCAGGAAAACCGTGAGGAATATAGAAATGCATAATACCAGCAGGAATTAGAAAATTAACTAATGATGGGATGATCAACTGGAAAAACTCTGTAAAATCGACGATTCCTTTTTGCCAGACCATCAGTGTAGTAATATCACCAAAAGGACTAAATGCCCCACCTGCATTAGCAGCAACAACTATATTCACACAGGCAATGGATACAAATTTTGCTTGCTGTTCACCCACTGATAAAACCACAGTACACATAATCAGTGCAGTCGTTAAATTATCTGCAATGGGTGAAATCAAAAACGCTAAAGCTCCGGTAAACCAAAATAATTGTCGGTAACTAAAACCTTTGTCAACCAACCAAAAACGCAGGACTTCAAAAACACCCCGTTCAACCATGACATTAATGTATGACATAGCAACCAGTAAAAAGAAAAAAAGTTCAGCATATTCTAAAAAATTATGCCTCAGCGCTATGCCTGTAGCATCCTCAATGCCGTGAGTTTGATATACAAACGCTATCATCGCCCAAATAATTCCAGCAACCAGTAAAACAGGTTTGGACTTATGCAAATAGAGTTGTTCCTCAAAAACCACCAGAATATAAGCGATGACAAAAATAGTAATGGCTATATAACCTACAAAATGATGGGTTAAATCTATTCGGTCGCTTGATAACTCAGAAGCCCATGATAATTGAGGAATAAACAATAAGATAAGTGTTATCGCTAAATGTGAGGTTCTTTTCATAAATTTACCACTGTGGTAATTAAAGATTACAGGAAATGAGAAGCAATCAAATTGATCATCTGTCCACTGAACTGTTTACTTTCAAGACATAATAGTCAGAAACTAGAATTTTTAGAGGCAGAGTCGAAATTTTATTCGACTCTGCCCCATTTTTTGTTGGTGACTTCTTTGTTGTTCTTTATTGTTGTAAAGTTTAATCATAGATTGTTTTAATACATTTTAATATTATGAATGATTATTTATTGAATATTCCGTTGATTAATTTCGCATCATATTTGGGTGTTTCTGGGACATTATGTATTAGTAATGTTCTAAAAGAACCGGAAATTCTTTCTTTGCAATACTTTTTTAGCTAGATAAAAGATTGTCTTTAATTAAGTTAACTTCTTCTATTTTAATCACTTGCGGTTATACAATATTAAAACTGTAGCTAATGTAATAGAAATCTTTAAACTAACAGTAAAGGCGGTAACAGGGTGGTAATCAAGAGAAGTAAAGGGGGGCAAGCTTAAATTAAAAAAATCGAGTCTGACCCTGAAAATTTTGACCCTGAAAATTTCTGAAATTTTGAAACTGGCTGAAATTGTGAAAATTGAAATTGCTAAAATTGTAAAAGGGTACTTTCCCCTGATACCTTTCCTCCATTTAATTGGGGATTATTTCAGGCAAAAAATTCCTGCTACTGAATGCTAGTGTTATCATTCGAGTAAGTTATATTGATGGATATCTTTGATTTTTTTTGGTGAAGGCTTGGATAATAAATTATCCAACTCTATCAGGAATAGGCTGGTTATTAAAAAAAGCATCCAAGTTTTTCAACACCTTTTTTCCCATTGCTGTTCTAGTGGCAATCGTTGCACTACCCAGGTGAGGGAGTAAACAGACGTTGTCTAATTGTAAAAGTCCCTCAGCTACCTTGGGTTCGTCTTCATAAACATCTAATCCTGCTCCAGCTATGCGTTTAGCTTTTAAAGTGTTAATTAATGCTTGTGTTTCAACCACATCGCCGCGTGCTGTATTGATTAAATGAGCTGTTGGTTTCATTAAATCCAGCATTGGCTGATTAATTAAATGTCGGGTTGAGTCACCACCGGGACAGTGTAAAGAGATGAAATCAGCGGATTGCAAGAGCTGTTCAATGGAGTCACAAGCTGAAGCTTTTAATTCATTAATAACGCTTGGCTCGGCTGGACTGGGTTTATAGTAGATTATTTTCATGCCAAAGCCATGATGTGCTTTTTTTGCCATGGCCTGAGCGATGCGGCCAAAACCAATCAGGCCTAGTGTTGCACTTGTCACATCTGAACTCATCATCTGAGTTGGACACCAGCCCTGCCACTGTTTTGACCTGACTAAACGGTCACCTTCTGCACCACGACGGGCTGACATTAATAGCAGTGTCATCGCTAAGTCCGCAGTACTTTCAGTTAACACACCGGGAGTGTTGGTTATAATCAGATTTTCTGCTTTTGCTGCTGCTATATCGATATGATTGTAGCCGACGCCAAAGTTGCCTAGAATTTTGCAGCGTTTATTTTCTACCTTTAGAACTTCAGACGGAAAGGAATCGCACACTGTGGGACAAACAGCATCATAGTCTTGTAATGCTTTTTTGAATTCATTCGCCGTTAAAGCTCTGTCATCTTCATTTAAAGTGACGTCATAACGGGCTTTTAGTTGCTCTTCTACAGAAGCAGGCCATTTGCGGGTGATGAATACTTTTGCTTTGTTCATTTGAAATAAGAGTAGGCTCAAGGCTAAAGTAGAAAAGAGCAAAAGCTCTTTTTTACCTTTGGCCTTGTGCCTGCTTATAATTATTTCGCTGTGGAGCGGTAATATTCAATTGCTGCAGCTACACCACTTCCAGGTGTAATATCAAAACCGTTATCCAGCATTGCCATTTCAACACCAGCAATAGCACCTAACAAAGATACGTCGTTCATATCTCCAATATGACCGATGCGGAAAACTTTACCTGCAACTTCGGTCAGGCCAGCACCTAAAGAGATGTTATATTTGTTAAAAGCCGTACTGATTACATCTTTGGCATCTTTGTCCTCAGGTACTACAATTGCTGAAACCGTATCTGATTCGAAACCAGGTTGGGCACAAAGGTCTAATCCCCATGCTGCAATCGCTCTACGTACCCCTTCAGCTAGACGCGCATGGCGGGTATAAATATTTTCCATGCCTTCTTCCAATAGCAATTCCAAAGACTTTTTCAATCCGTGGATCATTGGGGTTGCTGCGGTGTATGGCGTATATCCTAAGGCATTTTGTGCCATTTGATCCTTAAGATCTAAAAAGCAGCGTGGGAAAGTTGCTGTTTCAGTCAGTTTTAAAGCTTTTTGACTGAAAGCAAGTATTGCCAGACCAGCAGGCAGCATGAAACCTTTTTGTGAACCACTTATAGCACTGTCAACACCCCAATCGTCCATAAGAAATTCAATGCTGGCAATAGAGCTGACACCATCAACAAATAACAAGGCAGGGTGAGAGGCTGCATCCATTGCTTTACGAACGCCGCCAATGTCGCTAGTCACACCGGTTGATGTTTCGTTATGGGTGGCTAAAATGGCTTTGATTTCATGGCTGGAATCTACTTTTAAGCGTGTTTCTAAATCATCAAGAGGAATTCCTTTACCCCATTCAACTTCATGCATTTCCACATCTAAACCCAGGCGTTCTGCCATGTTCATCCATAAATGGCTGAACTGACCAAAACGATAAATTAATACTTTATCGCCTGGGTTTAAAGTATTTGTGATCGCGACTTCCCAACCAGCGGTTCCTGTTGCCGGAAAAATAAAGGCTTGTCCGGTTTCAGTTCTGAATATTTTTTTCAGATCTTCTAATACAGGTTTGAGTAGTTTAGGGAAAATGGGAGAACGATGGTCTTCCATGGGTACATGCATTGCACTTAGAACTTCGTGTGGTGTATTAGTTGGACCAGGAATAAATAAGTGATTGCGACCTGCCATTTTTTGCCTCATATGTTTGGGTAGAGAGAATTTAAGTCCTGCGGATAGATTGAATGCTATAAGAGGACAGTAAACTCTTTATACTACCATATTGAAAAAAATATCAGCAAGAGTTAGCCTTCTCCAATATGAAATGAGTCTGAAAACCGTCTCGTATTCCAATATGGAATGAGTCTAAACTGACAAAACCATCGAATCTGTTCATGATGTAGGAATGAAAGCCATCATGAATCTTAAAGAT
>JAKIUK010000009.1 GCA_021647585.1 Methylococcaceae bacterium
GAATTCGTTTTTGCATTCGTGTGATAGCCTTGGGACATATTAATTCCTTTGTGGTGAAAGTTTTAATATGTTATCAGGGCTGTCCTTTTAATTTTTAAATTCAGGTATAACGTGGTGAAACTATACACTTTATTAGTCAAAAACGAGGGTAAAAGTCAGTCTTTCTTTTACCCATTTGTTTCCAGTTATTTGGTCGTTAGGTTGATGTGGAATTATAATATATGAATATGGAATTAATTATTAGGTCAATTTTAGCTGTTCCAGCAATTTTTGTGGCTTGGAAAATAATTTATGACATTACTGTGGGGAAAAGAGCAGACCTCAGAGAAGAATATAAATTTGCGAAAGAATTTTTGAGCGATGCTAGAAAAGACGATATTCATCCCTTTGTACTAGAGAAAGGTTATCACGCAATTGCAGGTTCAAGCATATTAAGTCCAGAATATATTTCGTATATTTTATCTTTAAAAAATCCATCTCAATGTTTGAAAGATTATGTTTTATCTATTCAACTCATGGATGAACTTAAAATGGAAGGTAATTTAAAGTTAAAATTTAAAAGAAAATATCAATGCTCTTGGTTTAGAAATTGGCTTAAGATTTTTTATTCAGTGGGTTATTTTTTACTTGCCTTCATTGCTTTATCACCTGTAGTGGCCTCAAATTATTTTGGGATATCGGCTTTACATTCTCTTTTATTGTTAGCTTTTACCTTGCCGCTAGCAGGCACATTAGCTTGGTCATCATTGACGGCATATGCCAGAGTAAAAAGAGGTGAAGAACTAATATATAATCAAAAAAAACATACTACAATTATTATGGTGCCAACCTACAAAAGAATCCAGCGGACAGCTTATAAATAATAAAATTTATTCATAATTATGCACGGAGAGACTCATATGAAAAACAAGTCATGGTTGGCAATATTGCTAGTAATGCTACTAAACATAGCAGGCTGTGCTTTAAATAGGGCTGTAAGTTTAAAACCTAACTCTGACCAATTAGATAGGGAAGATATAAATCTAATTTTCTTCGGGACGTTATCGCTACCCTTAAAATTTGATAATAAAAGCATATGGATCGAGAAAGGACCTATTGTTATAGCATCTAATGAAACAAATATAGCTTATAGGATTATCGATAAACAAGAGCTTGAGTTTATTGGAACAATTGAAACACCTTATGAGTTTTTTAAAAATGCTTTTAATAAACCTAGTGATCATATTGAACAATTGTTCTTGGAAGGATTAGGAAAAATAGACAATAAATCATACTATAAGACTAATAATGTGGAAATCTACATCTTAGAAATAAATAATAACTTAAAAATATATATATTATCACCTGCATTAGATTTTGTTGTTGAAGTTACCTCTAAAAACAATTCAAAAGAATTTGTAGATAAAATTATTTCTAAAACACATCTAAAATAATAAGAGTAAATTATGGAACAGATTACAGAACAGGAAAAAAAAGAGTTTCAAGCTTTTTTATCAGTTATATATGGAGATCAAGTACTAAAGTGGGATATCAATTTAAAAGTACTAGAATTGTTCGGGAAATTACTTCAGACAAGTGATTCATGCAGTAGATATATGGACTTAGTTCCACGTCCATTTTATTTCGGTAATGCAATAGAATGGGTCAGCAAGCAAGCACGTAATGCTGTAATTCGCCATTTAAAAAATGGTGGTGAACATTACCTTATTTGCCTAAGAGTCACTGGTTTAAGCATGAAAACAGAATTTATTATGGCTTCTAGAGGTCTGTAAGCAAACAATTAAATGAACTTGGAAAGTCAAAAGCTACGCTCCTCGTTCCTCGTCACTACACTTTTTCCTTCCGGTGATTTTGACCGTTGGTATTATTCAAAATTCGGTGATTTCCTCAAAATATGAGAATTGGTCTTTTAATATGCATCAATTGTGTGCTTTGGCTAACGATTCCTGCTATTCATGCCAAAACTGCTTCAGCAGAACTTAGTGCAATTTCATTACAACTGCCCTGGAAGCACCAGTTTGAATTCGCTGGTTTTTATGCAGCGATAGAGCAAGGTTACTATCAAGAACTTGGCTTAGATGTAACAATCAAAGAATATCAAAACAAGTTAGATTTAATTGATGAGGTAGTCAATGGTCGGGCACAATATGGCGTTGGTCTTTCCTCATTGGTTATTGATAGAAGCCAGGGTGCTCCCGTTGTGTTACTGGCGAATATTTTTCAACATTCTCCTTTGGTGCTGTTAAGTCATGCGGAGTCAAAAATATACAGCCCTGTTCAGATGATAGGCAAAAGCATCATGCTTGCAAGCTTTGAAAAAGACAACGCTTCTCTTGTTGCAATGCTTAATTCGGAGTCTGTGTCACTGGATCAGATGGATGTCAAAGAGCATACCTTTAATCTCGAAGATTTTATTACTGGTAAAGTAGATGTTGTTAGTGCTTATATGACTAATGAACCCGAGGTGTTAAAAGAACGTCAAGTTAAATTTAATATAATAGACCCAATCAATTATGGTATTGATTTTTATGGTGATAATATTTTCACCAGTGAAAAACAATTACGAGATCACCCTGAACAAGTGGCTCATTTTGTTAAAGCTAGTCTCAAAGGCTGGCAATATGCGTTAGATCATCCTGAAGAAATTATTGAGTTAATCTTAAAAAAATATTCAAATAAAAAAACCCGGCAGGCATTGATTTATGAAGCTGAAACTTTGGAACGCTTTATTCTGCCAGATTATATAGAATTAGGCACGATTGATTTAGAGCGTTTGAGACGCATTATCGATACTTATAAGCAACTAAAAATGTTGCCTAATACATTTACCCTTGATGGTTTTGTATATCAGACTCCCAGTAAAGCTTTTTCTTTGGATCTTACGGAACAAGAACAAAACTGGATTAGGCTTAATCCTGAAGTGGTTATAGGTATTGATCCAGCAAGGGCGCCTTTTGAGTTTATTGATGAACAAGGTAGATATTCAGGGATGGGGGCTGATTATATACATTTAATAGCAGAGAAAACGGGGCTTAAATTTGTTGTTCAAAATAACCCGAATTGGCAGTTAGTGATGGAAAATGCGCGTAATGGTACTCTTGATTTATTACCTGCTGTCATGAAGTCTCAACAACGCAGTGAGTATTTAAACTTTTCCAGTCCTCATATTAAGTATCCAATGGTAATCGTAACGGGGAAAGATGGGGCATTTATTAGCAGTCTGGAACAACTGAATAATAAACAGGTTGCTGTTGTTAAGGGATATGTTACCGAAGATATTTTGCGGACAAATCACCCCGGTATAAGCCTGAAAACAGCGAAAAATTTGCAACAAGCATTAAAAATGGTTTCTTCTGCAGAAGTTGATGCTGTTGTCGATAATCTGGCTTCATTGAGTTATACCATTGCTGAGCTGGGTATTAGTAATTTAAGAATTAGTGGTACGATTCCATACGAATTTGCACTGGGTATTGCTGTACTTAAACAACATAAGACATTGTTGGCTATTATCCAAAAAGCCTTAGACAGTATCAGTAAAGAAAAACAGACAGAGATCCGAAATAAATGGATTTCACTTAATTACCAGCAAGCTCCGGATTATGAAAAAATCATTATAATCAGTGTTGTTGTAGTCATTTTTATTTTGTTTATTCTTTTTTGGAATTGGCGTTTAGCCCGAGAAGTAAAAGCTCGAAAACAAGCTGAACAAGCGTTACATAATAATCAAAAAATACTTGAGTTTAGAAATGCTATTCTTGAGTTATTGGCTAAAGGAACGCATCTGAAAACAATTTTGGAAATGCTGGTTCAAAATTTGCAAGAATCAAATCCAGAAATGATAGGTTCTATTTTGCTATTAGATGAACAAAAAAAGCATTTAGTCAAAGGAATTGCCATTAGTTTGCCTGCATTTTATATGCAGGCGGTTAATGGTCTTAAAATTGGCATGGGGGTGGGTTCATGTGGAACGGTTGCATATACAGGCAAACGGCTGATAGTCGAGGATGTTATGACTCACCCGTATTGGGAAAAATATAGAGATTTGACACAAAAAGCAGGTATACGTGCCTGCTGGTCAGAGCCTGTTTTATCATCAAAAGGCGAGGTGCTGGGGACTTTTGCAATCTATTACCGTGAACCTAAAGCTCCAACGGAATCTGATTTAAAACTGATACACGATTTTTCTATACTCACAACATTAGCGATAGAAAATTATCGTAGTAACGAATTGCTAAAAAAACTTTCTTTAGCAGTAGAGCAAAGTGCGAACGGAGTCGTTATTACTGATAAAAAAGGTATTATCGAATATATCAATCCAAAGTTTACTGAGGTTACGGGTTATCAACAAGAAGAAGCAATAGGGCAGACGCCACGCATACTTAAATCTAATAAAATGGACGAGGCAGTATACAGCGATTTATGGAAAACATTATTCTCTGGAAAAAAGTGGCAAGGTGAGTTTTGCAATCGTAAAAAGAATGGGCAGTTATACTGGACCTGGGGGAATATTGCTCCCATTCTAAATGATCTTGGAGAGATTGCCTATTTTGTTGCTGTACAAGAAGATATCACCGCACGCAGAGAAGTTGAACAGGCGTTACGGATCAGTGAAGCACAATATAGAAATTTGGTTGAAAGTTCCCATGTTATAGCCTGGGAGGTGGATCTTGAATCGTTCTGTTTTACTTATGTGTCTCCCTATGCGGAGAAAATGTTAGGTTATCCCTTAGAACAATGGAAAAAAGAGAACTTCTGGGAAGACCATGTTGTTGAAGGCGATAGACTGGCAAGTCTATTTTATTGTATAAACGAAACTAAGGAAGGTAGGGATCATGATTTTGAATACAGGATGATAAAATCAAATGGCGATTCTATTTGGTTAAGAAATATCGTTACTATTGTTAGAGGTATTGAGGAGAACCCAGTTTCATTAAGGGGGGTGTTAATTGATATTGATGAAATAAAAAAAGCTGAAGAACGACTGGAAAAGGCAAAGCTGGACGCTGAGCAGGCAAATAAGTTCAAGTCTGAGTTTTTAGCAACTATGAGCCATGAGCTTCGTACCCCTATGAATGGCGTGTTGGGAATGGCCCAAATTCTTGAACAAAGTGAGTTAACAAAAGAGCAACATCATTTTGTCGATATTATTTTACATTCTGGAAATTCCCTATTAGCGATTATTAATGATGTACTGGACTTTTCAAAACTGGAAGCCGGACAATGGGTACTGGAGAAACGTAGTTTTAATCTTGAGCAACTGAGCAGGGATGTTCTGGATATGTTTCTAGCAGAAACCAAGAATAAAAAGCTACAAATAAGACTGGATTACTCGCATGACTATCCGCGTTATTTTGAGGGTGACCCACTGAGGATACAACAGATTTTAATTAATCTGATAGGAAATGCTGTAAAGTTTACTAATGAAGGCGGTGTTGATTTAATTGTGTCATGCAAATCACTGGAATACCCGTATGTTGAATTAACACTATCAATAAAAGATACGGGGATTGGTATTGCCGCAGAAAATATGGCACATTTATTTGATCCCTTTATTCAGGCCGACCAATCAACAACTCGGCAATTTGGCGGTACGGGTTTAGGCCTGGCGATAAGTGAAAAGTTAATTAGTTTAATGGGTGGGAAAATAGGTGTAGATTCTGAATTAGGTAAGGGGTCCAGATTTTGGATAACCTTATTTTTGCCTGAGATAGATGAAGATGCTTTTTCCAGAAACCAAAAAACCAAGACCCTGAATAAGTCGCTGGCAAATAACAAAGTATTATTGGTTGAAGATGATAAAATAAATCAGCTGGTCGCTGTTAGCTTATTAACAAAACTTGGGTTGCAGGTTGATGTTGCAGAAAACGGCAGGCAAGCAATTGCGTTATGGCAGCATGCAGATTACGATTTAATCTTTATGGATTGTCGTATGCCAGTTATGGATGGATATGAAGCAACTAGAGCTATTCGTGAGCAGGAAACAGAAAAAACAATTCCTATCATTGCATTAACCGCTATTAGCAGTGCTGAAGGCAAACAACAATGTATCAAGTCAGGTATGAATGATGTGATTACTAAGCCATTCAACAAAGAGTACTTGGTTAAAATTTTAAATAAATGGCTCAACTCAGATAATCAAAGTAAGGCTGGAAGCGAACAAATTGTTCCAGCAGACATGATGATTCCAGAACATGAAAGTGGTTTACAACTACCTTCTCTTGACCATGAAGTTTTAGAAAAATTTCGTGTTGAAATGGGGAATGATTATGCTGAAATATTCACCACTATATTGCAAGGGTTTAAAGATTTTTTTGCTCAATTTGAAGGTCATGTAACATTGGAAAAAAATGAAGAGTTTGCAAGGGCAGCACATAATTTAAAATCGCGGGCTGCATATTTGGGGGCAATAAAAATATGCACTATAGCGAGTGAAATTGAGATGTTAGCAGATAACAAAGAATTAGAAAAAGCGGGTATAAAAATGCAGCAGCTAAGACAGGAATATGAATATGTTTTAGTTGAGTTGGCAGAGGTGTAAATGTGAAAATTCTAGTTGCAGACGATAGTTCGGTAGATCGAATGATAGTACGGCGATACCTGTTGTCTATGGATCATGAAGTTTTATTGGCTGAAGGTGGAGAACAAGCGATTAGATTGTTTAAATTACAAGAACCTGACCTAGTCTTGTTAGACATACGCATGCCGGATATGGATGGATATGAAGTCGTACAACAACTACGCAATATCGAACAAGGATGGCGACCTATTTTATTTCTTAGTAATTCGGTTGATAGTGAATCTTTTGCCAAAGGTATTTATGCTGGAGCAGATGATTTTTTACATAAACCGATTGATAAAGTGATTTTAAAAGCAAAGTTGTATGCAATGGAACGTATAGTGGCAATGCGTAAACAATTGCTTATTGTATCGCGTGAATTAGCCAAAGAAACACAAAAAGCGACTCGGATAGCTAATCAGGATGGACTGACAGGTATTGCCAATCGACGATTTTTGGATCAAGTACTGGACCGGGAATTTCGCCGTCATATTCGATCACTTAATACTTTAAGCATTATCTTGATTGATATAGATTTTTTCAAAAGTTTTAATGATTACTTTGGACATCTTGCTGGTGATGATGCTTTACGGCTTTGTGCTCAAAAAATGTCTGAGATGGTGTTCAGGGGAGGGGATTTAGTCGCACGTTTTGGAGGTGAGGAATTTTGTGTGGTGTTACCGAATACTGAGTCGGAAGGTGCGATAAATATGGCTGAAACATTACGTAAAGAAATTGAAGCATTGCATATAGCACGAGATGATCTGGAAGAGCAGCAATATTTAACAATTAGTCTTGGAGTCAGCAGTTTTAAAGCTGAACAGAAACATACAGTGGAAGATATAATTCATAGTGCAGATGAGGCATTGTATCAGGCTAAACAAACGGGGCGAAATAAGGTTTGTGTTGCTGGAAATTAATTATTTTATCTAAAAATACAATATAAAAATTCTCTGATTGCTTTTGTTTAAATACATCATGAGGTATACATTTTAGTTCACTAATCGACTACGATGTCAATTTTGGTTTGATGGATAAACTTTCAGCCCGTTATGAACAACAATAGTAATTATTAATATTGGTTATGCGGACTGAAACTTACTCTACATAATTCATCAACCCAAAGTCGTAGGAGCGTTAGTTTAATAGATGATTTAAAATAAAGTTAAATAACTATTAAATTATCGCAGGTTACTTTCGATTTTTAAGTTTATAGCTTAACTTTACAAACCCTGTCATTCCGACTGACGGGAGGAATCTTGAATCTAAGCATATTTTTGAGCAACAAGATTTCTCGGCAACACCGCTACGCTGCTCTTCGATAACTGCTCCGTTACCCTACTACATGCCGTACATGGCATTAAGCATTACCCTACCTTCTGCAGTCGTCTCGCTGGCCGAAATGACAATCCATTTAAAGTTTGACCTGTGCTGTTTTAATAATCATATTCGGATATACAAAGAACTTCCTTTCCTTTTATTGCAGTAACTCGATCGTTTGATTTCCAAAAAAAATGTACTACTCTTAATAACTGTAATGTATTGGTTGGCTAAAGCCCAGGTGAGAAATTGCCCTGGTTAATGCCCCCTGTTCTTTAATCTGCCAAGTACAAAAGCGTCTTAAATATTAATGTGCTCAAACGGCAAAAAGCAGGTGGTCAGGTATTACCAAATTTTTTGAAGTTGGATTGTATTTAGCAGTTTTTAATGGCAGTAAAACTTAGTGGTTCTATATGTTTTTGTTGTTTTTATAGTGTTAATTCAATGGCCTATTGTTGTTATTCTAGAGTTTTCGATATATTTAAAACAAGTTGAGTTTAAAAGTGTTTAGCGTCTAACTTTGTTTAAAAGTGGATGTAGGAGAATAAAAAATGAAAAAATATCTGTTTATCTGTTTATTAGTCTGTCTTAGTTCTGCTGTTAATGCCATACCGATTAATTTTTCATTTACTGGCAATTTATCAAATGATGATGACGTGCAGTTTTTTAATTTTTCAGTGGGTGGTATATCAAGTGTAACTCTACAAACATGGTCATATGCTGGCGGGACAAACGCAGCGGGGAATGTAATTTCTGCCGGAGGTTTTGATCCTATTCTTGCCCTTTTTGATAGTGCAGGAAATTTAATTTCGGTAAATGATGATGGAATGGGGGTAGCTACTGACCCTTTAACAGGTGTCGCATACGACACATTGTTAACGTCTACACTTAATGCAGGTGACTATATTGTCTCTGTCATGCAGTTTAATAATTTTGTTGTAGGATCAACATTGTCGAGTGGGTTTGCTGGTGCTAATACGGTAGGTTTTGTCGATAGTACGGGGGCTACACGATCAAGTTTTTGGGCATTTGATATTCTGAATGTTGATGTTGCATCTGTACCGCCACCGGTACCATTACCTGCCACAGTCTGGTTGTTTTTTTCTGGTTTGATTGGGCTTGTTGGAATGAGAAAAAAAACAATCAAAAAAATTCCTGTTTTTAGTCATTAGCGGTTTTCATCCATAGTGGTTGAGTTGTAATCAACAAACTTCATGACTTCAGCCCACCATAGAGAATCTGGATTAACAGGCAGGGTATTATGTCCAGAACCGGCAAATTTCCATATCTGCTTTCTCCCAGTGATGGATTCATATAATTTAAGAGTATTTTGTTTTGGAATTATTTTATCTTGTTCTGCAAGGATGACTGCCGTACTCCCAGAATAATTCTTTAAATTTGAAATATTATTAAATTTATCTCTGGTTAGCCATTTACCCAGAAAAAACCAGTAATGATGCTGAGCAACACTGGCCAGGCTATCAAAAGGTGTCATTAAAATGATGCCTTTTGTTTTGATTTTTCCAGTCTTTACAATACCTGAAACGACTCCCGCACCGAGAGATTCTCCCCAAAGAAACATTGAGCCGTTAAAATGTTCCTGGGCGAGTAAGGCAGTTTGCAAACTGTCTTCAATAAAAACTGATTCTGAGGGCTGTCCTGACCTGGAGCCATACCCTGGGTATTCAGCTAAAATCACTCTGTATCCAAGTTGCTCAAGTGCTTCAATATAATATAACCGGCCTCTAGCAGAGCCGGCATTGCCATGAAAGATCAGAACAGAGCCTTTGCTATGGCTTAATTTATTTGGACTAATAAACCCACGGAGGTTTGTTTCGTCAGGCCACGGTTTTAAATGATATTGCGATAAGAGTTCTGGTAGCTGGTTTTTGGAATACGTTTCCGGGAAATAAATCAGCTTTCTTTGGAACAGGAAAATAGTGAGTAATAATAATAGGTATAGAAGTACGATAGATAACATATTAAACAATTTCATTAGCTCTACTTTGTCAGATTATAAATGGGTGCGTTGCACGCACCCAAATTATTTTGTTTCCTTCCATTGCCGAAATGGTGCGTATAACGCACCCTACGGAGATACTTAGGTGATTTAATGGAATAAAGTAGAATTAGCTGCGAGGGTTTAAAAATTGCCACAAGTTTGACGCAGATATGATTAGGATAAAACGTGTTTAAAGTCTTCTAAAACCTGAAAATAACTTTCGTAACTACTGATTTTTCTACCTTCAATAATAAATTCAGCTTTTTTATCATTTTTAAATTCAGCTTGCCATAAACCGCCTGACACTTTACAGTCATCAGCTACAACCCGGCTGATACGTTGAATAGATAATTCCTGGTTCAGTATGGAATCAAAATGCCATACTATAATGATTCTATCTTCTTTTTCTATTGTTAACAGCATCAGTCGTCTATTTGAACCGATTAGCCAAAATTCTTTGAACGCCTCAGGTTGTATAGGTGGTTCAAAGTGTATATCTGTGTATATAAACTGTGGGGTTTCATCTCCCGCCATCATAGTAAAAATATACCGAGCTAAAAAAGGCTTTATTTTTTTTTCAGCCGAACCTGAACTTAGCATGTTTCTTAGCAGCTCAGCGTCATTTTTGTCTATATTTAGCTGCATTGTTACACCCAACCGAGGTTCTATTTTTTTGCGCCAGGCCATGACTTTTTTTGCATCTTCAGCATTTCTATCTTCATTAATATTGTTTTCAACAAAGCTAATGAGTTTATTAGCTAACTCCTGTTTATCATCAGTGCTAATAAAGGTATTTTCGTATCTTTCAGGATGTGCACTTTTTCCTTGGGCTATGCAATGATAGATAAAAATTCGATCATATTCATTCCGAATGGGTAAACCACTGATGATTTTCATGGCTTTAGATAAAGTGGCTGATTTAACAGGATTGAAATGATAAATTATTTCTGTTAATTCCAGGGCATAAATCCAGTGCTGAGTGCGATAGCGAAAAGAGTTATCTCCAAATATAGTTGATGCCTGTTCACCGATGATCTCTATCACATCATGGAGCAGGCTTAAGGCATATTTTTCGGAGCCTTTTTTAATTGCATGTTTACCTGCTTCAATAGCAACTGTTTGAGCAATTCCTACGATTGGATTTGCAGCCATACCAATTCGTAGCACAGGCGTTACAAAGGTTAAGAAAGGCTCGGCTTTTTTGTAATAGCCAATAGTCGTTGCCGATTTTTGAATATACAAATAGGTTTTTCTAAGATTGTATTCTTTAATATTTATCGGGAAACTATCGACTAAAATCAGTAGTTGCATAGATAATCTATTCAGTGATCGCAGCAAGTTTTCAACACTGGTTTCCATTAATGGATGTTGTGAATCGGGGTGATGAATGCGGGCGACTGAATCTATTAAATCAACAATATCCTCGAACAGTAATTCATTTTTAAATACTTTATTGTTGATATATTTTTTATTGATGATTTTATCAAAAATAATTTCGGCTCTGTCTTGTAATAGTTGAGCGACTTCATTATCAAAACATTCATTATTGTCAGCATCCTGCCATCCGTCTTCATCAGGGAATTCGAGATAGTGTTGATATAACGTTAATTTCTGTTTAATGTCTTTTTCTTTTTGAGCTAATAAAACGACTCTGGCTTGATAATCTTTTTGTTGCAGTTGTAGCTTTTCTTCGTCTTCCTTTATTTTTCTTTCCAGGTAACACAATCTCAAGTTTTCGCTACTTTGCTGACGAAAAAAAACAATAACAAGACTGCTGAAAAAAATAATCATACTACAGGCGTAAAACCCCCATTTCCAGTGGCCTAAGTCTAGGGTTTTAGACAGCATGAAAGTTGATCCGAGGATGAAAACGAAGCTTGAAAATAATAAAAAAATAGAAAATTTATAAATATACTTCATTTAAAAACCTCTGTTCTAGCATAACAAAACGACTTTAATGAAAAAACTAAAATCACCTAATGACATATGATTTTAAGACAATATACAGAGTAATTTGAGTTGGAAGTATAATTGATCTTTAGAAAATGTTCATTATTTTGCTAGGTTTGTAACGCTGACTATAATAAACGATAACAATAATCGCAATATGGGCTGGTTTTTATTCTGGCAAACATGGGGATATAAGTTAGATAGAAACATCAACAAAGGGGTTTAAGTTACAGATGAAAGAAAATAACAAAGTTTCTGCTGCTAGTCATTTATTGGTGGGGTCTGGAAAAAGCAGTCGTTTGTCTGCAATGCGGAATAAAGCACAACAACCAAAAAATAGAGTAGAACTAGATGGTAATAAAACCAGACAACCGATTATTGCAGGATTAAATCAGCAACAGACGGTTGCTTTACAAAAAACCAGTATTACCATAGATGAGAGGATGACTCAGATGATGAGTTCATATCCGGCGGGTAAGAAAAAGACATTCTTCAAGTTAAAATTTGGCGTTAATGCAGAAAAAATAAAAGTAATGGCTATCAAGGACATATTTATTTTGTTGAATTTGGATTCAGCTAAAATTCAACATTTTCGGTTAATTGAAAATCTGGACCTTAATGGAAAAACCGTAGAGTCTGACGAAGCATGATTCATAAAATAGTTAATTTATTTCCTTTTTGGGCAATTATTCTTTCAGCCATTGCTTTTTTTAATCCGGAACTGTTTTCATCTTTCAAAAGCACCATAGTACCTTTACTGTCGTTAGTCATGTTTAGTATGGGAATGACTTTATCCTGGAGAGACTTTCAACAGGTTATAAAAAAACCACTGGTTATCGTCTGTGCAGCGAGTATTCAGTTTTTACTCATGCCTTTTTTTGCTTATGTAATCTCTATAATACTTAATCTATCGATAGAGTTGATGACAGGTATGATATTGGTTGGAGCCAGTGCCGGAGGAACCGCATCTAATGTCATTTGTTATTTGGCAAAAGGGGATGTGGCGTTGTCTATTTTAATGACAGTGGTTTCTACTTTAGCGGCTGTAATTTTGATGCCAGCACTAACTTTTTTGTATCTGAACCAAGTGGTACCGGTACCTGTTGAAGAAATGCTGAAAAGCATTTTGTTAATAGTCTTGCTTCCCGTTTTGATGGGTACCTTACTCAATAGTTTTTTTAGACGCGGGTTAACAATTATTCAACCGCTTTTTCCTTTGTTATCTTCTTTTTCCATTGTATTTATAATTGCCATTATTGTTGCTCTCAATCAAAATAATTTGAGTAATCTGGCTTTACCCGTGTTAGTCGCAGTATGTCTACATAATTTGCTAGGCCTTATTGCTGGATATGGTATTCCCTGGCTTTTTAAATATGATGCGCGTACATGCCGTACAGTTTGTATAGAAGTAGCAATGCAAAATTCCGGCTTAAGTGTCGCATTGGCAGTAAAATATTTTTCAATAACAGCCGCATTACCCGGCGCTCTATTTAGTATTTGGCATAATATTTCAGGGAGCTTGCTTGCGTTATATTGGCGCAGTAGAGAGTGATTGTTTAGGGCTGTAGTTTACAATTGATTATAGAAACAGCATGATTTGAATTTTTACTATTGAATTTATGATTTAAGCAAGTTGGTTCTTTGGTTTTATAATTGGTCATATTTCTTGCAATAGCTTAACTTTATTGTGTTGACATCTTTTTACCTAGCAAATAGAATCAGGATTTAATGAGGTATAGGTTGATTCCTGAATTGCAGGCTAATATCAATGTTATGTGTTAAGGAATAATTTGGAAGGATGCTAGAATTTTTTACAAAACCAGACAGAATCATCCTCTCGTATAAGGGAGAACAAATAGGTTCAAAATGGATTTATTCTGAGCTTGATAAAAAAGGCTCTTTAATACTTAGTAGAACATTTACTCTAAGCAACAAGGAGTTGATATCGACTCAAGATTTAGATGATGAAGATGCTCCAGTAAATTTTGCAATTGCTACTCGTGATGGGGAATACTACAAGTTTTCTCAAGATGTATTCGGGATAGAAAATAATCTTTATATTCATAAGGGTATAAAATTAACGAGAAAAATTTTTATTGCTGAACGAAATATTTCTGTATTTTCTAAATTAAGTTATATTTCTGGTGAAACGATCTATGTTGGTGGTAATGAACAGGGGTCAATTCCAGAAGCAGCATTTTTGGAATTGATAAATAACTTTCCTAATTCATATGAGCTTACAAAATATGCTCGTGCTAGAGTAAGTGCAATTATTTCATCATATTTGAATACAAAGGAGAACTACGAAGAAAAATATCAGAAATACATGAACAAGAAGGTAAGTAAAAAAGGAGATGATATTCAGACGATTGTCGCTGATGCTGAAATTGCAAAATATAAAATTTTACTTGAAAAATTAAACTCCATGCTTAACGATGAAATTTCATATTCAGAAGCTCAATGGCAGGATGAAATTCTACAGATAATTCTTTTACTCTATCCTAAATATATTCATGTTTTTAAGGAATCTTTGGTTCGAGATATCTACAATAATAAAGATAGAAAGGTTGACTTCCTTCTTGTTGATTCAACAGGAAATATTGATATTATTGAAATAAAAAAACCATTTGATAAATGCATTGTTACTCAGAGAACTTACCGCGATAATTATATTCCATTACGAGAATTATCAGGAACTGTAATGCAAATAGAAAAGTACATTTTCTATTTAAAGAAGTGGGGTAAAAAAGGGGAGGAAAAGCTTACTAATTAGTGCCTGACCGAAAAAGCAGAAACCTGAACAAGGCCCACAAAATATCGACTTAAGCTGCTTACTAGCTGCTTTAAATTTCGGCAAACTCAGACGCAAAGCCCCATTGTTCTGTCCATAGGGTGCTAAAAACCATTTTTTGGATACAGCTAGCCTGCCATCTCGCTTTTTATCGATCCGTTCTTTTTGATTAAGCCGCTTGTTTTTTTGCTTCGAGTAATTTCCTTTCCCTATCTCGTACAATACAGCCAAGCTGTTGAATATTTCGAGACAACACGGCTAACGCTGCGTAACGTTTAAATCCTTCTATCCCATGATCAGGGCATTTGTTCAAACCATGCACTTGTAATGCATTAATGGCGGACTCAACAGCCGAGTGTTGCTTTTTTGCCTGGACAAACTCTTCATCATATTCTCGTATTTTATCTGCACTGGATAATCGGCCCTTCTTCGGTAACACGACGTGTTTCAATTTTTCTTTCAGCTGCTGCTGGTTTTCAACACTATGAAAACCTTTGTCAAAACTGCAGGCATTAAAACTTGGAAAGTTGAGTTGTGTAGCATTGACCATTTCCAGCGCTATTTTGTCATCTGTTTCCTTTTGCATGACACGATGATGTAATATAAATCCGTGTGTGTCTTCCATAATACACATCCGTATTCCCAGTTCTACAGGCACACCGGCTTTGCCTTTGCTGATCCATTCAGTATGCGGCTGAAACAGGGAAAAGACCTTTTCAGCATGCGGTATCTTTTCTCCCTCGATCACACGACGCTTGATTTGATCAATCTGGCGATCAGCATGTTGGCTGAAAATAGAAAGGTCAGACAATAGAACCTCTGGGATCTTATACGTGTTTTTTAATAATTCTACGCTGCGGCCTACTCGGTTCAAATAAAATTGTGCTAAATCAATATAGGCTTGATGTGCTTCACAAATTTTTGCTTCCTTTGCCCGTTTTTTGCTTTCGTCTTTGGAAGTAGAGTGGCGAAGTTTTTGAATTTTCCGGTACTGTGCTTTAAATCGACCCAGGTTGCACTGATGTTGCCGCCATTCTGGTAATGCATAGTCTTTACTCCAGTAAACACAGTCTCGAATCAGTACCCGGATCGCATCATAAAGCAGATTAATGTCGGTTGGAAAGTGCACATCCGTTTTCAGTACAAACGAATCACATCGGCCTCGGATCAAGTGGTGAATATCAATATCCAGCAATTGATACCCGGCTCGAATGACTTCCACATTAATACGAGTCATGATCTCGGGCGTAAACAACGCCAAGTTGTCCTTTAACGTTTGTAAACGATAATCCTTATCGGTTGAAAACAGTCCGTGCCCCAGCATCATTCGGAGTGTTCTATGCTGGTTGGCGAGCTCTTGAATACGATCATAATCGGCACCTAAACCTAAGCGCAAGGTACCCAATACCAAAATACACCACTGATCCATACCTGGACGTCCTTTGTTGGCATCGACGGCAACAGAACTGGCGGAGTCATTGGCCTCTTTGTGTGGAATGACCTCTTCTAGGATTTTGAACACTGCTTTTCTTAAGGGCGGGGTCGTATAAATATGCTGTAAGCCGAGTAAAATTACTGGAATGTCATCTCGAGATGTCACATCAATGATGATGTCGGCAATATCGGTTTGCCCGATTTGCATTTGTGGTGATTTGACGGTTCTCATGGGTTGGTTAGTAGTGAAGTTTTCGGAGATTTAATGAATATTCTGGTTTCAGCCTTATTCGACTTGAACAACAATCTATTAATATCAACAGCTTGTACAGTTTTTGGATTAATTCTGAATTTTATAGTGGTGAATCTTCAAATCAATATTTTACCATAAGTATTTGTATTACAATGATAATATAGTTTCTCGGTCAGGCACTAAGTAGCATCAAATAAAACATGGAGTTACCTTTGAAGAGGCGCAGTCTGTATTTTACGATGATTTCGCCATCCACTTCTTTGATGATGAAAATTCAGAACTAGAAGACAGGTTTCTTATACTAGGTCATAGTAACCAATCAAGGATATTACTTATCTGCCACAGTGAAAAAGAGTCAGGTGATCTCATTCGAATAATTTCTGCACGTAAAGCAACAGCAAACGTGCGAAAGCTCTATAAAGGTGAAGCAGAATGAAAAAAGAATATGATTTATCTAAAATGAAATCACGTAAAAACCCCTATGCATCTAAGCTTAAAAAGCCAGTAACAATGAGGCTTGGTGAGGATGTAATTAACTACTTTAAGGCCATGGCTGAGGATTCAGGTGTACCATACCAAAGCTTAATTAATTTGTATCTTCGTGATTGTATTTCACAGCATCGCAAAGTTGATATATCGTGGAATCAAAAGCCCTAACAATTAGCTCAATATTGACAGGCGCAAAAGACGTGTCTGCAAGTTAGCAAGGCGTTTGATAAGGCGCTTAAATGCGTAATAAAACCTGATACGACTTTTACCCGTTTGATGATATCAACATTACCTTTATTAGCATTTTCCTTAAAATACTGAGTAATGAATGGTCGAACTCTATGCATATTTTAAATGGCATGCACAGCCAGTCCAAGTGATACTCAGCCCACCTGCACCACATACCTTCCCTCTCAAAAAGGGAGTGCTGGTAGCTTCTGCTGAGGGCAATAAACTACCAGCTATATCTTATTGTCAGATTAAAAATGTAGGGTGCGTTTAACGCACCGAAGATACTTTTGTATAGTATCCATTCAAATGTGGCAAAGTAGAATTAGCCACTATTAGATAGACCAGAGCAACATCCTTATAGCAAAGGCTGTTTAACAGGTTGAATGGTCCAAGCTGTTGGTAATCCACCTACTGCGTTCAATGTTCTAAGGACACCATCCATCTGATACATGGCGAGAAAACCATTGGACTTCCTGATCAAAATATCCGCTTTTCCGTCACCACCAAAATCGCCAACTTGTTCTATGCTCCAATCCAGAGGGAGGCCACCTATTGGGTGTAGTGTTCGGCTGGCACCATTCATCTGATACATGGCGAGAAATCCATTGGATTTACGGATTAATATGTCGGCTTTTCCATCGCCGCTGAAATCAGCAACACCTTTGACTTTCCAATCATTTGATAATCCTCCCACAGGAATCAGACTTCGAACTGCACCATTCATCTGATACATGGCAAGAAAACCATTGAGTTTACGGATCAAGATATCCGCTTTACCATCACCACCAAAATCTCCAATTCCTTTTACAGTCCAGTCGCTGGAAAGTCCACCCACTGCCCTCAGGCTTCGAGTCGCACCATTCATTTCATACATCGCTAGAAATCCATTGGTTTTCCGGATTAAAATATCAGCGTTTCCGTCACCGCCAAAATCACCAACGCCTTCCACCGTCCAGTCATTGGAGAGCCCTCCCACTGCACTCAAGCTTCGAGTCGCCCCATTCATTTCATACATGGCTAGAAACCCATTGGTTTTCCGGATTAAAATATCAGCGTTCCCATCACCGCCAAAGTCACCTATACCATCAACTGTCCATTCATTAGGGAGCCCACCCACTGCACCTAAAGTTCGAGTCGCACCATTCATTTCATACATCGCTAGAAAACCATTGGTTTTCCGGATTAAAATATCAGCGTTTCCATCACCGCCAAAGTCATCATGTGTTGGATACTTTAGGAGGATTTCTGCCATTGATAGTGCACCAACAAGAGAACCTTTTGCTGGCGTGACAAGGTTTACGGTAAATCTTGTCCTTCCTTGAGCGATTGTATTTCCAATCAAAGATATTGTGCAGTATTTGATACTACTGTCACCATCGGCCCAGTTTAACCATCCATTAATGTTATTGAGTGCAACATAATCCATACCGGCCAAGGCCGTATCATTAACGGTTTCACATTGCACTGAGCTTGTGCCTGTATTACCTCCTGTTCGAGTCACCGGTAGGGTAACAATACCATCAATTTTACTCGCTATATAAGAAGTCGCTATAAACCGTAGTTTACTGGGTATTGATGTCTTTAATGTAGGGTTTGTACCTGCCAGATATTCTTGTAGGTTACTAAACCCATCAACATCTGGATCAGCATTAGCATCATCAACTAAAGGGTTGGTTCCCATACTCACTTCCCAGTTATCAGGTAAACCATCACCTTCCGAGTCTTTTTTAGTTGGGTCTGTTCCTAATTGAAATTCCTGTTGGTCTGATAAAGTATCCTGATCGGTGTCACCTGTATCACAGGCGTCGCCAATATTATCATTATCTGCGTCTGACTGTGCTGGGTTATTAATTAAAGGACAGTTATCTGTCATATCAGGAATGGTATCAGCATCTGTATCACGAAGAATGCTAAACTGTTCGATGCTCATTGTTGCTGTCGTTGTTCCACAGTTTTTAACACTGAGTGAAGGCCTTAGTTCTGCAGTCGCAAACCGTGTATTAACAAAACTTGCCTGAGACTGCCATGCTGCTCCTTGTCGTGTCAATAACTCAAATGCATCACCCTTTTTCTTCAATTGCCATTGAACGGGGACTGTACCAGGATCATTTAATAATGCTTGACCCTGCGTTAAAGTTTTAATACCACCCTCATTAGAACGAACTTCAATCGTATATGCTGCACCACTATTAATCGCACAAATATCAACAAAAGTATCCGAAACAGGATTATTGACCTCTCGTAAACTGATACAGAACTCGCCGGATCCAGTTATCTTGTTTTGTACTTCGACCGTAAATGAAGGTTGTTTAATTGCCACAAAAGCATCCAATGCGGCATTTTCACAGGATGCTGGTGCAATAGGTGCATCAATTGAAATATCCAATTGAGAGCCAAACTCGGTTACATTATTGTTTTTCAATGCATTGGTCGAGAAACGATCTAATGCCCATCGATCAGTATAAACAGCGTCGGCAAAATCATCTTGAAACAAATGATAAACACCAGAAGATGGACCTTGTGGTTTACTCTGTTGAATCGATCTATCAGTATTCGCCAAATATTCAATGCCGTCACTATAAGTATCTATATCAGAATCTAAACCGCCATCTGTAGGATCGCGAGGGTCCAGCCCCCAAGACTGTTCAACCTTATCAGGGATGAGGTCACCGTCATAGTCGAACCAATATTTTCTATCTCCAAATTTTGCAATACTGATTTTATCAGTTAATGATTGCAAATAAACATTATCCAACGTATCAACACTTAAACCTAAGTCCCAATTAACAAAACGTGTTGCTAACAAATTTCCTGCTTCGTCCAGTTTAGCAAGGAAATTTCCACTGATACCTGATAATGGTGCCCCCCAGGTTTGAGAAGAATTTCCGGAAATATAAATATCACCACTGGAATTTAAAGCTATATCTTTTATTACATCAGAGCCAGATCCACCTAGAAAGGTATTCCAGAGGAGAATACCATTTGTATCTAACTTCGCAACATAGCCGTCATTGCCATTTGCATCCGTGCCATCAGTATACGGTCGGATAGGACTTCCCCAGCCCAAATTTCCAGAGCTGGCAAGATATATAGCACTATGTCTATTATCAACTGCTATACGTGTATTTGTAAAACCTAACCTTGTATATCCATCAAAAAAAGTATTCCATAGCAGGGTACCTGTGTTATCCAATTTTGCAACAAAGGTGTTCGATAAGTTAGCTCCAATCCAAGCATATTTACTATTTGAAAAATATGGATTGATTGGATTCCCCCAACTGGCTGAAGTATTACCTGAAAAATAGATAGTGCCTAAACGATCAATCTGTATATCATATCCTGTTGATACATTGCTAACCCCACCACCAAAAAAAGTATGCCATAATTCTTGACCGCTCTCACTCAATTTAGCAACAAAAACATCACTACCACCAGAATGTGGATTCAACGGTATACCCCAAGAGTTTTCCGAATCTCCAGTGATATATATGTCATTATTATTATCAATGGCAATACTTTCCCCACCCCCTCGTCCATTAAGAAAAGTATGCCAAAGCATTCCACCGTTGGAATTAAGTTTCGCTACTAAAATATTACTTGGCAATAAATTATCATAAGCGTTCTCGGCTGGTTTATTATAGCCATTAATTGTTGACCCCCATCCTTGTTCAGCCGTACCAATAACAATAATATTGCCATTTTTATCAAAAATAATATCTTTAATATAATCATATCCAGATCCACCTAAAAATGTATGCCACAAAAGTGATCCTTGCTTATCATATTTAGCTATAAGCATATCTGAATTACCATTATGAGGTGACAACGGGGTGCCCCATGCTGAAAAGGCACTCCCTACAATATAGGTATTACCAAATTCATCCGAAATACTTGCATTAGTTCTGCTACCAACCCCAAAGGAGCCAGATGACCCTACAGTTTCTAAAGGAGCATCAAATAATTCAGATGCTTTTAAAAAATCTGCAGTTACAGATGTGGCACCATTAATTGTTACAGTACACGGCCCAGTCCCAGTACAACCACCACCTGACCAGCCCATAAAAATTGAATCTGGATCGGGGATGACATTTAAGGTAATAAGTGAACCAGCAGTCAGGTTATAATCACATGACCCATGACAATTAATACCATTTGAGTTACCACTAACAATTCCACTACCAGAGCCACTAAAATTAATATTGACCGGGAGTTTATCAGAAACGGTAACTGTAATCGTTAATAAAGCTTGTCCACCGAAATTATCGCTGGCTTGCACTGTGATGCTATGAATTCCGATATCGTTTATTGTAGGAAAAACAAACAATTGATTTCCTATTACATTGATAAATGATGGGCCAGAAATCTTTGAAATAAAAACAGTATCACCATCTGGGTCATTTACATCTATTGCTATAGCTGTCAATAGTCCTGAACCGACTGCCTGGTCAATTATTGGTACAAATTGAGGTATAGAATTAGAAAACCTAAAACGATCATTAGGTGCCGGATCACTATTATCTCCTACAAGATCTCCATCACTGTCATATTGTTCATTAATATCATTTGGAAACGCATCATAGTAATCTGGAACTAAATCGCCATCAGAATCTATGTTTGCATTTCGATCATTTGGCATTAAATCTAATTTTAGGCCGGTAGTTGAATCGAGTTCAGACATACCAATATTCCAAAAATCTGGATAATTGTCTTGGTCCGAATCAACACTTGCAGCTTTATCATTTGGAAATGCATCTGCAATATCATTCACGCCATCTCCATCACTATCAATAGGTGGAGCAATACTATTTAATTGACCAATTACGATATAATCACGTCCATTCGCCCCCCAAAGTTCAAATGCAATCTTCTGGTTTCCAACTCTAGTTGGAGTAACAGCCAAATCCCATCCATAACTAGTTTTTGTATATGCTACGTTAAATGGTGCTTTATTAGTTTTAGTACTAAATGCAGTACTAAAACTTGAAAGTGGACTTCCAGAATAACTATAAAAATATTTTCTAAATCTACCAGAATTAGCTCTAAACCCATCATAACCAAATTGCCCTATATCAGCTTTGAATAATTGCTGTGAATTTTGAATAATTGTAGCTTCATTTGGATTTAAAGAAGCTTCATTATTAGCTGGATAACTTAATTGTAGATAAGCAGTAGGTAAATCAGCATCTACTGATAAAAGCAAACGCCCATAATCAATAAGAAATGCTGTTCTATTGGGTTCAATTGTATGTTCTAGTAAAAGTCCATTTTTTAAAATAATAAGTTCTACTTTAAACATGGTAGTGTGTGGTCCAAGAAAAACTTCATAAATATTTCCATTACTAGAAATAGAAGCTGGTGGTTGACCTGGTATGGTATACCCACCAACTGCTCTACTAGAAGGGGGAGTATTAATCTGATAACCTCTCAATTCGAGATTAGCATTATAGGATAATTCAAAATGTTTGATCCTATATATATTAGAAATCACTGGTCGTTTATTTCCAACCCAAAGTGAAATTGCTTTTGTGTTGTTAGCCCAATCAGTATCTCCTTTGTCCATGGCACCAACTGGTTCGACTCGAAATGAAACAGATATTGAGTTACCATCCGTTATATTTTGTACTAAGTAACTTAAAACATTTCTTTGTGAAAATGTTAGGCTTACAATTCCCCCCGGTTTTACAATCCCAATATTTACAGATTTATTAGATAAAACACTGCCATTTTCATGCTGAACGGTCATAGTTACAGATGTTTCTTCAGGAAATAACCCTTTATTAGACACTGCAATTTCTGTTGGTGAAATGGTCTTACCATTAGTCACTCTACCTGAAAAATTAAGATTGGCAATGTTAATTGCTAGATCATGTCCATCAGTAGATGGAGGGGAAACTTTAACAAAATATTTTTTCTCTTTTGAATTTAAGAGACCATCATTAACTGAAAATCTAATTTCATATATCCCTTGTTTGTCTGGTCTTAAAGTAGCCGTATTATCTGCATTACTAGTTAATAATGCAGCACTACCATTTGGCGATATTAAAGTCCAATTATATATTAATGGATCATTATCCAAATCGTAACTTTTACTTCCATCAAAGAAAACTTTTTCTCCAATAATTGCCTGTAATTTACCACCATTTAGTTTAGCAACTGGCTGTCTATTACTCGGTGTAATAGGAATTATTGATGGCACTACAATTTTATTAGCAATTTCATCCATTAAAATTTTGTTAGGTCTTATTAAACTTATCTGTAGAACTAATTCATTAGTTATTCTTGACGTTTCATTTAAAAATTCTTGTTTCGAAAAATTTAAGCTTAAACCAATCCTTTTAGCCCATTCATTTGGTGCAAAATAATCGCTGTAGTCTGTTGTACTAAAAAGAGCATCATTCACTTGGTTCTCAAATATATTCATATTATGAAACATAAGAACAGTTTGTAAGAGTTTGATATTTATTATCTTATCAAAATCACTTAACCTCATATTTCTAACTACACGATTTTCAGCTATCGGCAACATTTCATTCAAACAACTTAATAAATGGGCTGCAAGGATTATTGAACGATTTTGTTTAGTTAGGGTATCAATATAAGCTAAACCATTTAATATCTGTTTTCCAGACCAAATTACGACAGCACCTATAACAGCAGCTTGTGCTGCAGTAACAGCAACTGTTGATATACCATAATATGAAGAAAGTGCAGTTAATTTTGTAGCTATAACCCCACTATATATAGAGTTTAACACTCCCAATGTAAAATCAAATGTATCAGCCAAGTCTTTTAGATAAAGATCTTTTGCTAATTTGTTTAAATAAATATTAATAAAGTCGTATTGTCCACCGACCGTACAATAAATTTGTCTTTGAACTTGCCAAGCATCTGAAAAAGCAGGATCAGTTTGAGTAGAATTATTTGCTAGACCTTCTAATGCATTACACATTCTAGGTAAATTTAATGTAGCATATATAAAAGATAATGAAGCATATCTTTTTTTCTCTAATTCTATGTTAGCAAAATTAGATTGTAACGTTAGTAGATAGCTTATCGAACTAAGAGTATTTTCACCAATAACACTTGCTTTTAGTGTAGATTCTAGATCAATTTTTTTTAATAAGTTTATAGTATCAATTGCTGTACTTAAATCACTTAGTGCTCCTATAGTCGAATTCCCCCTTGATAAAAGTACTGCATTATTCAATAACTCTCCTAAATTATTTCCTTTAGCCCCTGTGCTTTTTAATTGCTCTTCAATTGCAGATTTTAATTCATTAACTGTTTTCTTATTTTCAAGATTATATGCACTTCCTCCAAGAATTTTTCCTAGTATTTCAGAATATGTTTTAAATCTTTGATTATAGTCATTAAGACTGGTTATTTCATTAAAAAAATTTCCTGTTATTATATCAGGTATAACATTAGTTAATCGATAAGGGTCTAAAAATTCAGGGATCTTCAATACTCCACCATGTTTAATGAAATTTAAATTAAAATCTAATTTTCCTAAAACAGGTCTGGTAATTATTTTATCTTGATATACTATTGATTTTTTTCTATCTAATAGTAGCCAAGAAATATTCTTAGCTTTATCTATATCATTTATTAAAAAATTTTTAAAGTCTATTGAGCTAAAATCAGTTTGATATTTATTATTAACAACCGTCATTGGTATAAAATTATTGTCAATTAAATTTGTTGTTTTAACAATTAAACCATGTGATGTATTATCATAATTTAACAAATAAACATGATCGAATGCATAAGAGTTTATTGATAGTAATAGCAAAGTACAATAGTATTTTATTTTATTCATCATGTTCTCTTTTTGTGATTTTTATCTTTATTAATATTTAATCTATTTTGAATACCACTACTATCCTGTATACAACAACCTCACCAATTCCGTCTTAGACTTAACCGAAAGTTTGGCGTAAATTTTGTTTACATGATTAGTCACTGTGGAGGGTGAAATTCCTAGTGTTTTAGCCACTGCCTTATAACTGGCACCTTCTTTTAAACAAGCGGCTACTTTTTGCTCGGCTATGGTTAGTTGGGTATAGGGAGCTGCCGGCCTGATTTCTACCAGATAGAGTAAATCCTGCTGCTCTGAGACTCTGGCTTCATAGCCCGATTGAAAGAATTTCTTTTCTTCCAGATAGTTATCCAGCATGAATTTAGGCAATAACGGCCCCGTCCAGTCGGGGTCAATATTTTCAATATGTGCCAGGAATGTGTCGGTAGCCTGATGGATATTACCGTGTTGATCAACCGCTGCGGACCCTGTTTCACTGCTACGCCAGTCTGATGAATTAACCAACGATAAATACTGTGATTGTTTAAATGCATTGATCAAATGCGGCATGAATGCATTTTTGGTTTGTTTGTCATTTGCTGTGTAGGGTACGGATGTTTTATTCCGATACAGACAGATATAATGAAACAGGGCTAACTTTTCGTTGTAAATTGAAGTTGAAATTGCCCATTCGACACCATAAGGTTTACAGAAATCAAAGTAAACAGATCGCGTTTTGAATTCTTCTTTATCTACCAGATCATCAAGATCGAACGTGATCCCGGGATTTTCGGATACCGTTTTAGCCAGTTCATCTCCATCTACATACTGCTGGTAATGCTCCATCATTTCCATCGGTTGGTTATGAAGAAACAAGGTGTTAATATGTAAACCCTCGGCTATTCCTTCTGACCATAGCCCTGAATCGAAAGAAACATGCTGTTGCAGTATACTAAAAGCCTGTTGTTTGAATTCATTGACCGGAACTTCGCTAACCAAACGATATAATTCCACGATACTCTGGTTTATTGCCCCCCAATTCAATTTATCACCTTTTTTCTGCGTATTATTATTTACAATCACTATGGGCGTCTATGGGTCAGATGACCTATTAATACTTTTAAATAAAAAATGGCCACTATGATTGTTGTGTAAGCTGTCTAATAAACAACTTTGTCATTACTTTTCCCATGAGCTTTTGCCATTTTGAAAAATGCTACCACACAGTCCCGTCATTCCTGCATTCTCTTAGCAGGAATCTATTTTTTGCATGACTAGATCCCCGACAAAAAACCTCGGGGATGACGGTGAGCAAGGTGTCACCGTTTTCCCCATCTATAAGGTGGAGACTCATAGGGAATCAGGTTACTTTTTCCATTCATCCCTTCTTTATCCCTTTGGAGAAAATGGGCAAACTCAACAACTTTATAGAACGATTTATATACACAATAAACTCCTATGAACGGTCATTTAGACCAGCGGAAAAATCTTTTGCTTAAACTAAAAACCCTGACTCAAGATTCCTCGTTTCACTTGGATGACACAACTTGCTGCAGAGTTACTTATTGTTTTGATTGAGTCTAATTACTAACCCCGTGTTTGTATATCGTACCCGAGTACACTATTGGCCTTTTAATTACTCGCCTATCCTCTGTTAATTGAAGAGTTGCTGTCAATGTACGACAGAAAACATCATTGGAAGCGGCTAACATGGCAACGAAGATTGGTGCTTTTTTCCTTAAGCATGCACACCTTTCCAGGCTGGAGTAATTGGCACTTTATATAATCCCAAATGGGCATAAATAAACCACCTCGGAAAATGAATATAAACTGCCCCTTGATTGTTTACCTTATGCTGATACCTCAAGTGTAACCGCAAACTTTCTTCCATCCGGTTAATGTCTATTTTTTGAGTAAAAAGTAATATTGCCACTCTCTTTATATTGTATTAATATTTAAAACACGTCTTTTGTTGGAAATATAATTATGGCAAGAAATGCTTCTGTTACCCTTGGATCCCATTTTGATGAATTTGTCAGCGAAAAAATATCACAAAACCGCTATCAGTCTATTTAGTGAAATAGTGCGTGCTGGTCTGCATAGGTTGGAAGAGGATGAGGCAAAGCTACAAGTACTTAAAGAAAAGCTGCAAGCGGGGGAGAATAGTCCTAGAGTAGAAAATTTTGATAGTGATAAATTTCTTTCAAATCTACATAAGAAATATACCTGATTACGTATGAGTCTCAGCCATTTTCTTGTTACCTCCCTACCCGTATTCACTCGTCATCTTGGCAGGGAATGCCGTGATCCAAAATTCAGGGATGTGAAGTTTATATAAACAAGCTTTTGCTACTGTTTATATTGTACATCCCTATACACTGGATACCAGCAATCCCTGCTGGTATGACGATGAACTGATGTTTTTATATGACTGAAGCTTATGGATAATCAGCAAAATATATTAAATGATAACTAGCTATTCATTGAGAGCATTAGCTCAAGATGATTTGGAGGAAATATGGCTATACACTTATCAAGAATGGGGCGTCGATCAAGCTGATAAATATCTGGAGCTACTCTTTTCTAGATTCACTTGGTTAGCTGAAAATCCTTTAATTGGAAAAAAACGTGATGATATTTAGGCAGGATACTATTGCTTCCATGAAGAAATGCATCTGGTTTTTATACGCTAACCAAAAGTGCTATAGATATTATCGGTATTCCTCATCAAGACATGGATGTGTGTTGGTATAGCATGCAGGACCTACGTCCGTGTAGGCAGCGTAGAAGGCGGATAAAAAGACAAATCACAATTCAAATTATTTCGTGAATGTTCCTAAATCATATCGTCATGTAACATCATTCCCCTTTCAGTGCTTCCCATATGGGAAGAACCAGCTCATTACATTTCTCTTCAAAATCTGCATTTAATACAACAGACAAATCTTCAACATTTTGATAGAGCTGCTGTAATGATCGATCATATCCTATTTCTTTTTTAAGCTGTTCTTGCGCAGATATAATTGCCGGTGTTTTGGCTCGTTTACTGGTTTTAAGTTTTAACGCCTGCTTTACATAGGCAAAAGCTGATTCGGTAAAAAATGCATCCGGTTGCTGCTGGCCCTGAATAAAAATCTTTATCAAGGCATTCAGGTTATCCGATGATTCAGCAGCATCTAGAGAAAATACCAGCGATTCATCCAAACTGAGCAAGTGTGTATCTTGTGGTTGAATATGATTAATGATGAGGTGATGTAACCAGGCCTGCATAAAATCTTTACCTTTTATTGAGGCATAGCGATAGAGCAGACTGCCCTGTTCATAAATCTGACTTAGCTTTCCAAGCAGTCTATAACCACCAACAATAATATCAATGGGCTGATCTTCTTGCCTTTGTCCCAAATTCAGTTGTTGTATCAAGTCGGCAAATTGATTAATGGCCTGTTGTTGCTGTTCAAATGCCTGTTCACCTCTTATTCCTGAAAGCCAGAGACCTTGCGCTTGCAGTTTTTTTAGGGTGTAAGGTGTGCCGTTCAACACATGTTCAATCCATTGTTGATTTATGGTGTAAGCATCCAGTGTGTCTATAGCAAAGGGTTCTCGTTCTTCAACATCGGCTGATAGTCCGGTAAATCGTATGCCTAATTGTCGTTGTAAAAAATACTGTTGTGGTTGCCGGTAGAAGGCAAATAATTCATTGATGTCTATAGTTTCCGTATCCTTAGCTTCAAGTGTTCCTTGCCACCATAGCTCTGTTTTTTCCTTATCAGTTTGCAATGTAACGGCTGTTTCATAAGCAGACTGAGAATAACTAAAGAGTTCCTCTTCATCATTAAAATAACGCTGACTAAAGGCTTGCAGTGGATGCTTGGTAATTAAGTCTGTGAGTTGATAATGATTTTCCAGTATGCCCAGGAGCTCACTAATGATGACTGAAGGCGGGATATCTTCATTATGCTGAATGGAAAGTCCTTGAAAAGTAATAATCAATTGCTGCCGTGCAGAGAGCAAAACCTCTAAGAACTGATAGCGATCATCCGCTCTACGAGAACGATCGCCTTTGCGAAAATTTTGACCTATTAAATCAAAGCTGGGATGTCGATCTATTTTTGGAAATTCACCCTCATTTAACCCTATCAAGGCAATCACCTTAAATGGAATGGAACGCATGGGTAGCATAGAGCAGAAGGTTAATTGGCCGCGCAGAAAACCATTGGATGATTTAGATTCTGACATGCTGTTTTCCAGCCAGGCAATAATAACATCCAGTGAAATATCTTCTGTATGTTGCGCTGCTATTTTAACTGCGAGTTGTTCTATTATTTCATTTAGCTGTTGTCGCTGGATTTGTTCTGTCTGTGTATCGGCACAAATAAGCTGATCAGCATAATAATAAAGTCTATTGCCCCAGTTACTCAGTGTGGCTTGCTGTTTTAAATCGTTACTGGCTTTAAATAGCAACTGGATAAAATCATTAAAGCCTCCTAAAACCAGTGCCGTCGAACCTTCAATCTCTCGGTAGGGCAGTATATTGTCGACAAAACTTTCTTCGCTGCCTACCGCATACCCCATTAACAATCGATCCAGAGCAGCTTGCCAGGTATTTTCATTTAACTCTGGCAATCCCAGTTCCTTTTTATGGGTAGCTGATTTCCCCCAGCGTACATGTGTCTCTAGGACCCAGTGTTTGATCAATTCTATATCGGATTCAGATAAAGAAAAGTTAGCAAAGACCACGGGTTGTTCTAATAAATCCATTACACTTTGCCAACCAAAACGACTTTGACTGAGCCTTAAAAACCGGATAAACGCATTTAGTACTGTATTGCTTAGACGTAAACTACGGTCTGCGATAGAATGCTGAATATCACTAAAAACAGCAGATATAAAAGGAGCATAAAGTTGAATATCAGGAGCCATCACAACCATTTCTCGCAATTCCAGCTCTGTGTCCTGTTCCAACGCTGACAACAATTGATCTTTTAATACTTCAACTTCACGCATGCGTGAATGACAGGCGTGAATGCTGATGGAATTATCTTTTTCTAACGAAAGTCCCTGTAACTGATTATTTAAAATATCATTTTGTAATTGTTGCAGATTATTTGAGGCTTCTGACCACTCAAAACTATCAGGTTCATAGGCAAAATCAGCCTGCTCCAGTAACATTTGCTGAAACTCTCTCCCTTGTTGCCCTAATGTGGATAATAAAGGGTGGCCTTCCGGTGCCTCAGCTATTTGTTTTTTATTGATAAAGTCCGCCCAGTACACTTGCGCTGGATTGAGTAGAAATAAATGTATATCACAATGCAGGGATAATCCCTGTAAATAATCCAGAAATAGTGGAGGCATGGTATTCAAACCAAAAACAAAAATTCTTTCTGGCAGCTGCTTAGACAGTACACCTTCATCCGCATGATTAAGCTTTTTAATCACATCTTGCCATAATGAGCCCCTGTGTTTGCTGCCAATAGACTGTGTGACTAAGTGCCATAACGCTCTTTGCCAGTGTTCACTGTCAACCTGATAAAGCAGCTGCCCTTGTTGCCAAAGTTCTAACATATCTGGACGCATCATTTGATATTGATCAAAAATCTGTGCCAATTGAGTGGCCAGCTGATAACGTTTTAACTCCAAATTTTCACCACTTAAATAATGTTTTAGTGGTGTGAAACAATCATCATCCAGCTGACGGAGCAACAATTCAAATCGCCATAACATGAGTTCTCTATCAAAAACATCATCGTTTATGCGATTATCAATTTTGCCTGCGATGGAACTAAAAAATTTACCGGGAAATAAAAATTCGTAATTACCCCATACGCCAAAGTAACTGGCAAGTTGTTGTGATAACCAACGTTCCATCCCCTGGCTTTGAATAAGAAAAACTTCTTTGCTTAGAGCTTGTGATAAAGAAAAATTTTCAATGACCGTGGTTAAATGAACTAACAGGTTTTCAGTTTTGTTAGAGCTGTGCAGGATGAACATGGTTTACGTCTGCTAAAGTGTATTTATTAACATGGTAATGGAAAAGAATCTGAATTCTAGATATATATAATGTTTCTAATTATCATGTTAAAGTTATTAAATTGATAAGGGGATAATATGGGCTGCTGCGATGATCCGACAGAACCAGTAAAAATTAACCGTAGTGATCTGGTTCGAGTTCAGGAACAATACGGTAATCTGCTAAGAGACTTGTTTACCAGTGACCCTGAAAAAGTCATTTTAAAGCAATTGAATCAAGCCAATGCTTATTTAACAGAATTAGCTGCGCTAAATGCACACTATGATTCCGTAAGAAAACGGGCCATTGAATTGCTAGAACAAGATAGCATTTGCGTATTAAAGCAAATTGCAGATAAAAATGTGGATAATGAATTTGGTCAGTATGCCCTAGAACGTATGGAAGACCTTAAAAAAGACCGTGGTTTATTGGCTAAATTTTTTAATTGATTTCTGGCCAGGCAATCACTTCATCAACGTCGCTATCCACTAAAACTTCTTGTTGTTGATTTAAATAGCTACCACCTACGATAAACGCTAACACTACTATGTATATAATAGAGGCTATATATTTAACCCTTTTTGCTGCAGGGTCTGGAGTATATTCATTCATATTAGCAACCTGATTCTTTAGGATTATTACTTTGTATCAACAGTTTTTTAATTTTAACACAGCTCCGTTTTCTATTGCGCCTGATCCTCATTTTATCTATATGAGTGAGCGTCATCAGGAGGGCCTTGCCCATTTACTGTATGGCATCAGCCAGGGCGGGGGGTTTGTTGCGTTAACGGGAGAGGTTGGTACCGGTAAAACGACACTGTGCCATTGTTTATTACACGAATTACCTGCCCATATTGATATTGCACTAATATTAAACCCCAAGTTAAATACTATTGAATTGCTGGCAACAATTTGTGATGAATTGCATATTCCTTATGATCGGGATAAACAATCTCTCAAAAATCTGATAGATTGTCTTAACCAACATTTATTAACAGCACATGCAGAAGGGCGAAGAACTGTATTAATGATAGATGAAGCTCAAAACTTGAGCCTGGATGTTTTAGAACAAATTCGTCTTTTAACTAACCTAGAAACCAGCACAACTAAATTATTACAAATCATTCTGATAGGCCAACCTGAATTAAAACAGTTGTTAGAGCGCCGCCAATTACGCCAACTTAATCAACGTATAACAGCCAGATATCATTTGACTTCGCTGTCATTTTCAGAGACTCAAGAATATATAAAACATCGTTTATCTGTTTGCGGGGGGAACAGCAATATTTTCAACCGTGGATCCATGCGTAAAATTTTTAAACTTTCTCAGGGTATCCCAAGATTGATTAACGTTTTATGTGATAGGGCCTTATTAGGTGCATATGTAACAAATTCCCGATTTGTAACCAAAAAAATAATTAATAAAGCCGCTAAAGAAGTGCTTAATCCCGTTGCTACATCTACTATTCTCTCGTTAAGCAGTGCTTCATTGGGCCTTATCCTGATAGCTGTTCTAGGCATATCAGTGTATTATTTGGTTCCTGATAAATCACCTGAAAAGCATATTATTTTGTCAGGTTCTTTTATCAATCCAGCAGAAAGTACTCAACTAAAGCAGGTTGATTTAAAACCTGAAATACTTAAAGTGCGACAGGTAGATTTCTATTCATTACTTAGACAGAAACAAACTTCTTTAAATACTGCAATCCATGAGCTTGCTAATTTTTGGCAGAAAAAAACCACTCCTAGCACTAATTGTAAAAAAGTAGAGGCAAAAGGCTTACACTGCGTACTGGGCAAATCTAATTGGGAAGAGTTACTTGCATTTAATAGACCTGTCATTATGGAATTTTCCATATCAGATACAGAAAAATACTATGCTATTTTGTTAGGGTCTAAAGAAGGAGATCCTGTTTTTAGTGTTAATGCTGATATTTCCTTTCCCATAGAAAAGATACTCGCTTTATGGAATGGTTTTTATATGATGTTATGGCAACCACCCATTCAAAATATTAAAGTAATCTATCCAGGACAGTCTTCTGAAGCCGTTTTATGGGTACGAAAACATCTGCCTTTCAATACGAACCATAGTCTTAACAAATTAAGTTCTACTTTTTTTGATGCTCAATTAAAATCTGAAGTGATAAAATTTCAACAACTGCATCAATTAATACCTGATGGTATTGTTGGTCCCCAAACTTTTATTCATTTGTCTAATAACGATCTATCTAATAAATCACCCAAACTTAAACTGGACTACTAATGTCTTTTATTTTAAATGCACTAAGAAAATCAGAGCAACAAAGACAAGCCAGTCAGGCTGATTCACTGGAAAATAGAATACAGAAACAGCAACTATACTTACCCAAAAAAACATCAGGCTGGTTGATTATTTTAGTTATTGTTAATGTTTTTTTTCTATGTTATTTCATATGGTTGTTTACTAAAGAAGATAATCTAGAGATAGTAAGCAAACATGAAATAGTTGATAAAAATAAAACGCTAGGACCCAGAATTAAAGAAAAAGAACAATCATCACCGCCTGTTGCTATTAAAAACACAATAAAACAAAGACAAATGTCCATTGCTGAACAACTTGAAAGAAAAAAATTAAGTAAACAACAAGAAATCAAAAAAAGAGTAAAACAGAAAATTTTGCAATTAACAGAGCAAAAAAAGAAACCCGACAGCAAAGTTAAACCTATTGCTATTCCCTCTCCCAAGATAAAACCAATACCTATAAATATTACTGAAGATATTCAAAAACCAACTAAACATGAATTACCCTTTTTATCAGAATTAGACTACAAATTTCGTCGTAAGGTACCCGATCTCGATATTAACGTATTTGTTTATTCAGAAAATCAAAATAATCGTTTTATTATGATAAATATGCAAAAGTATACCGCAGGAGAAGAAATCACTAAGGGTATGAATCTCTTAGAGATTCGTATAAATAGTTTTGTTGTTGAATATAAAAACAAAACATTTCAAATTAAACGTTAGTCACTATTCATGGAATAAGGAAGATGGAAACTAATAATCATCCAAATATCCTACAGGATTTACCCACTTAATTTGTCATAGACCTAATTTTTACAACATGATAGAAGCTCATCACAAGCTGGAAAAGATTAAGTAAGCTCAACGGATTTTATATTGTTTTTAGGTGTCGCTATTTCACAACGGTAGCTGATTAGGGCCGCACACAGAATAGCTTGAACAATTGACTTTGTATTTTGTCCGTCTTCTTCGTTGTAGAAATAGGTTACTACGCACCTATTTACACGCCTTAAACACGAACAAACCACTTCACTAATTACCTAACTTATTCTGTGCGCGTTCCTGTTACCAAAAAAAGGGAAATGCTCTGGTTTTAGATAGGTAAAATCTAATTCAAATGACTTTGTAGTCATAACACGACAACTCCGTATTGATTATAAATCAAAAAATTATATATTGATAACATAATGTTATGTTATTTTTAAATGTAATTTAACGTATTGTATTTTTAACAGAGCCAATTGCTTGTCTTGAGACTTTATGGTTTGTCGTGCAATTGAAACACTTTAACTGAATTCGTGAGCGTTAATTCTTTAACATGGCTATGAACTAACCACAGGTTGTGGTTGAAAATAGGTTCACAATTACCAACATAATTTTCAGTGTGGTTTGTATATAGCTATGTTCTTTAATTGAATAATAAAAAGATTTATTTATCCTTTTTTTAATAGTGTTGCGGGTAATTTATTTATTGGTGTATAAATTGCTTATTCATAAAAGCAGTTACCAGTAGTACCCAGGTACTATTTAAATTAAAACGGCAAGGGTATAAGCTGTATTTAAATCTTAATTTTATAAATTAATAATTAATGCTATGTCTTTTAGAAAGTATTGGCACTTGATAAATTGATGAATTTAATTTGTATCTGCTCCACACATGTCAATACTCACAAAGAATCATTATTAATCTATATTCAAAAACTTAAACATTACGTAAAATTATGAACTCGGAAAAATCAAATAGAATTGGAATAGTCAGACTTCATCGTTCAAAACTTACGGCGATCATCCGTTTATTTGATATTGCTATTATTGGAATGACATTAAAATACCTGCTTCAAATATACGGCTTTGAATTTCACTTTTTCGAATTGCTGTTGCTTTTGATTGCTTTCTTGTCATTTGGATTCTTTGCAGAACTCAATCTTTTATATAACGCACCGCGTGGCATCAATTTTATAGAAGAAACTCAAAAGACGCTTAGCTCCTGGTTAGGTGTTGCTTTGGTATTTTTTGTAGTGTTACAATTCTATCCGATTTTAATTTCCGGCTATAAAGAAGTATTTAGAATATGGATGTTAGCAGTTCCTGTTGAATTAATAACATGGCATATCCTTACCCGTTCATTCATTAACTATGTTAGATCCATGGGTAGAAACACACGACAAGTTGCCGTCATTGGTGCAACTGATATAGGCCTGGAACTGGATAACATTATTCAAAAAGACACCTGGCTGGGATTCTCCTTTGTGGGGTATTTTGATGATCGGATAAAAAAAGAGAAAGGACGGCATCAACAATCTATTCAACATTTATCCGGTAACACTGTCAAACTCATTGAAATGGTAAATAACCATAAAATTGATATTGTTTATATAACATTACCATTAAAAGCAGAAAAAAGAATTAAACAAATCATTGCAGCCCTGGCAGACACCACTGCCGCTGTTTATTATGTACCTGATTTATTTGGCTTTGATTTATTAAGATCAAAAATGGAAAATCTAAGTGGAATTCCTGTTATCAGTATTCACGACACACCATTTTATGGCGTTGATGGCTTTTCTAAAAGACTTTTTGATATCATTTTCTCAAGTATCATTTTAATCTTGATTAGTATTCCGTTACTAATAATTGCTATTGCTGTAAAACTTACTTCACCTGGACCTATCTTATTTAAACAACGCAGATATGGCTTTAAAGGTGAAGAAATAACAGTCTGGAAATTCCGCTC
Source organism: Methylococcaceae bacterium (assembly GCA_021647585.1). Lineage (GTDB taxonomy): Bacteria > Pseudomonadota > Gammaproteobacteria > Methylococcales > Methylomonadaceae > QPIN01. The sequence goes on from JAKIUK010000009.1 coordinate 35,849, forward strand.
AATGACTGTATGTGAAGATGGAAATAATGTTCAGCAAGCAACCAAACATGATATGCGAATAACGCCTTTAGGTAATTTCTTAAGAAGAACTTCTCTGGATGAATTACCTCAGTTTTTTAACGTCTTGCAAGGCAGAATGTCGATTATTGGCCCTCGTCCACATGCTGTTGCTCACAATGAGTTCTATCGCGGTCAAATCCAGGGTTACATGCTACGACATAAAGTAAAGCCAGGGATTACCGGATTGGCACAAATTAGTGGTTTCAGAGGCGAAACTGACACCTTGGATAAAATGAATGGTCGTATTCACTATGATCTGGAATATATTCGTAACTGGTCCTTAATCCTGGATTTTAAAATATTTTTTCTAACCGTCTTTAAAGGCTTTATTAGTAAACAAGCCTATTAAACCTAGAAAATCAGTTGGACACGAAATTATAGTACAAAAAAATTGGCTACACAGCACCTAATAGAAAGGTTATGTATAATCAATAAGATGTAATTCAAAACCATGATCAGACTGATTTTTCTAGGTTAATTCACGACCCACTGGTTTTTAGCTTACAGAGAACATATGAAAAATACTTTTCCTACTTCATCATGCTGATACACAAACGTAGTTGGTATAATGATCCCTACTTAGAAAGATAGTAACTGATTCTTGGCGTTGTAGAAATAGACATGATTATGATATAAAAAAATTCATTTAAAGGAACAAATATGACTAAAAAAATCACTAAGGCTGTATTTCCTGTTGCTGGCCTAGGTACTCGCTTTCTTCCAGCTACGAAAGCCAGTCCAAAAGAAATGTTACCCATTGTTGATAAACCATTAATCCAATATGCAGTTGAAGAAGCAGTTGCTGCAGGAATTGATACCATGATTTTTGTCACAGGACGAAATAAAGTTGCAATTCCTAATCATTTTGACAAAGCTTATGAGCTAGAATCAGAACTAGAAGCTAAAGGCAAAGAGGATGCTCTAGATTTACTTCGAAGTATAATTCCGCCTCATATTTCCTGTGTATTTATCCGTCAATCTGAAGCCCTAGGCCTTGGACACGCAGTGCTTTGTGCTAAACCTATTGTTGGAAATGAACCATTTGCAGTCATTCTCGCAGATGATTTAATTGAAGATGCTGACCGTGGTTGTATAGCCCAAATGGTTAATCTATATAATGAAAAACAGTGTTCTATTTTAGGCGTGGAACAGGTTGATCCATCCGAAACGGATAAATATGGCATCGTCAAAACCAGTAATCAATCTGGGGCTTCGGCTAAAATCGACATTATTGTTGAAAAACCTAAACCTGATGTTGCTCCCTCTAGCCTAGCAGTTGTTGGACGCTATATATTAACACCCACTATTTTTGAAAAAATTGAACATACTGGCAAAGGCGCAGGTGGTGAAATCCAGTTAACTGATGCAATTGCTGATTTATTATCTGAAGAAACGGTCTTAGCCTACGAATTTGAAGGTACTCGCTACGACTGCGGTTCAAAACTGGGATTTTTAATCGCGACAGTTGAGCATGGACTACTCCATGAAGAACTTAAAGATGACTTTCTTGTGTATTTAAAAGATTTGGCAAAAAAATACATATAGATCAAAATGATCTATTAACCCTATTACAGGTTACTCTCAGTTTGACTTTAAACTGAATTGACTTCACATACAGTGTCAATCCGACTATCGGGAGGAATCTTGGGTCTTGGACACTACTGAGAACAAGATTTCTCGACAACACCGCTTCGCTGCTCCTCGACAACTGCTCCTGCGTTGTTCTACTACACTCCATCCATGGGTTATGCATTGCCCTACCTCCTGTATAAACCACAGAGAAGTGGTGAATGCAGATATTGCAAGGAGCAATATATCTGTCCATACAAGTCGTCCCGCTGGTCGAAATGACAGTTCATTAAAATCTTTTAATACTATCAGAAGTGACTTATTCTAGAGTTTAACCTATACTTTAGTGAATAGCATATAGATCAATTCTATATAATCCCTGTGCCGTCTCGACTACACAGGGATTATCAGAATAATACATTTTCTGGCTATTTCAATTTCCTTTAATATATGTACGCACTTAATTTAGACGCATCATTCATTATAATGTGTTTTTACAATGATAAATGTACCTACTTTCACTGTATCTTTTTCATTTCTAGCAAACTGACTGACATTTGACTTCTTATATTAGTACTAATCTTATTTACTTTTGGCCACATATATTACCTGCTCAAACTACAACAATGATGTCACCTGAAAATAACTCTGTGCGTTCTGATCCCTTTATTAAAGGTATTTTAGATAGGCTACCAGGAAATCTTGAATCTGATTTTACAGATGAGCAGCTAGAAGGTCTAAAAATCGCATTAGCCAGACAGTCATGGAACGCTCATCCCATCGATTTCAGAAAAAGCATCGGTTTTCTCAGGTGGCGCTACTATTTTGTGTTCATTGCTGGACGTAATCTAAGATCATCAAGACCACAAATCAGAAGACTTATCAAAACTGCTGAAAGCTTTTTTCTAACCACTTTAGTCATTTTCATAGCGCTGTTAGGACTACTTTTGGCTTATCTTATTAAATCAGCTCTGGGTATAGATTTATTCCCCGGTTTTTCTTTGGGTATTTGGGATTGGTTTAAGAATATAGCTTGGTAGCTGGTTTTTCTCCACCACACACTGCCTATCGACCAGCGAGACGACTTAGATATTTTTCCTTACAATATCTGCATTCACTACCTCCCTGTGGTTTACACAGGAGGTAGGGCAATGCATAATGCTATGGACCACATATAGTAGAACAACGCAGGAGCAGTTGTCGAGGAACAGCGAAGCGGTGTTGCCGAGAAATCTTGTTGATCAAGTTATACTTCGACTCAAGATTCCTCCCGTTGGTCGGAATGACAGTGTTTGTGAATTTATCTACAAACGTTAAAATCGAGAGCAACCTACAATAGGTTAATTGTCATTTTAGACTATAAGGTGCGTTAACGAGCAGGTACAATCCGCTATCATAAGCCTATTCTCTCGATACATTTACATCAAAACCACTCTGTTTAAGTAGTGAATGACGTTTCGCCTGATCTAAATCATTCGCTACCATTTCCTTAACCATATCTTCAAAAGAAGTTGCAGGCACCCAGCCTAATTTGGTTTTGGCATTAGAAGGATCACCCAGTAAAGTTTCCACTTCTGTCGGTCTAAAGTAACGAGGATCAACAGCAACAATTTTATCGCCTACAGACAATGCAAATGCCACTTCACCCTCTATTTCTGCAACATATCCTATCTCATCAACTCCAGTACCTTCCCAACGGATAGTCACACCTAGTTCTTTGGCAGCCACTTCAACAAACTGACGTACAGAAAATTGAATTCCAGTCGCTATTACAAAGTCTTCTGGCTGATCCTGTTGTAACATCAACCACTGCATCTCAACATAATCTCTAGCATGTCCCCAGTCACGTAAAGCATCCATATTACCCAAATACAAACAAGGCTCAAGTCCTTGAGAAATATTGGCTAAGGCACGGGTAATCTTACGAGTAACAAACGTTTCACCTCGCCGAGGAGACTCGTGATTAAATAAAATTCCATTACATGCATACATACCATAAGCTTCACGATAATTAATTGTAATCCAATACGAATAAAGCTTAGCTACTGCATAAGGTGAGCGTGGATAAAAAGGAGTGGTTTCTTTTTGGGGAATTTCCTGTACCAAGCCATAAAGTTCTGATGTAGATGCCTGATAAAAGCGGGTCTTCTTTTCCAGACCTAAAAATCGAATCGCCTCCAACAAACGTAAAGTTCCCATACCATCAACATCAGCAGTATATTCAGGAGACTCAAATGAAACTGCTACATGACTTTGCGCACCCAGGTTATAAACCTCATCTGGCAGCACTTCTTTAACAATACGGGTCAGGTTAGAGGTGTCAGTTAAATCACCATAATGCAATACAAAGTTCTGGTTATCAACATGGGGGTCTTCATATATATGGTCAACCCGTTCGGTATTAAAAGAAGATGCACGTCGTTTAATACCGTGTACTTCATACCCTTTTTTCAATAAAAACTCAGCTAAATACGAACCATCCTGGCCTGTAACTCCAGTAATTAATGCAACTTTTTTGCTCATGGATTATCCTATAAAATATATTTAAAACTCTTTTCTCAAAGGTATTATTACTAAGGATCACGCACAGAATATGTTGGGTAATTGGCGAAGTAGTTTGTAAGTATTCAAGGCGTGAAAATGGGCGCATAACACAAGCTACGCAACCTTTTCTACAACGAAGAAGACGGACAAAAAACAAAGCCAATTGTTCAAGTTATTCTGTACACGTTCCTAAAGGTAGATTTTATTAAGTTTTTAAAAGAATATGAAATATAGCTCCTTACCAACAATATATTCAAATTTAACGCTTAATTAAGTATCTTTCTATTGCTAATTATAATAAAAACTAGTGTTTAACAAAAGCGGCCCTGGTTAATAAAATAATTCTTGGTATTCTGATGGACACGCCTATTCTCCGCTATATCATCCTCTCCACACCATTGGTAAGAGCGATGCTGTTGGCCTGGTAAATTAATATCATTTGAATTTACAAAAAAAGTATAGGCTAACACAACATAATGTGTTGAAACTGTTTCATCAAATGCAGAATCTGAATATAAATGTTCATACACACCGATAAAATCGGTATCTGCAATAGAACGAGACAAACCAATTTCATCCGTTGTTAATCGCTCAAAGGCAACGGATAAAGATTCATCCTTTAAAACCCGCCCCCCTGGAACAAACCAATAATTTCTGGCAGGTCGATTATTACGCAGACCAAGTAAAACCTCATTTTTTTCATTTCTAACAATTAAATCGATAGAAATAAGAGGGGTTTGCTGAATTATCTGCTGAAAGTCAGTACGTGATAAAAACATACTAATGTTTACCGCTTACCTTATGTCTTAATAACTGCCAGCCAAAAAACAAAATAAACCGTGGGTTATGTTTTAAATAGCGCTTCCATAAACGTCTGGGTTCCGAAATTAGTCGAAATAACCATTCCATACCTATAGACTGTACCCATCGAGGCGCTTCTTTTTTATTGCCACTTAAAAAATCAAAAACGGCACCGACGCCTAGCATAACAGAATTCACCTTTCCCTTGTGCACTGCCATCCAGTGTTCTTGCTTAGGACAACCTAAGCCAACAAACAAAATTTGCACACCCGCTTGATTTATTTGTGTTATGTATGCCTGGTCTTCTTCATCTGTCAATTCCCGAAAAGGTGGAGAAATCGCACAAGCAATTTTTATCGATGGAAATTGTGTTAGCAAAAACTGTTTAAAATCGACTAATGCCTGTTCTGAACCGCCATATAATCCAATCACCCAGCCCATCTGTTCAGCTTGCTCACATATTGCCAAAGTTACATCGGCTCCTCGTACTTGTTGAGCATCCTTATGACCTAACAATTTTAAACCTAATGCAAGAGGTTTTCCATCTGGAATAACCATATCTGCATTGTTAATAATGTCACAAAACTCAGAGCTATCATATGTTTCCATACACATATGAACATTTGACACACAGATGTAATGACTGACCTGATTTTTTAACCAATTTTCTATGTTTTCGAGGACATTCGTTAAATTGGTAATATTAACCTGCAGGGTTAGAATATTTTCACGCTTCATTTATCGCTTCCTGATAAATAGACATTAAGTGTTGATAATTAATTTCGGGAGTATATTTTTCGAGGTAAACAGCACGCGCATTTTCACCCATTTTCACACATTCTTCTGGGTGGGCCAGCATCCAGTTCACTTTGCGTGCTAAATCATCAGCATTACCCGCATCAAAATGTAATCCAGTCTTGTGATCTTCTACAATTTCAGCCATTGCCCCTAAGCGAGAACAAATTACAGGCATGCCATGCGCAAAGGCTTCGATTAAAACAAGTCCAAATGTCTCATGCCAAATAGAAGGCATAATGAGAAACCGTGCCTTGCTCATCAGTTCATGTATTTGCTGATTAGACTGTAACCCTAAAAAAGTAATATCTCCATGTTTATTAGTTGCTTTACATTGATCAAAAATAGGACCATTTCCAGCAAGTTGCAGGGGATAAGAAATAGATTTCCATGCCTGCAATAACACTGAAATACCTTTCTCCTGACTAAATCGCCCGACAAATAAAGCCTCCGCCTGTTTTGAACTAGCCAATGTCTGACCTTTAAAAGGATCTTCAATAAAATTAGGCTTTATTCGTATGTTATTTTCTTGAAGACCGCCTGTAATAAATTTTAACTTGGCAAATTCAGTCAGTGCAATATACCGTGAAACCTTATTACGATAAGTCCCTAAACCACGATGCAGAGCTATTGTTCCGGCTAAAACTGTTGAAGCAGGCACTGAATCTCGATAACAACGCCGCACCACACCTAGCCATGGCAACCGTCCGGCACAGTCTTCACACACTTTACCATTTCGAAGATATAACGCACTCAGACACATTAATCGAAAATTGTGTAACGTCAGAATTACGGGTACATTGGCTTGTGTTGCTGCCCAATACAGAGACGGTGAAATCAATGGAAATGTGTTATGAACATGAATAATATCAGGTCGAAAAGAGTGAATTAGTTCGGAGAATTCATCTACAGTGCGTGATGACCACAGTGTTTGCATAGCCGTAGAAATAGCACTGGCAGAACTGATGTCATCATTATTACGAAAGTAAGTTGTCACCTCGTGTCCGTGGTAACGTAACAATGCCATTTCAGATTCAACCACTGCATCCTCGCCACCACGATGCTGGTATGTGTTATGGGCAATTATAATTCTCAATCCTGTCATAGGCTTGCTCCTCTGGAGACAATAATTAAAATATTGTTATCGTCCAAAATCAGTTTCTTAAAAAATCCAGTAATTTTCGTGCAATGACAGTTTCTTCGAATGAACTGAGATAGCGCTCTCTTGCCGCAATGCCTGCTTCCTTCATCACATTATCTGAATCCAGCCATGCCACAATTAATTGCGCTGCAGCTTTTGCATCATTAAGGGGAATCACCTTGCCCTCAACCTCATCACTGAACACCTCGGGTATTCCACCGACGGCAGGTGCAAAAATAGGCTTGCCATAGGCTAAAGCTTCAATCAAGGTTAATGGCAGATTTTCTATTTGAGCAACATGAAAACATGCTCGATGTTGAGATAGCAAAGTAGAACCATTTTTAACGAATCCGGTAAACTTTATTTGATCACTAACCCCTAACTGTTGGCATAATAGCTCTAGTTCAGAGCGACATGGACCATCACCGACTATCGTCAGAGTGAGCGTCCGATTTATACTTTTCGCAGCTGCAACAATCTCAATCGCATAATGCTGATTCTTGCGTGGCTCCAATGTTCCTATACAAATCAAATCCCTCGCAGTAGTTGTACTATCTTGAGCTAAACCTGGATCCCGCAAAAAATTGGGTATCACCTGAAAAGGTACTTTTTCGATGGCAGGAATGCGTTTAATCAACTCTAAGCGCATAAATTCTGAAACAAACACCAAACCATCCAAATTGGGTAACACTGCGGATTCAAACAAGCGAATGGACTCAAATAATGGACTACCAACTGAAATTTTTCCTTTCTCCACCCATTCCTCAGCCTGAGAAATATTGAAGTGTACTACCATCACAACTCGCTGCATATCAGACCATCTAGCACGGAGAGCAGCATCTGCAGAAAGAGGGCATTGCGCATAAATAACGCATGACTTGTCATTGGTCACCGCGCGTTGTAATGCAATCTTTAAGAACATCGCATGCCAATAACGATACCACCACACACTAAGTGAACCATTAAATAAATCGATTAGCTTGCGTACTGCAAACACGGGGTAAACTTGCCATTGCTGCAAGTTAAAAGGGGTAATTAATCGTGTTGAATGCCCATGGTCAGCAAGATAGCTGGAAAAAGCTCGAAAGTGAGTTTGTACTCCGGTAACACCATCGGGCCGCATAATAGTTGCAATCAGAATAGGTTCAGACATTTTCTTACTCCTTGTGCAAAATTATTGACCATCGTTTCAATGTTGTATTGCTTTGCAGAATTGAGCGCACCATTTTTTAGCAGAATGAGCCTATCATTATCTTCCAACAAGCTGGATACTGTTTCCGCAAAACTCTCTACATTGGGTGGAACCATTAATCCATTGATACCTTCTTCTAAGTATTCTATTTCTGGACTATGGAACGGAATATCTGTAGTGATTACTGGTAGCCCTGCACAAAACCCATCCAGAATACCAAGCCCGACCAATCCAGGGTTAAGCCATAAATCAGCCATGTTCAACATGATAGCTTTTTGTTGTCCAAATACAGGGCCGAGATAACAAACCCATTCATGCGCTTCAGAAAATTCACGAACTTCGTTTTCTAAAGGACCACCACCTAATATCAATAGTCGGAAATCGGGTATCCTCTGATGTACTAATTGAGCGCTCTCAAATAACAAATCAAGCTTTTTATTAACGTAAAGACTACCACAAAAAACACCTACCCGAGACTGTGTATTCCAGCCAAGGGCATCACGTTCTTTATCTTTATCATTTTCATTGGCCGATATTTCTGACAATTGATCACGAAATTCGCGCGTATCAAGCGCATTCTCCACAACCGTTATGCGTTTTTCATCAAATCCTTGCTCAGAAACATAATCTGCAGCCCCTCTTGTATAGGCAAACCACCATGTCACCCAATGTAAGGTCTTGCGCTTAAAACGATTTCCAAGAGTATCTGGACTGGTTTGTCTGTCATAACCATGCCCCCAATAAGCAATACGCTTTAGTCCAAGTCCGTGCAATAACAGCATTAGATAATTTAATGCATGCTTGTTGGCAGGCTCCAACACAACCAGATCAGCCTTTAACCAAGGCATCAAGGATGGCTGAATCAATAACTTCCTAAATAAACGATAAGTTGGAACTTTATAGCCAAGAGGCTCTGGTAATTCTGAGTTGTCGCCACGCTTTGCCTCTTCCGGCCAAGGCTCACCATAAACAATCTGGAGAGTGACGTTAGACTTGGCCAGTTGTTTTTCTAATTCAATGAAAAAAGGCACCCGGTACTGTTTTACTACCGGCTGAATAATACAAACACGTATATTTTGTTGACTACTCACTTATTAAACTCTCCATTCAATTAAACTAGGCTTGTACCTTCAATCATAAGGCTATGCATACTAACTTCCCTTGAAAAATTTTGAAATTTTTGACCACAATGTTGGAAACATAACTTTCATATAAAGTTTTATTATCATAATAGTCGCGGTAAAACTGTTGGTATTTTCTTTAATATAATTAAAATACTCAGCAGGAGGCAGTCCTGTAGGTCTATACAATTTTTGCAACCTTTCCGATAACGGTGTATCAGGATCAGCCCAGGTATTTTTTATTGAATTATTTGAACATGTACCCACATAGCTTGCTGTAGAGAAAATGGGGATACCCGCCTTGGTACATCTTAAGCCATATTCAAAGTCACCCATTGCATGGGTGAATTTTTTACTTAAAGTTCCAATATCTTCAACGGTAGCTTTTGGAATTAACACGACATTTCCATTTATAGTGTCGCAGGCTGTTGGATTGTTTGAAATGGGTAATTTTGTAGACCTAAAATGCATCAGACCTTTGTCAACAGAATAGCCACCATAGGTTAATTTTCCGCTGTTCACATCTGCTAAATTACCAACGATAACAGGATCATCAGTATCGTTTTTAACAGCTTGGTATGTGGATAATAAAATATTCAACGCATTATTTTTTAATTCAACATCATCATTTAACCAAAGAAAAAAATCAGTCTGATGCTTTTTTAATGCCGTTTCCCATGCGAGTTGCATTCCTCCATTCCAATACAAATCACCGCTTCCTGCAATGATAATTGTTTGAGGATATTTGCTTTTAACAGCCTCACTAGTTCCGTCACTGCTTCCATCATCAACAAGAAACACGGTTATATTAAAATCGTCAGATTTTGATTGAGAAAATAATTTATCCAGACAAGCAATTGTTAATTCTTTTCTGTTAAAGCACGTTAATAAGACAGCTATCTTGTTTTTCATTCTTTACTATCTTTGAATTGTAAGGTTTGATTTTTTGTTGTTATTTAAGAACATAAAGCTAAGAAATAGTGGGTAATTAAGGAAGGGTTCAGCATTAAGTGAAGCAAGTATTATAAATATGGCAAAAAATATTTTATTAGATTTTCCAAAGCTACAACAGAGCCCGGTATATATATAATAAAGAAAACATGCAAAGCCTAACAAACCAAATTTAGCCACAAAACTAGATAGTCCATTCCCTTGACCATCTAGCCGGTCTGTTTGATGAAAACGGTATCTAGTTGTTTCATGAGGCCCATTACCAAATATTGGACTGGTTTTTATATAATACCAGTCAAAGATAAGTGATCCAAAACGGGTATTATTAAATGCTATATCCTGCTCAGAGTTGGTTAATGTTTTTTCTATTTGATGACTTATTTTTTCACTTAAGAAGTCTAAATTTTTTAAGGCTATTAATGATCCGAATGAAAAAGAAAACATTATTAAGGAAAAAATTACAATGTTTTTATATTTATGTGATCCTTTTTTTCTTTTAAAATCATAACCCAACACCACAGCCAGAGGTAACAATACATATCCTGCTGTAGACAGGGTTGATAGTAGGGCTAAAACAAATACTATAAGATATCTTCGATATACTTTATTGGGTATTGATTGACGACTTAAGGATAAAAAAATAATCGAAACTATAATATATCCGGCAAAAGCGCCAGGTTCCCAGAACAGTCCCGCATTTCTTAAAACCCCTGTTTCTGGGCTCATGTAAAACGTGTGTATACCTAGCGCATAAGCGGTAATTCCCGACCATTTATAATACTTCCACTCGGGGAGAGATAAAATAATACCGTCTATCAACCCAGTCCTGCCTATAGACCATATGACTAATGATAATATACATATTTTGTACAAAATTCTAATATAGAGCGTAGTAAAATTATCAACCACTCTAATTATTGCATAAGCTATATACAATCTAATAAAAAACCCAATAAAGGTTCGCACAGGTATAAAATCAAAGTAAATAACCTGGAATATAAAAATAATTATAAAAATTAAAAATTGATTAATTCCTTTGTTTTCTATTAATAAACGATTTTTTTTTATTAATAACCATGCCAAATAAATGCATGTGATTATCAGCACTGGTTCGTCGCCAAAAGGTAATCTGATAGCTGGGTTCCCAGATACCATTACCACCAGAAAGACTAAAAATAAGCTTTTATTATCTTTTTTATTTAAAATACAGTTTTTGCTGATAATTTCTTTAGTCATTGAAAATTTAATCCTTGATTATTTTTTTCATTAAACTTGTAGAAATAGTCTCCTACCTAGAAGGCTGTCCGAAAATAGAAACCGTAGCAAGGAGAACCCATTTTGAGTTAGTTTTTTTGATCATTTCAGTTAAATGGTTTACACGTGTAACGAAAATGATCTGAAAAACTGGCCAAAATGGGCTTTTCCGCAGTAGGTCTTCTATTCTCGGACAGGCTCCTAGTAAGAACTAACCTGCTATAACTTTGCCTACCCTTGCATAGAAGATATGAGTGCTACTTATTTTTATGACACTAATCTTTGGTTTATTTTTGACATTAATAACAAGGATTCAATGCCAAATAATGTAGACCTAACAATCTCACCTATAGCAATCATTATCAACAGCGTTATAACAATTGTATTACTAAAAGAATAATAATACCCAAAAACTAAGGCCAGTACCGGGCATATTAACCCATAAATTGCCTGGCCTTTAAAATGGTTAAGTCCATTTAAAAACATGGAAAATACTCGAATTATTGCCAGAAACAATGCCCATATATTGCAAACCATAAGCAATTCCCAACTAGGAACAGCATCTTTATTCTGACTCCAGAACTCAATAATGAGTTGCCCATAAAAACTAAGAACAATGAAAATTGGGACACTAATCATAGCTGTAAATAACATTGATTTTTTAAACGTTGATTTTATCCAATTAGCATCTCCTCTTGCATATGCTTCACCATAAGCAGGCCATAATGGTGCTAATACAGTCGATAATATCAAGGTAGGCATACTTAACAATCGCTGAGTAATGGCAAAAGGCACAACGGCTACCGCACCAAATTGACTAGTCAATAAAAGTAACGGACCGCTGTTCATAAGGGTTGAGCCAATTTGTGCAAATAAGGCCAGACCGCCTGTACTTGCTATTTGACGTATATACCTTCTTCTTATTTTAAACAATGAAGGTCTAAATATTGCATTTGTCCAAAAAATATAAACGCCACCTAAGCCTAATAACACAAAAGGCATTCCCATATATAGCCCTGCCATGACCGGCAAAGGCAATTGGTATGAAATACACAAAAAAACACTGGCCAGGCTCAATACACGACCCATTGATAATAGAATATTTGTAACGAGTCCATTCTGATGCGCGTCTAATATGCGTTGAATCATGCCTAAAGGAAGACTTATAGCAAAAACGATGATAATAGCTTGCGTGGTTTGCAGTAGAATTAGATTATTTTTATTGTCACTAAGCTGTATTAGCCTGGATAAATCTAATTCAGGAATAACATAGATACTAAAAGTGCAGAGTATTGCACATATCAAGGAAAATAAAAAAAAAGCCGAAGAAATGAGGTAGGCTGGCGTTTCATGATCATCTTTTCCATGACATTGAGTAAGTGCATTTTGTAGGCCTATACCTAAACCCATATCAGTAAATGCCAGGAAAGCCACAAACCCTGTCAGAGCCATCCAGATACCAAATTGCTCATTGCCAAGATAAGCTAGCGTAACAGGAACGGTTATCAATCCGCTTAAAGCATTGATTGCTTTAGCAAAGGCAGCTGCGATGGCAGTATGCTTAATTCGTTTATGCCGTTCCTTACTTCTACTCTCCTCTGTTGTCATGCCTGTTAGCGTCCAATGCTGTAATAATTAAGGCCAATTTTTTTCAGTTGCGCAGGATCATAAAGATTACGCCCATCAAATATAACTGCATCGCCAAGCGTATTTTTTAACAGGTCAAAATCGGGGCTCCAAAAGTTTTTCCATTCAGTCACAACACAAAGTGCATCTGCATTTTCTAATGTATCCACTTGTGTTTCACAAAGAAAAAAGCCTGCTTTGCCACCATATAGACGTCTGGCCTCTTCCATGGCTTCAGGGTCATACGCTTTTACTATTGCTCCTGCTTCTATCAGAGCCTCTAGTAACACTCGACTGGGAGCTTCTCGCATATCATCAGTTTTGGGTTTAAAGGCCAAACCCCAAAGAGCAAATGTTTTCCCTTTTATATCGCCATTATAGTGTGCTTTTATTTTGTTAAATAATACGTGTTTTTGCCTATTATTTACGTTTTCCACCGCAGTGAGTAACTCTGCCTTGTAACCATACTCCTGTGCAGTTCTTTCCAGCGCTTTAACATCTTTAGGAAAACATGAACCACCATAACCACAGCCAGGGTAAATAAAATGATAACCAATTCGATTATCAGAACCTATACCATGCCTAACATGTTCAATATCCGCACCTAGTTTTTCTGCCAGATTAGCTAATTCGTTCATAAAACTAATTTTGGTTGCTAACATGGCATTTGCAGCATATTTAGTAAGTTCTGCAGAACGTATATCCATAGCGACAATACGCTCATGGTTTCTGTTAAATGGGGCGTAAAGCGCTTTTAATAGCTCAGTGGTTCTTGGGTTATCTGTTCCAATAACAATACGGTCGGGCTTCATAAAATCAGTTAATGCAGCACCTTCTTTTAGAAACTCAGGATTGGAAACCACATCGAATTCAATAGCTTTACCTTGTTTGGTTAAGGTTTCTTGTATGATTGCTTTTACCTTATCTGCTGTACCGACAGGCACGGTAGATTTGTCTATTATGATTCGATATTCTTCCATATTTTCAGCAATGCTTTTTGCAACTGCTAAAACATATTGCAAATCGGCAGAACCATCTTCATCCGGTGGTGTTCCCACTGAGATAAACTGAAATAGACCATGTTGTACCGCTTCTTTTGCATCAGTAGTAAAACGTAGCCGCCCTGCCTGCTGATTTTCCTTAACCATAGTCTCCAGCCCTGGTTCATAAATAGGAACAATACCTTGTTGTAGATTATCAATTTTTTGTTGATCTACGTCCATACATAAGACATCATTTCCTACTTCTGCCAGACATGTACCCGTAACTAAACCAACGTACCCTGTTCCAAAAATGGTTATTTTCATTAAAATATAAAGTCTAGTAAAATTAGTTGCATACTATACTTAAAATTAGAATGTTTTACTCTCAGTAATATTCTTTTTTTAAGTAAGCAATTACTTTCTTAAACTATACTATAGTATAGTTAATCGCAAAAGCATTGCCCTGATTCAGTTTTTTTAAAATTAAGAGGTATAATTATCTGGCTGGAATGTTTAATATAAACTACAGGGTACTCCCTGCTTTAATATTTGTGGGTTAACTTCACAGACGTTGTCATTCCGATCACTGAGAGAAATCATGGCTCTTAGCCCATTACCGAACCATAAAGATTTCTCTTGCTGGTCGAAATGACAATTCGTTAATAATTTAAAATAGCCAGAAATGACTCATTCTAAAGTTTAACCTCTGCTTTGTTAATGACCACACCACCTTAAATAATTTTTTAATAAGATATTTATGTTTTTAAAAAAAGGATTGTTCCTTACCTCCATGCTCCTCTTGTATGGTCATAGCTCTGCTGACGAGCGTATCATGCGTAACCAGGACTCAGTAACTGAAAGAAGACATAGCGATTTGGAAGCATTGGGGCATTCCATAGGTAGTTTTACATTGTTTCCTAAATTAGGTTTTAACTCGGAATACAACGATAATATTTTTGATACAGAAATTAAACAGAAACGCGATTATATTGCACATATCCAGCCTGGATTTAAACTTAAGTCTGATTGGGCCAGACATATGCTTAAGTTAGATGTTAATTCAGATCTCGGTTTCTATACAGACAACCCTGATCAGAACTATGAGGATGTAAACTTGCATTTATCAAGCCGTGTTGATGTTTTAAGAGATAGTACACTTAATTTAGGCTTTTCTTTTTATAAATCACACGAAGAGAGAAACTCCCCAGATCAACAAGGTGGAGCAGCCCCAACGGCATACATTACAAACGGCTGGAATTTATCGTATAAACACAAGTTTAATCGCTTTTTTACCAAAGTCGGTATCAATGCACAACATGTTCAATATGATAATACACCTGCATTTATCGGCGGAACCATAAATAATCAAGATCGCAACCATTGGTATTATCAACCCTCTATTCGACTAGGTTATGAAATTCAGCCACAATATGATGCCTATATTGATTTTCGTATTACCGGTATTGATTATGATGAACGTTTTGATGATAACGGCTTTGAAAGGGAATCGACTGGATACGAGGCAATAACAGGCTTTGCTTTTGATGCCACCGGACTTTTATCAGGTGATATTGCTATCGGTTATCAGTATAAAGATGTTGTCGATAGTCGATTATCACGAATAGCGGGTTTAACTGGACTATTAAATTTAAAGTGGAATATCACGCCTTTAACGACGATTCACAGCAGCATTTATCGTGCTATTTGGGAAACTACACAAGCTGGCTCTTCAGGCGTTTTTGTTACTAATATGAATATTGGCGTAGAACATGAATTGTTAAGACAACTTTTACTAAGTGCAGACTTTGATTATAACGTCCAACAATACAACGGCTTTGACCGTACCGTTCATAATGAGGACAGAAACGAAGGATCTTATAGTATTAGAGTGGGTGGTAAATATATTTTTAGTCGCTTTTTATCACTGGATCTTTCTTATCAATTTAGAAAACGAAATGTAAATCGTGATTTAGGGGATTATCAAACAAATCAGGTGTTTTTAAATCTTGTGGGTCGAATTTAAAGAAATTAATGATGATTATGGATTTTTTGAAGAAATTTTTTACTTTTTTTTTGCTGTCCGTTTTTTTAACTTGTTGTATGCCAGTTGATTTAGCTAAAAAAAATGAAATTAATACCCAAGTGATTAATGCAGATATAGTGTATACACTCGGGTCAGGAGATTTATTAAAAATCACCATTTTTAGTCAGGAAGATATGTCCGGAGAGTATCAGGTTAATGGGAATGGAGATATTTCTTTACCTTTAATTGGTAGAATCAGGGTAATGGGCTTAACACTACCCGAAGTTGAAACACGCCTTAAAGCTAAATTATCACCTGATTATCTGCTGAACCCTCGCGTTAGCTTGCAGGTTATGAATTTTCGACCTTATTATATTTTAGGGGAAGTATCTGATCCTAAATCTTATCCCTATGTTGATGGGATGACTTATCTTAATGCGGTTGCGATTGCTGGTGGCTATACCTACCGTGCAAAAAAAGGCTATGTTTATGTAATAAGAGATAATGATTCTGAACGTAATGAGCTGAAATTAAGTACAACTCAAAAAGTATTACCTGGAGATACAATTCGTGTGGATGAACGTTTTTTTTAAGGATAGATTATGAGCAATCAATTGCTTCAACAAACACATCAGACTGAGTCATACGATGATGATGAACTATCTTTGGGTGAGGTTTTACATACCTTATGGTTACGAAAACATCTTATTATTACTGTCACTCTACTAATCAGTATCTTAGCTTCATTAATTGTTTTTCAGTTAACCCCTCAATATAAAGCAAAAATACAATTAATAATTGGTACTACGGGGGGCACAGTTGTTGATATCCAGTCCGTCTTGGCTAGTGACTTGATGGGAGAAAGTGCCATGCTGGGTGAAATCGAGATAATTAAGTCCCGGTCTTTAGCCAAGAAAGTCATTGAATCGCTAAGTCTGGATGCAGTGGAAGAATTTAATCCTCAATTAAAAAAACACAGCGCTCTTGCTTTTTTAAACCCTGTTAACTGGATTTCTGATGACTTTAAACAAACAATTGGTTTAACCGCAGTCAAGACTGAAAAGACCCAAGAAGAGAAATGGGCAGAGTTACTTTCTAAAATGACAGATACATTTTTAAAAAAAGTAAAAGTATCACAAATTAAACGCTCCCAGGTCATTTCGATTGAAATGGAGTCCGAAAACCCTCGCTTAGCCGCTAAAATGGCAAATGAGTTGGCCGACAAATACATAATAGGTCAATTACAAGCTAAATTTGATGCTACCAAAAAAGCTACGGATTGGTTAAACGATCAGCTGGCTAAATTAAAAGAAAAAGTTGAAGCCTCTGAACGTGCAGTTGAGATGTATCGACAGAAAAAAGGAATTACTCGGGTTAAGGGAAATGTGGGTTTGTCCCAACAGCAGTTATCCGAATTAAATAGCCAGTTAATCATTTCCAGAACTCAAACTGCTGAAGCAAGTGCACGTGTACGTCAGATTCAACGATTGATACGTCAGGGCAAAGATGTAAGTAGCGTTTCTGAAGTTTTGAACTCTATTTTAATTCAACGTTTAAAAGAGCAGCAATCCACCTTACAACGTAAGCATTCCGAGATGTCAGTGGAATATGGCAAAAAACATCCTAAAATGATTCAGATACAAGCTGAATTATCTGATATTGAAAACAAGATTCAATCTGAGGTGCAAAAAATAGCTGCCAGTTTACAAAACGAGCTTGATATTGCAAGTACCCGTGAAAATTCCTTACGCTCCAGTTTAAAAAAAATTGAACAACAAACAGGTGGAGACAGAGAAGCCGCAGTCGGTTTGCGTGCATTGGAAAGAGAAGCATCGGCTAACAGAACTTTATTTGAAACTTTTTTAACCCGGTTTAAAGAAACCACGACTACTCAGGGTATGGATGAGGCTAATGCAAGGGTTATTTCCGAGGCTGAAGTTCCTTTAACATCTTCGTTTCCCAAGAAAAAACAATTACTAATTATATGTTTTTTAGGTGGTCTGTTTTTTTCTATAGTCCTGGCTTTTATGCTAGAAATGCTAAATCCTGGATTAAGAAGCCCTGAACAGATAGAAGAGCATCTAAATTTACCTACTTTAGGCATTATTCCTACTGTTGATTCAAAACTGAAAATCCATGATTATGCACTAGAAAACCCACAATCCAGCTTAACCGAAGCCGTTAACTCTTTACGTGTATCACTGATGTTGCTTAATCCTGATGAGCAAGTTAAATCGTTATTAGTAACGTCTGCTGTTCCCTCGGAAGGTAAGAGTAAACTGGCAATGCTGATTGCACGGATTTCCGCTCAAGCAGGTCAAAAAGTAGTTTTGGTTGATACGGATTTCAGACGACCTACAGTTGAAACTAAATTGGGACTCGATACCAGTCAACCTGGCTTAACAGACTTATTGATGCAACATGATATGTCTGTTAGTGAGGTGTTATTAACAGATGAAAAAACTGGCATGAAGGTTTTATCTCATGGTATGTCTAGCTATGTGAATCCTGCCGACCTTTTTTCTTCTAAACGTATGCAACAAATTTTGGCTGAATTGAAAAATGATTTTGACCTGGTTATTTTAGATTCTCCCCCTGTAATGGCAGTAACTGACTCCAGGGTATTGTCTCGCATGGTCGATAAATCTTTATTTGTTTTACGTTGGGATGACACGCCTAGAAAAGTAGTTAAAGCGGCATTAAACCTAATGGCACAGTCTGGTGCTGATAACGTTGCTGGAATCATTCTACAGCAGGTTGATTTAAAACAGTATGGCCGGAGCGGCCTAGGCGATTCCGGCTTTTATTATCATTATGGGAAGTATGGACAATACTACTCTGGTTAAAAACTTGGTTTCTTTATTGTTTATTGCTAATATAGCAGAATATTTTTATGTTAAGGTACCTCCATGTCTAAATTAGCATTCCCCATTATTTTGCTTTCACTATCATTCAGCATTTCTGCTGCACCTAATGGTAATGACAAAGATAATCACCATAAAAGTAAAAATGCAACTCAAAAAACCTCAGAAATAGCAGCTAAACTTGCTAAAAAAGGCAATATTACTGCCGCTAAAAAAGTGAGTCCCAATTAGGAGCCTGTCCGAGAAAAGAAAAACTAGTTAAACTATCTTCTCTTTTTTATATACGATTTGTTAAGTTATATCTATTTAAAGCCTTCCTATATTTTTAGTCTGTGTCTCTTTTTTTTGGGACTCATGCTTTTAATTTTTTCTGTTCCCAGGTTTTTTTCTTCACTCGATTTATCCCATATCAATTCTTTTATTATTGAAATGCAAAAAGGCAACTCTTTTGCCCCAACGGCTATCAATAATGTTGAAAAAAAAATAAATAAATCTATTTCCTGGCATTCTAGTGTGGAAAATCAATATCTAAAGTCAATTTTTCTTTATCAGCAGTTAAAACTTGAAGCACAAAAACATTCTGATATTCATACCCTAATTAATAACACAGATCATGCAACAAGAAAGGCATTACAATTAAACCCCATTGACCCATTTATCTGGTATCAATTAGCGTTTATTTTTTATGCGCAAGGACAGCCAGATGATGTCATTTTAAATGTATTGAAATATTCAATTTATACCGGCCCAGTTGAAAAAGATTTACTGTATGGACGCATACTTTTTATGTCTGATTATATAGCGGTGATAGATGATGAATTAATGAACCTTTTTAAGTTTCAGTTACTATTATTATGGCAATTAAAACACCATGATTCAGTCACATTAATTGTTAAAAAACCTGAGCTAAAATCTTTGTTTATTGATGTCCTGTCTTTTTCCACTGAGGATCAATTACAATTTAACCGGCATTTAAAAAAGGCTAAAAAGAAAAATAGCGAAAAGTAGTTTTTCTACGAGTATAACTTTCATTTAATGACCTAACATTACAAACTGCGTCATTCCGAGCAACGGGAGGAATCTTGAGTCTAAGCACACTTTTAAGCAACAAAATTTCTCCCGGACAACCCATTTAAGGCTTGATCTCTGCTTAGTTAATAGGAATATAATTTTAACCACCTTTTTAAGCCATTATTTATTGCCCTGTATGCTTATCAGCAATTTTAATTTTAAATAATTCATTGAAAAAACTATTATCAAAAATCATCAATCTAAAAAAAGTACCCCGTATTTTTTCTGTACCTGAGGATACCCGTGTCTACTGTATTGGTGATATTCATGGGCGGTGTGATCTGTTAATTGCTTTACATAATAAAATTGTACTGGATTCAGCAGGTTTTTCAGGTAAAAAGTTACTAATTTACCTTGGAGATTATATTGATAGGGGACTGTATTCTAAAGAGGTTGTAGATCTTCTGTTAACGCAACCTGTAGAGGGGTTTGAAGCAATATACTTACGAGGAAATCATGAACAAGTGCTGTTGGATTTTCTTAATCTAGATCCAAACATTGCCAGTCAATGGTTTAATTTTGGTGGACTGGCTACAGTGTTTAGTTATGGCCTTGCAATAAAGGGGATTCCGGTTGGCGACGATTTAAAACAAATACAACAAGACCTTATCAATAAAATTCCCACAGAACATATTTCTTTTTACTCCCATTTACAACATAGTTTTGAATACGGTGATTATTTCTTTGTTCATGCCGGTGTAAAACCAAAAGTTGCCTTAAGTCATCAATCTAAATTAGATATGATGTGGATTCGAGAAGAATTTTTGAATTCTAAATTCTGTCATCCAAAAATGATAGTACATGGTCATTCTGTCTCTAAACTGCCAATAGTTTTATCTAACAGAATTGGTATTGATACCGGGGCATATTACAGCGATATTTTGACTTGTTTAATATTAGAAGGCGAAAACAAACGTTTTTTAGCAACGTCCTAACTAGTATTCCATCAAATCAAAGTTGTCAGGCTACTAGTTTCTGGAACTAAACGACTGGGAAAACCCCGCTCCTAGAATAGCAGAATAGGTAATTGCTATTGCGGGTATTTGTAGACTAAAATCAACAAATGCGTGTGTAGCGACTAATACCGTACTGGAAAATCCGATAGCAGGGTAAATCCAATTGCGTTGCCTATTCCAAATGCCTGTTAAACATTTTAGTGCAATCATAAAAACACTTAAAAAAAGTGTGCTTGCTGCCGGAATACCTAATTCAAAAATATTTTCCAGATAGGTGTTATGCGCTTTATCAAAATGCCCTCTAACCTCTTTTGTTCTATAGAGACGAAATGAACTTTCGTATGTCCCATACCCAAACCCCAGGTATGGATTGCTTGCAATCCCATTAATAGTAGCCTCATATACTTTGGGGCGTTCAGATTCTGCTATTGAAATCCCTGCCATTCTTTCCATTAACTTATCACTACTTACATTAAATAATGTAACTGCAATTACAATAATGGCTAGAGAGGCATAGCTTAATGCCCGGTTACGTAATTTATTACTCACACTTAATAGTATAAATAAAGTGATGATTGCTAATGCTGTACTTAGAAAACCTCCTCGGGAATGGGTTAAAAATAAAGCCGTTCCAATAGTAAAAAACATCAGAAACTGACGCCAGCTACGAATAATAATATTTTCTATGAACAGTTGTTTACCATAATTGCCGTTTAAACCATATCTTGCACTGCTTTTAAATTGTTGCAGTATATTAGGAATTAAACAAAGTAAAGACAGTCCCGCATAAGTGGCGTATGAGTTTCTGTTGATAAATGTACTGCTAACTTCATTTTTATAAGCCCATTTGTCAAACCAAAGTATTTTATTAAAATTTCCAAAATAGATGATTAACCCATAGACTGCATAGATAAATCCAGCTATTGCCAACCAATTGAATAACTTTTCTGCACAGTCTGCTTTTTGGCAGTAATACATTGCCAGGATAAAAACCAGGCCATATGATAAAAGCCGCATTATTGCAGTAACCGTTTGTTCTGGCACCAGGCTTATCGTGGACGGTATTTCTGCTGCCAAAGCCTGTGCTGTTAGTTGCCAAAAGGGATGCCCCCAGCTTTCTGGAATAAATGACTGAGCTTGAATATAACCCCAAAGTAAAACGCTGATGAACAAAAAAAAGGGTGTTTTAATACGCTCAAACTGCAATACCCTTTTTTTATCATTACCCCAGAAAGAAATACACCAGTAAATTGTAATGAGTGCAATAAAGATACACAGCATACTCCATGACCAGGGTCTATTAGAGCCAAACGGAAGTGGTGATAAAACAAGTACAACGAGCAGACTATAGAAAGGAAACATTTTATAATATGGTTATGAACAAAGCACAGGTCTAACTTTAAATGGGTTATCATTTCTTGGCTATATACAAACCACAGGTTATCTTTTGGAAGTGAGGCTTTAGCCTCACTTCCACGTTGAAGATTATGTTGGTATTTATGAACCTATTTTCAACCACAATTTGTGGTTAGTTCATAGCCATGTATCATTTTGACCGGTGGGGAAAAATCCTGTTGCTCAAGTTGTGTTGTGACTTAAGATTCCTCCCGTTGCTCAGAATGACACCGTTTGTAAACCTACAAACGTCAAAATCAGGAGTAAGCTGCGATAGGTTAATAGTCATTTTTTATTATTCATCCGTGAATATATATAACAAACAAGGTGAGTTATTCTGACATTTCTTTTAAAGCTATTCTACCGTCACTGATTTAGCCAAATTCCTGGGCTGGTCAACATCTGTACCTTTAATCAAAGCAACATGATAGCTCAACAATTGCAATAAAATATTATAGGTAATCGGTGCAGTAATTCGACCTACACCTGCTATTGCTTTAACAACTTTATAATCAGTTTCTGAACTAATGTCAGACTGCTCATCTTCAAACACTATCATTTGTCCCCCTCTTGCCTTAACTTCTTGCAGGTTAGATTTTAGTTTTTCAAGCAAATCATCGAGTGGCGCAATTGCAATAACAGGCATATTTTCATCAATCAATGCCAAAGGACCATGTTTCAATTCTCCTGCAGGATAAGCTTCAGCATGGATATAGCTTATTTCTTTTAGTTTTAAAGCGCCTTCCATCGCAATAGGATACATAACGCCTCTACCAAGAAAAAGTGCATTGTGTTTATCGGTAAAGCTTTCAGCTATGTTTCTTATAGCCTCCTCGTGTTGCAAAGCTTTCTCAATTAGGCCTGGTAATTTGTGTAATCCCTGAATGATTCTATTTTCCTGTTCCTCAACCATTTTATTTTGTGATTTACCAATACTCATTACCAGTAAAGCGAGCACCACGAGTTGAGTAGTGAACGCCTTGGTAGAAGCCACCCCTATTTCAGGACCTGCATGTGTAAGACAGGTAAGATCAGATTCTCTGGTTAAACTCGATTCAGCAACATTACAGATTGATAGTGTAGGGATGTTTAACACTTCCTTTGTTTCCAAAGGAGACAAGTCATTTTGTTGTAATGACATTCGGCTAGTATTTATTTTTTGTAATGCGGCCAAGGTGTCCGCTGTTTCGCCTGACTGGCTGATGGTAACAAATAAAGTATTATTTTGAATAACTGGATTTCGATAACGATATTCACTAGCAACTTCAACCTGACAGGGCAGACCAATATAATCTTCGAACCAATATTTAGCCACCAACCCGGCATGGTAACTGGTACCACAAGCAATAATTTGTACTTGCTGTATTTTATTAAAAATGGCCTCTGCCTGAGGACCAAAACTGGAAATTAACACTTGCTCTTGTGTAATTCGTCCTTCCAATGCATCAATAACAGCCTTGGGCTGCTCAAAGATTTCTTTGTGCATATAATGTTTATGCTCGCCCAACTCAACAGCATGAGACCTTAGACTAGATTGTTTTATTGGCCGATCAACGAGTTTCCCGTTAACATCATAAATTTCAATTGATTGACGTTTTATTTTAGCTACATCACCTTCTTCTAAAAAGATAAAACTTTGGGTAACGGGTAATAAAGCTGAAACATCTGATGCTATAAAATGCTCACCAATACCAATGCCAATGACTAACGGGCTGCCTTTTCTTGCTGCTATCAATGTTTCCGGGTCATTTACGGCAACAATTCCTAATGCGTAAGCTCCCTTGAATGCACTTATCGCTTGAGTAACTGCCTTGAGCAAATCATCTGTTGCATCCAGTTGTTGATGTATTGCATGGGCAATGACCTCAGTGTCAGTTTCAGATGTAAATTTGTAGCCTGATTGCAGTTGGCTGGCTTTTAATTGCTGATAATTTTCGATAATACCATTATGCACGACAGCTACTTTATTATTACAAATATGAGGATGAGCATTATTTTCAGATGGCACACCATGCGTTGCCCAACGCGTGTGGGCAATTCCTACTGACCCGGTAAATGGTTCTGGTTCTTGCTCAATCTTTGCCTCTAAATTCTTTATCTTGCCTATCGATCGGACGCGCCGAAGCTCTCCTGTATTATTTAACAGCGCAATACCTGATGAATCGTATCCTCGATACTCTAATCTTTTTAACCCTAATAATAAAATGGGCACTACATTTCTTTCAGCCACTCCGCCAACAATTCCGCACACAGGCATCTCCACTACAAAACTTTAACTGTAAATTTTTCTATTCGTTAATACTTAATTCTACTTTGTCAGATTTTAAATGTAGGGTGCGTGGCACTCACCCAAATTATTTTTTATCCTTCCATTGCCAAAATGGTGCGTACAACGCACCCTACGAAGATACTTTTGTATAGTATCCATTCAAATGTGACAAAGTAGAATTAATCCTATATTGGATATGTTTTCCAGTACTCATCAATATAATACTGATGAAGACTAGCATACGCCTAATCGCTCCCTTTGATAACTGCCATCTTGTACATTTGCACACCACTGATGATTAGCTAAATACCATTGGACTGTTTTCTTAATACCACTCTCAAAACTTTCCTCTGGTTTCCAACCCAAGTCCTTGAATATTTTACTTGCATCAATAGCATACCTCAGATCATGACCCGCACGATCTTGTACATAAGAAATAAGGTCTTTGTATTTTTCTACTCCTACAGGTTTAGCTGGCACAAGCTGTTCCAACAGATCACAAATTGTATTAACCACATCTATATTTTGTTTTTCATTATGCCCACCAATATTATACGTTTCCGCAATTTTCCCTTTTGTTGCAACCAGCACTAATGCTCTGGCATGATCTTCCACATATAACCAGTCTCTGATCTGGTTTCCTTTACCATAGACAGGTAAAGGCTTTCCTTCAAGAGCATTAAGAATTATTAGTGGAATCAGCTTTTCTGGAAAATGATAAGGACCATAATTGTTAGAACAATTCGTAATTAAAGTTGGCAAGCCATAAGTTCGATGCCACGCACGCACCAAATGGTCTGAGCTGGCTTTACTCACTGAATAGGGCGAACTGGGCGCATAGGATGAGGTTTCTGTAAACAAAGGCAACGCATCACCCACTGTCACTAGAGAAGAATCTAAATCATCTGGATGAGGCAAATCCCCATAGACTTCATCCGTCGAAATATGGTGAAAACGGAACTCGGCTTTTTTGACTGACTGCAATTGCGACCAATAGTCTCTCGCTTGTTCTAGCAGTGTATATGTTCCAACAATATTGGTTTGTATAAATTCACCTGGGCCATCGATAGAACGATCAACATGCGACTCAGCGGCAAGATGCATAATAATGTCTGGCTGATATTGCTCTAAAACAGCTTTAATTTCAGCAGAATTGCAAATATCGATCTGTTCGAAACTGTAACGATCGTTAGCAGCAATTTCTTCTAATGATTCCAGATTCCCAGCGTAAGTCAACTTATCAACATTAATAACTTTAAATTCTGTGTCATTAATAATATGTCGAATGACTGCTGAGCCAATAAAACCAGCACCGCCTGTTACCAAAATAGTTTTCATATTATTTAACCTTTCTGCAGGTTTTTTAAGCATGCTTGTAATGAGTCTTTCCAGTAAGGAATAGTTAAATCAAAATTCTGTTTAATTTTGGCTTTGTTTAAAACACTATAATGAGGTCGTTTAGCTGGTGTTGGATAATCTTTGCTTTCTATAGCACTAACAGTACAGGCAATATTTGACAACTCAAAGATTGCTTTAGCAAAGTCATACCAACTACACACTCCTTCATTACTATAATGATACAGATGTACACTTTCTTGCTGAAATACATTTGAATAAGCAGTAAATGAGACAACCATTTGCAAAATGCTATCCGCCAGATCTTTTGCATATGTTGGGCTGCCTATCTGATCAAAAATCACATTGAGGCTCTCACGCTCTCTACCTAATCTAAGCATAGTTTTAACAAAATTATTGCCATATTCTGAATAAACCCAGCTGGTCCGTATAATGATCGCTTTGGGAGCAATGGACTGTATTGCCAGCTCACCTTTTAACTTACTTATACCATATACGCTTTGCGGATTAATTTTATCATTCTCAACATAAGGTTTATGATTCGTACCATCAAACACATAGTCAGTACTAATATGTATCAGTATTGAAGCTTGATCCTGAGTGATTTTGGCCAGTTGTTTTACCGCCAAATGATTAATTGCGTCAGCCAGTTCTTGCTCTTGTTCGGCCTTATCAACTGCAGTATAAGCAGCACAATTGATAATCAAATCAAATTGATTGTTTTTAAAATATTCAGAAACACTGTTCATGTTGCTCAAATCAAGATCATCCCGATTCACAAAGGTAAATTGATATTGCGGATAATCTAATGAAAGTGATGTTAACGACTGACCAAGCTGACCATTACTTCCCGTAACAAGAATTGATTTAATCTCAGGCATAATAATTGGTGTGATAATCAAAGCCCGAATCTAATTCGGATAAGCGGGGGTGTCTGGTATCTTTGTCTGATAGCTGTAAGCTGTTTTTGGGTAATTGCCAATCAATCGCAAGTTGCGCATCATCAAAAACTAAACCTCGATCACATTCGGGCGAATAATAGTTATCTACTTTATAAGCAAAAGTAGCTGTGTCACTCAATACTACAAAGCCATGTGCAAAGCCTCTGGGTACAAATAGTTGATGTTTATTTTGCTCTGACAACTCTCCCGCAACATACTGCCCATATGTTGGGCTACCCTGACGAATATCTACGGCAATATCTAGTACAGCCCCTTGAATCACTCTAACCAATTTACTCTGGGCATGTGGAGGTAATTGAAAGTGCAACCCTCGAAGCACGCCTTGAGAAGATTTAGACTCATTATCCTGGACAAACTTTACCTTATAACCGATTGCCTGCTCAAATTTATCTTGACGAAATGTTTCAGCAAAATAGCCACGTTCATCACCATGAACTTCAGGCTTTATTAATACAACATCAGGAATTGACTGAGGTATAAATTCCATAACTATTTGCCTTCTTCTGCACGTTGTAAAAGATATTGGCCATATTGATTTTTTGCCAATGGTTTTGCCAGTGCAATAAGCTGCTCATTATTTATATATCCTTGCTCAAATGCAATTTCTTCAATACAGGCTACTTTTAAACCCTGCCGTTTTTCTATGGTTTCTATAAATTGAGAAGCCTCTAGCAAACTTTCATGTGTCCCCGTATCCAACCAGGCAAAACCTCGCCCTAGCAGCTCAACTTTTAATCGGCCTTCATCTAAGTATAGTTGATTTACCGTAGTTATTTCCAGTTCACCGCGAGCAGAAGGTTTAATCGTTGCTGCCTTTTTTATTACATCATTTGGGTAAAAATACAAACCTGTTACGGCATAGTTACTCTTAGGTTGATTTGGCTTTTCTTCCAGACTGATTACATTGCCAGCATTATCAAACTCGGCGACTCCATAACGTTCAGGATCAACAACCCGATAGCCAAAAACAGTCGCATTATTTTCTTGCCCGGCATTCCCAACTGCTCTAGCTAATACCTTTCTTAGATCATGCCCATAAAAAATATTATCACCTAAAACCAAACAAGCATCGTCATCACCAATAAAGTCTTTTCCAAGAATAAAAGCTTGCGCCAGGCCATCAGGAGAAGGCTGGACAATGTAGTCAAAACGCAGACCTATATCAGTACCATCACCAAGCAAACGTTGAAAACCCGCTTTATCTTCAGGGGTAGTAATAATCAATATTTCAGTTATCCCAGCCATCATCAATACAGACAAGGGATAATAAATCATAGGCTTATCATAAATAGGAAGCACTTGCTTGGATACACCTTTGGTAAGGGGATAAAGACGCGTGCCTGAACCACCCGCTAAGATTATGCCTTTCATTATAAATATCTACTCCTATTAGTGACTTTAATTTTATTATTGAAATAATTTTTGCAAAAAATTTACGAACTGTAACAAAATTAATTCTACAGCACTGAAAAAAAGATTCTATTAGCCAAATTTACTAAATACTATTTAGAAAAACTGTATTCAAGATCAGGTAACTTACGAAAGAAAGTATAGCTGAAGAGGAGTATCAAAACTAAATTAATAATCTTTTTTTTTGGAATTAAAGATATGTAAAGCGCCCTCATCCACTACAAAAATGATGACAATCTTAAGTGGCGTCCCCAGAGGGGGGGCTAACCCCCATTACCGCCTTAAAAGAGCGGTGTCCTAAGCCTCTAGAGATAGTGATCAAGATATTTATTTAAGCTCACCATCCTAAAACAGCAGTGCTTTATGGTTAAAATAATAAATGACTATTAACCTATGCAGGTTAACTTCACAAACGGTGTCATTCCGACCAACGAGAGAAATCTTGAGTCTAAGCACAACTTGAGCAACAAGATTTCTCGGCAACACCGCTTCGCTGCTTCTGCGTTACCCTACTTCATGCCGTCCATGGCATTATGCATTGCCCTACCTCCTGTGTAAACCACAGGGAGGTGGTGAATGCAGATATTGCAAGGAGCAATATATCTGTCCATACAAATCGTCCCGCTGGTCGAAATGACAACCCAATTTATAGTTTGACCTGTGGTTTGTTAATAGCCATGAATTAATATTTATTGTCAACAATAGATTACTTGAAAATATTCAACCATTATATGAAAGATTCACCTACGTTGATCGACAACTTATTTTGGCTTAATAAAAAAAAAGGGTAATAATCTTTTATCCAGCACGCACCAAATATCACTAATAGTAGCCACTCGCTTAGCCTGTATCTTCCGCCGCTTTTTACACGCTTGAGGAAGTCCTTTAATTGCATCCCTCTTTGCTTTGAGAATAATACTCCCTTGTCCTCGCATAGAAATCAAAATCATTGCTGAAATGTTCATAAATATATGCAATGGCAATAATAGCCAGAACAAAATACCTGGCATATTTTTTATAAATGTCCAGACCAGATTGCGGTGACCGTGATAAACAGCAAAGTCACTGTGTTGTCCTCCAGTTGTAGCGGACCCAACATGATAAACGACGGCATCAGGCACATACATTGCCTGATGACCCGCTAAACGCAAGCGAAAACCTAAATCTATATCCTCAAGATAACAAAAAAAGTCTTCATCAAACCCACCTATTTCCAACAAAGCTTCTCGCCGATACAAAGCCGCAGCGGCACAAGGTGAAAATATTTTCCGTTGCTTTAAATCAGCAGGATGTTGCTGTGTTCCGTGCCCTCCACGCCACACCAGACCGCTCAAATGGTAATTATCACCAATGCCATCTAGATATTCAGGGTTAGATTGAACCAACTGCCGAGAGCCAAATGCCGCAAACCCAGGGTAATCTATTGCCGCCATAATCAAATTCTCTAGCCAGTCAGGCTCAGGAAACGCATCAGGATTTAGTAAAGCAATAAACTCGGTGTCACATTCTTCCAGTATACGGTTATTACCTGCGGCAAAACCCAAATTGGTACTTGCTCTATATAACTTAATATTTTCAAAACACTTAACAACATCAGCAGAATCATCAGAACTTGCATTATCCAATACCAATATTCGCACAGCTTTAAAAGTCTGTACCATCAAACATTTCAAACATTTAGTTAGCATCTCACCACTGTTCCAGTTGACTATTAAAACTGTCACTGATGCTGATTTACTATGATAAGTACTAGACACTATCAAATATTCTCATAAATCAAAAAATGTAAATTCAAACTGATTATTTTATAGTGAGTAGTGTTAAAAGTTAATATTGTAATTAAAAATATAATCTTTGTCTGCAGACTGATAATACTATCAACAATCTTTTTAAGATAATTTTTAATAATATTGCATCCTTGTTTGATAACAATTGTAACGTTAATATCTAGCAAATAACTGCTTTACTTTTTTATCATGATACCAGACATCTACAACTAAACTGAATAGCAGAAGTACTTTAACAGCAACCTACATCCATAACAAAAACTAAATCTATTTTTAAGATAGACAAATAGTTGCATGTCGAATACCTACACCATTTTGTTAATTGCTGTAAATTATACTATTTACTTTAATTTTCTTTAATTTATAATGGCCCTCAAGTAAAAACTATAAACCGAAAAAAATAGCATACAGTATCAAAACCTAACTTCACTCGCCGCTTACCTGAAAACGTCGATAAACTAAGACTCGACAAAATCGTTGTTCTTCTGAACGCTGGATCTTAGGCAATTACAAGTCAACATGGGCCCACACGCCCCAATAAGACTTCTTCAAGGTACAGACCTTTTTATTCATTGCTCTATGACGTCATTCTTCAGCATGAAATATTTGCTAACTTTGAATTCAAAAAGACAGATTTCTTATAAAACATGGTAATAAAAACAACTATTTTGCAATCAATCGAAACCGAACTTCTGGCACCTGAGCAAGCTTTTAAATGGCCTCGTCAGGCTGTAACCGAACACAATTGGATCGAAGCAGCCCAACGCTGGACAGTGTTACGTAAGGCATACCCGAATCATCCAGCCACCTGGTTCCAATGTGCTAATGCACTAATCAAAGCTGGCGATTTAAAACAAGCAGAAATACTACTTAACCAGGCTCGCCAGCAATTTCCTAACCACCCAAATTCATTAATCGACTTCGCCATACTTGCGATACAACGACAAGAATGGATCGTTGCAGAAGATTTTTTGCAACAAGCCCGTGAAAAACACCCAGATAACGTTCAGTCATGGTTGATTTCAGCTGAATGCGCAGAAGGAATAAATGATCTTGATCAAGCGTCAAAATATTATGAAAAAGCCTGCCAAATTACTCCAGATCACCCTGGGTCATTTATTCAACTTGCCGAACTTGCTATGCGTAACAAGCAATGGCAACAAGCATTAGACCGCTGGGAAACATTACGCAATTATTTCCCCGATATTCCAGCAGGTTATCTACGTGCAGCTGAAGCCGCACACCAACTAAATCAGCCCAAAAAAGCCCGGAAATTAATTCTTGAACACCAATATGGTACCGACGTATTCGATAACAACGCTCACAGCCAAAACACAAAAAAAAATGGTACACATACAAATATAAGTCGTCTACTACAACTCATATGGACTAAAGCCAACTTCAATCTGCGCTCGGAGGTTCACCGCAACTACCTAAGCTATGGCTGGTGGATACTTGAGCCACTTTTACACATGGTTATTTACTACGTTGTATTTGGGATGTTATTAAAGCGCGGTGGTGAAAACTATCCTGTATTTTTGCTCACTGGTCTGATTCCTTGGATGTGGTTCAGTAAGGCTGTAATCGGTAGCAGCGGTAGCATCCTTGCAGGGCAAAATATCATGCTTCAAGTTGGAGTTCCTTCTATCTTCTTTCCACTTGTCATACTCCTGCAAACCACAATTAAACAACTCCCCGTGTTTTTATTGCTCATAGGTTTTGTCTGGTTGCAAGGTTACCCGCCAGAAATACACTGGTACGGGCTTGTGCCAATCGTTATTGTTCAAGCAATACTGACAATAGCCTTTTCTTGTGCAGTCGCAGCTGTGATCCCATTCATTCGCGACCTTAGCTATCTGGTACCCACTGGATTAACCTTTCTCATGTTTTTATCCGGTATTTTCTATGACTACCGAAGCATCGCGGCAGATTGGCAAGATCTATTTTTACTAAACCCTTTCGCATTCCTACTCAAATGTTATAGAGAAATCTTTATCGAAGGTGTGCTACCCGATTTCGTCACGCTCACCTGGTGGGGCCTAGGAAGCGCAGCTATGTGCTTACTGCTAATGCTAGCCTATCAACGATTACGCTATGTCTATCCACGAATTGTCATGGAATAACCATAAATGAAACCCATTATTTCATTACAAAATGTTGCTGTACGCTATAAACGTAGCGGCAATGTATTCAAACGAAGTAGTTATTTTGAGGCACTTAAATCAATCAATCTCAACATTTACTCTGGAGAAACACTCGGTATTCTGGGTCGCAATGGTTCAGGTAAATCGACACTGTTAAGAATAATCTCTGGTGTAATTCGACCCGACCAGGGAGTTATAATCAACCGTGGCGTGTCAGTTTCCTTACTTGCTCTACAAGCGGGGTTTGATTCTAATCTCAGTGGTAGGGATAACGCCATTCTTGGTGGCATGTTACAAGGCCACTCCCGTCGTAAAGTCATGGCACGACTAAATGAAATACAAGAATACTCAGAGTTAGGGGATTTCTTCTTTGAACCGGTGAGAACATACTCGACTGGCATGCGCACACGCCTGGGGTTTTCTATCACTAACATCATCAGTCCTGATGTGTTACTAGTGGATGAAGTACTAAGCGTTGGTGACAAACATTTCAAAGAAAAAGCAGAACGCACCATGATAGGGAAAATTCAGTCCCAACAAACGGTCGTATTAGTCACTCATTCCCATCATCAGATTGCGCGATTATGTGACAGAGCCATCCTGATAGATGAAGGAACTGTCTTTGCTACTGGTAAACCCTGTGAAGTAATCAGTCTCTATGAAGAAAGATTGAATACAAGTATATCCTAACGAATAACCTGCATTTATAAAATTTCTTCAGTTCGATAACCTATTACTATTTAGTCAAAGCTTAAAAGCAATATATCCAATTGAAATATAAGAAATGTTTTTTATTTTTACATGAACAAAACGACTAAAAATATTATAATACCGATTTAGTTTCTGGTCAAAAAGTTGATAATGTTGCTAGTCACAAATACAATCCACCAAGCCAATTTATTTAGTACATACAGTCAGCGTGGGATTGCATAGCAAAATTAATTTCCTTCAGGCATTAATTAATAGACTAGGAGGCTGTCCAAGAATAGAAACCGTAACGTGTGAAAGGTATTTTGAGTCGGGTTTTTCGTTCATTTGAGGCGAATAATGGGTTATTTAACGAAAATGAACGGAGAACCTGGCCAAAATAGCTTTTCCGCAGTAGGTTTTTCTATTCTCGGACAGCCTCTTAGTATGTGATACCAGATAAAAGTGGGGCATTGCTGAAAGTACGTGCAACAACAGGAGGAGCATTTGTTATTTGAGAGCTGGGTGATGAAGAAAGTGGCCGTGATGAATTTTGCTTAACCGTAATTATTTGACTATTAGCCTGCTTAACAGGCTTGTTATTTGTTTTAAGTCGTTTTGCAACACTGGCCTTTTTATCAGAATTTATAGCAGCCAGCAACTTACCACGTCGGGCTTGTATGGATGCTTCATCAATAGCACCTTTCAACAGAGCTCTATTACAGGCAGAGAGGGCGGCCTTGCCACTTTTTTTCATACAAGCAGAAACACTTATCTGCCTGATGTTTTCCGCATATTCCAGCTTGCGTTTAATATCCTGATTTGATGGCGCAATCGATAATGCTTTCTTATACGAATAGATTGCATCGATTACCTTCGGAGGCGCAAGATCAAGCAATGCCTTTCCACGGCCAACCAACAAATCCGTATTTTCAGGTTGCCTTAAAAGGCCTTCATCGCATGCCTTGAGTGCAGTTTTTCCTTTAAGCTTTGTGCATTTGATAATTTTAACTCGCACTGCTGCGTTACTAGTAGAACGTTTGCCCCGTTGCTGTTGTATGACCCAGCGTTTCTCTTCCAGTGTGCTCTTGCTTACAGCATCGTCTTGGAACAACGGCATCCCCTGGTTAAGTACTTTTATCGCTTCTGCCTTGCGGCCGAGTTTGTCCAAAGTTGTGGCCAGCGCTAGACGAGCCTCTAGGTTGTATGGATTAGTGCCAAGCTCTTGCCGGCAGGAATTCACGGCATTCTCGCCAACCGCCCCAACACATGCGGCAAACAAAGTTGTGGGAGCAAATACAAATAATACAAGAAACACAAGCAGCAATTTATCATGCGATAGTGTGAAATTTAAATAGCTAGAATTGTCGGTGCGTTGCAAGATACCCTTCATCAATCTATTAATAATACGTGTAATCATTATTGTCCCCGTCTGACGAGCTACGGAATGTCCAATCACCATTGGGTAACCTGACCAGGTGAAAAAGGTACCAGGTATCCACCGTTCTGTATGGAGGAATTTCACGGTCTATCATCGCCTGCAACTGCGTACGAAGCTGCTTCAAACCGTATTCGGCCGGAATTGTTCCTATCACACTATCTCCATCAATGTCTTCTCCGTTTACGTTGGCATCTGTTAATTTTACCAGCTCGCCGACCAACAGCTTTGCCTCATCTATGGAGGAGGTAATCAGTATCTCCTCACCCAGAGCCTGAATTAGATCACACCTGTTCAGCACAACCTGTGCATGAGTACTGAAGGTTTTAATCGAGTTCTTGATATTTTCACTGGCATCAGGCGAAGTGGCAGCATAAGTGACATGGTTCACTGTGCCGTTTAATGCGTTATAGACACCATATTTCAAATCTGTCTTATTACTGTCATTTTTAGTACTATCTGAATTGGTTCCCACGATCACACGAGCAACGTCAATTTTTATACTAACAAGGCTGTTATCTTTGCCGGTTGCACTAACAGCAGCCTGTTGAGCATCTTTTGCCGCTTTTTCTGCTGTAACAAAAAGTCCCCGCTTGTCTGGTGTGTTTGCCCAACCGGTCATTACATGCCCGATATGTGTGTGCGTTATACTTGGCTGCTGACTAACACAACCACCGAGGCACAATAAAAAAGCCAGGGCAAAAGCCATCAATTTAACGGTTTGTATGTTCATTTGTTTTTAACTCCAGTAAAGCGGCTATTCACAACATGCGAAAACCGGCACTTTATACTTCAGGTCAGACGAGTACTGCAACATCTTTGCTTTGATAAATAAAAAATGTCATTTCGAGCGAATACGAGAAATATTAAGCCTCACAAGAGCAAGATCTCTCCCGCTGGTTGAGATGACATACTATATGTATTAAAAATCATTACCTTTCAATTCAAACTTGTAGTAACACTAGGTTGAAACAAAATTCAACCATCTTCCAATTCTCTTGCAACACGAAACCCAAAACTGCTGCTGCGATGGGTCGGAGAAAATCGATTACGATATGCGGAACGAACATACTCTGGTCTGCTGTACCAAGAGCCACCTCGCATTACTCGCTCGTCGCATTCTCCATCTTCCCTGGCTGACCCATCTGCCGGTGATCCGATATAATTTTTGTTCCAACAATCTTCAACCCATTCGAACACATTGCCCAAAGTATCATAAAGACCGAACAAATTGGCTTCAAATTTAGCCACAGGTGCAGTGTGGATAAATTGATCATTGCAGTTATGTACTTTCCACCCAGGATAGTTCACAACGCTACTTTCATCCGCTACATTAGCAAACTGACATATGGAGTTTGAAGAGTTATCCGACTGGCGAGCAGTTGTTGTTCCCCCGCGAGCCACGTACTCCCACTCGGACTCACTTAACAAACGATAATTCATGCCAGTTTTTTCTGTCAACCATTTTGTGTAGGCTGTTGCATCGTCCCATGACACGCAAGTTACAGGATGTTTTTCACCCTGAGTGAACCCGGGTGTACGCCAGTTATGGTCTGGCCTTTTTTTCCAGTCATCACCGTAAACCCAGCAGCCATTGGCCTTGTAGCCTGTATCGAAAACGAACTTAGAATACTGACCACGCGTAACCTCATTCACACCAACTGCCAGTGGATAAGAGAGAATGACATTGTGTTGCGGCCCTTCGTTCTGTTCACGGCCGACTTCGGTTTTAGGCGAACCTTGCAGAAAACTACCCGCAGCAATGACTACCATCTTAGGACACGATTCACAGTCGGTAAAGGAACTTCCTGGTTGATGTTGCTGAACACCCCCTGACGAATTTTGTAGAGGCATCTCGTCGAACTCAGCAGGCGTGTCAATGAAAGTTAACTTCAAAATGACCAACAATATTCCGACTGAAACGAAAAGCGCCAAGCTAATGACAGTAATTTTCAGAAAGCCAGAAGTAGCGACTTTGTCTGCACTGTCTTTCTGAGTATCATTTACTGCCGGGCGAGGCACTATATCTACCTGCTGCCGCTGAGGTATCATCCCAATCTTTGTAGCAGCTTGATCTTCAGAAAAATCTGTTGCCAATGTTATTGGAAGCTTATCCGATACCTTTTCAGGCCGAATAGCCGTCTCTTTTTCCACCGGCGTTAAGGTGGCATGATTTGCACCCGTTGGTATAGATCCCGCATTGATATTTATCAGCGCATCTGCAAATTCCCTGGCGGACTGAAATCGATTGTTGGGTTGCTTGGCAAGTGCTCTGGACAGCACTGCATCGATAGCATAAGGTAAAGTTGGAATTAGCTTCGAAGCCGGAGGCAACTCGGTGTGGACAACCTTATAGCTAGTTGAAGTAATGCTAGTACCTACAAATGCACGTTCGCCGGTAAGTAGTTCGTATAACAGAATACCTGCTGAGAATATGTCAGAATGATGATCAACGCGCTGCCCCATAATCTGTTCAGGGGACATGTATCCAGGTGTACCTATTATGGTACCTAATTGCGTTTGGGTTGAAGACTCCAGGCGCGCAATCCCAAAATCGGCAATCTTGACATCACCGTCAGAGGTATACATGATGTTAGACGGCTTAATGTCCCGATGTACGATCCCCTTTCCATGTGCATACTGAAGCGCAAACAGCACCTTCTGCATAATCTGTAGAATTTGATTAATCTCTAGCAACTCACCCCGCTCTTCCAGTTCTGCTAGCGAATAGCCCTCAACAAACTCCATAGCAATAAATGCTCGGTCTGTATCCTCACCGAACTCGTAGATACTTATAATATTTGGATGGGTAAGCCGCCCCGCGGCCTTCGCCTCAATCTTGAAGCGATCCTCAAGCTCATTTGAATCGACACCCAAGACATTGAGCGCCAATGTCTTGATGGCTACGTAACGATCAATACCCGGATCATATCCCTTATAAACGATACCCATTGAGCCTCTACCCAATTCAGAGACGATCTCATACCTTCCTATATGCTCTATTTTATTAGGCATACAATCTCGGATGACTGTGCTTCATATCAATTTTTAACCCTATAAAAATACAATTGTAGTAAATATACCAGACCACACCTTTATAGCCAAGGCTGTTCAATAGGTTGAATAGTCCAAGTTGTTGGTAATCCACCTACTGAATTCAATGTTCTAATAGCGCCATTCATCTGATACATCGCGAGGAAACCATTGGATTTCCTGATCAAAATATCTGCTTTGCCATCACCATCAAAGTCACTCACTTGCGCTATGCTCCAATCCAGAGGAAGGCCGCCTATTGGGAGCAATGTTCGGCTGGCACCCTCCATCTGGTACATGGCGAGAAAACCCCTAGAATTGCGGATCAATATGTCGGCTTTTCCATCGCCATTAAAGTCACCCACTTGCTCGACATTCCAGTCAAGGGGAAGACCGCCAATTGGGAACAATGTTCGATTGGCACCATTCATTTGGTACATGGCTAAAAAGCCTCTGCCATTGCGGATCAATATATCAGCTTTTCCATCACCATTAAAATCTCCCACTTGCTCGACATTCCAATCAATAGGAAGACCGCCTATAGCAAGCAATGTTCGATTGGCACCATTCATTTGGTACAGGGATAAAAATCCTCTGCCATTGCGGATCAATATGTCGGCTTTTCCATCGCCATTAAAGTCACTCACTTGCTCAATATTCCAGTCAACAGGAAGACCGCCAATTGGAAACAATGTTCTAATCGCACCATTCATTTGATACATGGCGAGAAAACCACTAGAATTGCGTATCAATATATCCGCTTTACTATCACCTCCAAAATCACCGATACCAACGACCTTCCAGTCGATGGGTAGGCTACCTACAGCACTCAAACTGCGCGCTGCGCCGTCCATTTCGTACATGGAAAGAAAGCCACCCGTATTTCGGATTAAAATATCGGCTTTGCCATCGCCACCAAAGTCATCATGTTTTGGATGGGTTAACAGGATTTCTGCGGTAGAGATTGCACCCACAATACTGCCACTGGAGGGGGTAATGAGGTTTACGGTAAATCTATCCCTGCCTTGGGCGATTGTATTGCCTATCAAAGAGATTGAGCAATATTTGATACTACTATCGCCATCAGTCCAGTTTAACCAGCCGTTACTGTTATTAAGTGCAACATAATCCATACCTGCCAAAGCAGTATCATCGACTGTCTGGCATTGTACTGAGCTAGTACCCGTCATTCGACCTATTCGCGTGACCGGCAGGATGACTATACCATCAAGTTTACTCGCTAAATACGTAGATGCAATAAACCCTAGTCTGCTTGGTATTTGCGGCAATACCGATACGCCCCCTTGACCCAAAACAATATAATCAGACACACCGTCATGATTTGCATCAAAAGCCGCTAACGGATCGTTTGGAAATGCGTCAACAATTAAACCGGATGCCGCAATTTGCGCAGCCGTTGCATTGGCATTAAAACTATCGGGGAAGCCGTCTCCGTCTGTATCAATACTGGCAGTTGGATCGTTTGGAAAAGCATCTTCAGGATTAGCAAAGGTTACTTGTCGAATTCGTAAATTACCGCTATCAGCTATAAAGAGGTTACCTGATGCACCAACATCAAGTGAGATTACATTACTTAGTTCTGCAGCTATTGACTGTCTTCCATCACCACTAAAACCATATATTCCTGTCCCGACAACCGTATTAATAATTCCCGTAGTTACGTCAACCCTGCGAATTCGACTGTCTTCCGCAATAAAAAGGTTGCCTGACGCGTCAACAGCTAGACCAGATAGTAAGTTTATTTCTGCACTTGTCGCCAACCCTCCATCACCACTAAACCCCCTTATCCCTGTCCCCGCTACCGTCGTAATAATGCCTGTAGTTGCATCGACCCGACGAACCCGACCATTATTACTATCTTCTATAAAAAGGTTACCTGACGCATCAATAGCAACTCCAGTGGGGAAATCTAGCTGTGCTACCGTCGCCAGCCCTCCGTCACCTCTGAAATCACCGTAGACACTCGCCCCGGCGACCGTCGTGATAATACCCGTCGTCGCATCAATCCGGCGAATTCTGTTATTTCTACTATCCGCTATAAAGAGGTTGCCTGTAGCATCTACAGCTACACCATTGGGATAAGATAGAAGTGCTGCTGTTGACTGCCCTCCATCACCACTAAATCCAGATACTCCCGTCCCTGCAACAGTTGTGATAATCCCTGTAGTCGCATCTATTCGACGAATTCGAGCATTAAATGTGTCCGCTATAAACAGGTTACCTGTAGCATCAAAAGCAAGTTCAGATGGATTATTAATTTCGGCGGCTGTTGCTAGCCCTCCATCACCACTATAACCACCTACCCCCGTCCCGGCAACCGTCGCAATAATGCCCGTCGTCACATCAATCCTGCGAATTCTGTGATTACCAGAATCTGCTAGGAACAGGTTTCCCGATGCGTCTGCAGCAAGTCCATCAACCCCACTAAATTTTGCGTCTATCGCCAGCCCTCCATCACCACTAAAGCCAAATCCCCCTGTCCCAGCTATCGTATATATTACATTATCCCCCACACCATCGCCATCAATGTCTAACCCAGCTCTTGAATTGAAAGGCTGTAAGTCAACCGTCAACGGGGGGCGTGAAGTGGAAGCTACCCATGGAACAAGTGCGTCAGGGTGACCATCCCCATCACTATCGATACTCGCGGCAGGATCTAATGAAAAGGCATCAATACCATCATTAACCCCATCACCATCTGTATCGCTCTTTGTCGGATCTGTCCCCTGGGCCACTTCATCAGCATCTGTGATACCATCACCATCAGAATCACTCAGATCACATGCGTCACCCAGGCCATCGGCATCACTATCTCTTTGAGCGGTATTGCTAATCATGGGACAGTTGTCCAGGGCATCGCTGGCTCCATCAGCATCACTATCCAAAGGACCTGAGAATTCGATAGCATCAACCCAGGCAGTATCATATCCTTCAGATTTAGAGCCATCTTTACTATAAGTCCAATCAAACATATGATTCCCTGCAGTCACAGGAAAACTGGCTTTCGCCCAATCATTGGTCTGCGCTAAATAAGATTGGGGAACACCATCAATACTAAAGATGAGCTCGTCACAACAACTCTCAGAACTTAAAAAATACCAAAAACTGACATGGCCTCCGACGACAGTCAGGTTAATCGTTAATCCAGCACTCTCATTATTATTCAGCCTGGGTGTTTTAACTAAATAGTTACCTATTAACGGTGAAAAAGGAGGGATATACGTTTGTGACACGATATTCCACGAAGCCGTGCCACTGCTTGTCCAGGATCTTGCGCCGAAGGTTCCTGTTTCAAAATCTTCAAACTGGGTGCCCCGCATATCAAAGGGGAAGGGGTCAATGGCATCATCAACACTATCTCTGTCGCTATCATTATATACACTACGCGTTGAATCCAGGGGGTAATCATCATTCACATCCGGCACCCCGTCATTATCATCATCCCAGTCTATGGTTATACCAGATGATAATGCTTGTTCGTTTGAGATGTTTGTATTAAATGCATCCGCGAGTCCATCGCTATCATGATCACGGCTAATCAATGGATTATTCGGAAAGTCGTCCATGTAATTTGGCATGGCATCCCCATCCGTATTGACTTTTTCATATTCAAAAGACGAGTTGATTGCTGGAATAAAGGTCAAAAACTGACTGGAAAAAGTTTGATTAAAATCGCCAGGAATAATTCCTAAGTCTGGAAAGACATAGATTTTATCCGTGACCAGTCCAGTCAATCCCGTTTGTAAATCGGTGATTAAATAGTGATAGTGATCCAAACCGGTAAAACCGGGGGCAGGCGTGTATAACAGTTGATGATCTTGTGTTAAAGACAAAGTACCATGCGATGGGTCTGGTAATCCCCCTGCTAATGAAACAGATAAGGATTTATCCATAAAGGGTGAAAGCGGATCAATTTTAAGTGCCGTATTTTCATTGCTTACACTAATTCTTTCACAATGAGTCTCGTTTTGGCATTCCCCGTCCTCAATCCAGTTTTTTAACAGAGTAAAATATTCACCCTTCTCAGGAATGATCTTGCTACCCGTATGTACACCATCTTTCACCACATTATCCGTCAACAAGCCCGCTGATTTATACAGCAACCTTGAAATAAAATTGCCTTGCACAAAAGAATATCGCCCAAGCTCAGACACCTTCAACATTTCATCGAAAAAATTAAAGTCTTCTGATCCCGCAACGTCAGGTGATGAATGGCAATTCAAGCATCGAGCATTATTCGCTGAGTTTTTTATCGAAGCATCGAAGGTCACATGTAGAAAGGGTGAGCCTACGACATTGATTGTTGTTGATACGGGAATTGAAACATCGGCAGGTCGTACTTTTCCCAGGTTATCTGTTGTTTCATCGTTAGAAACAGTTAAAGTCACGGTATATATACCCGGTTGACTGGCCACCAAAGTCGGTTTAGCGGATAATGGGTTTATCAGTGATACACCGTTAGAAGGTATAACCGACCAGTCGTAATGGGCTGCAGACAAGCTCCCCGTTCCATCGAGTTGCAAGGGGTTACCGACAACTTGATCAACATAGGAACCGGGGGTGGCGATGGGTTTCCCCGGCAACACAGCCACTAAATTACCCAGCCCATCATCTACTACCGGTATCATCTCAGGAAATATTGATAGAGACAGATAGTCTATCAAGTTTGTGACGGCGGCAGTATCACTCCAGAATTTGTTATAAGTTACCAAGGCAAGCGGCATAGTGGTGCGGGAAAAAACTGTGGTGCCTACCTGATTAAATAAACCCTCCAGATCATTATAATCATTTAAATCCATCTGAGATATGTGCGCATTGACATTACCCGTGCTTTCAGGAAATGCCCTTTGAATATGACAGGCTCGACAGTAAGGCGCGATAACCGTCTTATAAAATGTGGTATCTTCAGGGGTAAACGTCCATCCAGTGGGTACAAAATGACCGTCAAAAGATCCTGGTAAACCGGCACCACCATACCAGCCCTCGACCAGCTCTCTTGTCGCCGGGGTAGGGTCAGTGGTTAAAACCAATCGATTGAGCGCTTTAAAATAAGCCTCCTGATTCGCACGGCTATAGACACCTGATCCGATGGTTGCACCTACGCCACTCGGATCATGAAATTCATACAGGTCTGGATCAAAGGGTAAAAAACCGGCACCAAAATTACCATCCTGAGCGCCTGCGTAAGCTAAATTAGGGGGGGCAAATTGGCCTGTCGCATCAATTCCGCCTGGACTTCCTCCGTGGCAAACCGCACAAAGCCCTGGAGAGGCTTCCGTTTTTCCTCTACCCGTCAAATCAAGTGCAGCTACTCGATTCCCCTCATTTCCATATCCATAAAACTGGGTGAATTTTGGACCGCCCGGTGTCACAGCACTGTATTCCATCACTACAGAAGCCAGCATGCCCGAAAGATCTCGTTTTTCAAAGGCATCTATACCGCCTGAAGTACACCTCTGTGCTTTGGGCCAGGCAGCACTAAATGGCACATTACACCCTGCTGTGATTTCATCTGCTGATTGGTCTAAAGTTCGATTAAACGAAGGGTAATTTTCCAGAAGTGCGACCACATCGCCATTTGCT
>JAKIUK010000077.1 GCA_021647585.1 Methylococcaceae bacterium
ATTCAGATAGCGATTCAGACTCCGACAGTGATTCAGATTCTGATAGTGACTCCGATTCAGATAGCGACTCGAATTCTGACAGTGACTCCGATTCAGATACGGACACCGATACTGATACTGATACAGACACTGATACAGACTCTGACAGTGATTCAGATTCTGACAGTGACTCGGACTCTGACAGCGATTCAGATTCAGATAGCGATTCAGACTCTGACAGTGATTCAGATTCAGATAGCGACTCGGATTCTGACAGTGACTCCGATTCAGATAGCGATTCAGACTCCGACAGTGATTCAGATTCTGACAGTGATTCAGATTCTGACAGTGATTCTGATTCCGACAGTGATGAAGATAAAGAAGAAGGACAATATTTTCATGGAGGCGATGATGGTGATGTCTTTTTTGCTGGAGCTGGAGATGACGTTCTTTTCGGTGGAAAAGGAAATGACTTCCTGGATGG
This sequence comes from Methylococcaceae bacterium, assembly GCA_021647585.1. Classification (GTDB taxonomy): domain Bacteria; phylum Pseudomonadota; class Gammaproteobacteria; order Methylococcales; family Methylomonadaceae; genus QPIN01. Next base: position 464 of record JAKIUK010000077.1, read on the forward strand.
AGGAGATGGAGATGATGTTATCAGAGGTGGGAAAGGAGATGATATTTTAGATGGCGAAGCTGGAGATGATATTCTTAAGGGTAATGCAGGGGATGACATCTTAGATGGGGGCGCCGGAGATGATATTATCGATGGTGGAAAAGGAGATGACGAAATTTATGGAGGCTCTGGAGATGATACTATCGATGGTGGAAAAGGAGACGATGAAATTGATGGAGGTGTTGGAAATGACCAGATTGATGGTGAAAAAGGTGATGATATCATTGATGGAGGTGGCGGTAATGACATCTTAACCGGAGGTGATGGTGATGATATTTTTGTCTGGGATGGTGATGATATTGGTACCCCAGATGAGCCTGCACATGATGAAGTTACTGACTTTGAAGGTGATTTCGAAAATCCAAATGCAACTCCAAGCGATGTGTTAGATTTGTCGGACCTATTATCTGATGGATCGCATGAAATTGAAGGGTTAGCAGTTGATGATTCCGAAGGTGATGGTCAACATCTACAAGTGTCAATTACAGATGGCGATGGTAATCAAGTACAAACCATAGATTTAACTAATATTGCTGTCACTACGGATCCACAAACAATGCTTGAAAATTTATTGAGTAATGGTGGAATTGATGATGGTCTTGAGTAAATTCAATCTTTGTAATTAAGTAATAAAAAGGCACCTTCGGGTGCCTTTTTTTATGAGTGAAAAGAATGTATGGGGAAAACTTGCTTTTATTAAATAGGCAATATCAAAACTAAATTTATAATGCAAATATATTTAAACTGAATCAGTAAATTCAGTATATTAGTGAACAAGTGTCATTGAAAATATTTTGGGTAGAAAATTTATTTTACAAAAACCAGGAAATTAATAACGCGAATCATAATTCTATTAAAATAGTTCTGTCTAGCTTAAAAAAATATTTATGAGATTAATGTTGAGTTGAAAAGAAAATGATATTGTATTTAAAAATAATGTATCTACTCTACCGGCAGATAGTAGATAATTTTGAGCATATTATTACCTTTATCAAAAGAGATATTGCAATAGCAAGAGCAGATACGAAATTAGGTTTGTTTTGGGTGGTTTTTCCACCTTTAGTTCCTCTAACAGTATTTATAGGCCTTGCGTCACTAGGCGTTATAAGTAGATCATCTGACATGCCATTTGTTATGTTTATTGTTATTGGTATCACAATTTATAGATATATTGCACAGTTTATAAAGACTACAATAAATGTATTGAAGAGTGAAAGAACGGCTATTAAAAACTATGCAGTACCATTGGTGGTTTTAATTTTTTCAAAAAATGCAATGACTTTTTTTCACCTGATTTTTAGATTAGTTATAGTCAGCGCTGTAGTTTTTTATTATGGTGTAGAAGTTAAACCGGGTTGGTTATTTTTGCCTTTGTTTTTTATAATCATCACTCTATTTTCATTCTCAATAGGCGTATTCATTGCATTTAAAAACCTGTTGTACAAAGATTTTGGTAAGGGAATGGATATGGTTTTGGTTTATGTGTTTTTTGTGAGTTCTGTCATTTTTCCTTTTCCTAAGACGGGTGTACTGGGTACGATAAATAAATTTAATCCATTTAATACTTTTGTTGATAGTACTCGAGGGTTATTTTATTTTGGGATTGAATATGTAGATATTACTGTTTTTGGTATAACGGTATTATATTCCATGATATTTTTTTGTGTTGCATGCAAAATGATTCATTATGGTGAAACTAAAATCAGGTCAATTATGTAATATGAATGGAAATGTTATAGAGTTAAACAGTATCTATAAGAAGTTTTATAAAGATGAAGATGTAAAGAAAAAATATACAAAAAATATCATAAAAAGTTTACAAACTGATTTTAGTCAAGAAACCCCCTATTTAGATACTGATGAATTTTGGGTCTTGAAAAATATTTCTTTACAGATTCAAAAAGGCGACTCATTAGCAATTATTGGTGATAGGGAATCAGGAAAGAGTATTTTGTTAAAAATAATAACGAATAGGTTGCAAGGGGACTTTGGTATTAGTCATGTAAATGGAAGATGTACTTTGTTGTTAGATGAATTGAGAGTTGGGTTGAGTGGGTATTTAAACGGTTGGGATAATCTTTATCTTAAGGCTGCTTTTATGGGGATATCAAAGCGCAGTGTAAATGAAAAGGTTGGAGAGATGATGAGTTTTGCAGAACTGGATATTAAACTGCTTGAAAAACCATGGAAATATTACACCTCTGAGATAAAAAATAGAATTATGTATTCTTTTATTGTGCATTGTCGGTATGACATCTTTATTGTTGATGGTTTAACCCATGTTGGGAATGAAGTCTTTGCTAAAAAATGCAAAGAAAAAATTGCTGAAATAAGTAGAGAAAGTACTTTTATCATTGCAACTAGACATGTAAGAAAAGTAAAGGGTCTATGTGACAAACTATTAGTTTTGGAAAAAGGGGAAATTAAGTTTTTTGGTAATACTGATGATGGTCTAAAATCTAATAACTAACAAATAGACATATAAATTATTGGGCAGAGTAAATAGATGGTTTGTATGAATGAAATAAGTAAAATGGGTAATGATCATTTAGAAGATTTAGATGAGCTGTTAGATGCTATTCGAGTAGGGTTGTTAACAGGTAATGCTGTAGAAGCTACCGAAACAATAGGGCACTTGTATGATCCAGAAATATCGCAAATTTATATTACACTATTTCAGGAATGTAGAAAACCATTGCGCTGGGGATCTCGAAAACGTAGTTTAGAAGATACACTGCAACGTATTGTTTTAAAGTTAAGAGATAATTCACGCTTAGCAGAATTTGCAGTCCATGACTGTAAGCAGTGTCGAATTATGTTCGAGATGGTAATAAAAGAATCCCCATGTTCTATTAGAAATCTCACCACTCTAAGAGTATCAATCAATAGATTCGAAGCGGGAGTCAATGGATTAAAATACAAATACCAAGGTGTCACTCGTTTTTTTATGCCTACTGATGCGATTACCCAAAGCATTATGAGTGTAAATCAATTATTGAATTATTTGTCCAAGAAAACAGGAATTGCTAAACACACAAATAAGATTTCTGAACGTGTACATCTCATGCGCAGAGAGCCAATAGAGTATACCTTTGTAGAGAGTATGGCTTATATCTCTTATCAAGATAAAACAATACCGCTATACCGTGGCTATCCAATACCAGAGACATTCAATCGAAATATCATGTATGAAAGCATGATTAAAAGTATTGATTGGCTAGTTGAAAATATGAATGAAGACGGTAGCTTTCTTTATTTTTACGATGGAACGAACGATACCAAAGTAGATCTTGATCATCCCAAAATGACTGATCCACTCTACAATAATATTCTTAGACATAGTGGTGGAACGGTTTCTTTGCTACGTGGGTATGAACTGACTGAAAAATTAACTTATCTGGATGCGGCAAAAAAGTCGATAGATTTTTTCCTGACAACATTCAAAGAACATAAGCATGAAGGCCAATATGCTTGTTATCCTTTTTTTAATAAAAAGTCAAAACTCGGGGGGGCAGGGATTGGTTTGGTTGCCATGATGCATCACTATATTCATACAGGAGATGAATGTTATCGTAAGCAACTTGATGGTTTAACAAGGCATATACTTTCACGAGTCGATGATGAAGGAGAAATGCTAGGGTATTATATACACCCCAGATTTTACGATGGTCAACCGATCATCAATCCGCCTGATGAGGTAAAGAAAGAATTATTTTCTTTTTACTATCCAGGAGAAGCGTTGTTAGGTTTGGCGCTTTATTATCAATATATTAAAAATATTGACCCTCAACTTAAAAGTGAAATTTATCAGAGAAGTCTTAAAGCGCTGGATTTTTTGGTTGATATACGACCCGTTAAATATGATTACTTATTTGATGCTTTGCCAGCGGATGCATGGTTAATGCAAGCAATTGAAGAGTGGGCAAAAGTTGATGGATTTAAAAAACAAAGTTATATCGATTTTGTTTTTAATGATACCCAGGCAATGTTTGATCATATGTACACCGAAGAAAATGCGATTGCACCCGATTATGTTGGTGGATTTTTTTATAACTATGGTGACCATGTTTATCATGATGCATCGCGAAATGAGGGGGTTATTGCAGCCTATAATTTAGCCAAATATCTTGGAGAAGAGGATAGAGCGAATTTTATTATGGAGTATATGCTTAAATCTGCCAAAGGGTTGATGCATACCTTACATACTCCTGAATCAACTTATGCACATAAGTATCCGCAAAAAAGTATTAATAGTTTCCGGTTTAAGCTAACACGTCAGTGGGTGAGAGTGGATTCGGTACAGCATGCAGCCTGTTTTTTTGCTCGACTTTCGATGACTGAGTTTTCTTCCTTTTTAGAACATAATGAAGAATACCTTCCTGTATTGGGTAATTACAAAATTGTTGAAATGTTAGCGTCTAGTGGTTATGGCAATGTTTATAAAGCAAAAAGACTAGGAGAAACAGGTGTTTGTTATGCAGTAAAAAAGATAAAACAATCTAGATATATCAATCTTATTGAAAAAGAGGCGCGAATACTCATCCAATTAAATGCATATAAATCAAGTAATCGCTTAGGCCTGCAGGATATGTTCTGGTACGGAGATAGTATTCACTTTGTATTTGATTATTTATCGGGAGGGAACTTAAAGAGCCGCATTGAAAAGAATGGGCCAGCTAATGAGAGTGATGCAATAAAAATGCTGCTTGATATGCTAAATGTTTTAAAGTTTACTCAAGAAAAAAATATTCTTCATCTAGATATCAAACCTGCAAATATACTGCTTGATAAAAAGGGAAATTATTTTCTTTCTGATTGGGGATTGGCAGAGGAAGGCGATTGTGTGGATACGATTCATATTAAAGGGAATCCACTCTATTTAGCACCTGAAATGTATGCTGGAAAACGTTGTTTTGCATCGGAAATTTATTCTTTGGGGGCAACTTTATATTATATGCTGATGCGAAAACCTATTTTTAATTTGCGTAAACGCTATTCATTAGCACAAAAAGTATATTCCCATTGTTATTTTGCATTAGAGCAGACTCCTGAGCTTTCAGAAAAGATGCATTATTTAATAACAAGAATGATGGATAAGAACCCTTCATCCCGTGCAACTATTGAAGAAGTCGAAGAAATTATTCAGGATAAAATCAGTTGGCAAAATATAAAACCAGTAAAAAATGAGAGCATTGATTTTGATGACGAAATTTCTACCTGGAATTTACTTGCTAACAGAGGAATAGTGTATGCGATGTATAAAATGGGTGGTCATTACCGTATATCAGGTAATATAAATCAAGCCATTGAATGGCATGAAAAAGCTGTTGAAAAAGGTTTGGCAAGTTCAGAGTGTGAGTTAGCATTATTATATGCTTTAGATAAAAGAGAGCCTGAGCTGATATTAGAGTTATTAAAAAGGGCGGCTTCAAAAGGATTAGATATGGCACAGTATCAATTAGGACTTGTTTTTGAAAACGAAAAACTGGGCCAATTTGAAAATAATACGGCAGATAAATGGTTTATAGCAGCAGCTAAAAATGCATATAGACCTGCATATACAAAATTAAAAGAGAAAAACATTGTGATTCACGCTGACGTTAATTCATGCCTAAAAGAATAATTCTAAATAAAGTGTATTTGTTTAAAAGGAGGGGGCAAGTGAAGCTGTTATTAATATTTGTTAGCTTAATAGTTTGCTCGTTTTCATTAGAGGCCAACTGGAAAACAGAACGAGAAAATTTAGATCATGTATTTATTAAAAATAAATTTCGTATCTTTTATACCTTAAATGGAAAAAACCAACTTCCCGAGAGTAATCGATTCGACCTTAATCTAAATGGGGTTCCAGACTACGTTGAAAACATTGCTTATAGATTAATTGTCGCAGCTCAACTTTATACGGATGTGTTTGGTTTTAGGCACCCTTTGCAAAGTCCTCGATATAAAGACAAAGCAAAATTTATTGATGTGCATATTTTGACTTTGGAAAATAAGGGGAGTGCTGGAGATTCCTTAATTGCATTCAATTATGGGTTTTTCCCTCAATTTCACCAGGGATCAATCGCAATGAAGCTTTCAAATCGGTTGGATAAAGATAATATGACATCAGTTCATGAGCTTTTTCACCTTTATCAGAATGGCTATACCATGTTTAAGAATAGATGGTATACAGAAGGAACAGCTCGTTGGGCTGAATATGCATTTAGAGAAGGAACAGGGTCCCGTCGAAAATTACCTGAGAATAGTGCAGCATTAGAAGAAGTTATGTCTCAGTCTTATGGTGCTAAATATTTTTGGAGAAGATTGGCTTATCTACTAGACAGTAATAAAGGTGTTTTTTTAACACCGCCTCTTAAAATGGATGTTATCAAGGGTTATCCACTAGTAATTGAAGATGAAAGGATCTATGGTTATGTATTTATTAAACGGTTTCTTGAAAATATGGATAGAGTGGATAATGCGGCTTCACAGAAAAGAGACGTGAAAGAATATTATTGGAAAGAGGATGATCAAAAAAATAATAAAGACAATAACATTTATATTTTGGATGCCCTAAGAAAAACAATTTTACAATTTGAAACTAAAGAAAATAGTGAGATACAACGCTTTTTGGTGTTACTGGAAAATTATCTAGAGAATAGTGCATGGAAGTAGAAAAATACTATTTGTATGAAGGTCCAAGTGTTGTTGGTTTGATACCTTGTGCTCGTGTTATCGTTTATGATGAATATAATAAAATAGACTTTGTTTCAGAATCTTTACTTAATAAGGCGGAATCTGTTTTTTATGATGCAGTTGGGAATGATCTGGAATTTGAACATCGACCTCAGTTTGAGAAGATTAATTCAGTGGGTGAACTTTTTTTAGAGGTGATATTTTTTATACTAAGAATGAAACGACATATTCTTAGGAATTATTACGGTATAAATAAACTTCTTGATAGCCATTATGAAATATATTTTGACATCAGCAAAAGTAGAGGAATTAAAGAAGTTATTTTTTGTGCTGAAGCATTTATAAGAGAAATATTGCTATTAGAAAGTAGGGAATATTTTAAACAGAGTTATTTGGGACTTTCCTCATCTGTACGGTTTGGCTTAAGAGATCTATTTGTATTTGATCGGTTGCTAACTGCAAAACACTTGGATATATCCGCACAACTTGAAAGTGGATCAAGAGTTTATATTGGTAGTGGCAAGCATTCCCGGTTGATTTCTGGCGGGTATCTGTCGGATACATCTGTTATAGGCAAACAAATCTCGGGAGATAAAGATAGGTCTGCATATTTTTTTACCATGCAGGGTTTACCTTGTCCGCAACAAAAGGTTGCAACTTCCAGTCAGCAAGCGGTGATTGCTGCAAACAAAATTGGTTACCCTGTTGTTGTTAAACCAAGAAGTGGAAATAAAGGGAGAGCTGTGTCGGTAAATTTGTTGACTGACCAAGCAGTGATCAAAGCATATGAATTATCAAAAGAAGAAATGGGTAGTCGTACCGTGGTTGTTGAAACGTTTATTGCAGGTGACGACCATAGGTTATTGGTGATTGATTATCAGCTTGTAGGGGCTGTTAAAAGGATACCTGCCTACATAATTGGAGATGGTGTTAGGACAATAGAAGGGTTGATTAATTATACTAATTCATCTCAACGACGAGATGGTTTAAAACTGTTTGCAATAAAGGTCGATGCTGAGATTAAACGTTTTTTACAGGATCAAAACCTTACTTTGGATTCAATTCCACAGAAATACCATTACATTCAATTACGCGGTGCTGCAAACCAGTCGTTAGGAGGAACAACAGTAGATGTAACTGATGTTATTCACCCTGATAACATTGCTATGGCAATAGAAGCAGCACAAGTATCAATGCTTAATATCGCTGGCGTTGATTTTGTTACCACCGATATATCAAAATCGTGGAAACAAGGTTATGGGGGGATTGTTGAAATTAATGCAGGTCCAGGGGTTGATTTGCATATGTATCCAACAGAAGGGAAGCCAAGAAATATTAGTTGGGCAATGACTCGAGCAGAGTTTAAAGTAAATGAAATAGCTTCTATTCCTGTAGTTATGATTTTAGGGAAGAAAAAACGTCTGAGTACGTCAAATATGGTTGCTCAGTTTTTAGGTTTGAATGGATATAACACCGGCTTATATGCGCAAAAAAAAACATATGTTAATGGAGCGGAGAATAAATCTTATCGTGTTGGTTTGAAAGATATGCTTATAAATACCCAGATTGATTGTGCCGTAATTGAAACCTCATCTGCTGATTTGTTTAGTAGAGGGAGTGCTGTTGAAAAAAGTAACATTACAATAATCAGTGATGATTTCATTTCTTATAATTTGCAAGGCAGGTCATATTGTAAAGATATAGAAAAAAGGATTATTAAATTAGCTATACAGTTAACTTCTAGTGCTATTTTACTGGATGGACATAGTCTGTATGCTGAAGAGGTACTGGAGTATGCACCCAGATCAATGACTGGTCTGGTATTTGTGAATAATCACCAGCAAACAACGTGTTTTAAAACACATATTCGGATGGGTGGATGGTCAGTATATTTAGAAAAGAAAGATAAATATAAAATTGTTTATCAAACCGGCAACAATAAAACAGTTTTAGATATTTTAAATGAAAAAGAATATGATGAAAAAGAAAATAATCTTTTAGAATATCTATTTTCAATTGCCACGCTTACTTGCTTTAACAGTTGTTTAATAGAAGTAAAAAACTTTATTACACTGATTAAAGGTATTAAGTTACAAAAAAACACTCTGGCTCTAAAACTGGTAAACAATAAACTATTCATAACAGCTGATTCCTCTGATACCTCAGCACTAAATCATATTAAAACATTAATAATAAATAGACGTAAAAATTACATTCTATGTAAAAATAATACGGATGCTAATTATTATAAAAATGTATTTTTGGATGAAAATATCTGTTTTATTGAGAAGAATAATAGAGAACTATTTGATGACTGGAAGTTCTTGTCTATGGTTGTAAAAGCTAAAGATAGTGTTGTTTTTATTTCAAAAAATAGTAATGAAAGAAAAACCTGTATGGATTTTATTGAACAGCAAAACAGAGGAGTTAAAAATACATCACAAAATATTTTAAATGCATCATGTTTAAAACAATTGTTTGCTGGTAGATGGACCTCAACGGTGGATGTAGATATTGATTCACTGAGTTATAACAATCATACTAAAGGTAAAAATGATGTGGTTCTCATAATAGAGACATATGATGTTGAAAAAATACCAGAGATAGAAAAAAGGGTGATTCAGGCCTTTAAAGATGGTGCAACTGCTGTCATTTCCCCAATTTCACCCCCAACTTTAGAAAGGTATAATAATGTTCTTCTTTCTGACAGCATCTTGTTGGGCTTAAAGAAATTAGCATTGTATGTGATGGAATTAAAAGCAGAAAAAACAGATGAGTTAATTGCTTATGATGAAAATAAGTTAATAAAAGTTATTAACCAACTTGTTATTGGATAGATGTAAGTTATACTTTGCTAATAGAGTGCCATGATGCAAGAAAACGCTCTAATTCTGCATTTCTCAAACCAAAGGATTATAATTTTGGTTTGATAAAAAAGTATCGCTTTTTGTAACAGGAAACGTCTGGATAGCAGAAAACTACTTTTAATGGTCTAAATTTTTTAACAACTCCGGTATTTGTTTGGTCATGGACAAATGACTGAACATAGACGCTACCACAGTAAGGATACGATATTCAATTATCAAGCAATATCTGCATAGTTTAGACATGCTTATTACGCAGTTTCAATTGATATAGATGCAGTTTTGTGTGATGTAATAGCCTCACCCCAATCTAACACAGATCCAAGATAAAGTTGTAATTTCAAATATTAAAATTCCCTAACAGAAAAAACCACTCAAAAATGTTACTTAAAAAATATTTAAAATGAAAATGTTAAATGATGAAGTAAATTCAAGTGTCTTAGAAACATTAAGGAAGCAAAGATTATTCAGATATGATTGCAATTCCCCGGAAGAAAGTGAAGTCTCTATTTTCGAAAAAAAATTTGCAACATATGTCGGAACTCAGTATGCCGTAGCCATGAATTCATGTAGTTCTGCTTTATTTGTAGCATTGTTATGTGCAGGTATAAAGCCAGGTGATAAGGTAGCTGTCCCCGCATTTACATTTATTGCTGTACCCAGTTCAATAGTACATGCAGGTGCACTACCAGTACTTGTTGAAGTTACTGAAGATTACGTCATGGATTTAAATGATTTTGAAACTAAAGTTGCCGATGGAAATGTAAAAGCATTAATGCTTTCTTATATGAGAGGCAGGGTGCCAAATTTAGAGAAAGTTATTGAAATATGTAATAAATATAATGTTATTTTTTTAGAAGATGCTGCCCATAGTCTAGGCGTGTTATACAGTCAAACACAGACAGGAACATTTGGATTGGCAGGGGCGTTCAGTACACAATCTTATAAAATGATTGATGGTGGAGAAGGGGGCGTTTTAGTAACTAATGATAAAAATATCGCTTTTAAAGCCATGCTCTATGCAGGATGTTATGAACATAACTGGGAAAAACATTTTGGCACTAAGGAAGATGCTGCTAAATTGAAAGACATGACAAATTCAATTCCAGCTTATAATTTTAGAATGTCAAATTTGACGGCTTCAGTTTTAAATCCACAGCTAAAAAAAATTGAGGGGCGTGTAGAATTTTTAAATAACAATTATGCGACATTAGTAGATATACTTTTAAAATGTAAAAATATTAGGATTCCTGCTTTTGAGGAAAATGTAAGGCCTGCAGCAGACTCTATACAGTGGGAGTTTATAAATTTATCAGAACATCAAATCAATCAAATAATAGCAGGCTTAGCTACTCATGGGATTGAAATTAATGTTTTTAATGGAAGTAATGCCAGGAGCTTTTGGAATTGGATGTTTTTTGAACAAAATGAAAAGTGTCCTTTTACTAAAGAGTTAATACAAAAGACAGTGGATTACCGGTTAAGAGGTAATTTATCTTTCGGAGATATTGAGTTAATTGGTAATACTATTTTAAATGAAATATGTAATGTATTATAAAATTATTTCTGGAATTATTAATAATGAAAGACAGAGTATTATTGACACCTGCAGAAATTGCTGAGGTAACAAAAGGGTATTGGGTTGGTAATACTGATAACCTTAAAATAAAATCTATTACCAATGGCATTATAAATAATAATATTATTGATAGTTTATGGATTGTTAGAAACCCTAAGAACTGGGGAGAAAAAGTACCTAACACTCTAAATAATATCCCAAGAATGATTGAAAAAGGGGCGTCCTCTATTATTGTTGAAACCAAAGATAAAAATCATATAGAGAAATATAACACCATCCCCTTTTTATTAGTTAATAATACCAGAAAGGCTCTGTATTGTTTAGCCGAAGCGTCAAGTCGAAAAGCTCAGGCTATTAAAAAAGTACAAATTACAGGGACAGAAGGAAAAACGAGTTTTAAATATTTTTTGTCTGCTTTGACAAACAAACAAATCGATACTTTTTTTCAGAAGACAAGTGCAAATATGCAAGTACCGATACTGTTAAGTTTAGCAAATATTAAATCCTTAACGGAATTAACAGTTATAGAAATTTCTTGTCCTGCTAAAGGTCTAGGTAAAAGTAGATCTGAGCTTGTAAATCCTGATATAGCAATTATAACCAATGTAAATCCCTCCCATTTAAATTCACATGGTGGTCTTGATGAGTTGGTTTCTGACAAGGCAGAGAGTGTCATGGGCCTAAAATCCAATGGATTTTGTCTTGTCAATAGGGATGGCGAAAATTTTGACGCTTTAGTAAGTAAAATAAGACAATTTAGGCATGATATAAATATAAAAACATACGGTATTCATAGTGAAGCGGATTCATATGTTGTTAATTGTGAATTTAAAAATTTAGGTTGGAATATTACGGCATCAATTAACGGTAAACATGTCACCTATAGGGTTAATAAAGTACAAGAACACATCCCAGGTGCCAGTGTAGGTGTTTTATTATCTGTTGATTTATTAGGGCTGGATGTTGAAACGGCAGCGAGAGATTTTTCTATGCTGGAGGAGTGGTTTGAATCCAGTGGTGAAATCAATCGAATAAAAATGGATGAAAAAAATGATTTTCTTTTTTATGATCAGCACTTCAGTATTACTGAAGTTGCTTTAAAATCATCTCTTAATGACGTTAATAGAATAAATGTCAAAGGGAAAAAAATAGCTGTCATTTCGGGTGAATATAATTGCGATAAATATACAAAGGAAGTACATTTGAGAATAGGGGGTTACATCAACGAATCAGATATAGACTGTTTATACACAGTGGGTGAATATATTGATATTAGTCTCAGTATGCTAACAAATAAAAGTATACATAAAGGACATTTTGCAGACATCCGGCAGTGTACGGAAAAAGTTTTATCAATTATTGAACCAAATGATCTATTACTGGTAAAAGGCATGACAAAGTTAAACTTTAAATATTTAGCAAATTCTATATATAAAAGATATGGGATTAAATAATGTACTCAGTGTATTTTTTAAAGCTATAGGTTTCGCAGTCATTTCGACCAGCGGAAGAAATTTTAATTATCAACATGAAGCCTCAGTCTCAAAATTCTGCCTATCACATGAAATGACTTAATGCCCAGATGCGTTTTAAATGGTTATTTATTCCAGTAATTTAATAAGGTTATTACTCCAAAATGGTTGGTTATGTACTCTGCAACAGAGTTAAAACTATGGATATAAAATATCTTAGGGGTTACTTTTATATATTGTTATTATTTTTTATTTCGATTATAGATGCTCGTGCAGGTTGGAAAATGGATAGGGAGTCCTTGGATCATGTCTATATTTTGAATGATTTTAGGTTGTTTTATACCCTGAAGGGAAAGCATGCTTTATATGATGTTTCTGACAAGGATAAAAATGGAATACCTGATATTGTCGAAAATACAGCGATCCAGTTGGATGCGGCTAATAGCATGTTTAGTGAGATATTTCAGTTCACAAAACCAGCAAACAATACGCGCTATTATAATAAATTAGATGTTATAGATGTTCATTTTCTTTTTTCAAATTCCAAAGGGTCCTCGGGAGATGCATTAATTACATATCACTATAAAAAAGTAAAAGTTAGAAAATTACCCTCTTTGTCTATTCTTATTTCTTCAAAAATAAAAGCCGGAAATCTGACACCAGCCCATGAACTTTTTCATGCTTATCAAAATGGATATACAATGTTTAAAAATCGTTGGTATACAGAAGGAACTGCTAGATGGGTAGAGCATGCGTTTAATAAAGGCACTGGTAAACAACAGTTATTACCTGCTACTGAAAAATTGTTGGAACAATTATTAAATGCCACATATGATGCTGAATATTTTTGGAATCGAATTGTTTTTCTTTGTTCCAAAAATCCCATACAGTATGAACTCACTCCAAAATTAAAACAGAGCCGGTATATTTCGTCTTTAGAAAGAGTCATTCAAGCAAATAAGTTTAATGGTTATCGTTTTATACTAAGTTTTTATCAACAGCTAAGTCAAATTGATGAAAGAGTTTCTATGGAAAGAGAACTTGATAGATATCATTGGAAAGAGTATGAGCAACGATCTATTAAAAATAATAGATTTATCTTAATCGCCTTGAAAAAGACTATAAATCAGACAAAATGTGATAACAACATAGAAGTAAATCATTTTTTAGAGTTGATTGATAATTATGTTAATTAGTCAACACTACCTATTGTTGTACTAGGGTCAATATTTGTTACCCTATGCATTATTGCGGACACCGTTACATTAGGAGTGAGCATTTCCCCTCATTTCAGTCAAAAATAACAGTAATATAAGTAATAAGATAAAATATTCATTAATAAAAACAATGCTACTAATAATATTATTCTCAATAAAGGTTTGGAGATTATGACAGCGAACAACCAAAATAAAAAAACAGCAACAACTGAGAAAGAAATAATAGAGTTTGTTGCTAAACAACGTGATTTTTTTAAAACGGGCGCCACAAAAAGCTATCAAAGCCGTATTGAAAACCTAAAAAAACTAAAAATTGCATTGCTCAAATACGAAACTGCTTTACATGCTGCCTTAAAAAAAGATTTGGGTAAACCAGAATTTGAAGCCTACCTCTCCGAAACCGGTTTCTGTCTTCTTGAAATTTCAGAATCCATCAGCAAATTGAAGCGATGGATGAAACCTAAGTGGACTTTGACATCACTTCTTACTCAACCGGGTTCTAGCCGTATTTATTATTCCCCATTGGGTGTTAACCTGATCATCGCACCTTATAACTATCCCGTTATGCTGACTTTTTCACCATTAATTACGGCTATTGCAGCGGGCAATACAGCTGTGATTAAAACCTCTGAACTGACACCGGCTTGCAGTGCAGTCATTCGAGAATTGATCAGCGAAACCTTTGCTTCTGAATATATCGCTTATATAGAAGGTGAAGTTAAAGAAACAACGATACTGTTACAACAAAAGTTTGATCATATTTTCTTTACTGGCAGTCCTCGAGTTGGCTCCATTGTCATGACGGCTGCAGCTAAAAATCTGACACCAGTGACATTAGAATTAGGCGGTAAAAGTCCTTGTATTGTTCATGAAGATGCCAAACTAGATATTGCTGTCAAGCGTATTGTGAGTAGTAAATTTCTCAATGCCGGGCAAACCTGCGTTGCACCTGATTATGTATTAGTGCATAAATCCGTTAAACAAGCATTTTTGGATAAGCTTAAAGAGCGTGTTATTAGTGTTTATAGTGAAGATGCCAGTCGTAGTCCGGATTTTGCACGTATTGTCGCAGACAATCATTTTCAGCGTATTTGTGGCTTAATCGACCCTAAAAAAGTACTTGTTGGTGGACAAAGTGATGCCAAGTCCCGTTTTATTGCCCCGACAGTGATGCATGATGTAGATATAACAGATGAAGTCATGTCGGAAGAAATATTTGGCCCTGTATTGCCTGTATTGGAATATGAATCACTCAGTGAAGTCTTTGACATTGTAGATAAACTACCTCAGCACCCTCTCGCTTGTTATTTGTTTAGTGAAAGCTCTACAATTCAGCAGGAGATTATCGATACCATTCAGTCAGGAAATGCCTGCATTAATAATTGCGTTTTTCATGCCGCTAATCCTTACCTTCCTTTTGGCGGTGTTGGTGAGAGTGGTATTGGTGCTTATCACGGGTTTCACGGCTTTGAGCGTTTTTCACACAAAAAAGGTGTCCTGAAAACGGCTACCTGGATTGATATACCACTGATTTACGCGCCGTATGGCAAGAAGATTAATATACTGCGAAAGATTATGAAGTAATTGTTTAAAGTCGATCCGACAATTATTGCTTAGGAGTTTATAAAAAAATGTTATTTTCACTTAAAGTCAAAGGCTATAAGCTCTTAATGAGCGTTTTTAAAATATTGGTTAAAATTATACCGATACCTAAACCTACCTTATTCACAGGAGCCGGATCATCGCTGGAATTATGTTCTGCGATTGCCCAGATGGGGACACGTATAATTTTGATTGTAACAGATTCCATGTTAGTCAAAATTGGCCTTTTGGATGAGATTAAAAAATCACTTAGTCAACATGGCGTGGAGTATGTTATCTATGATGGGGTCGAACCTGACCCAACGTATGACCAGGTCGAGGCTGGGTTATCCCTGTTGAAAGAAAATAATTGTGAGGCTATTCTGGCTGTTGGGGGTGGCTCTCCTCTTGATGCTGCAAAGGTTATCAGTATTTCAGCAACCAACCATAAACCGATTAACAAACTGGCTGGGTGGTTTAAAGTCCGCCAGTACGGACTGCCCTTTTTTGCTATTCCTACCACCGCTGGTACAGGCTCTGAAGTAACATTTGCAGCGGTTGTCTCAGACCCTGTAACCCATCAGAAAACACCTGTGATTGATCCTAAAACAATCCCCATGATGGCTGCACTCGATGGCACGCTGATGACGGGACTTCCTCAAACCATCACAGCAGAAACAGGAATGGATGCATTAACACATGCAATAGAGGCGTATATATCGAACAATTCGACAAATGAAACTGACCGTTATGCTATTGCGGCCACACGGATCATTATGACAAACCTGCCTAAAGTCGTAAACAATGGTCATGATAGTGAAGCACGCCAGAATATGGCTATGGCTTCTTGCTATGCAGGTATGGCGTTTACCAAAACAGCGGTCGGCTATGTCCATGCAATCGCTCATCAGTTAGGCGCTTACTATCAGACACCACATGGGCGGGCAAATGCTATCGTCCTACCTTATATTCTGGATTATTCACAAGATGCAGTGACAGATCGTCTCGCTCAATTAGCGATTGTGAGTGGTTTGCAAACAGACAAAGAAACCAACCAGCAACTGGCTCAGAAATTTATTAATCATATCCGAACAATGCTGAAGCAATTTAATATTCCAGAACAACTGGAAGCCTTAAAGAAAGTAGACATCCCTTTAATCGCGAAAGCAGCTTTGAAAGAAGCACATTTCAATTACCCTGTTCCGAAATATATGGATCAATCAGAATGTGAGAAACTATTATATAAAATGACTATCTGAACGGTTCACCTCGTAGATTGGTAGCGGCTTAATATCAAATACGTTCGTGCCTATTAAATTGTATTCAGTCTATATAATGGATGTTTATAGAAACGGTATTCACGTTTTCGGATAATAATTAAAATATGAAATACCGAATGTATAGTGAAGTTATACACATAATCGGGTAAGGGCTGGTTTCTCTCCAGCCCTCCCCAGTCGAGTAGCCCAAAGGAACCTCCCCTTTAGGCTCTCTCAGAACCGTACGTGAACCTCTCAATTCATACGGCTCCTATTGATCAACCATT